>NZ_JACRAH010000018.1 GCF_016234775.1 Aquabacterium sp. | reverse complement strand
GTCCACGGTTTCGAGGATCTCGTTGCGCTGCTGGTAGATGACCTTGCGCTGGTCGTTCGACACGTCGTCGTACTCCAGCAGCTGCTTGCGCATGTCGAAGTTGTGGCCTTCCACCTTGCGCTGGGCGCTTTCGATGGAGCGCGTCACGATACCGGCTTCGATGGCTTCGCCTTCGGGCATCTTCAGGCGGTCCATGATGGCGCGCACGCGGTCACCGGCAAAGATGCGCATCAGCGGATCGTCCAGCGACAGGTAGAAGCGCGAGGAACCTGGGTCACCTTGGCGACCGGCACGGCCACGCAACTGGTTGTCGATACGACGCGATTCGTGGCGCTCGGTGGCGATGATGCGCAAGCCGCCAGCGGCCTTGACCTGCTCGTTCAGCTTGGCCTGCTCAGCCTTCAGGGCAGCGATCTTGGCTTCCTTGGCCGCGTGATCCAGGGCCTCGTCGGCTTCGATGAGCTTGATGTCGTTCTCGACGTTGCCACCCAGCACGATGTCGGTACCACGACCGGCCATGTTGGTGGCGATCGTGATCACGCCAGGGCGGCCAGCCTGGGCCACGATCTCGGCTTCGCGGGCGTGCTGCTTGGCGTTGAGCACCTGATGTGGCAGGCCTTCACGGGTCAGCAGTTGCGCGATCAGTTCAGAGTTTTCGATGCTGGTTGTGCCAACCAGGGTTGGCTGACCACGCTCATGGCATTCCTTGATGTCCGCAGCGATAGCTTGATACTTTTCCTTGGCGGTCTTGTAGACCAGATCGAGCTGGTCTTTGCGCGCGAGGATGCGGTTGGGGGGGATGACGATCGTTTCCAGACCGTAGATTTCCTGGAATTCATAGGCCTCGGTGTCGGCGGTGCCGGTCATGCCCGAGAGCTTGCCGTACATGCGGAAATAGTTCTGGAAGGTGATCGAGGCCAGCGTCTGGTTCTCGGCCTGGATGTGCACGCCTTCCTTGGCTTCAACGGCCTGGTGCAGGCCATCGGACCAGCGGCGGCCAGCCATCAGGCGGCCGGTGAATTCATCGACGATGACGACTTCGCCGTTCTGGACCACGTAATGCTGGTCCTTGTTGAACAGGTGGTGCGCACGCAGGGCGGCGTACACGTGGTGCATCAAGGTGATGTTGGCCGCGTCGTACAGGCTGGCGCCTTCGACCAGCAGGCCGGCTTCCAGCAGCAGGCGCTCGGCGTTTTCATGGCCGTCTTCGGTCAGGAAGACCTGGCGGGATTTTTCGTCGGCGGTGAAGTCGCCGGGCTCGATCACACCTTCGCCGGTGCGCGGGTCGGCTTCACCGATTTGCTTCTTGAGCTTGGGCACCACGGCGTTGATGCGCACATACATCTCGGTGTGGTCTTCGGCCTGGCCGGAGATGATCAGCGGTGTACGGGCTTCGTCGATCAGGATCGAGTCCACTTCGTCGACGATGGCGTAGTTCAGGCCACGCTGCACACGGTCTTCGAGCTCGTAGACCATGTTGTCACGCAGGTAGTCGAAGCCGTATTCGTTGTTCGTACCGTAGGTGATGTCGGCGGCGTAGGCAGCCTGCTTTTCTTCGCGGGGCATCTGGGGCAGGTTGATGCCCACGCTCAGACCCAGGAAGTTGTAGAGCTTGCCCATCCACTCGGCGTCACGGCGTGCGAGGTAGTCGTTCACCGTCACCAGGTGTACGCCCTTGCCGCTCAGGGCATTGAGGTAGACGGGCAGGGTGGCGGTCAGCGTCTTGCCTTCGCCGGTGCGCATTTCGGCGATCTTGCCGTTGTGCAGCGACAGGCCGCCCAGCATCTGCACATCGAAGTGGCGCATCTTGAAGACGCGCTTGGAGCCTTCACGCACCAACGCAAACGCCTCGGGCAGGATGGCGTCGAGCGACTCGCCCTTGGCCACGCGTTGCTTGAACTCTTCGGTCTTGGCGCGCAGTTGATCGTCGCTCAAGGGCTCGAAAGTGGGCTCCAGCGCATTGATCTTGGCTACCGTACGCCGGTACTCCTTGAGCAGGCGTTCGTTACGGCTACCAAAAATCGAAGTCAGTATCTTGGGCAACATGGAGCTATCAATCCAATCGATCGGTGTGTTGACCACGTGGTCAGCACGAGGCCGCCAGGGACAATTTCCCCAGTCAACCAAAGCCAAAAAGTGTAGCACCCAGGGGTGACGCTTCTGCGACGCGCTCGCGTCCTTCCTAGGAGGGGCTTTCCCCGCCCTTATTCAAGGGTGCAGGGCGGGGAACTTGTTTCAGGGCGTTTCAGGCCGTTTTCGGATCATGGCACTCAAGGCGATGCAGATCAGCGCCATGGCCAGCACGACCACTGCGCCGGAGGGCATGTCCACCATGGCGGACAAAGCCAGCCCCAGGGCGTAGGCCAGGGCGCCCGCCCCCCAGGCCAGCGTCAATTGCCGTCCAGGGAGCGCGTTTCGCACCGCCAGCGCCGGCATGATCAGGCTGCTGAACACCAGATAGACCCCAACGAGTTGAACGGAGGCCGTCACGGCCAGGGCAAACAGCAGGTAAAAACCGGCCCGCCCCAGGCGCGCGCCCAGGCCGAACCACAGGGCCAGCACCAACGCTGACAGGCCGGCCACCGCCCACAGTTGCCCGGTCGAGACCCACAGAATCTGACCTACCAGCAGATCCTTGAGGTGTTCACCGCCATGCGGGTTGCCCGCCAGCAGCAGAATGCCCACACAGGAAGCCAGCACAAACAGGGTGCCGATCAGGGCCTCCTGGATCTCGGGCCAGCGTTTTTCGGTCCAGGTCAGCAAGGCTGCACCGCTCAGGGCGGCCAGCACCGCTGCACCTTGCACGGCCCAGCCTTGCGGCTCCCAGCCCAGCGCGTCGGCTGCGATCACCCCCAGCCCGGCGATCTGCGCGATCGCCAGGTCGATGAAGACGATGCCCTTGCGCAGCACCTGCAGCCCCAGTGGCACGTGCGTGGCCAGCACCAGCAAACCGGCGATCAGGGCCGGGCCTACGATGGACCAGTCCACCTCATGCACACTCAGGCTGCCCATGGCGCTTATCCCTTGCTGGCTTTGAGCAGTTGCTCGATGGTGTCGTCAAACAGGCCGAACAGATCCTTGGCCTTGTCGCTGCCGCCCACGGTGAAGGGCAGCACGGCCACCGGGATGCGCGCACGCTCCGACAGCCATAACGACCCGCGCCCATCGTTGTAGGCGGCGCGGATGATCACCTTGGCGGGTTGCTTCTGCAATTGGGTGAGCACGGTGGACAGGTAGGCACTGCTGGGCTCCACGCCTGGTTTGGGCTCCAGCGAGGTGACCTGGGTCAGGCCCAGCCAGGCCTCCAGATAAGGAAAGCCCTTGTGCTGTACCACGATGGGCATGCCCTTGAGTGGCGCAGCCGCTTGCGTCCAGCGCGTCATGGCCTGGTTCCAGCGCGTGTTGAAATCTGCCAGGCGCGCCTGGTAGACCGTCGCATGCGCTGCATCGACTTCAGCCAGGCGTTTGGCCAAGGCTTGCGCTACTGCCGCGATGTTGCGCGGATCTGTCTGGATATGCGGGTTGCCGGATGCGTGCACATCACCATCGGCACGGTCCAGTCGGGTGGGCACCTCCAGCTTGCGCACGTAGTCGGCCGCGTTGAACTGGCCGGGCTGGCCGGTTTGCACGGCCGGGTTGCCAGACTGGCGCAAGAGCACGGGCAACCAGCCCGCTTCCAGCTCGGCACCCGTGCACACCATCAGTTCGGCATTGCGCACGGCGGCGATCAGGCTGGGTTTGGCCTGCACTTGATGCGGATCCTGCAGGGCGTTGGTGGCGGTGTAGATGCTGGCCTGGTCGCCGGCCAGTTCCTTGGTCAGGGCAGCCCATTCAGGCTCGCAGGCAAAGACCTTGATGGCTTGCGCGTGTGGGCTGATCAGGCTGAGCGCGAGGCCTGCACCGATGGACAGCCCGCGGATGGCAGAAAACTTCGTCATGTGTGTGCTCCGAATCATGTTCATCGCGTGGCTCAGTAGCTGTGGGCGCCGTGCGCACCCAGGCTCATCTGGTACTGCAGGAACAGTTGCCTGTCGTTGACGCCTTCGCGTGAGCGGTCATTGCTCACCTGCAGGCGCCAGCGGCTGAATTCGCTGGGCGACCAGTCCAGCATCAGGCTGTCACGCTGGGGCTTGTAGTCGGTCAGCACGAGGCTTGGCGTGTTGAGGCCGTAGTCCACCGTGCCGCTGTTGAGCTCGTCATGACGCAAGCCGACGCGCCAGCCCGTGGTGAGCTGGTAGATGCCTTGCAGGTACCAGCCCGATTGCGCCGAGCGGTAATCGCCAGGTGTGGCCGCATTGCCCGTGTCGTACACCACCTCGCCGGATTCGGTGCGGCGGAAGTACTCGCCTTGCAGCTTGAAGTTGGTGACCTTGGCATTGCCGTTCGGCGCCCATTTCCATACGGCATCGGCCACCCACATGCGGCTGTTGCCGGTGAAGGCGTTGCTCACGCTTTGATCAGCCGCATCGACGGCATCCCAGGCGCGGTCCTGAGCCTTGGTGCTCAACCAGCTCAGGCCGGCACGCCAGCTGTGGCTTTTGCCCAAGTCGCCACCGGTGTGGGCAAACAGTGAGACAGAGCCGGCCGAATTCCGGTTGCGGTCATTGCCAGGGAAGCTGTGGCCATTGCCCAGCTCCGCGCCCAGTTCGATGAACTGATCGGTGGGGGCCAGCCATTTGAGCTGCACGCCCTCCTGCTTGTACTGGCCGCCCAGGAAGGCCTGGTAAGCCAGCGGTGCATCCACAAAGTCCCAGGTGTGGGCATGTTGCTCGTTGAGGTAACCCAGGCCCGAGAAGAATCGGCCCACCTTGAGCTTGAGTCCTGCTGGCAGCGCTGTGGTCTGCACAAAGGCTTCTTCGGCCGAGATCGTGTCTTCCGGCGACACCGCCAGGGTCAGTGCGCCATACCACCAGGGGTCGATGTTGGCGCTGAGCGTGAGCTCGGACTCACCCAGGCTGAAGCCGCGTTGACCAGGTCCGATCTCGTCGCCGCCGGGGATGAAGCCGCTGAGCCGCCAGGTACCTGGGTCCTTGGACAGGCTGGCATACGTGCCACTCAGGATCACCGTGACCATGGGATTGAAGCCATTGGCCGTGCTGGCTGGCGATACCGGCTCCGCAGGTGCCGCGTTGGGCGAGCCTGTCTGTGCTTGTTGAACCTGATCCAGGCGGGCTTCCAGCTCCTTGAGTCGGGTCTCGTATTGCCGACGCATGTCGTCAATTTGGCGGCGCAGCTCCGATACGGTCTGTGCGTCCGCGTTGGTCGTGACCGTTGGAGTGGCCGCCGCCGCTTGCGCGTGCGTGGCCAGTGTGGCCAGGATGCTCATGGCACCCAAGGCGGCCGTGCGTGCCATGGAGGATGGCAGGGGCGATGTCAGTTGTGATGAGGATGATGACGCGGCGGCGGCATGGCCGTGCGCGTCCAGGCCTTCGCGGCCAGACGAATGAATACGCATGATGGAAAAGTCTCTTCTGCGGCCAGCCTGAGTGCTCAGGTGGCCAGGATCGTCAGGCACACGCCAGGCAGGGCGGGCGAACGCATGCAGCGTCGCACGGCCCGTCAGGCGTGAACGAATCAGGCAGAAAAGAGGGCAGGCGGTGCGCGTGCGAGGTAGGCGCCGGGCGCGCTTCCAGCACATTGCGGCTGAGCGGTGTCCGCAGTCTGCACATGCTCGAAATGGGCCAGTGCCAGTGCAGCCTTGGAGGGCGCCACACTGGCATCTGCCGCGTGATGGGCCAGGCACTCCACACACAGGGTGTGCGCCTGGTTGCCATCGTCACGCGTGGTGTGTTGCAGGGCGTGGCGCAAGCCGGCCTGCTGCATCAGCAGCATGACCAGGGCCAGCAGCAGGTGCCAGCCCAGACGCTTGATTGTGCGACCCTGCATGAAGGCTTATTTTATTGAGGCGATGTTGCTCTTTGGTGAACCGGGGCCGCCAGCAGGTGGCTGGCTGGCCAGGAACTTGGCCGGGTTCTGCTGCACCCCTTCCACCAGCACCTCGAAGTGCAGGTGCGGGCCGGTTGAGCGCCCCGTGTTGCCGACCTCGGCGATCTTCTGGCCGCGCTTGACCAGATCGCCTTGCTTGGCCAACATGCGCGAGGTGTGGGCATAGCGGGTCACCAGGCCGTTGCCATGATCCAGCTCCACCAGTTGACCGTATTGCGGATGAGGCCCAGCCGACAGCACCACGCCACCGGCGGCCGCCATGATCGACGTGCCCGGATCAGCCGGGAAATCCAGCCCCGTGTGCAGCGCCGGGCGATGCGTGAACGGGTCGGTGCGAAAGCCGAAGCCCGATCCGACCGGGCCGATCACGGGCGCACTGCTGGGCACCATCAAGGCTTCCAGTCGCTTTTCAAACAGATGGGACTCGATCAGGGTGAACACATCAGCATCGCGCTCACTGCTTGCCTGCAAATGGCCCATGTGCTCATTGAGTTCCTGCAGGATGCGAGATGTGGGTTTGTCGTCCAGCATGCTGACCAGGGGGCCGCCAGATGCGCCCTTGGGTTCCGCCTCGATCTTCTTGAGTTCGTCGGGCTTCATGCCTGCCATGCCGGCCACGCGCTCGCTCACGGCCTCCAGCCGCATCAATTTGGCCTGCAGGTCACCCACCTTGGCGGCCATCGCATCCAGGTTCTCACGCATGTAACGATCGCGTTGCGCAAACTCCTGTTGCTCCACGTAACGCACTGCCTGAGAGATCACCGGCCAGTGCTCGTGCGCGGCCTTGAGCACCACCGCGTGGTAGAGCATCAGGCTGAGCATCATCGTCGGCAGGGCCAGCGCCAACAGTGCCAACACCAGGGTCACGGGCGTAAACTGCAGCACGCGGGTTCGCGACAGGGCGCTGGTCGTGATCAAAATCTGCATGCAAGAACCTTCCGCATCGAACCATCTGAATCTTGAGCCTGCCAACCACCTGGCCTGACGTCCTATGAGCGCAAGCCGCTACACCCGAACCGCCACTTACAAGCCCATGACACCTGACGTACCTCAGGTGACCACGGCCATGGGGCGCTCGAACCAGCTTGCCAGCCTCATGCAGAGGCTGCAGATGTCTCAGGCGTGCCTGGAGGCAGTGCGCGTCTTCCTGCCGCCAGCCATGGCCCCTTATGTCAAGGCAGGCCCGGTCGACGACGAAGGATGGACGCTGCTGGCCGCCAACGCGGCCGTGTCAGCCAAGTTGCGCCAGCTTCAGCCGCGCCTGATCGAGGTGCTGGCCAAAAAGGGGCTTAAGGTTAACGCAATCCGCGTGCGTGTTCAAACCGGCCGCTGACACAGTGTCGCGGGCCGGTTGAATCGGTGCATGAGCCCCGAGCGGGCTCATGAGGCAGTTTTGACCGAGGCTCAGGCCAGGATGGCCGGTACCAGGGCTGCCATGGCCTGACGTTGCGTCACGGCCTTGCCTTGCAGGGCAAAGCCCAGCAGTTGCTCAGGGTTATCGGCGGCCGTGAAACGGGCTTCGACCGATTCTTCCGTGCTCGTCACCACCCATTGGCCTGCCGCGTTGGCAGGCGGCGGGCACACCACGGTGGGCCAGGCGGGCGTCTTCACGACCACGGGCATGGCGGGGTAAGCCACAGGTGTGGCCTTGCCCGACAGCGTGGCGGCCAGCGCACGTGCCTGCTGCATCAGTGGCATCACGTAAGGCAGCAGATGGCCTTCCACCTCAGCGCAATCGCCCACGGCGTAGACGTGCGGCACATTGGTGGCCAACTCGCGGTTGACCTTCACGCCTCGCCCCACCTCAGCGCCGGCTTGCGTGGCCAGGTGCGTGCGGGGCTTGAGGCCGATGGCCGACAGCACCAGATCGGTCTCCAGCGTGTTGCCATCGCTGAGCGTCACCTTCAGGCCATTGCCGGCCTTGTCGATGCTGCTGGCGCCCACGCCAAAGCGAAAGCTCGTGCCACCGGCTTGCAGCTTGTCCTGCAGCAACTGGCTGGCTTCGGGCGGCAACAGGCGCGACAGCACGCGATCGGCCAGATCCAGCACGGTGGGCTCGATCCCGCGGTGCAGCAGGTCGTTGGCGAACTCGCAGCCGATCAGGCCGGCGCCCAGAATGGCCACGCGCTTGACGGGCTGGCCGCCAGCGGCCGTGTCCAGCGCCTCGGCGAACTTCGCAAAGTCATCCAGATCATTGACGGACAGCACGGTGTCAGCCGCATCACCAGTCAAGGGCAGGCGGATCGGGTCGGCGCCCAGGGCCAGCACCAGATCGCGGTAAGGCAGCACCTCGCCGCCAGCCAGGGTCAGGGTGCGGGCCTGGGTGTCGATGCCGGTGACCTCGCTGTTGGCGATCACGCGGCCCTTGATGTCTTCCGACATCTTCTCGGCGGTCTTCATCACCAGCGTGGCGGCCGTTTTCTTGCCCGCCAGGGCGTTGGACAACATGGGCTTGGAATAGAAGCCCGCGTGGTCTCGGCTGACGACCACGATGGGCACGTTGGCGTCGGCCTTGCGCAGTTCGCGGGCCACGTTGTAGCCAGCCAGACCCGAGCCGATGATGACGACCGCTTCGCTCATATCAGATCTCGATCATCTCGAAGTCGGACTTGCCGACGCCGCAGTCCGGGCATTCCCAGGTGTCGGGCACGTCTTCCCACTTGGTGCCGGGAGCGATGCCATCTTCAGGTGCGCCCTTGGCTTCGTCATAGATGTAGCCGCAGACAACGCATTGATAAGTTTTCATGTTCGTTTCTTCCAAAAACGGAGGTGGATTCTGATGCAAGTCAAGGCGGCGCCCCGGGCTTGCACGCGTCAAAAAGGGGGATTCGGCGCCACGCTCAACGATGTCGGCGTTTGAAAGTGGCGACTTGAACCCGAATCAGGCCGAAATCTTGTCCAGCACCGCCTGGTAGGCGTTGGCGTGCTTTTCCTCGACCTTGGCCAGCGCGGCAAAGCGCTTGGCAGCTTTTTCGAGCACAGCCTTGAATTGTGCCGCGTGCACTTTGGATTCTTCAATCTGCTCGTCGATCTCTTTCACGGCATCCGTGCGGCCTTCCTCGACTGCGGCGTTTCTGAAGCTCGGGTACATGGTGGTGTATTCGTAGGTTTCGCCTTCGATGGCGAACTGCAGCGCCTTGGCCGGGCTCATGTTGGCCTTGGGGAAGAGCAGATCGAGGTGGCCGAAAGCGTGCAGGATCTCCTGATCGGCGGTGTGCTCGAAGTGCAGGGCGGTTTCTTCGTCACCCATTTCGCGGCAGAGCTTGGCGAAGTATCGGTACTTGATGTGGGCCATGGACTCACCGGCGAACGCGGCTTCCAGGTTCTGGATGGTGACCGAGGCGGGATCGTGGAAGGGGGTGCTCATGGTGGGCTCCTTAAGTATCTGTTGGGTGAATTCGGCTGCGATGTGGTTACTGTAGGCTTGTGCTGAAAATAATGGAAGTCAATCGCTTGTATGTTGTCGATAAGAAATAGCTATGGTGTGATCCGGGGCGGACATTGGGGATTGCCATGGCGCGGTCGCATCAGCGCAACGCCCCGATTCAAGGGGGTTGCGCCCCTACAATGAACCGAGCTTTTCAGATGAAAGAATTGGGGTCATGACACAGCGCCGCCTGCACCCGGTAAGCCGAATACTGGTTTTGTTGTTGTCTTTGTCCGTGGTGGTGCCGCCTTCGTATGGGCAGTTCAGCGGGGGCGGGAGCTCGTCCGGGCGTGTTGGCAGCGGCGCATCGGCGGGTGTTGTTCAGGGCAACGAGTCTGGGGCTACCGCTCTGCCTGTCATTCGGCAAAGCGCCTCATCGGACGACCGTGCGCTTCAAGCGGGGCTCAGTGGTGGGCCTGGTGCCTTGTCGGCGCCGCCCAAGGCCCTTCCCCCCAATGATTTCCAACGTTTCGTGCTTGAAACGTCGGGGCAGGCCTTGCCACTCTTTGGCTCAGGTTTTTTCAGCCAGTCAGCTTCCCCACTGTATGTGCCGCAGGGCAACACACCAGTGTCGCCCGATTACCGCGTCGGGCCTGGCGATGAGTTGCAGGTGCGCGGGTGGGGCTCGGTCGACATCGACGTGCGGGCCGTGGTGGACCGTGATGGCCAGATCCACATTCCACGCATTGGCAAGATCAATTTGAGTGGGATTCGCAGCGGCCAGGCAGAGGATGTGATTCGTGCTGCAGTCGGCAAGTACTACCGTGATTTCCAACTGAGCGTGACCTTGGGGCAATTGCGCGGCATCACTGTGTACGTGGTCGGGCAGGCACGCAAGCCTGGTTCTTACGCGTTGTCCAGCAACTCGACACTCATCTCTGCCTTGTTTGCCAGCGGTGGCCCCAGCCAAACGGGCAGCATGCGACGCGTGCAGGTCAAGCGTGCTGAAAAGCTGGTGACCGAACTTGACCTCTATACCTTCCTGGCCAAGGGCGACAAATCCGCTGACATCAAACTGCAGGATGGCGACACCATCGTGATTCCTGCTGCGCGCGGTTACGTGGCGCTGTCGGGCAAGGTGTCCAACTCGGCCGTCTATGAACTGGCCAATGACGGTGAAACGCTGGGGGCCATGCTGGCTGTGGCTGGTGGATTGCCTGTGGTGGCTGATCCAAAGCGTGCGCAACTGGAGCGCTTGGATCCCAACAAGAAGCCTGCGCGTAGCGTCGAGGTGTTTGCATTGGATGGCTCCGGCTTGGCCAGAAAACTCAAGAGCGGCGACATCCTGACCGTCTCGGAGTTGGTGCCTGAGTTTGGCAATGCTGTGACTTTGCGCGGGACCGTGGCGCAGCCTGTGCGAAATCCATGGCGCCCTGGCATGAAGATACGCGATCTGATTCCTGATCGTGCCTACTTGATGTCCAGGGCCTCAGTGAAACGCCAGAACGACGTTTTGCTGAGCGATCAGGACAAGCGCAATGCGGTTGCATCTGATGCGTTCAATCTATACGACGGCAGGCCGACGGATCAACCGGGGCAGAACGCCAAGCAGGTTGGTGACTCTGTGGATACCTTGGCTGGTCGCATTGGCAATCTGGTTGACGAGATCAACCTGGACTATGCCGTGATCGAACGCGTGGATGTGGCCAATGTGTCCGTGAAGCTGCTGCCTTTCAGCCTCGGCAAGGCACTGGATGATGCAAACAGCCCGGATAACCTGCCCCTGCAAGCGGGTGATGTCGTTACGGTGTTTTCGGTGAACGATGTGCGCGTGCCGCAGGCCAAGCGGCAGGTTTATGTGCGTGTGGAAGGTGAGGTTCAGCGCCCAGGCATCTACCAGATGCGCCCTGGTGATGGCTTGCCTCACTTGATCGACCAAGCTGGTGGCCTGACGGCGGATGCCTATCTGTTTGGTGCCGCCTTCTATCGCGAAGAAGTCAAGCGTGCGCAAGCGGCCAACCTTGATCAACTGGTGCGCCGGTTGGAGTCGCAAGTTGAGACGCGTTTGAGTTCCTCTGCCGCGAGCGTGTCGGGTACAGATGCAGGTGTCGCTCAATTGCGCATTCAGGCGGAAGCCCAGGCCCAACGGCAAGCGCTGGATCGTTTGCGCAATCTGAAGCCTTCCGGGCGGATCATGCTTGGGCTTGTCTCAGACGGTGTACAAGCGAATAAGCTCCCCGCCTTGAGGCTGGAAAACCAGGATCGATTGGTGGTGCCTGCCCGGCCAGACTTTGTGTACGTGCTGGGGTCGGTCAACACCGAGTCATCCTTGATCTGGCGTGATGGGGCAACGGTTCAGGACTATCTGAACCAGTCAGGGCTGACGAGCGGTGCTGATGTTGATCAGTTGTTCGTCTTGCGTGCAGATGGCAGTGTGCTGTCCGATACCGGAGGGTGGTTCAGTTCGCCGAGTAGGGCACGCGTGCTACCTGGTGACGTGATCGTGTTGCCTGAAAAGACGGACCACGAGAGCGCATGGAGTGTGTTCACGCGCAATGCGAAGGACATCACGCAGATCATCTATCAGTTCAGTCTTGGGGCTGCGGCGATCAAGACATTGCGTGAGTGAGGCGGATGATGGATGTGCATGACCAAGATCAATCAAGCGTGGGCGGTGTTGACCTGCTCCAGTTGATCGCGAGAAACAGCAAATCTTTGGTTGGCTGGCCGCTGTTGGTTGGTGCTGTGGCGTTCGGCGCCACGTACTTGGTGCAACCAGTTTTCACGGCGCGATCTGTGTTCTTGCCCCCTCAACAGCCACAAAGCGCCACGGCCGTGGCCATGCAATCTTTGGGCGCGTTGGCCAGTTTGACTGGTGCTTCAGTCGGCGCACGAACCCCAACAGATCAGTACATCGCACTGATGCAGTCAGTGAACGTCGCCAATCGGGTGATTGAAGCCCGCCAGTTGAAGGCTGTATACGGAACGGCAAATGGCGATGACACCCGACGAGCCCTTGCTGCCTATGTCCGCATCGATGCGGGAAAGCGCAGCGGTTTGATGTCGGTTGAGGTTGACGATACTGATCCAGTCAGGGCAGCCAGTGTGGCCAACGAATATGTTGAACAACTTCGACGGTTGACTTCGGAGTTGGCCGTCACAGAGGCCCAGCAACGACGGGCGTTCTTTGAGCAGCAATTGCAGAAGGCCAGGGACCGTTTGGCCAGCGCCCAAGGAGCGTTGCAGGCAAGTGGGATCAACGAAGGTGCATTGAGGGCTGAGCCCAAGGCTGCTGCGGATGCTTACGCATCTGTGAAAGCTCGGGTCATGGAGGCTCAGGTCCGTCTGGATGCCCTATTGCGAATCGCAACCCCGCAGTCTGCCGAAGTCAAGCTGGCGCATGCGAACTTGGATGCGTTGAAATCCCAGTTGGGCCGAATGGAGGTGGCCCCCAAAGGGGAGCCTTCCGGCGACTACCTCAGTACTTACAGAGAATTCAAGTATCAGGAACTTCTGTTTGACATGTTTGCCAAACAGTTTGAAATGGCGAAGCTTGATGAAGCCAGAGAGGGCGCTGTCATTCAAGTCGTCGATGTGGCTCAACCACCGGAGCGTCCGTCAAGGCCACAACGAGTCAGGACAGTCATGATGGCGGCGACAGGGGCCTTGGGCCTTGTGATAGCCCATCTGTTGGTGACGACAGCGTGGCGCAAGCGTAAGGTGATGGAGAACTGCTCCAGGCAAATGACGCCAGCGAATACCATTGGGGGCTCGTGAATCTTGATCGGTTTTTCGTCGTTTGTGATCCTGCTCTTTGGGTTTGTTCAGACGGCCACGGTAGTAGCCGTATGTCCTGATCATGGTTGACTTTCGCAAAGTCAGGGCGACGGCTCGTGAGGGGGCCTGGGTGGTTCTTGGTCAGGCCGCCTCCATTCTGGGTTCCTTGTTTCTGGTTCGCACACTCACGGAGCATCTGGGTACGGCCCAATACGGTGAGTTGTCTCTGGGGTTGACCGTTGTCAGTTTGGTCAATCAAGTGGTCATGGCCGGCATTCTGGCAACGATCACGCGCCACTATGCGATAGCCATGGAGGAGCGGAGCTTTCCACTGTATCGGGCGGCCGCAGGCAGTCTGATGCAGCGAGCGACTCTGGTTGTGGTGGTGGTCGGTGGGCTGGTTCTCGTGGGGTTGGTGGCGTCAAGGCGGTGGCAGTACATCTTGCTGACACTGGGTGCTTTGGTGTACGCGTTGCTGAGCACATACAACGCTGCTTTTAACGGGATACAAAACGCGTCCAGGCGACGTGCTTCCGTGGCATTTCATGGTGCGCTTGATGCTTGGCTGAAGATCGCCCTGGTCGTCTTGGCGGTGCGGGTTCTCGGTGGTAGCAGCCAGGTCGTTGTGAGCGCCTACGCTGCGGCGAGTTTGGTTGTGCTCGCGTCGCAGTTCAGGCAGTTTCGCCAAACTCACCCGCTCCAGGACGAGCAGCCGACCAGAGATGGCTTTGCATATTGGCGTAAGCGCATGCGGGACTTCTCCATGCCCTTTGCCATTTGGGGCGGATTCACATGGGCCCAACAGGTTACTGACAAGTGGTCCTTGTTGGCGTTTGGTACGGTTGATGAGGTTGGCCGATATGCCGTCTTGTATCAGTTGGGATACTCGCCTGTCGTCGTCATTGGCGGTGTGCTGATGTTGTTCCTCTCACCCATATTCTTTCAGCGCTCTGGCAATGCGTCAGATGCTTCTCGCAACCGGTCTGTTCATCATCTGGGCTGGAGGGTTGCTTTGGCAAGCTTGATGTTCACGGTGCTGGCGTCAGGCGCCGCGTGGGCATTCCATGAATTGATCTTTCGCACTTTTGTTGCTGCCTCATTCTCTGAGGTCTCCGGATACTTGCCATTGGTTGTCGCGGCGGGTGGGCTCTTTACCAGTGGGCAGTTCTTCGCGTTGAAGCTCTATTCGGAGCTGCAGTCCAAGCGCATGGTTCTGGCCAACACGGTTTCCGCATCAGCCGGGGTAGCCATGAACGTCATTGGCGCGTGGCTGTTTGGCTTGAACGGCGTGGTTGGTGCATTGATCGGTTACGCGTTGATCTATTTTTTATGGATGGCGTGGTTGGCCACCCACCGTCATGAAGGTGTTTCTCTATGACGCTGATGACGGTCCAGGGTGATCCCTCCTCTGAAGGTGTGAAATCGGTGGACATCGATGTGTCGGACTACGATGCTGTGGTGTGCTACTTGAGTGACACGCACCAAGTGGATCTTGAACGCGTGGCCCATCAACGCATGGTTGAGGCCGGCTTCGGGCTCTCCGAGATGGCGTACTTCGCGGTACAGGAGTATTACGGCAGGAGGCTCAAGTCGACCGCTGATGCGGCCGTTCGTGAGCTTCTATACCGAGAAGCCTATGGCAAGTTCACGCGCCTTCAAGTGCAGAAGGGGAGTGTGGATCAAGGTGTGACACCGTCAGTGGTGGCTTTGGCGCGCCCCTTGATGGAAGAACGGGATGTCCTTGAGATAGGCAGCGGCAATGGTGGATTCGCGCATCAGGTGATGGATATCGTGAGCTCTTATTCATTCATTGAGCCATCAGTTGATGCGGCTGAGTACTTGATCAATCGGATCAAACCGCTTGGGGCACCCAAGCATGTCATTGTGGGCACGGTCGCGCTGTTGGGTGCGGTGCAGGATGAATTTGACGTTATCTATTGCAACGACGTTTACGAGCATCTCCACCCGGATGATGCCGCGGCGATGGTTGAGGCTTGCGCAAGAAAGCTTCGACGTTCAGGCCGATTGATCCTGATTGCTTCAAACAAACATTTTGGGCCATTTGACGGCACCGAGCGATATTTAGGCAAAGGTGTGCCCGCTGCTGGTCTGCATATCAATGAAACCTCCTATCGAGAGCTGGCAATGCAACTGAAGGCCAATGGCTTTTCCAAGGTGTGTTCACCACCCATGCCTATGTCCTTGTACGCCAGGCTGCCCCAAGTCATTCGACGGCGAATGGCCTGGCCATGGTTGGTCGATGCTCGATTGAAGGTGTTGTTTGAGAGTCGTTGGCGGTTCATGGCCCCTTACATGGCCACGACTTCTGTGGTCGTGGTAGCGGAGCGTTGACATGCTTGTGTATCGCATACTGGATAAACTGGACCGTCTTCTTCAGCCGCTGCGTGTCTGCTGGTGGTTTCGATTCAGTCCTGCCTGGAAGCACGTTGTCTCGAATGGGCGCTTCCATGTTGTTCATCCCCAGCGAATTCACTGCGCTGGACGAATGCATATCAATCCCTCCTGCTATCTGAATGCCACGGGACGCATCCTGTTCGGAAAAGACGTGGTGTTGTCTTATGGGGTGAAGATTCTGTCTACTGGGCTTGACTTGGCGTTCCCTTGCCGTACGACGGCACCTCACATCGACAAAGAGGTCGTCATCGAAGACAACGTCTGGATCGGGGTAGGCGCGATCGTGTTGCCTGGGGTGCGTATTGGCCGCAACGCAGTGGTGTCAGCTGGCGCCGTGGTGATTGGCGATGTTCCGCGTAATGCTGTTGTGGCAGGTAATCCCGCCAGGGTGATTCAGTTCACTTCCGTTCAGTAAAGCCACGAATGTGCTTGTGCCGGTCTGACGATACAAAGGGTGAGGCATGTGTGGAATAAATGGACGAATTGATCCGGCAGGTTATCCGGTCCAGCAATTCCTGGCGGAACGTGACCGCATCGCTCATAGAGGTCCCGATGATGCCGGCGTCTGGTGCAACGAAGATGCAACCGTCCTCTTGGGGCACCGCCGATTGTCGATTCTGGACTTGTCTCCCCTTGGGCACCAACCCATGCGCAGTCCGTGCAATCGATTTGTCATCGTCTTCAATGGTGAGGTCTACAACTACGTTGAACTTCGGGATGAGTTGTCGGGTCTTGGCTACCAGTTTCAAAGTGAAAGTGACACCGAGGTGGTTCTTGCTGCCTATCGCCACTGGGGTCAGTCATGCCTGTCTCGGTTCAACGGCATGTTTGCCCTGGCCATCTGGGACAGCGGGAACGCGTCGGAGAATGCGTCATTGTTTCTTGCGAGAGACAGAGCTGGCAAGAAGCCACTCTTCATTGCGCATCGCGCACGCACGCTCGCCTTTGCCTCTGAGTTGAAAGCTGTTTCTAGAGATCTGCTCGGTGAGGTCGATCTTGATGCGTTAAACCACTATCTCGCGCTGGGATACATACCGTCTCCGTTGACCATCGCTTCGGGCGTGCGCAAGCTTCCCCCTGGGTATGCGGCGAGGTTTTTCCCTGAAGAGGGTGAGCTGACGACTTGGCGTTGGTGGGATCTGCCTCCTTCTCAACCTCAGACCGATGACCCGCAAGAACTGGTCGACTGTGCGCAGCGATTGTTGATGGACGCCGTCCGTATGCGACTACGCAGCGACGTGCCTGTAGGCATCTTGCTTTCAGGAGGATTGGATTCCAGCTTGATTACGGCATGCGCTGCGCAGAGTGCTTCCGGTGCGATCAAAACCTTTACTCTGGGCTTGCCTGGGTCCAACTTGGACGAGACTGGGTACGCCGACATCGTTGCCAGACACTTTGGTACCGATCATCATCTGCTTGAAGTGCAGCAGCCGTCCATAGACATCATGGATGAAATCGCTCCGCTGATTGACGAGCCGTTGGCAGACTCGTCGCTGATCCCTGCCTTTCTCATATCGAGGCTGACTACGTCCCATGTCAAGGTCGCCTTGGGTGGCGATGGAGGTGATGAGCTGTTCGCAGGGTACGGCGACTACACGACGGCCACATTGGATGCCGCACGACTTAAATATGTCCCAGAATGGGCGCTCAGGGGTATTTCGACGTTGGTGGGCAAGCTGCCTCCGGGGATCAAAGGGCGCAACCGTCTGTATGCGCTAAGGGGCGGAGCCTATCAGTCATTGATCTGGGGAAGCCCGTTTTTCGATGCAGCCTCCAGGTACTACGTAATGTCCCGTGAGGTGCAAGCAGAACTCGATGAGCGGTACCTGGCGCCGGAGCTTTCACGCCTGGCGTTTTTCAACGGTGGGATCGACCCAGTCGATTCCATGACCCGCACTCACTTTCACGGGATTCTGGCGGACGATTTCTTGATGAAGGTGGACCAAGCAAGTATGGCTGCCGGGCTCGAAATGCGCTGTCCATTCCTGGATGTGAATTTGATCGAGTTTGCGTTTGGAAAGATTCCAAGCAGTTGGAAGGTCTGGGGAGGAGAAGGACGCAGGTTGCAGCGCCTCCTAGGGAGCCGCTTGTTGCCGCCTGCGTTGGACACTTCGCGCAAACAAGGTTTTTCCATCCCCTTGGACGACTGGTTGCGCCGTTCAGATTGTGCCTGGTTTCACAATGTGGTTGACACCCTTCGGCCGTACGTCAGTGCACACATCGTTGATGACCTGGTGAACGGGCTTCAAGTCGGAAGGGCCAATGGAGCGCGTCTGTTCAACTTGATGGTGTTGTCCGTGGCCATCAAGAATGTATTCGGGCACCGCTGATCACCGGAGTAGGAAATTGAAAATATCAGTGTGCATCCCGGCTTACAACCGAGCGTCAGTGTTGAGCCAGTTGCTTGATTCGATACTGTCGCAGTCACATGGCAACTTTGACGTGGTGATCGCCGAGGATGGGTCTCCAGAGCGACCGTTGATCGCTGATGTTGCGCGAGAGTACGAGCGACGCTACCCCGGACGAATTCATTATTACGAGAACCCAGTCAACCTGGGTTATGACGGCAATCTCCGGCGTTTGGTTGAGTTGGCAGATGGCGACTACGTGCTCTTTATGGGGAACGATGACTTGATGGCGCCAAATGCGCTGCAGACTATCTCGGATGTATTGGCTAGGCATTCAAACGTCGGTGTGGTGCTGCGTGCGTATGCGGCTTTTGAAGGGGATCCTTCCAACATCGTTCAGGAGTTCAAGTACTTTGATCGTGAGCTGTTCTTTCCCGCTGGGGCCCAAACCATTGGCACGGTCTATCGCCGATCCGTGGTGATTCCCGGTATGGTCCTGCATCGGAAGGCAGCGCTGGCGCATGCGACATGTCGATTTGATGGCACTTTGCTCTACCAACTGTATTTGGTGGCGGAGCTATTGGTGACCATGAATGCGGTTTACCTGCCTCAGGTGATCGCGTTGTACCGCAATGGCGGCACGCCGGACTTCGGTAACAGTGAGGCGGAGAAGGGCAAGTTCCAGCCTAAGGCGCAAACGCCGGAGTCGTCCCTGCATTTCATTCGGGGTATGTTGGAGATCGCCAGCTTCGTTGCTACTGAGCGGCAGGTGCCGATCTACGAGCCTATTCTCAAGGACATGGCCAATTACGCCTATCCTTTGCTTTCCATTCAGGCGCGACTTTCCAAGTGGCAGTTCATGCGGTATGCCAAAAGCTTGTCGACGATGGGGCTTGGGCGCTATCCGCTTTTTTGGATCTACTTCCTTGCGATCTTGGTGCTGGGGGCCCACAACATGGACGTGATCATTGGCACCATAAAAAAGCGATTGGGCCGCACGCCAGCGATCGGTGGCGTTTATCGCGGGGAGCCCCAATGAAGGTTCTGGTGGTCGGTGACTGGCATTCCGAACTCCATGAAGAGGCGGTTCATACAGCGTTGCTGGGCCTGGGGCACGAGTCGATCCGTTTTGGCTGGCACCAGTACTTCAAGGCTGGCCAACGGTTTCCATTCCTCAGTGAGGTTGCCGGTAAGGCGCAGAACAAATACATGCTGGGCCCGTTGGTCTCGAGGTTGAACGCCGACCTCCGCCGACTGGCTTTGTCCACCAGGCCGGACGCCTTGTTCGTTTACCGGGGCACTCATGTTCTCCCGTCCACCCTTAAGACCTTGAAAGACAATCTGCCTGGCATGGTTCTTGTGGGGTACAACAACGACGATCCATTCTCTCCGCAGTATCCGATGTGGAAGTGGCGTCACTTTTTGCGGGGTGTTCCCCTTTATGACCTTGTTTTGGCCTACCGGCAACACAATTTGAATGACTTTGAGCGTTGTGGGGCGCGGGAAGTGCGCCTGCTGCGTTCTTGGTTTATTCCGTCGCGCAACAGACCAGTTGTCCTGAATGCCCGGCAGAGACGAGACTTTGAATGCGACGTCGTGTTTGCTGGACACTTTGAGGATGACGGTCGCCTGGCGCTCCTGGAGGAAATCGCGAGGCAGGGCTGGCGGCTTCGAATTTTCGGACCAGGCCATGAGTGGGACGAACTTCTTAAGAATTCGCCGGTCCTCAATTCGCAAGGTCCTGTTCGTCAGGTCTGGGGAGATGAGTACAACGCGGCCTTGTGTGGTGCCAAAGTTGCACTGTGTTTTTTCTCTCGATTGAATCGAGACACCTATACACGTCGGTGCTTCGAAATTCCGGCTTCAGGTACGGTGCTGGCTTCTGAATATTCAGATGATTTGGCTCACATGTTCGAAGATGGTCGAGAGGCGATTCTTTTTCGCAACGCGGATGACATGGTGAGCAAGATCAAAGGGCTTCTCAATGATGATGAGCAAAGGCAAGCCATTGCGACCGCTGGACGAATGCGAGTCTGGCGAGACGGGCATGACGTAGGCTCCAGAATGCAGAACGTTGTGAACTGGATTCAGGAGATTTCATCCGGGAGAGTCGAATGATTGTCATCAAGTCTACGAATGAGGCGATGAACCGCTCGCTAGCTGTGATCAAGGCGGGACGCCAGGTTTCCTTGCCGGCCAGAGGCGAGGTCATTGAGGTCAATCTAGGTTGCGGCTTTGCCGTCACAAAGGGTTGGATCAACGTCGATGGCAGCTTGAATGCCCTGGTGGCGGGTTTGCCCTCGATCGTTCATCGGCTTGCCTATCGCTTGACAGGCGCAAAGCACTATCAATCTGCCAGGCACAAGTACATGTATGACTTTCCGATGCTGAAAGCATTGCTTGAGCAGGTAGGCTTCAAGGATGTGGTTCGCTGTCAGCTCCAAGGCGGGCAGGTACCCGATATAAAGATCTTGGACAACCGACCCAAAGAGTCATTGTTTGTAGAGGCTTCCAAATGAGGCGAGAAACATCATTCCTGATGGACGTACTGGATGGTCTCGGCCTGCGCAGGTGGGCGTGGTCAGCCAGGCGACTCCATTGCCCGGTGGGAAAGGATGAGCTCGTTCTCGATGTCGGTTCGGGCGGAAATCCGTACCCACGTGCCAATGTGCTGCTGGATGCTTATGAGGATACGCCGGAGCGGTTCCACTTGCCTCTCATCAAAGACAGGCCGATGGTTCTGGGTGCAGCAGAGCGAATGCCCTTCAAAGACAAGTCTTTTGACTTTGTGATCGCATCCCACGTTTTGGAGCACACCAGTGACCCAGATCGCTTCATTCAAGAGTTGATGCGGGTGGGTAAGGCTGGATACATTGAAACACCGGACGGGTTCTTCGAGCGCATCAATCCGTTTCGCTTTCATCGACTTGAGGTGTACCACAAGCAGGGGCGCTTGCATATATTCAAGAAGCCCTCTTGGCGTCACGACACGTACCTAGTAGATGGCTACGAAAACCAAATCAAGTGCGCTGCGTTTCTGCGATTCACATCGGACGAACCCAGACCTTTTTATGTGAGGTACTACTGGGACGACAAGATCGATTACGTGATCGACAACCCCGATGATTCATGCGACTGGCCTTTGCCTGCAAGCGAATATGCGACGGCGAAGTTGGGCGTGCGCTATCACCTGGTGAGCCTGCTGCGGCGCGCGTTCTCGCAACGGCGACGCAACGCCAAGTTGGATGTGCGTTCGCTACTTGCTTGCCCTGCGTGTGGGAGCATCGAGCTGTCGTTTCAGCCCGCATACGTGTCCTGCCGAACCTGTGGACATCACTATCCCGTCCAAGATGGGGTGCCCGTGATGTATCCCCCGCAGAGCAGTGCGCAGGCAAAGGCTTCTGCGTGTTGACTATCTATCATTTTCTGCTGGACCACCGTATCGGTGGCCCACATGTCTATGTGGATATGTTGAGGGAGGCGCTCGCTGGTCAGTCGAGCGCGGTGGTGCTGACGTCTGGCAAGGGGCCCTTGACCGAGTTGGCACTATTCAACCTCCGTCATTGGTGGGCGCCGCTCTACCTTTTTGAAGTGGTTGCGAATGTTGTTTTGATCATCTCGCTTGTTTGGCGAAAAAAGATTCGCACAGAAGACGCGATTTTTCATGTGCATGGGGGGGGCAATGTGGCGCCCTTGATTGCTGCTCGCTTGCTCGGTGTGCCCGTTCTTTGGCAACTGCATGAGACAACCACGGCATTTCGCAAACTCGTTCTGATTGGCATGCGCTTGTTGCGTGGTACCAAACATCAAGTGGCGACCGTGGCCTCCAAAGCAATTTCGGTTTACGGCATTCGGAATGCAGTCCTGCTTCCCGGGGCTGTCGATCTTGACTTCTGGCGCAGAGCTCAGATTTCTCAGGCGCAACTCAATGCCGCGGCGTGGCACGTATCGCCATCGGCTTTGAATGATGGTCGGATCTTGAGAGTATTGACGGTGGGGAACCTGAATCCATTGAAAGGACAGGACCTGCTGTTGAAAGCCATGCAGGCCTATGGTGCTCCGTTCCATTTGAAGATCGTTGGTGCCGAACTCGCTACGCACTCAGGTTATGCCAATCAGCTTCGTCAACTGGCTCTCGAAGCAGAGCGCGCAGGGGCCGATAGGAGAGTGGAGTTCATGGGGTGGCGCGACAAGGAGGAGGTCAGGGCATTGATGGCAAGCTCTGACATCTTTGTGATGCCTTCGCGCAGTGAGGCCTGTCCGCTTGTGTTGCTTGAGGCGTTGGCGATGGGCTGTGCCTGTATTGCCAGTGATGTGGGAGATGTTCAAGCCATGATGGCTGTAGCCGACCAGGCGCGGGTTGTAGAGGCGGAGTCCATAGATGCGCTGCGTGAGGCTTTGATAGAGTTGTCTACTGCCACCAGCGCGCTTGCCTCAACCTCCGCGCGGGAAGGGGAGCAGGTTCCCCCGCAGTGGCAGCTGACGCGGCTGGCGGCGGAGAGTGCCCGTATTTATCGCGAGCTTGCCCAAGACCATGGACATTAACCGCGACTTACCGTTGTTGTTTGGCACGCCCGGACGAGCTGCATCGGCCCGTGCGTTGATGTGGTCGTTCTTTGTCGCCGGCGCTTCGACGCTGTGTTTCAGCCTGACCTCGTTCTGGCCGTCGCTCCCCTATTTCTGGTTGATGACGGTTCTGATCGGTCTGCACGGAATCGTAGCTGTCACCAGTTCCGGTGCCAACTTGCTGTATGTCTTTCGGTACTTTCTGATCTGGATTTTGGTCTGGGGCGCAGCCCTAGTGTGGGCGCTATTCCCAAACGAGGTCTATGTGGCGCCTTTTGGCCTGGAGTATCAAAGCCTGGCCAATACGCAAATCCTCGTCTTGGCTGGGGCACTGGCTTTGTGTGGTGTGTCGATCGGTTGGACCTTGGCCACGTCAGGGATGGCCAGTGAAAGGCCGTTGTTCTATTTAGAATCGGACAGTCGCCGTCGCTTGCAGAGGATCGGTGGGCTCATGGTGATCATTTTCAGTGCCCTTTATGTGTGGAAGTCAGGCGGATTTGTCGGAGAGGGCAAGGCGTACGCGGATGGTCAAGAAGGCTTTGATCTTGAGTTCGGCGTTTTCAACGTCTTTCACTACATTGGCGTTGCCTGTCTTGTATTGGCGGCCATTCAGCCTCGTGGATTTCTAAGTTGGCCTATCGTGTTGGCCGCCGGTTCTCTGGTCATGGGCATCCTGGTGGGGAGCCGAGCAGACTACTTGCCGCAGTTGTTTATTCTCCTGCTCTTGCTGGTCAATGCGCGGATATCCATGGCGATTCGCATACTGGACTTGCCTCGATTGCTTTATTGGTCACTCGGCATTCTGGTTGCCTTGGGTGTTGGATACTTGGTGGCGTCTTACCTTGCGATCTGGCGCACAGGGCTGGATCCTATTGAAGCCTGGCGGTTCATGCAGGACAACGATCGAGGCTCCATCATCAGTGATGTCTATGGCCACAAGATGCTGTACTTCGAGACGGGCAATATGATGTTGGGCGGCTTCTACAGTGCCATCGTTCAGGTAGAGCAAGGGATCACTGGGTTCCTTAATGGGAACAGCTACTTCAACTACCTTCTGATCTCTCCGCCGTCATTCTTGGGGTTGCCTCGTCCTGAAGGTCTCGAGTTGAAAACCGACTTGTTCGGTACGGTCATGTCGCAAGGCGGCATATTTGAAGTTGCCGAGGCCTACTGGAATTTTGGGTTCGCCGGAGCGTTTGGCGTGCCCTGTTTCATTTCGTTTTTTCTGGGGCGCGTACTGGTGAGAGGGCTCGTGTTTCGCAGCTACTTTTACCTGGTCATGTTCATGGTGTTGGGTTTCATGGGCTTCCGTGCAATCTGGTATCAAAACTTCAGTTACTTCAGAATCCTGACCATCATGTTGCTGCTTTATGGCGGCGCCTCCATATTCGCTGTGTGGTTCGTTGCACACCGTGAACGCTTGCCCTCAGGCGGGACTGCACAACCATATCAAGACTGAACTGACGTTTTGCTCAAGAGAACACAATGACCATCATCTTAGGCATCAATGCGTATCACGGTGATTCTTCTGCTTGCATTCTGAAAGGCGGGGTGCTGATTGCTGCGGCAGAGGAAGAGCGCTTTCGCCGACTCAAGCATTGGGCCGGCTTTCCATCCGAAGCCATTCGCTATTGCCTTGAGGAGGCAGGTGTTGGTCTGGAGGAAGTCGATCATCTTGCAATCAACCAGGACGCCAAAGCCAACTTGTGGAAGAAGGTCAGTTTTACCCTTGGCAAGCGACCTGAGTTGGAAATGATCTTGAGTCGATTCAAGAACAAGCAAGAACGTAGTAGTGTCGAAGAGGAGTTGGAGAAGGCTCTGGGTGGCCGCTTCAGAGGCCGCGTACATCACATTGAGCATCATCTCGCGCATTTGTCTTCTGCATTCGATGTGTCCCCCTTCAATGAGGCTGTCGTTGTGTCAATCGATGGGTTCGGCGACTTTGCCAGTGCTGCATGGGGCATTGGACACGGAGCTCAATTGACTGTAGAAGAGAAGATCTACTTTCCTGACTCTTTGGGCATCTTCTATCAAGCGCTGACCCAATGGTTGGGGTTTCCGAACTACGGCGACGAGTACAAGGTGATGGGCTTGGCGCCATATGGATCACCTGTATTCATGAAAGAGATGCGTGAGATTGTGTCGGTTCATGACGACGGGCGGTTCTCGCTCAACCTGAAGTACTTTCGGCATCACAAGGAAAAGATCGAATATGCGTGGGGTGGTGGAGACCCCTCCGTCGGGCGCTTGTTTACAGCAGAACTGGAGTCTTTGCTGGGCCCTGCACGAGCCGCCAACGAGGAGTTGACGCAACGACACAAGGACATTGCGAGATCCGTTCAGGCGATGTATGAAGAAGCGTTTTTCAGTCTGTTGAATGTCCTCCATCGCCGGCATCGCATGGACCATCTTTGTTTGGCTGGCGGGTGCGCCATGAATTCCGTGGCCAATGGCAAGGTGTATAAGAACACGCCATTCAAGCAGCTCTACGTGCAATCTGCGGCTGGCGATGCAGGTGGGGCCATCGGTGCGGCCTTTGTGGTATGGCATGAAATGGGCGGGGCGCGCTCCTTCACCATGGATCATGCTTATTGGGGCCCGTCAGCCTCGGATAGGGAAGTTGTCGAGTTGCTTGACAGGTGCCAGGTTGCCTTGAAAGACCAGGGCTGTCGGGTTAACAGGGCCTCGGACGAGCAGGATCTATGTGAGCAGGTTGCACAGGCGATCGCGGCAGGCAAAGTTATTGGTTGGTTTCAGGGGCGAATGGAATGGGGTCCCAGGGCATTGGGAAACCGCTCCATCCTTGGCGATCCTCGACGCGCGGACATGAAGGATGTACTGAATCTGAAAATCAAACGTCGGGAATCTTTTCGGCCCTTCGCGCCGTCGGTTCTGTCGCACGCCGTGCCTGAGTGGTTTGACGAAACCGATGATGTGCCATTCATGATGCAGGTCTATCCGATCAAAGAGGGAAAGCAAGCGTTGGTGCCAGCCGTGACGCATGTTGATGGGTCTGGTCGCTTGCAGACCGTGCATGAAAGAGGCAACCCGCGCTATTTCAAACTGATCAGCCGCTTCTCGGAGTTGACAGGGGTGCCAATGGTTCTGAACACCTCGTTCAACGAAAACGAGCCTGTTGTTTGTCGCCCCGAAGAGGCACTCAACTGTTTCATGCGAACCAAAATGGACATGCTGGCGTTGGGTGACTGGATCATCGAACGCATCTGAATATTGGCGTATGAAGTTCTCCATCATCACTGCGGTCTATAACCGAGCGGCTTTGATCGGGGGGGCGCTCGACAGCGTGCGGACGCAGCAGGGTGCCAGGGTGCAGCAGGTGATCATTGATGGTGGTTCCACCGATGGGACCCTGGATGTCATCCGTACAAGGATGACGGAAGATGTGGTTTTGGTTAGCGAGCCGGATGAAGGTATCTACGATGCGCTGAACAAGGGGCTTCGATTGGCTGACGGCGATGTGGTCGGGTTCATGCATTCCGACGATTTTTTTGCCGACGAACATGTTCTTTCGGATGTGCTGCATGCGTTCGAAACTCGAGGCGTGGATGCTGTGTATGGCGATTTGGAATACGTAGCACGTGAGAACAGCAGTCAGGTCATCCGGCGGTGGCGCGCAGGGCCGTATAGCAGGACGGCATTGGCGCGAGGGTGGATGCCACCACATCCCACATTGTTTGTCCGCAGGGCCGTGATTACCCGATGGGGCGGCTTCGATCCAGCTTTCCGTATTTCAGGTGACTATGATGCAGTCCTGCGCTACTTTGCTCGAGGAGAGATTCGCGTGGCCTATCTTCCTCGGGTCCTAGTAAAAATGAGAATGGGCGGTGAGAGCAATAAATCCATACGGCGCATACTCACCAAAAGTCAGGAAGACTACGTGGCGTTGCGGCGCAACCAAGTGGGGGGCATGGGTGCCCTGATCTGGAAGAACTTGAGCAAGGTTGGGCAATTCTGGGTGTGGTGATGGGCATGCATGGCCTCGTGTGTATGGCTGAGGTCGCCTGATACCAGCGCGCGCCTGAATCGAATCTGAGCGAACGAAAACATGACGGGACTGAGCAAAGAGCAAAGAAAACGGATTCTCGAGAATGCCTTGTTATCGAGGTTCGTCGAGGAGGAGCTTCTGGCCTTGTTCGCCAAAGGCAAGCTGTTCGGAACGGTGCACACCTGTATTGGTGAGGAGTTTTCTGGCGCTGCGGTATGTGATGCACTGTTGCCTGGAGATACCGTCTTTTCAAACCATCGTTGTCACGGGCACTTCATTTCGAAGACGGGAGATATCAGGGGCCTCCTCGCTGAACTTATGGGGCGAGAGGGGGGTGTCTGTGCAGGAGTGGGTGGGAGCCAGCATCTGTGCAAGGATGGCTTCTATTCCAATGGCATCCAAGGAGGCATCGTGCCGGTGGCTGCGGGCTTGGCCTATGCGCAGCAACTGAGGGCGAGCAAGCATGTTTCGGTTGTGTTTATCGGTGATGGCACGCTGGGCGAAGGCGTGATTTATGAAGCTTTCAACATTGCGGCCAAATGGGCTTTGCCCTTACTGATTGTCTTGGAAGACAATAAGTTTGCTCAATCGACGTCCCAATCGGAAACTCTGGCGGGGGGGGTTCGAGAGCGCGCCGAAGCTTTCGGGATCGATTCGGCTGTCGGTAGCACCTGGGAGTGGGAGCAACTGGCGCAGACTGCAGCCACATTGATTGCAGCGATGCGTGAGGATGGTCGCCCCCGCTTTTTGCATATCGATACCTATCGACTCAAGGCTCATTCGAAAGGTGACGATACCCGGCCCCGTGAACTTGTCGAGCCTTTTGAGTGGAAGGATCCCCTCAACATCCTGCTGGGCAATGCAACAGGGGAGGAGCGCGCATGGATAGATACGCTTGAGCGCCAAGTTAAGGAGGCTGCGACTTGGGCGGATGCGCAAGTCCCTGCTGTCTATCGACATGCGGTGTCTTCTCGGATCGATTCAAGTTGGCAATGTGCTCCGCTATTGCCCAAGTCACGTGTGGTTGCAGCCCTCAATGATTGCTTTAGGCAAGCGATGGCGAAAGACCCCAGCATACTCATGATTGGCGAGGACATCTTGTCGCCCTATGGAGGAGCGTTCAAGGTGACCAAGGGACTGTCAGACGAGTTTCCTGATCGCGTGCGAAATACGCCCATTTCAGAGGCGGCGATCGTTGGCTTGGGAGTCGGGCTGGCAATGATGGGTGCAAGGCCTGTCGTTGAAATCATGTTTGGAGACTTTGTGGGGCTTGCTTTTGATCAACTGGTCAACCATGCTGCAAAGTTCAACCAAATGTATGCAGGCCAGGTTGCGGTTGATCTGATTGTCCGCACGCCGATGGGCGGCGGGAGGGGGTACGGGCCAACGCACAGCCAAAGTCTGGAGAAGCATTTCTTTGGTGTGCCGGGTTTGACCGTCCTGGCAGTGAATGCCTTGACGGATCCTGGGCAGGTGTATGGCCCTCTACTAGATGGGGGCGTTGGCCCAGCGTTGGTGGTGGAAAATAAGCTGCTTTATAGCGCCTATTTCATCCATGAGCCACCTTTAGGATTTGAACTGCTTCACTCGACAGATAGATTTCCCGTGGCATGGCTGCGACCACAGTCAGAGGTCGTTGATGTGATCTTGCTGGGGTATGGTGGGACAGCGCACATGATGGCTGAGGCTGCTGAGATTTTGTTTGATGAGCATGAGGTGGTGGCACAGGTGTTGTGCGTGATGCAGGTTTTCCCCTTTGACGTCGAATCAATCAGCCTGCCGCTTGGCGAATCAAAGCGGCTTCTCATCGTTGATGAGTCGCAGTCTTTTGGTGCATTTGGTGCTGAAGTGATGGCGCAGATGGTGGAGCGTGGCATGGCCGCCGGGCGAGCGATCAGACGTTTGAATGCTGCGGAGGTGTGTATTCCAGCGAGTGGCGATATGGAGAAGATGGTTCTTCCTGGTGTTCTCGATATCGTTGCGGCTGCTTTGGAGATGGTTTGATATGTTGAAGACCGTTGCTGCCCCTCGGATTAATACGAACGATGACAAGCTTGAAGTCGTCGCTTGGCATGTCTTGTCTGGGGCTGTAATCGAGCCCGGACAGGACGTGGTTGACGTCGAAACGTCCAAGGCGGTGGTCACCATACAGGCAGAGGATGCTGGGTATATCAGGCCCTTGCACAAAGCTCCGGCAGTTGTACGGGTGGGTGAGCCTTTGTACCTTGTGTCCGAGAGTCTGAGCGAGTTAGATCAAGCGTCTTCGGTCGTGACCTTGACAAGCACCCCTGACGTGAGGTCAGAGCCTTTCATCGCCAAACGCTCACCTGGAAGCAGTCAGGTGGCGGGGCAATTGACGAGTGTGTTGCGAGAAGGCCGTGCCGTTTCGGGATCGACGCCGGTTCGCTTTGACAGTACGCGCTTCTCCAAAAAGGCATCTCAATTGTTGGCTGAGCGCGGCATGAGTGAGGCGGAGTTTGATGGGCGCGGACTGGTTACTGCGGCCATGCTGGATTCCACAATGCTCTCTCGCCGAAGTCAAGCATCAGTGCCGAGCTTGCCTGTTTCTGGTGACGCTGAGTTCACTCAAGCGAGGATGCCGGTCACGCCGCGTCAAGTCAGAGTTTCCCAGAGCAAGCAGGCGGAAATATCGGCTTTGAGCTTAGGTGAAAACGGCAACGTTAACAGCAACCTGACGGTCTACTTTGATTCTCTGCCCATTCGCAATCGACTGAAGGCCGAACATGCATTTGACGGCAACATTCAACCCGTCATTCTTTTCGAGTTGTCGCGTCTGTTGAAGGACTGGCCGCAGCTCACCGCGTACTTTTTCGCGGATGAAGTTCATTTTTATGACCGCATCGATCTTGGGCTCGCATTTGATCTTGGAAAAGGGCTGAAGGTGGTGAGCTTGCCGGAAGCTGATCGAATGACGCCTGTGGCGTTTTTCGAGTCCACGCTGGATATCGGCATGCGCTATCTAGAGAACAAGATTCGGCCTGAAGAAATGAGTGGATCAACGTTCACTGTGACCGATTTGTCTGGCTTTGACGTGCTTCACTTTCACCCATTGATCAACGGTGCGCAGAGCGCAATCCTTGGCATTGGCGGGGACAGCACAAAGTCCCAGCATCCTATGTCCCTAACTTTGACATTTGACCATCGCGTAACGAATGGGCGCGATGTTGCTCAGTTTTTGGGGGCGCTTCGGGAAAGGGTGCTCAGCTATGCGCCTCCAGTCCAAGAGGTAATTGACCCGGCCTCGTCACGTGGAGCGTTGAGGGTCACTGTATGTGATCGATGTGGTGTCGGCATCGGCCAGTACTATCGGGATTTTCAGAAGGATGGTTACTTGACAGCCTATATCCGTGAGGACGGAACTCTCGGCGGTGTATGCCATCGTTGTGTGGGTGGCTGGGCGTAAGTCATGGACAGGGCCAATCTCGTCATGATTCTGGCCAAGATGGTCAGGCAGTCGCCAGATGCTATTGCTGATACATCGTCTCTAGGCTCCCTTGGCTTGACTTCTTCGTTCGGGTTGAGTGCATTGCGCAGTGCAATCGAGAAGGAGTCACAGCGTAGATTGCCACCAATAGGGCTCCACTTGCGAGTGAGTGAGTTGCTCCAGATGATTGAGGCTGCGCACAACAGTTCTGCTGCTGATCCGTCGACTGACCTCCCCAAGGTCAGAGATACCGCTATCCGCGAGCCTGATTCGCCGAGGTCGTTTGCCAGTCGCTCCTCGATCACAGGGGATTTCGGGGTGGGATTGGACATGCAAGAGATCGAGGATTTGCCAGAAACTGATGACTACCGAGGGCATTCCTTTTACTTTGGGCACTTCAGCTCTACCGAAATTGCGACAGCCCTTCTGAGACCGGATCCGCGCGCGCATCTGTGCGGAATTTTCTGCGTGAAAGAGGCGGTCAAGAAATCACACGCGAAATTGCTTGACCTTCGCATGGATGAAATCCTTGTTTGCCATGACGATGCTGGGAAGCCGTTTGTGGAGTTGCGTGTCTCCAAGCCTGATATTGCGGCATTGAATTTTCGTTTTCATATATCGATCACGCATACCCGTCGCGTGGCTGCCGCCACTTGTCTAGCGTCATGGGAGCGAGAGGAGTGAGTCTTGGCACGTGGCTCAAGGGGTACTTTGGTCGACGCATGGCGGAAGGGCTTTTTGTGCGTTTGCGCCAGACCTACCCCAGACTCCTGCCTACAGTACGTTCGTTGGGGAGAGCACCGGTTGCGCAGGCAGTCCCGTTCGAGCGGTCACAACATATCGTCGTCGTAGGAAATGGGCCGGCCGGCTTGGCGTGCCTTCAGGCACTTCACGATCATGGCTTTGACAATGTCACAAACGTGTCCAAAGGAGGGATGTTCGGGGGCAAGTGTGTGAACTTTGGCTGTATGCCCATGGAATATGTTTTGTCGCGCCCCGCCGATCTGTCGACCATCGAAGTGCGAGAAGGCTTGGCGTCTTTTGTCGCATCGTTGCGCGCTAAGGTAGCTCAGCAGATGACTTCACGAGGGGACAAGTTGCTGCACGGTGGGGTGAGAGAGGTGTCTGGTCGGAACTTGGTCTTTGATAGCGGTGAAACCCTGCCGTTTGACCGACTGATTCTGGCGACGGGGAGCCGGTATGAAGTTCCTCGTGTATTGCAGGGGAACCCTAAACTGTGTTCTCTTGAATCCTTCTGGACGCTTCCAGAGGGGAGCCGCGTAGCCATCGTCGCTGATCAGAACCCTGCAGCGATTGCGGTAGGCTTGGCTGCTGCGCGTTTGGGGTTGCGCCCAGCGGTGATGTTGCAGGGTAATGCGCTTGCATCGTTGCCGTCCTTCAAGTACTACTTACGCCAGGCGCAAAGGGCAGGACTGGTTGTACATGAATCATTCCGTGTGCTTGGCGGCACCCAGAACGAGCTTTTTGGAGTGGCCAAGGGGGCTGCGGACGTCTGGGCTGACATTGATCACATCGTGGTTCTGGGTCGCCCCGTACCGGATGTGCCAAGCGTTGATGGGCGCCTACCAGAACTATTTGAATTGGACTTGCGTCGCGCTTGTCATCCCGCCCGTCCTGACATCTTCTTGGTTGGTGATGCCGTTGGCCTGATGACGGTCTCGGAAGCGGAGTTGCACGCTGAGGCGTTGATTGCTGGGTGGTTTGGTAGTGCCCGGTTTGATTTGAGGGAGCTTTCGCGACTCCCCGTACTCTTCCACGGCGAGGTTTCCTTGGGAATGGTTGGGAATGAGTGGGCTTTTCTGACTGGCCGTTGGAGGGAGATTGATTTTCGCGCGTTGGCTTGGACAGATGTCCATCGTGAAGAAGGCAAGCTTTGGTATCAATTTGATGCTGATTCAGGTAAGGTGACCGCTATCCACATATGCCATCCTCGGGCGTCAGAATTAATCATCGTGGCATCTGCTTTGATGGGCAATCCTGTAACGGACATGAGTTGGCGTCAGAAAGTGGCGCATCCTTCGCCATTTGAGATATTCAGGTTGCTAGCGCAACAATTGCAGCGCGAAGTCGAGGCTCGAGAGGGGGCGTTACCCAAGTATGGACAACTGGGCGGACACGCGTCGTCGATCCAGCGGCCTTCGCATCTACACATCTCGATTGACACGTGTGCCGTGCTTGATAGCAAGCTTCCGTCTTGGCTTGGAGAGGCTCAGTGGCAAAGAGCGGTGCTTTCGACCCAACCTCTGCGAGCCTTGAGTCTGTATGCCGCCGTGGTTCAACTTCTGGACGGTGCGTCTCAGCAGGAGTCAGTTGCGCTGCGGGAGGTATGGGACCAGCCTCTGAAGGACAACTACGAAACGATGGCATTGCGCGAGCAGCGTAGTGGCAATCATCGATACAAATTTGCGTTTGGCGATCGATCAGTAGAAGTGTCCTGTATCTGAGTGACTGGACAAAGCAAGCCTGTGTCTGTCAAACATTGGCAGCATGAGCATGCTGGTGGACGTGTTTGTTGTGGGGGCTCAGCCTTCGATAGAGCCAAACATACCCAGCCGCATAGGTCCACACCGCAATGCAGGTGATGGTCGTATTCTCACTGGCAACTACCGCGACGAGCTGACACCCCACCACCATCGCCCAGATGGCTGCGCTTGCCAAACCATGCCCACGCCAATCCGGGCTAGGCCCCCCCTTGGCTTGTGCCTTCATGCGCAGGCGCTGGTAGATCAGTTGATGCAAGTGCCCCGAATCGGCCTGACCGGTCTGGATCCCCTCCTTGACGCGACGGCGGTACATGGAGAACACCGTTTCCCACACCGGATAGATCCACACCAGCATCAAGGCCCACGCAGACACGCCAGGGTTCCGCTCCAGGAACATCACCCCGCACTGTGCCAGCCAGAAGCCCGCGAGGTAGGCGCCACCGTCCCCCAGGAAGATGCGCCCAAACGGGTAGTTCAGCAACAGGAAGCCGACCATGGATGCAATGCCCCAAAGGCACAGTTTCATGACCAGGACATCACCGTGCATCCAGGCCAAGGCCGCCAGCCCAGCCAGCATGATGGACACCGTGCCGGCCGCCAGGCCATTCAAGCCGTCAATGATGTTGATGGAGTGCGTGACGCCACCAACGGCAAAAACGGTGAACAAAACCGAAAAAACGGGGTACTGGATCAGTGCGTCCAGACCAATGGTGTCCAGGTGTGTGTATCGGATGTCCAGCATCCAGATGGCCAGGGCTGCCGAGGCAAACGACGCCAGAAGCCGTGTGCGGACGCGAACCTTCTTGGTCAGATCTTCCGCAAGGCCTGCGAGGAACACTGGCGCAGCACATGCAAGCAGGATCAGTGTGGTCGGGTAGGTCTTGCCACCGTTGGCGTAGCCGGTGATGACCGCGATGAGCAATCCGAAAGCCAAGCCCAGCCCGCCTATACGGGGCACCGGTTTGGCGTGGATTTTCTGAATGCCAGCCAGATCGTGGTCAAGAGAGAGCTTGCCATGCCAGCGCTGTGTCAGTACAAGCAGGGCGCACACCACGAAGCTGCTGCCCAAAACAGACGCCAGCCCCCAAGTCAACATTGTGGCCACGTTCGCTCCCGCTATTTTGTTGCGCCAGGTCCCAGTCAGGACGCTTTGGCGTGATGCGTATAAGTGTAGTGGCAGCCAGCGTAGCAACTGGGTGATGCCACTGCGGGACGAGCGCGTGGTACAGGCGGCCTTGAATGACGATCTTTCATGTTGCTTCCTCGAAAGATGGCGTGCTTATTGCGCTGCAGCATCGGTACATCCTAGTCCTTTCAGCCAATTCAGCAACCTGAAATTGCCCGTAAAACTGTCGCTTTTTTGTTTTGCGTCAGGCGCCTCTTCCGATTGTGTTCACGGCAGACCACTTTGCTGCTTGATCAGTACGGATGTGAACTGCGAGAACTCATCCAGATGGTGCTGGATGATGTTTTCTGTGATGGGCAGCAACAATTTTTGGTCGTTGTGGACTGCAATATGGCGATAACCGGCCATCTTTTTCATGGCTTCTGCCAGTGGCGGATCCAGCAGCGTGGCTTGCGCCAACAGATCAAAGGCGTCTCGGGCGCTTTGCGGCAGGCCCAGTTTGTGCGCCCTGATCAAATGATAGGCAATGTCGAGGGCCGCTTCGCAGGCGCGCTGAATGTTCAGAATGGCGGCATCCTGCCTGGAATAATCGGCATGGAAGTTGGCCCCCGCTGCGGCGTATTCCTCGCGTGCCCGGGCGACGCAACGCTCGATCGTGGCGGCCTTGTTGAGTAGAACGTCATCTGCCATAAACACGACCTTCCTTGGCGATGTCGGTCAGTATCCCCGCACGGGCTTCTTCCAGTCGGCCTTTTTCGCTCATGGCGAAGCATTCATAGAGTCCTGCTTGGGGCTCCTTCCCCCACAACCTTCTACCTTTGTTCAGTATCTGGTCTTGCATCACCGTGCTGGCTGCTCGAAAGTCGAGCAGGTCGACAGGCCTGTGGAGTAGCCCTGTCAGTTCATTTGCCGCCTCCCATAGTGCCAGTGGCGCAGCGTATCCTTCTACCAGAATGGCCAGATCCAGATCGCTGTCTGATCTTGCTGTGCCTTGCACCATGCTCCCGAAGGCATAGATGCCCAGCGCATGGGGGAAAGCTCGTCGCAACGCGATGACGACAGGGCCTTCGTCGGCCAGTGCCGCAGCCAGGTCGGGCGCATGGTTGGGGCTCATGGTGTTGGCAGTCGTCTATGGCGCTGGATCGGGGTCCAGCAAGTCTTCGGTCGTTGGCTTGGCCTCTACCCTGTAACTCTCGCTCGCCCAGGCGCCCAGATCAATCGCCTTGCAGCCCTTGCTGCAAAAAGGCCTGTAAGGGTTGTCGGTGCTGTAGGTGTGCATGGTGCCGCATGAGGGGCAGCGGACTTCCAGCTTCTTGTCTGTACTGCTCATGGTCAGTCTCTTTGTCAGGCCTTGCTTCAGGCGCAGAGCGTCAACTCGAACCCGGCATCCAGATCCGAGGCGATCTTGAGCTTGCCATCGGCATCCGGCCGCATCAGGCGGATGGACACCATCAGGCGGTTGGCGCTGATCTCGGGGATCAGGCCGAGCGCTGGGTCAATGCGCAGGCGCAGCAGCAGGTAGCTGCGGTTGTCTTTCAGGTTCTGCTGGTATTGCCCGCAAGGCGCCGCAACCATGTGCGGGTGCCCGGCATCACGCAGCAGGCTGAGCATCAGCTTCAGAGCCTCGGCCAGTGGCGTGAGGGTGCTGATCCATTGCTGCAGGTCGGCCTGGCGTTTGGCCGCAGGCTCTTGCTGCCAGGCGTAGTACGAGGGCAGATCGAATTCGCAGGTGCCGCCGGGAATGCTGATGCGGCTGCGGATGCTCATCAGCCAGTCGTTGCTGGACAGCGATTGGCCCGCCTTGCCCGGCAATTGGTTCAGGCCGCTGTACACGCGTTCGATGCGCGAGAGCACATCGTCGAGCACGCTTTCCTGGATGGCCGGGTTGCCGCGGTAGCCCTGGAACTGGAGCTTGTAGCGATCCAGGTCGCGCAGCAGATCACTTTTGAGATCGGCGCGCGAGGCCACATCCATGATCTCGAAGATCGTGGACAGTGCGTAATGGTGATCCACTGGGGCTTCGCGCCACATCAGGATGCCCAGACGGTTGAAGAGATGTTCCAACCGCAGCATCGTGCGGATGCTTTCGCCGAAAGGGTATTCGTAGAGGATCAATGCGCCACCTGATGAAGCAGTTCAAACACGATCAGACACCATTGTTCCACAGACGCCAGAGCTTCTCGACTTCTGCGCGCAACTCTTCCAGGCTCAAGCCCTCATTGAGGATCACGTGATCAGCCAATGCCAGCCGCGTTTCGCGCTGGGCCTGCTTGGCCAGGACCTTTTCAACGGCTTCGCGGGGCCAGCCGGAGCGCACCATGACGCGGGCGATCTGGGTCTCGGGCGAGGTGTCGATGACGAGCACGCGATCGACCTTGTCTCGCCACAGGCGGCCTGATTCAGCCAGCAGGGGCACGTCGTAGACGATGTGCTGCGCGGGTAGGGCGAGGGCAGCGCGGGCTGCTGCATGTTGCCCGATCAGGGGGTGCAGGATGCCTTCGAGGCGCGCCATCGCACCTGGGTCGGCAAAGGCCAACTCGCGCATGCGGTTGCGGTCCATCGCGCCACTGGCATCGATGAAGTCGGGGCCGAAGTGTTGGGTGATGGCGTCAATGGCGGCGCCTTGAGGGGCGGTCAGCGAGCGGGAGATGGCATCCATGTCGACCAGATGGGCACCCAGATCCACCAGCATCTGGCTGACGGTGGATTTGCCGCTGCCGATGCCGCCTGTCAGCCCGATGGTCAGGCGCTTGCCGCCGGTGTTCAGGCCCAGCCCAGCCATTGCAGCACGCGCTGTTGGCCGGCCATGGTGACGACCAGACCCGCGCCAGCCAGGAAGGGGCCATAGGGTACGTAAACGCCCTCACGCAATTGGCCGGTGACCTTCATGCCAATGCCGATGATGGCGCCCAGCACGGACGAAGCCAGCACGATCGGCAGGATCATGGGCCAGCCCAGCCAGGCACCGAGTGCGGCCAGCAGTTTGAAGTCGCCATAACCCATGCCTTCTTTGCCGGTGGTCAGCTTGAACAGCCAGTAAACCGACCACAGGGACAGGTAGCCTGCCACCGCGCCCCACAGGGCTTCCTTGAGTGGCAGGTTCCAGCCCAGTGCGGCGGCAACCAGGCCAGCCCACAGCAGCGGCAGGGTCAGGTCATCTGGCAGCAAGGTGGTGTCCCAGTCGATCATGGCGGCAGCGACCAGCACGGCCACGAAGCCGCACCACAGCAGGGTGGTCGGCTCAGCACCAAAGCGCCAGTAGCAGGCGGCGAACAGGGCGCCAGTGGCCAGTTCAACCAACGGATAGCGCACGCCAATCGCAGTGCCGCAGGCCGAGCATTTGCCCCGCAGCACCAGCCAGCTGATCAGGGGGATGTTTTCAAACCAGCGGATCTGATGGCCGCACTTCGGGCACCGTGAGGCGGGTTTGGACAGGGTCAGCGGCGCGGCTTCTGTGGTGGATTCAGGCAGCTCCAGCATGGCGCGTGCATCGCTTTGCCATTGACGCTCCAGCATCAATGGCATGCGGTGGATCACCACATTGAGGAAGCTGCCGACGCACAAGCCAAGCAGGGCAAGGCCCCAGGGTGTCAGGACGACATCAAGAATCGGCAGGAGCTGATCCGGCATCAAACGACCTGGCCGAGCTTGAAGATGGGCAGGTACATCGAGACCACGATGCCGCCGATGATGGTGCCCAGGATCACGATGATGAAGGGCTCCATCAGGCTGGACAATGCCTTGACGGCCTCGTCGACTTCTTCTTCGTAGAAATCGGCGGCTTTGCCCAGCATTTGATCCAGCGCGCCGGATTCTTCGCCGATCGCGCCCATCTGCAGCACCATCACCGGGAAGATGTTGGTCGACTGCATGGCGGTGGTCAGGCTGGTGCCGGTGGACACGTCTTTCTGGATCTGCTCGGTGGCTTCCGCAAAAACGGCGTTGCCGGCGGCGCCGCCCACGGAATCCAGCGCTTCAACCAGGGGCACACCGGCTGCAAACATGGTGGACAGGGTGCGCGTCCAGCGGGCCACGGCAGATTTGTAAAGCAGATCGCCGAACACGGGCATTTTCAGCAGCAGGCGGTCCATGCGTTTTTGCATGGGCTCGGAACGCTTCCAGGTCTGGAAGAAGAAATACAGGCCGCCACCGATGGTGCCAAAAATGGCCCACCAGTAGCTCACGAAGATCTCGGACATGGCCATCACGAACAGCGTCGGGGCGGGCAGGTCTGCGCCGAAGGAGGTGAACACTTCCTTGAATGCCGGGATCACGAAGATCATGATGACGGCGACCACGACAAAGGCCACCACCAGCACGGCTGTAGGGTAGGTCAGCGCCGACTTGATCTTCTGCTTGATGGCGATTGTTTTTTCCTGGTAGGTTGCCAGGCGATCCAGCAGGGCTTCCAGAATACCGGCGGCTTCACCCGCTTCGACGAGGTTGCAGTACAGCGCGTCGAAGTACATGGGGTGCTTGCGGAAGGCTGCCGACAGGCTGGTACCCGTTTCCACATCGCCACGGATGTCGTTGAGCAGCTTGGTCACGCGCGGGTTGGTCGAGCCCCGGGCCACGATGTCGAACGACTGCAGCAAGGGCACGCCGGCCTTCATCATGGTGGCCAACTGGCGGGTGAGGATGGCGATGTCCTTGGGTTTGACCGAGCCACCGCTGCTGATACGGCGTTTCTTGACCTTCTGGACCAGGATGCCCTGGCGGCGCAGCGTGGCACCCACCATGGCCTCGCCGCCCGCCCGCATTTCCCCGCGCACGACTTTGCCGTTGCGGTCCTTGCCTTCCCATTCGTAGACAGTATCTTGCGGTTTATTGGCAGCAGCCGTGGCCATGTGACAAAACTCCGTAACGGTGCGTCGATGTTTACTCGTTGGTCACCGCGATGACTTCCTCGAGCGAGGTGTAGCCCAGCTTGACTTTCACCAGGCCGGATTCGCGCAAGTCTCGCACGCCTTCACGCTTGGCCTGGGCAGCAATATCCATAGCTGTGCCCTGAGTGAGAATGATGCGTTGTATTTCTTCACTGATGGGCATGACTTGGTAAATGCCCACGCGACCTTTGTAACCGTTGTTACAGGCTGAGCATCCGATTGCTTTATATGGTTTCCAACGGCCGTCCAGGTCGGCTTCCTTGTAGCCGGCTCTCAGCATGGCCTCTTTGGGGTAATCCGCGGGGGCTTTGCAGTTTTCGCACAGGCGACGCGCCAGGCGCTGGGCGGTGATCAGGATGACGCTGGAGGCGATGTTGAACGGCGCCACACCCATGTTCATCAGGCGGGTCAGGGTGGTGGGGGCGTCGTTGGTGTGCAGGGTGGACATCACCATGTGACCGGTTTGCGCGGCCTTGATGGCGATGTCAGCGGTTTCCAGATCGCGAATTTCGCCCACCATGATCACGTCAGGATCCTGGCGCAGGAAGGCTTTCAGCGCGGTCGAGAAGTTCATCCCCGCCCGGTCGTTGACGTTGACCTGGTTGATGCCGGGCAGGTTGATTTCGGCGGGGTCTTCCACCGTCGAGATGTTCACGCCCGGCTGGTTGAGGATGTTCAGGCAGGTGTAGAGCGACACGGTTTTGCCCGAGCCGGTCGGGCCCGTGACCAGCACCATGCCGTAGGGGCGGTGGATGCAGGCCATCAGGCGTTCTTTTTCCTCCGGCTCGTAACCCAGGGCTTCGATGCCCAGTTTGGCGCTGGACGGATCCAGAATACGGATCACGATCTTTTCGCCAAACAGCGTGGGCAGGGTGCTGACCCGGAAATCGATCGCCTTGTTGCCGAATTTCAGCTTCATGCGGCCGTCCTGTGGCACGCGTTTTTCAGCAATATCCAGCTTGGAAATCACCTTGATGCGTGAGGCCAGCTTGTCCTTGATGGCCACGGGCGGCTGGGTGATTTCCCGCAATTCGCCGTCCACCCGGAAGCGGACGCGGTAGTTGTATTCGTAGGGCTCGAAGTGCAGGTCGGATGCGCGGGCGTTGATGGCGTCGATCAACATTTTCTGCAGGAAGCGCACCACAGGGGCGTCTTCCACGTCAGCGGCGCCCGCATCAGCTTCAGGCGCGGGCATGCCCGCATCGTCGGTGACGTCGAATTCGAAGTCGGAGGAAGCCAGGGCGGAGAGCTGGTCTTCGGCTGTGGCGTTGAGCCCTTCCAGCAGTTTGCTGAGCTTGTCGTGCTCGACGATGACCCACTCGGGCGTGAGCTGCGTGGCGAACTTGATGCGCTCGATGGCTTCCTGGTCGGTCGGGTCGGCGCCCGCCACGAACAGGCGGTTGCCCCGCTTGGACAGCACCAGAACCTGGTATTGGGCCGACAGCTTGGTGTCGATGATGCCCTTGGGCAGGCGTTGCACATCGACGGCGGACAGGTCCATGACGGGCACGGCCAGCGCGCGCGACAGGGTTTGGGCCAGATCGTCAGCGGGAATGGCGCCACTGTTGACCAGCATGGTCACAAAGTTGCGCTTTTGCTCGCGAGCGGCGCGGGTAATGGACTCTGCCGCCTTGGCGTCCAGCTTGCCAGCGTTGACCAGCACGCGGGCCACGCCAGACAGGGATCCAGGTGCATCAGCCAGGGTCGGGTCAGCCATGTAAATTCACAAAAACCGATAATGCTTGAATATCAAAGGTAAATCATTACCTATTCAAGCGAGCCTGTAAACCGTATTAATGCCCGGTTGGGCAGCTAAATTCGGGCTTGATTATGTTGGCGCAGGCATCAGTGCGCCGACTGGATCCGAACCATGCCGGCATAGATGCCACCCAGGGCCATGAGTTCCGCGTGGGTGCCCCGCTCGACGACCTTGCCTTCGGCCATGACGTAGATGCAGTCGGCGTTGCGGATGGTGCTCAGGCGGTGGGCAATCAGGATCAGTGTCTTGCTGCCGCGCAGGTCTTCGATGGAGCGCTGCACCACGGCTTCAGATTCCGAATCCAGGGCGGAGGTGGCCTCGTCAAAGATCCAGACGGCGGCGTCGCGGTAGAGCGCGCGGGCGATGGCCAGGCGCTGGCGTTGGCCGCCGGAGAGCTTGCTGCCGTTGGTGCCGATGTCGGCGTCCATACCGCCGGGCATGGTCTGGACGTGGTTCCACAGGTTGGCGGCGCGCAGGCAGCGTTCGACCTTGACCAGATCCACGCCGTGCGGGCTGGCGTAGGCAATGTTTTGTGCGACCGAGCCTTCAAACAGGACGATGTCTTGTGAGACGACTGCGAAATGGCGGCGCAGGCTGGCGAGTTTCAGCGTGTCGATCGGGGTGCCGTCCAGCGTGATGCTGCCGGAGTTGGGGTAGGCAAAGCGCAGCAGGGTGCTGACGACCGTGCTTTTACCCGCACCGGACGAGCCGACCAGGGCGATGGTTTGGCCGGCCTGGATGTCGAGGCTGAGTCCGTCGAGGGCGGGGTGGTTGGCGCCTTCGTATTGCAGATTCACGTTGTGGAAGGCGATGTCGCCCTTGCAGGTGGGCAGCGTGCCGGTGCCAGTGTCGGGCTCAGGGGGGGCGTTGATGAGTTCAAACGCACCTTTGATCGTGATGAGCGCACCTGAGATCGGGGTGTAGATGTCGGTGAGGTGGCGCATTGGTGAGATCGTCATCAGCAGGGCGGTGATGAATGAGACGAATTCGCCGACAGTGGATGAGCCTTGGCTCGCCTGCCAGATGGCCAGCGTCAGAATGATGGACACGCCCACCGCAGCCAGCACTTGCGTGATCGGCGTGACCAGCGCACTCGTGGCGATCTGTTTCATCGTCATGCGGCGGTGGTGCACCGCAGCACCATCGAAGCGCTGTAACTCAAACTCGGTGGCATCGAATGTCCGCACGACGCGCCAGGCTCGCGCGTTGTCGTCTACGCAGGTCACCAGTTTTTGCTGTGCCAGGTACTGGGCTTCACCCACCTTGTTCAGCCGCTTGCGGATCAGCTTGACACTGAATGCCAGCAGCGGCATGGATACGAAGGCGAGCAGGGTCAGCGCGGCGTTGAGATAGAGGAGGTAGCCGACCAAAAATATCAGGGTGGAGGCGTCGCGAACGATCGAGATCACCGCACTACCCAGGGAACCCGATGCGGACTGGGGATCATTGATGATCTTGCTGACAGCCAGCCCAGGGCCAACCGTGGTGAACAATTTGGAGTCGGCCTTCAACAAGGCGCGCATCAGGTCTCGCCGCAGGTTCAGCACGATCATCGTTGTCGCCGAACTCATGACGAACGTGCCGGCGAAGTTGAACAGGCCGCGTACGACAAAGAGGCCGATCACGATGATCGGTACCAGCCACAGGGGGTACTTGAGGCCGTCCTTGAATCCGGAGTCGATCAGCTTTTTGAAGAGGGCCGGAACCATGGGCTCAACGGCGGAACTTGCCAGGAACAAGGCGACGGCAACGGCTAGCTGGCGCCATTGCGGGCGCACGTAACCAATCAGGCGGGTACGGGTGTCTGCGAAATCCATGAGTTCATTCAAAAAAGCGGTTCAGCCGCGCTCATTGAGCACAGCATCGATGGCCTGTGTGACGTCTTGGAGGTTGGGTACTTGACCTTTGCCGCCAAGGCTGCGGACAGGGCCAGATCCGGTCAATCCGGCCAAGCCGGGCTCGTGATCACAGTAAATGCCGACGGTTGGGCGGCCGTGCGCGGCGGCAATGTGGCTCATGCCGGTATCCAGTCCGACCACGATGTGAGCTTGTGCCAGTGTGTCGGAAACTTGAGCGACGGTCAGGAAAGGGGGCACCTGCCCACCGATCTTGTCTGCAATGGCTTGCGCCAGGCGTTGTTCTTCTGGGCTGCCCCACATGACGGCCACGCTCCAGCCGCGGCTTCTGAGCGCCAGCCCTGCGGCAACCCAGTCCGCTTGTGGCCACAGTTTTTCCGGGCGGCTTGCGCAGGGGATCAGAACGGCGAACGGGCCTTGGCCAGGCGTCCAGGCTTGAGATGCGGGCTGAAGGCCGAAGTCCGGAGGGGATGCGGGCAGGGCGTAGTCAAGCAACTGCGCGCACAGGTTGCGGCAGCGATCTACCGCATGCAGTTTGCGCGAGACCGAAGCCTTGCGTTGATATAGCAACGATGCCAGGGGCTCTCTGATGCTGTGGCGGTCGTAGCCACCTCGTGGGCCATCGGCAAAGCAGGCGAACGCCGCGCTTTTGAGCAGGCCTTGCATGTCGATGATCAGGTCATAGCGTTGCAGGGCCATGTCCTGCCGCCACGCACGGATGGCGATGCGGGTCTCCGGGGTACGCAGAGACTTGCGCCATTTGCGCCATTGCAGTGTGATGACCCGGCGAACAGCTCGGTGTTGGGCCGGCATGGCTGCAAAGCCTTTTTCGACCAACCAGTCTATTTCGATGCCCGGAATGGCAGCGGCCATGTCACTGATGGCGGGCAAGGCATGGACGACGTCGCCCATGGAGCTGGTCTTGACAACGAGAACGCGCATCAGGCGCCGGACTTGGCGCGCTCAGCCACGAGTGCCGGATTGAAGCGCGGGTCGTTGTACATCTTGAACTGACGGTAAACCTTGAAGTAGGCGCGGCCTGCCTGCGTGTCCGAGATCAAGGCGTCAAGGCAGGCGCCCAGGTCGGCGCGCTGCTGGAGCAGCTTTTCCAGTTTGACCTGGCTGCTGTTGCGGTGGGTGTCATCCACGTCGGCACGCTGGGTTTGCACGCGCATGGCGTGTACCTTCAGCGCCATGATGGACATGCGGTCGATGATGCTGCCAGCCGTTTCGCTGTTCAGCCGCGCATTGGCGGGCACTTTCGATACCGGCGCGTCTGTTTGAGCCGAGGTCGCATCGACCAGACCCAGCTCGGTCAGCAGGATTTCATCCACGCGTTCGGTCGCATCGTTGCGGGCCTGGTTGTATTTGTCGATGGCACGTTTGTTCAACGCGATTTCGCTGTCACCGACCGTGGTGCGGCGCGCCAGATCTTCTTCGGCCCACAGCTTGCTGTTGAAGTAGTGATTGGTGCCAATCCAGTGCCAGAGCGCGGCGTCAGATGCTGTGCCCGTGAGCGCCGAGGGCTGAGAAACCGGTGGGCCGCCTGCCGAGGTCAGGGTGCTGTCATGAAGGCTGATCACTTGAGCCGCGAGCTGTGGAGGCAATGCCATGTCGGTAAGGTGTGTGGAAGAGTGGTGGCCGCAGGAGCGCAGCACGGATTATCGGTCCAAACCCCCGCGTGCGAACCGTTGCGCCTTTCTGGTGCCAGGTGCGGTGCCCAAAGACGGCTGCGATACACTTGCGGGCTGGCCCGGGGAACGAGGCCTGAGGGACGTCGGCGAGCCGACAGGGCTGCAAGAACAGCCGCAATATTCGGGCAACCGCACAATGAATAAAAGAGCACTTTTGATTGGTAGCAGTTTCAGCGCTGCGCCGATGTTGTTTCGTTTGAAGCGCCGAGGGATCCACGTGTCTGTGTGCGGCAGTGCCCCGTCAGATCCTTGCCATCAATATGGAGACGCTTCCTTTTTCGTCGATTACTCGAAGCGTGAGGCGTTGCTTGAGCTGGTCAAGGCGGAAGGCTTTGATTACATTGTTCCAACGTGTAACGATTATTCCTACATGTCGGGCGCATGGGTGGCCGATCAAATCGGCTTGCCGGGCTTCGATCGTTTTGAGGTTGCAGAGAAACTCCATACCAAAGACGGTTTTCGGGGGGTGACCAATGCGTGTGGCACGCCTGCGCCGCGGGCAATTTGGGTCCGACCTGATGAGCCCTATGCCTTGCCCGACAGTGGTTTTCCGTTGCTGGTCAAGCCGGTCGATAGTTTCAGTGGCCGTGGCGTCACAAAGGTTGAAGACGCGGCATCGCTGGATGCTGCTGTGCGATCTGCCATGGCGGCTTCGCGTTCCGCCAGTGCGGTGATCGAGAATTTTGTTGAGGGTGATCTGTATAGCCACTCTGCCTATATCAAGGGCGGCAAGGTGGCGGTAGATTTCTTTGTTGACGAGTTCTGTACGGTGTATCCGTATCAGGTCAATTGCTCGAATTACCCGTCGAGGCTGCCTGACCACGTGCGCGAGGGCGTGCGGGAGGCGATGAACGATTTGATTGCGCGGCTCGATCTGGTCGATGGTTTGTTGCACACGCAGTTCATCAGCAATGGTCGTGATTTCTGGATCATTGAGTGCATGCGCCGATGCCCTGGCGATCTGTATGGTGGCCTGGTGGAGCGTTCTGAGGGCATTGATTACACGGATATGTTCGTGCAGCCATTCATTGGCGAGGAGTTGCGCATGCCTGATTTGTCTGCTGCCCCCCGCAGCATTGGCCGGCATACCATTTCGTTCGCGCAGCCATTGGTCTTTCAGTCGTTCTCGTGTGACTTTCCGGGTTCAAATCTGGAGGTCGTGCCACTCAAAAACAGTGGCGAGTCGGTGGGTGTTGCACCGTTTGACAAGCTGGCTATCACCTTCCATGAATACGCCAGCGCGGATCAGATGTTCACGCACACCCCGAAGCTTCATGAGTATGTGCGCATGAAGCGATTGGATATCCAGCAGCAGGTAGGGGAGTGATGATGACCTTGTCAGACAAAATCGCGGCGGCCCAGTCGCCTCGCAAGCTGCGGGTTGCTTTTCTGGGGGGCGCCTATCAGTCAGCCGTAGGGCGTGTACATCGGATTGCGATCGAGCTTGACCAGCGCTTCGAACTGGTCGCAGGCTGCTTCAGCCGGCATCACGATGAAAACCTGGCTTCTGCTGCTGCCTATGGGTTGGATGTCGCCAAGGCTTATCCGGATCTGGAGACCTTGATCGCACATGAGCGGGCCAATCTGGATGCCATCGTCATCCTGACGCCGACCAATCAGCATTTCGAGCAAGTTCGGCACTGTCTGGAGCAGGATCTGGCAGTGATCTGCGAGAAAGCCCTGGTTTCGTGCTCGGAGCAAGCCAAGGCGCTGCAAGCGCTGGTTGCCGAGCACCGTGGATTCCTCGCGGTGACCTACAACTACACTGGCTACCCGATTTTGCGAGAGCTCAAGGACATGGTGGCCTCAGGCCGTTTCGGGCGTATCCAGCAGATGCGGATCGAGATGCCTCAGGAAGGCTTCCTCAAGGTCGATGAGCATGGTCAACCTTTCAAGCCGCAAGGCTGGCGCTTGCAGGATGGTGTGGTGCCCACCGTGTCGCTGGATCTTGGCGTCCACCTGCACATGATGGCCCTCTTCCTGACGGGCGAGCGGCCACAGAGTGTGGTGGCGACGACCAAGTCGTATGGCAACTTCCCCGGCATCATGGACACTGTGTCGTGCATGGCGCAATACACCAACGACCTGCAATGCAACGTCTGGTTCACCAAGACGGCCTTGGGGCATCGCAATGGTCTGAAGGTCGAGTTGTATGGCGAGCACGGCTCGGCCGTCTGGGTTCAGGAAAATCCGGAACAACTGCAGATTGCGCGTCAGGATGGCGAGCGCTTGCAGGTTGACCGCGCCAGCCCGCGCATCAAGATCGCCAATGCCAACAGGTATACACGTTTCAAGGCCGGGCATCCTGCGGGCTTCATTGAGGCGTTTGGCAACTATTACTACGACGTGGCCGATGCACTATTGAGCTATCAAGAGTCGGGTCATTTCCAGGAGACACCTTACGTGTTTGGCGTTGACAGTACGCTGGAGGGAATCGAGTTGCTGGAGGCCATCGCGTTGTCTTCGCAGACGAAACAGTGGGTGGAGGTCTCCAATGGCTGAGTTGCTGGTATCCGCGGTTGGCGAGGCCGCCAGAGTGGAGGCTGCGCAGGCCTTTTGTCGCGACTTCTGCGGCGGTGACCGTTCGATCAAGCGCTTTGTGTTCGGGCGCAATGTTTACGCGAGCAAGGTGATCGCGCAACTGCCGATTGATGGTGTTGTTGACGATTTTTGCGAAGACGCTCAATACCTGGGCTTGCCTGTTGTTCGTACGGCGGATGTGCCTGAAGGGGCCATGGTGTTGGTCCTGTCGGGTGGGCGGCCACTGTCTGTGCAAGACAAGCTGTCGAGCTTGCCGGTAAGGTCGCTGGACTATTTCGCTTTTGCGCGTTGGTCCGGGCTGGACTTGACGGGAATCGTCTTCAACGAGGGCTTCGCGGCGGACTTCGAAGCCCACCGCGATCGATACGAATGGATTTTTGCGCGCCTCAAGGACGAGGAGTCGCGCCGGGTATTCAGCAAGCTTGTCAGCTTTAGACTCAAGGGCGATATCGAATTGCTGCGCGGTTTCACGCACCGTGAGCATCTGCAGTATTTCGAGGATTTCCTGGGGCTCAAGCCCGCCGGTGAGACGTTTTTTGACGTAGGTGGGTTCGATGGGTTCACCACGCAGGAATTCATCAAGCGATGCCCCGACTTCAACAGCGTTCAACTGTTTGAGCCCGAGCCTGCCAATTTTGCGAAATGCAGCCAGGCTTTGAAGCACCTGAGCAAAGTGGCCGTGCATCCGTTTGGCCTGTCGTCGGAGTCTCAGCGTCTGTGCTTCGAGCCTGCCGGTTCAGGCTCTGTGATCACCCAGAATGGTTCGGTCGAGATCGAGGTTCGACGCCTTGATGAGATGGATTTGCCAGCACCGACTTTCCTGAAGATGGACATTGAAGGTGCAGAGCCTTTTGCGTTGGCTGGTGCCAAGGAAACGATTGCGCGTGCGCACCCTGTCCTGGCCGTGGCCATTTACCACTATGCCGGTGGCCATGCGCCGTTCTGGCAGATTCCCGAGCAGGTGCTGGCCATCCGTGATGACTACGATATTTATGTGCGGCACTACACCGAGAGCATCTACGAAACCGTGATGTTCTTTGTGCCCCGCTGAGCGACGACGGAGCCGTGCCCGTGATCACTGAAGTGAATGACCGGCCTTTGCTGTCACTTGTTCTGATCACCTACAACCAGCAGGATACAGTGGCTGAGGCGGTGACGGGTGCACTCGCTCAGACATACTCGCCGCTGGAAATCATTGTTTCTGATGACGCGTCCACGGATGCGTCAGCGGCGCGTATTCAAGCTGCGCTGGAGGGCTACAGTGGCCCGCATCGCGTCATTTTCAATCGTAACCCTCGCAATCTGGGCATCGGGGCCAACATCAGTCACGCCGTGTCTTTGTCGAAAGGCGAGATGATCGTGATTGCGGCCGGTGACGATGTTTCCTTGCCCACACGCTGCGAACGCATTGCGCAAGCCTGGGTGCAGGCCGGCTGTCGCCCGGACTTGGTGTCATCGCAGCTTGTAGATCTCGATCACCAGGGGCAAACCCATGGTGTGATCGTCCCTACCGATCTGGGCGCTTATCGAACGGTGCAAGACTGGCTTGATCGCCGTCCGCATGTGATCGGTGCTGCGCAGGCGTGGACGCGTCGTTTGTTTGATCGTTTTGGCCCGTTGCCCTCGGGCGTTTGTGCTGAGGACTTGATCATGGTGTTTCGCGCCATTTGTGCAGGCGGGTGCATCACGATCGCCGAACCGCTGGTGAAATATCGGCGAGGGGGGCTTTCAGGGCGAGTACGCACGCTTCATGCCAAGGACACGATTCGTCGACTGTTGAGCAATAACAGGCATGCACTGATCGAAGCTGCGCTCTTGAAGTCTGACGCACGTGTGGCTGGATGTGAAAACATCGTCGGGCCCTGGCTTGACCGGGAGATTGCCTTGACCGAGTTCATTCGGAATGTTTTTGAGGCACCGGATGTCGGGGCCAAAGTTGTGATCGCCTGGCGGGCACATCGGGTCAGTGGCTACAAGCGCATGCGGATGTTGACCTATGCGGCGTGGCCCTGGTTGCTGGCGCCCTTGTTTGCGCTCAAGCGCATCGTCGCACGATGAAGGGTGATACCGCACTCCAGGCGCGTGCGCAGGCCTTTGTGGCCGACCTGTTGGAGGTCATCCGGCAGGAGCCTGACTTTGAACATGCGTTGACGCTGGCGGTCTGGCTTGGCCGCTACCTGTGGGTGAACTTTTGCGGCATCTATCGCCTCGATGATCTGGAGCTCATCCTGCTCGATAAGTTGGATGTACCAGCATCCTTGGATGTGTCTGATGGACCGGTGCGCGAGTTGCAGGTGGCGTCTGCGGTGTTTCGCAATGGCGGGCATTCGCCGTTGATGAGGTCGCTGATCACCGAGGCTGCTGAGCCACCAGATGTGCTCATGACATGGCCCACAACGGCGCTTGAGGCTGGCGGCATTCTGGCGGTGGATCCGGCGCGAGTAGAGGTTCCCTTGATCGATCAACCGATCAGCGCACGGGTTGTCCGTTGGGCGACCAAGATGGCAGGCTATGACCGTGTCATCTTGCATCTTCACCCTGACGATGTGGCCGCTGCGCTGGCCGTTCGATTGGCGAAGCAAGTGAAGCCCAGTCTGTTTGTGGGGTTCATGAATCACGCTGATCACGCTTTTTCAGCTGCGATAGGTGTCGCCGACAAGGTGTTTGAGATCAGCGCCTATGGATGGGCTTTGCGAGCGCAGCGCCAGTCTGAGCAACGCTCCACCTTTGTGGGTATTCCCATCGCCCCCCCTCTGCAGCGGCCGGATGGTGGCGGGCAGGGCGGGTATGCGTTCACCGGCGGTACGGCCTTCAAGTACAAACCCTTTCGTGGACACTCCCTGCCAGTGGTGTTGATGGAGCTGCTTCGGCGCGACCAAAGCATTCGTTTGAAGATCATTGGCCCCGATAGCAGAGATTACTGGTGGTGGCCTTTGCGCATGCGGGGCGGGCAGCGTGTGCAGATGATGAAGGCGGTACCCCGCGACGAGTATCTCAAGCTGCTCAACGATTGCGCGTACTACATTGACAGCTACCCCTGGCCAGGCGGCACGGCGTTCCCTGAGGCGTTGATGCGTGGGGGCCTGGTAGCGGCGATACAAGGCGGCTCGTCGGGATACAGCTATGCCGATGTGCTGCGCTCACACTCGGCAGAGGACTTCCTGGATGTTTGCATCAAATTGGCCGCGAAGGATGACGCTGCGCTGAGATTGCAAGCGGAAGTTCGTCAACGCTGTATCGCATTTCATGCGCCTTCAGCGGTCCGTGCTCGCATGGAGCAGGGCATGGATCCGCTGCATATCGAGTGGCCGCCACAGGAGATGTTGGCTCGCCAGCAAATACCTGCCGCCGAGTTGGATTGGATGGATAACGGGCGCTCCATCACGCCGTCGCTCAAGAAGCTGACTTTGAATCGAGCCATGCGGGCGGTGCTGTTGAGGCTGCACGCGCGCCATTTTGGTCGGCTCAGGCATTCATCGCTCAAGCTTGGGTTTGACTTGTATCTGAAAAAGGTCAAGGTATGAGTACGGCATCAACAAGGTAACTCATTGATGCAAATTGCAGGCACCCTCCGTTGTGAGGCGCCGTGAGTTTTAATGGGCATTTTTTTGGTGGGCTGTCATGCAGATCAAGTTTCCAAGACTGTCATTGAATCGACGTGAGGTGTTCGTAATCGGCTTGGGCCTTGTTGTTGGTCTGTTGATCGCCACGCTTGCCACTCAATGGATGTTTTTTGATGATGCGTATATCCATATGCGGATTGCTCGAAATTTCCTGGAGCACGGTCAGCCCTATTTCAATTTGGGGGATCACTTCAAGGCGGATTCCTCGACAGGGTATGTGCTACTGCTTTCTATGGCGCTCGCGTGGTTTTCTCCCGGGGTGGCGATTCGAGTCGTCGAGGGGGGAGCCATTGTTTTCACGTCCATTGCACTGACTTTGCTGGTTTACAAAAATGCCGGTAGTCGAGTAATGTCGGTCATCACCGTATTGGCCATGCTTCCAGCTTTCTTGTTGGCGGCATCGGGCGGTATGGAAACTGCCATTGCGTGCTGCTTGCTCTCTTGGGCTATTGTGTTCTGGTGTGAGCAAAAGTATCAGTATATGGTTGCGCTGATATCTGTGGCGGCGGGCTTCCGTATTGAGCTTGTTCTACTTTTGTTGTTGGTAATAGTCTATGTTGTTAGGAGTGAGAATCAGCGATTGAGAATCATCTTGTGGGCAAGTCCATTTGCCATCATCTGTCTTCTCGATGTTCTGTGGTTTGGAAGCATTTTTCCTCATGCTGCAAAGGCCAAATCAATTGGGTATGGCTTCCCACTTCAGAAGAGTATTCAGAATGCTGCGGGCATACTGCGTTGGAAGTTTTTGGCTCTGGTGTTGGTCTTCGCTAGTTTGGCCTCGGTCTTTCATCTGCTCAAGTCTCGTCTGCGACCATCTTTGTCAGACGCGCTGTTGATTTATGCAGGTTTCTTGTTCGCTGCGTGGGCATTAAGCCGATCGATCCTATTCGAGTGGTATTTGTGTTTGCTATCGTTTCCTATAGGTCTCTTGCTACTGGCCTCCAAGCAACGGAATGCGTTGATGCAGCGTGTCGCCTGTTATGTGGTTATTTTTGGGTCATGCATTTATGCTTGGGGCTTGCTTGTGTATTTTGGCCCTGCTAATCGAGAGGGGCACGTGAACATGCGGGTGCCATATTACATAAAGGTCGCATCTGGTTTGAGTGAGGTTTGCCCAACATGCACGCTTGCCACCACAGAGATTGGAGGGATTGGGTATGGTTTTAAAGGGCCTGTGTTCGATGCATTTGGTCTCGCCGACCCCGAGGCTATTCGATATCATCCATTGAAGGTGCCTGAAGAGCGCGCGGACTATGGAATTGGCGCAATTCCTCCAGCCTATGTGGAGTTCAGGCGACCTGACTTTGTTGTTACGCTTGATGTATATTCTCAGGCGCTTCAGAGTTCAGAGGTGGTGAAGTCGTACAATAAATACGATTGTCCTTTTCCGCCTGACTTGCTTATTTATTCTAAAAAATCGGGGGTGAAGGTTTTCTCCAGGAAATATATTCCACTTGATGTTCTTGAGAAAACCGGGTGCCATTCAGTGAAGTCATGACGTTCTACGTTGGTGAAATTGGAGGTGCAAACCTTGCCAAAGGAGAAGTTGCTGTTGGCGGATTTTGTGTATGGTCGGGATAACAACCTGCACCTTATCCGCATTCTGGCCGCGTACGCCGTGTTGGTCAGTCACAGCTTTGTGCTGGCGACAGGGGATGGTGCCAATGAGCCGTTTGCTCGCTCGCTTGGGGTGACGGTGGGCGCCATTGCAGTGGACGTATTCTTCATTGCAAGCGGCTTGCTGGTCACGGGCAGCTTACTCGTGAAGCAGGACTTGCGCGAGTTCGCATGGGCGAGGGCTCGCCGAATTTTCCCTGCCCTTTTCGTGATGTTGGTGCTCGTTGTTTTTGTGATGGGGCCGACGCTGACCCGCATGCCCCTGAGCGCTTATTTTGCTGATGGCGCCACTTACCAGTACCTGTTGAAAAGTGCCACGCTGGTCACCGGCATGGGCAAGAGTTTGCCCGGTCTTTTTGAGCACAATCCCTTTCCCCAGGCGGTCAATGGCTCCTTATGGACCTTGAAGTTCGAGATCCGGATGTACGTCATTCTGGGTTTGATGTGGCTGCTGATTCGTGTGCTGTTGAAGATGCCTGATGGGGTATTCAAGGCGATCGTGCTGCTTGTGGCAGGGCTTGCCGGCTTCATGCATTTGAAGGCTTGCCTTGGTTTTGGGGCTTATAGCCAATCCGTGCATCTCTTCTTCATGTTTTTCATGGGGGCGAGCATCTACCTTTTGAAGGATCAGATCACGCTGTCGTGGCCCATATTCGCGATCGTCGCTGTGGGAATTCTTGCGGCGGCCACCTCACGTACCCTGTTTCCGGTGGCCTATACGATGGCCATACCTTATCTGCTCGTGTTTCTTGCTTATGTGCCCGCAGGGCGCATTCGCGCCTACAACACGGTCGGCGATTATTCGTACGGCACTTACATCTATGCGTTTCCTGTGCAGCAAGCCTTGGCCAGTTGCTTTCCAGGTATTGGGGTTTGGGCGATGACGATCATGGCTAGCGGCATCGTACTGCCGTTAGCCATGCTCTCCTGGCATTTTGTGGAGAAGCCTATGCTGAGCAGGCGTCGCTATTCAAGCTGCTCTTGACGATCTCTGGACGCCGGTCTGCACTTCCTGCACGCGGCGTGGTATTGATTGACTGAGTGCCTGCTTGAGGTCGGCGGGGTCAATCGAATAGTTGCGGTTCATGTGATACCGATTATCTTCTGCTTGTGGGCCAATGACAAACTGCAACTGGTGACCCAGAATGTGCGCGATCTGGTTGAAATAATCATATGTTGCACCGTGGTAGCTCGCGGCCATGACGATAATCCGGCAGCCTGGTGGTGCAAAAATCATGTTGGCCAGGGCAGCACCTGTTGGTGCAACAATGAGCTTGGCATTCATGAATATTCTGGCTTGATGCGCAATACTCATTCCTGAAACATTGATGGTTTCAATGCTGAAGTCATCAATGATGTTTTCAATATCGTCGATATTGATAATGTTTCGGTCATTGTATGCCCACAGTGTTGTTCTTTTCAGATAGATGGATCGTGGGCGGCAATTCGCGTATTTTGAATATCTGCGACGCAGGGAGTCTCTCAGTTTGTTGAGGGCTACGTCGGAAAAGAAGAACTGAAAGCCTCGTTGATTTGTCTTGAAAAAATCCCTGAACTCATGGGGGCAGTATGATGTCGGTGAGATGTTGTACAGCGTGTCAACACATATATTGTCGTACCTGTCCACCATGATGATTTTGCGGCCAGGTCCGGTCAAGGCTTCAATTGATTCCAGTAGATTTTCTGCCAAACCATGGTCAACCAAAATAGGCGCATCACAGAGTTCTGGGATGTCTTCAATCAGCGCCAGTTTGGGTAGAACCTCAGTCAGCCAGTGGGCATAGTTGTATGGGGTTTGGTCGCAGAGATTTACCGCTACGGGGAGGTGACCGTGTGTCAAGCCAACGGAAATCTTGATTCGTTTGAATTGCTCGTCCATTCGAGCTCGCCCGTACATTTCAATGGGGCTTCTGTCTCGTTCTGGCGTGTAAATGTCGGGGTGGATAGCCTTTCCATCTCGAATGATGAAATTGCAGTTACCCAGTACTCGAACGTTCGTCATGCGAGTCAGCGTGATCCCCGGCCAATTCTTTTTGGGAAGTGCAAGCTGAGGTGATTCTGGTTGACGCCCCACAAAGACAGGTGCAGGAAAATCGCTGACGTGTTCATTCGTCAGCAGTTTCATGATTTCTGCCCCACCTGATTGAGCAAGCTCGCTATTGGATTGCAAAGGGAGCCAGGGGCGACGGATTTTCTTTAAATTTCTTGAAACTCGTTTTTTTGTTTTAACGAATTGTTTGATTTCAATTGAAAGATCTTTCGCACTCATTGCCTGCCACCATGTCTTCGAGTATGAAGTGCGACAGCTGAATTTTGGTTCTGATGCCCCAGTCTTGTCGCCCGGCCATGCTACCATAACAACTCGCTAAAACACGGCGAATGGAGGGTTGCGGCCCGCGTGAGATTGTTGTACGTCCGTGCTTTGGTGGATGTCATGGTTGGCTGGCGACTGAATCGCTCGGCCGTTGTTTGGGATGCGGCATGCCGATAGCAGATTGCAAGATCGTAGAGTTACCAAAGATCACCGACGCGCGTGGAAACCTGACCTTCATCGAAGGGGCGAATCACATCCCATTTGATATTCAGCGGGTGTACTACCTCTACGACGTCCCTGGCGGGGCGGAGCGCGGTGGCCATGCACACAAAGGCTTGTCGCAATTGATTGTGGCCATGTCCGGCAGTTTCGATGTGGTGCTGGATGACGGCTCCGAGAAGCGGCGCTTTCATCTCAACCGCTCGTATTACGGCTTGTATGTTTGCCCGATGATCTGGCGGGAGTTGGACAACTTCTCTTCAGGCTCGGTCTGCATGGTCCTGGCGTCCAATCGCTACGACGAAGACGACTATTACCGAGACTACGGCGACTTCAAGCAGGCGCTCAATCTGCGAGATTGAGCGCCGCGCTGGTGTTGATCAGCGCGTGAATTGCACGATGGACTGCGTGACGCGATGTACTTCGTCGTCGCGCATGCCTGGAAACAGCGGCAGACTCAAAACGCGGCCCGCAACGGCCTCAGCGATGGGAAATTCAAGCCCCCCATGTGTTTGTGCATAACAGGCCTGCTGATGCGGTGGGATGGGGTAGTGGATCACCGTCTGGATTTGCGCCTTGGCCAGGTGCGCCTGGAGCGCATCACGCTGATCCGATTCGACAACGTAGAGGTGCCAGACGGGTTGTGCCCACTCAGGGACGAACGGCGTCTTGACGGATAGGCTCGCTAGTTGTTGCGAGTACTGAGCGGCAAGGGTTCGGCGTTGGGTGTTGCATTCGTCGAGGTGACGAAGTTTGACGCGCAGGATGGCTGCCTGCAGTTCGTCCAGGCGGCTGTTCTCGCCCTTCTCCAGGTGCACGTACTTTTGTTTGGAGCCGTAGTTGCGAAGTACGCGGACTCGGTCGGCGATCTGTGCGTCGCTGGTCACGACGGCGCCACCATCACCCATTGCCCCGAGGTTCTTGCCTGGGTAAAAGCTGGTGGCTGCCGCGTGGCCCAGTGAGCCTGTCTTGCGCCCCTTGTACAGCGCGCCTTGAGCTTGTGCGTTGTCTTCGATCACCACCAGTTTGTGCTTGTCAGCAATCGCGTTGATCGGGTCCATGTCGGCCGGTTGGCCATACAGGTGCACGGGGATGATGCACTTGGTGCGGGGGGTGATGGCCTGCTCGATGGCTGCCGGGTCGATGTTGTGTGTGAGCCTGTCGGGTTCGACTGCAACGGGCGTGGCGCCCACGTCGCTCACGGCCAGCCATGTCGCGATGAATGTGTTGGATGGGACGATGACTTCGTCGCCGGGGCCGATGCCGTAGGCACGCAGCAGCAGTTGAATGGCGTCCAGACCATTGCCCACGCCGACGCAGTAAGCCGCGTCCGAGTATTGGGCAAACTCGTGCTCGAAGGCTTCTACTTGTGGCCCAAGAATGAACCAGCCGGCATCCACCACAGTCTGAATGGCCGATGTCAGTTCTGCTTTGATCGCTTGATGCTGTCGGTTGAGATCAACAAAGGGGATCGGGCTCAAGGAAGTGCTCATGGTGATGACAGAAGGTGTTTGTTATGGATGTTTTGGTGCCGGGGGGGGATTCAGCGAGATTTTGGGGCAGGGATGTCGTGCGGCATGACGCGCCCGTCCAGCCATAGCTTCAGGTAACGATAGTAGGAGTTGTGTGCATCGAGCACGGCCAGAATGAATCCGATTCGCCCGTCCATGAAGCCGCGACGCAGGATATAGGAGCGGATGAATGCCCACAGGCCGTGTCCCACGGCCTTGCCCAGACTACCTCGCTTGCCTTGTCTGCGCTGATCCTCGGCCCGGCCTGTGGTGTACCGGTTCATCTTGTCCAGGCCGTCATGCACGCTGGTGATGCTGTTGTGCAGCAGTCTGCCGGGGAGGCGCCCGGTCTTGCCGTTGAACAGCAGGCGCTCGTGCACCAGGTCGTCCGAAAAGCGCGCATCGCCGCGCCGGAACAATCGCACGCCCACATCGGGCGACCAACTGCCGGCCTGCATCCATTGGCCGCAGAAAGCTGAGAGGCGGTCGATCTCATAGATGGTTGGGGCCTCTGCGGGCAGAGGGCTTTGGGCTACAAGCGCCTTGATCGCCGAGGTCAAGGCGGCATCGAGCCATTCATCGGCATCGATGCACAGCACCCATTCGCCAGTGGCAGCGTTCAGGCCGCGCTGTTTTTGTGGCCCGAAGCCCGGCCAGTCTTTCGTTTCGATGAGCTTGGCGCCTGCCTGGCGAGCCAGATCGACCGTGCCATCGGTGCTACCGGAGTCGACTACGATCAGCTCGTCAGCAAAGGCGACCGATGCAAGGCAAGTGGGCAGCCGTTGAGCTTCATTCTTGGTGATGATCACCACGGAGAGGCGCGCTGTTGTCATGTGGTTCAGTCCTATGCCAGCACGGCCTCGATCAATGCGCGCGCGGAATGTTCGGAACGCACGTCCGTGGCGGCCGCGCATGCACGTTGCGCGAAGCCGGCGTGGTCGTTCAGGATGGTTTGAATGGCGTTCAGCAGCCCGCAGGGCGTCAGATCGGAGGTGGCCACACCCGCCTTGTATTTTTCGGCCAGCCGAGCCATCCAGGTGCCATCGGTCACCACAACCGGCGAGCCCGCCTGTAGCGCGTCCAGGGTGACGCCGCTGACGCGGTCCTGAAAACTGGCGGCACGGTAGGGCTGAATAACGATGGCGCCTTGGAATTGGGCGCGATAGGTCTCGCGGTCCATCGCTTCATGGTGCAGTTGCAGCCCCACGTAGTCACTGGCTTGTAGTCGGGCGAGGGCCTCGGTCAATTCGAGGTCCTTGTCATGGCCGTGTTCCAGTGAGGTTTGCACAATGATGGGCCAGGATAACTGGCGCTTTGCCATTTCTTCGACCAAATCGACGATGTGGCCAAATCCTTTGTCCATTCTGGCGGAGCCAGGCACCAGCAGGTGTCGAAACTCACCGGTGTGGGCTTCTGGCTGGGTGTCTTGATTGGCCGTGTCAAGCGGATAGGGCACCACCTGTGTCTTGAAGCCGCATGAGGCGAAGAAGTCGGCCACGCTGGCCGTCGGGGCAAGGATCTTGAGCTCTGGTTGGCGTCTGGCAATGGCGGTGTACAACCGCGCTTTACCTGGCTTGATGTTGAGCCAGTGCACAAACAGGGTCACCTTGTGGGCGGGAATGCGCCCGATGCCGCAACTGCGGGCGGCCCAGTCCAGGCTGACCAGATCCGTGCTGCCCGCAGTTGACACAAGGATGCGGCCGGGTTCGCGCAGCAGCCGACGGTACAGGCCCAGGGCCTGAAAGCGGCGCCAGCGACGTACAAAATGGGCTCGAACCTGACCTGGGGCGGTCCAGGTTGTCTTGGCGATATTGCGGCCGCCCCACACGCGGATGTCTTGACAGCCGGTATGCAGCGCAGCTTCACTCAGGGCGCGGACCAGGCTCATGCAATGTCCGGCATCGCTGTTGAGCGTCGGCTCCACGATGTTCAAGGGGCTTGTCGTTGCGCGCGTCATGCGTCGCGTCCTGTTTGTCTCGCACGCAATTGGTCTACGTGGCGCAGGAGGGCCTGCAGGTGCGCGTCAACAGTCGGGTCATAGCGCAAGGCCTTCAGCGGATCTGCAACCTGCAAGGTGCCGGCGCGCCAGCGTGACAACACTTGCGCGATGGCAACGTGCAAGCTGGCTTGCTGTGACGTGGCTGCCTCAATCTTGAACGGAATGACGCCATCGCCTTGCAGGACCTCCATGCAACCCATGCCTTCGGCACCGACCAACGGGGTGCCACACAACACGGTCTCCACGCCGACGAGCCCGAAGGGTTCGTAGCGAGACGCCATCACCGTGCAATCCACCGCGCGGTATACATCTTCAATGTCACTGCGGTAGCCGAGATAGCGAAGGTTGGGGGCCTGCACGTCAACAGGTCGGCCCGCGACCACCAGCAAGACGGGCAGGTCACTGTGCCCCAGTGCCTCGACCAGCAGATCCAGGCCTTTGCGGGCATGCCCGGTTGAGGCCAGCAGGAAAACGCATCGATCGGGCGGCAGCCCCAGTTGCTCGCGCAAGGCTTGCTTGCGTTGGGCGGATACGGGATGAAAGCGTTGCGTGTCCACGGGGGGATACAGCACGTCCACTTTGCTGGGCTCAACGCCATAGAACTGCTTGACCTGTCGGGCCATCAGTTCCGAGTGGGCGATCACCACGGACGCGTGACCGAGGTGTTTGGCTTCCAGGGCAATGGCCAGTTTGTCTTTCCAGGATGGGGTTTGGTTGATGGCGGCGAGGTAGCCAGGATGGGTGCCGCCACAGATGGCAATGTCAGCCGCTGAGGTCTGGCTCAACGCGATCAAAGGAAACCATTGATGGCGGGCTTTCAGGCGCCGCAAGCGCGCGTCGAACCAGCGGTCACGCAAAGCGCCGCCAAGCCCCCAGGTGCGGATGTGGATGGGGTTCACCCAGGCATACTCAGCGATGGACTTGTCGAACTTGTGGGCGATCACCGTGGGGCGCAGGCCGCGGGCGTGCAGGCTGTCCACCAGCGTCAGCAGGTAGCGCTCGATGCCGCCTGAGTGGCGCAGCCCATGGTTGGATAGAACCAGTGAGGTGTCACTCATGATCCGCGGGCCTCGCGGGTGCTCGACTTGGCCATGGGGGCAGGGGAGGGGGCCATCTGTGCGTCATTCTTGTCGCATGATGTAGGCCGTTGTTGAATGGACCCAAGATTGTGCTTGAATTTTCTTCGCAAAACGCGTTGCCGCCTCAGCGAGGCCAGGGAGATGGTGCTGGCGCGCAGCCCAGGCGCTTGAGGGTCATCCACTTTGTCACGGGCGGGTTTTCGGGGGCGACTCAGGTCGCGGTCGATCTGGTGCGTGCGTGTCGTGGTGATCCCGAGTGGGACGCGATGCTGGTGTTGCGGCGCAAGTCGCAGACCGAGATGTCACGTGTTCAGCAACTGCGTGATGAGGGTTTGACCATTGAGTTGGTTCCAGGGTGGGCGCATGTCGCCACCATTCAGGGATTGGTCAAGGTCTGCGAAGCGTTCCAGCCCGATGTGTTGGTGGCTCACGGCTTCAGTGAGCACCTGTGGGGGCGTTACGCCGGCTTGTTGGCCAAGGTGCCCGTGCTGGTTCATGTTGAGCACAACTCGCGCGAGCGATATTCGGCCTGGCGGCTCGCTCAGGCGCGCTGGCTGGCCAAGCGTACCGCCTTGATCGTGGGCTGTTCGGAGGGCGTCAAGTCCAGTTTGCTGGCGCTCGGCTTCGATTCGCAGCGCACGGTGGCCATTTCCAATGGCATCCGCCTGGCGCCCTTTGTTGACGCTGCTCAGCGATCTTTTGCGGCGCGTACGCCCGGGATCGTGATGTCGGCTCGGTTTGCAAGGCAAAAGGATCATGCCACGCTGATCAGGGCGGTTGCCTTGCTCAAGGAGCGGGGGCTTGCCCCGCCAGTCAGTCTTGCGGGTGGCGGCAAGCAGCGTGACCGTGATGCGGCCGAGCGGTTGGCCAAGTCGCTGGGGTTGGGCGATCAGGTTCGCTTCCTGGGCCATTGCCCAACCGTGCCGGATCTGTTGATGAATCATCAGATCTACGTGCTGTCCACGCATTACGAGGGCATGCCGCTGGCCTTGGTTGAAGCCATGGCGGCGGGTTGCGCGGTCGTGGGCAGTGCTGTTGTGGGGGTGCAGGAGTTGCTGCGTGATGGTGTGGATGGCCGTCTGGTGCCTGAGGCTGATCCAGTGGCCTTGGCCAATGTGCTGGAGGAGTTGTTGAGGCATCCTGAGCGGGCCGCGCAATTGGCTCTGCGCGCGCGCGCGCGGGCGAATGCCGAGTTTGGCGTGGATGTCATGGCTCGGCGTTATGCCGAGCACATTCGCTCAGCGTGGAAGCAGGCGCAAGGCGGTGTCGTGCACGGTTGATGCAGATGGCCACTGAGGCCACTCACGTACAACGGTGACGTTGGGTCCCCAAGGTGCCCAATGTTCGGGGTCCGTCGGGCCGAGGATGCTGATCAAGGGCGTGCCGACAGCCGCTGCCAGGTGGCCAGGGCCTGTGTCGTTGGCCAGAGTCAGGCTGGCGCGCGCCAGTATGGCGGCGTACACATCCAGCGGAACGCCCGGCAGGATGGTGGCGTGCTGGCTGAATTGTTCTGCCTCGGCTTCTTCGCCGGGGCCGGGGCAGATGACAAGTGGCAGGTCTTTGCTCAGGCTTTGAGTGAGTTCCTTGAAGTGGGGCCACTTCTTGTCGAATTGGTACATCATGCCGGTGGCAAAAGGCACCACGCAGGCGAAAGGCTGCCCATCAAGCTGATGCTGAGCGAGCAAGGCTTGAGCTTTGTCTTGCGCACTCTGGCTGAGCCTGAAGCCGATGCTGGCAGGTGGCGGCGCTTCATGTTGCCCTGTCAGTTCACAGGCGAGGTGCCAGAAGGTCTCCAGCACATGCTTGTTCTGCAGGCGCGCCAGCTTTCTGCTGAGCAGCAGGCTTCGGCCGTCTTTGCTGTAGCCGCAGACCTTGTGACCCGACAGGCGCAACTCCAGTGCGCTCGAAAACGAGTTCGGGAAGCTCAGTGCATTGATGCGGCGATCGAAGGTTGGATCGATGCGCTGGCTTTGAAGCCGAATGGCGCGTAAATCATGGAGTCGAGCGCTCAGTGCATTGTCCTGGCGTTTGGTGAAGTGCCAGTCGTATCCTGAGAGCAGGGTTCGCGCCCAGCCTTTGCCGTACAGGTTCAGATTGAAGCCGTGTTGCTCAAGCAACTCAAGGGCGGGCAATGCCATCACGACATCGCCAATCCAATTGCATAGGCGAACCGTCAACGGGTGTTGAGCGGAGGGCAGGGGGGTGTTTGGAGCGTGGCGTGGCATGAGTTTGGCGCTCTGAACCGCCGAATATGCGGAAAGGCCCCGCGAGCTGAAAGCTTGCGGGGCCTTTGAATTTTTTGGTGGCCTGGGGCGGAATCGAACCACCGACACGCGGATTTTCAATCCGCTGCTCTACCAACTGAGCTACCAGGCCATTTCTTCAGCTCAAAACCGCGTTGCAGTGATCAGCGAAGACTTAGACTATACATCAATTTACGGCAGTTTTCTTGCTGCGACCCAAATCAACGCCAAGTTGTTTGAGTTTTCGATACAGGTGGGTGCGCTCCAGGCCGGTTTTTTCGGCAACGCGGGTCATGCTGCCGCCTTCGCGCGCCAGGTGGAACTCGAAGTAGGCGCGTTCGAAGTCATCACGCGCTTCACGCAGTGGGCGATCAAGCTCGAAGCTTTGCTCATGCGATGGGCCGCTCGGCGTGTGGCCGTTCATGCTCGATACCGGTTGCACCGTGTTGTACGACACGGGGCTGCTGTGGTGATGTGCATCACTGCCACCAACCAGTTCGCTGCGAATGGGCGAACTCATGCTGGTGATGCCGGCATAGGACGATGCTGCGGTGATGGGCGTGACGGTGGCCAGATGCACGGTCGGTGCAGGCGTGGCCGCCGCGCGAGGCGTGGGTTTGGTCAGGCCCTGTTCGACCGCACGCAGCAACTTCTGCATGGTGATGGGCTTTTCCAGGAAGGACTGCGCACCGAACTTGGTGGCTTCCACGGCCGTGTCAATGGTGCCGTGGCCGGACATCATGATCACAGGCATGGTGAGTTGGCCGCTTGCAGACCACTCTTTGAGGAGGGTGACGCCGTCTACATCGGGCATCCAGATATCGAGCAGCACCAGATCGGGCTTGCACTGTTCACGCAGGATGCGTGCCTTGGCGGCGTTTTCGGCGAGTTCGACGGAGTGTCCTTCGTCGCTCAGGATTTCTGACAGCAGGGCACGGATGCCCAGTTCGTCGTCAACAACAAGAATGGTGGCCATGAATTTGTTTGACCCCTTAGATGGGAACTATGACTAGTGTGACCCAGCTTGGGCAGATTTAGATGACAGCTTTGAAAATGATAACGAAACTTGAGCCCCTCTCACAGTATGAGCTTGTGAGGGATACCCTAGTTTCGAGCTGCTTTTAGGTATCGAATCGTTGCTGTCACTGAAATTGCGCAGCCTGACTAACGCGCCGTGTTCATCGGCGATCTTCTTGACCACCGCCAGGCCGAGCCCTGTGCCTTTGTTCTTGGTGGTCAGATAGGGCTCGAACGCACGCTTGAGGATCTTGTCAGGGAAGCCCGGCCCATTGTCTCGCACCACAAGGCGCACGGCACGGATGCTGCCATCGTCCTTCAACGGTGCGTCGGTGCGTATGAGCACATTCGGCGTCACATCAGCAACCGCTTGTTCGCCGACTGCATCCAGTGCGTTTTGAACGAGGTTGTGAACGACCTGCCTTAGCAGGGTGGCGTCGCCCATGATCTCGGGCAGGTCGGGCTTGAGTTCGACTTGCAGCGTACCCTGTTCGATGGCATGCCCATACAGGGCCAGCACATCGCTGATCAGCTCGTTGAGATCGATCGGGGTGAGTTTGGCCGTTGGCATCCGCGCGAAGTCCCTGAACTCGTTGATCAAGGTCTTGAGTGCCTGCACCTGCGTGACGATGGTGTTGACTGATCGAGTCAACAATTGTTGTCCTGGCTCGTCGAGTTTGCCTTCCAGCTTCATCTGCATGCGTTCGGCTGACAGCTGGATGGGGGTCAGCGGGTTCTTGATCTCGTGGGCCACGCGGCGCGCCACTTCGCTCCAGGCTTCTGCACGTTGAGCGGATACCACTTCTGTGAGGTCATCGAACACGATGAGCCGCTCGTTGGGTGGAAGCTCCGCGCCCCGCACCAGCAGGGTCAGCGGTTCAGGGCTGGAAGGCAGGCTAAGCTCGTAGGACTCCTGCCATTGCTGGCGTTCGCCTGGTACGGGGTCGCTGGCGTACAGGTCAAAGCGTTGGCGGATGGTGTCGGCAAAGGCCTGCAGGCCGTTCACGTCGGCCAGGTAGCGACCTTTGTAGGCCGACAGGGGCAGGCGCAGGATGCGCGTGGCGCCTGGGTTGACCATGTCGATGCGGCCGGTGGAGTCGAACACGATCACGCCCGCGGTGAGGTTGTCGAGGATGGTCTGCAAGTGGGCGCGGGCACTGTCGAGCTCCTGCACGCTGCGGTTGGCAAGCGTGCGCGCATCGGCCAACTGCTGGGTCATCGCGGCAAAGGATCGCGTCAGACCGCCCAGTTCATCGGTAGACGTGAAGATGGCCTTGGGCCGCAGGTCGCCGCGGGCCACTTCCCCCACACCTTCGGCGAGCAGCAGCAAAGGGCGAGCCAGTTGCTGGCCGAGGATGGCAGCGAGCAGGAAGGCACCGAACACGGCCAGGATCAGGGCCAGCGTGAGCGTGCCGATGTACATGCGCTTGAGGCCGACACGGCTCAGCGAGCGCTGCTGGTATTCGCGGTAGGCGGCTTGTACGTCCAGCGCGTTGCGCACCAGTTGGGGTTGCAACTGCTGCGTGATCAGCAGGTAGTGGCCGCGGGCTTGCAGGCTGAAGCTGTTGTCCGGCACCCAGGCTAGTGCCAGGACTCGCGCCACGCTGGGCAATGGCGCGACAGCAGCATCCGGCTTGCGCTCCAGACTGTCCTCGTTGCGGTCATCCAAGCCTTCTACCAGCGCCATCACGCCTTTGCTGCGGGCTTCCTGTCGCCAGCTGAGTGGCAGGCGCTCGGCTGCCAGTATGCGTGTGCCGTCGCCGCCTGCTGTCAGTTCAACCTGCCCGGACTCGGTCAGCAGGGTGACGACCTGTGCCCCCAGTTGTTCGCGCAAACGCTCCAGCTCGATGATGCCGGTCGTGGTGGGGCCGGTTAACTGGCCATTCCCGGCCGATGGCGTGCTCAAGCGTTCTGCCGCCAGTCGGGCCTTGTTGGCGAGGTCGATGGTGAGGTTGTCCAGCGTGCTGCGGCCCAGGTTGAGCCCGGCTTCCAGCGCCCCTTCCACGCGCACGTCAAACCAGGTTTCGATGCTGCGTGAGACGAACTGGTAGGACACGGTGTAGATCAGCAAGCCCGGCAGCAGGCCCACCAGACCGAAGATGCCCGCGAGCTTGAGCAACAGTTTGCTGCCGAACTTGCGGGCGCGCAGGCGCAGGGCAAGCCGTGCCAGGGCGATGAGGATGACCAGGATCAGCCCGGCAGCCAGTGCCACATTTGCCCAAAGCAGCCATTGATAGTGCGGCTCGTAGCGCTCGCTGTTCTGTGTGGCAAAGACCAGCAGGAAGGAGAGGATCAGGCCGGCGCCGCCCATGGCCACGCCGGCGACGATCCAGGCCCAGCGGTTGGCTTTGATGGTGCTCATGAGCTGCCTTGTGCCAGACTCATTCAGCGCAAGGCCGGCACCCAGGCGCGGCGCTGCACATCCAGGTTCCAGTCCAGCAGGCCGCCCAGGCCAATTTGCAGGGGGCGCGGGAGTTCATCGGTATCGAGGCGGAAGCTGAAGTCCACGTAGCAGTCCTGATCATCGGCACCTGCAATAGGGTCGGCGATACGCCAGCGGTCCGTTCGACGCAGGGCGTCCAGGGCTTCGTTGAGGGTGGCGTAGTGCCGACTCAGGCCGTCCAGATTGAGCTTCCAGCGGCGCGTCAGGGGTTGGTAGGCCAGGCGCCAGCGGCGTGTGGTTTCACCTTTGGGCTGGTCTGTCCAGTACCAGCGCTTGCGAAACACATTGGCTTCGGCCACGAACACGACGGCAATGCCTTTGCTGAGCGCCAGTTCCAGATCGCGTGGCAGGTCAAAACGCGCGCTGTAACTCAGCAGCACGCCTTCGTCGGTGTGCATGATGGCGAGTTTGTCCAGCTCAACACTGCGGTGCCCAGGTGTTTCGGCATGCGCGAGCCGCCCTGCCGGTGCCATGGTGGCAGCAAGCAAGGCTGAGGCACTGCTTTTGAGCAGTTCTCGGCGGCGCATCTGGGACATCACGCACCCTAGGTGGTTTTGGACAGCAGGGCGTAGAAAAAGCCGTCGCCACGGTTGTGCCGGGCGGGGTCAAGGTATTCGACCACAGGCAACAGGTGGCCGGGCGAGGGGCGAGCCTGGGCGTCCGAGGTGCGTTGCAAAAACGCGTCGATGCGATCCTGGCCTTCCATTTTGAAGACGGAGCAGGTGCAGTACAGCAGATGGCCGCCGGGCTTGAGCAGCGGCCACAGAGCATCGAGGATGGCGTCCTGGGTTCGGGCCAGGGCGCTGATGTCGGATTCACGGCGCAGCCAGCGCACGTCGGGGTGGCGTCGCACGATGCCGGAGGCGCTGCAGGGCGCATCCAGCAAGATGGCGTCAAACGCCTGGCCGTCCCACCAGCCGGCGGGGTGGCTGGCATCGGCAGCGATGGTGCGTGCGCTCAGGCCCAGTCGGCTCAGAGTCTCGTTGACGCGCACGAGCCGCTGTGGATCAGCGTCCAGCGCCGTCACGGCCAGATCGGCCAGTTCGAGCAGATGGGCTGTCTTGCCGCCAGGGGCTGCACAGGCATCCAGCACGCGGGCGCCAGCGGGCAAAGTGCGGCCTCCGGCGTGGACCAGCAAAGGCGCGGCAATCTGGGCGGCGGCATCTTGCACGGACACATCACCTTGCTCGAAGCCCGGCAAGCGGTTGACGGGGACGCCTTGAGCCAGAACGATGGGGTCGGGCTGATCAGCCGGTACAACGGGCGCACCACTGGCCTGCGCCTCATGGCCGGCGTCGGCCGACAGGATGCCCGCATCGATGAGTTGCTGTCGGTAGGCCTTGACCGTGTGATGGCGCTGGTTGACCCGCAGGGTCATGGGCGGCTGTTCCTGGTTGGCCATCAGGATGGCTTGCCAGTGGTCGGGCCAGTCCTGCTTCAGGCGTTTGATCCACCAGGCGGGGTGGTTGAAGCTGGCGACCGGATCCTGCTCGATCCCGGCCAGCAGTTCACCGCGCTCACGCAGGAAGCGGCGCAGCACGGCGTTGACCATGCCGCTGGCGGGCCGGGCGCGGCGCTTGGCGGCTTCCACGGCCTGGTCTACCAGCGTGTGTTCGTTGTATTCGGTGCCGCACGCCAATGCCAGCGCTGACAGCAGCAGGGCGTCCACCCAGGCTTGCGGCGCCTTGGGAACCAGCTTCTTGCGCAGGGCTTCGGCGGTGCCCAGGCGGCGCAGCACGGCAAACGACAGGGCCTGCACGCCGGGGCGCTCCTGTGGGCGGCGCGCGGCCAGGACGTCGGTCAGCGATTGGCCCTGGCGGACGGCTGCGACGGCATCGGCGCAGCCACTCAGCAATTGCCACAAGGGCAGGCTGCCTGCCTGGGGGGATGATTCGATGGGGGATGAAGGGCGGGCTGGACGACTCATGGCGCGCAGTCTATGCGTTGCCGGGGCGTCCAGCCCGCTTGGCTGGATTGTTTGCCGTTCTTTGCCTCGCTTTGAGCGCGAAAAACGGCTTGTCCGAGGCCTCAGGCGCCCAGGAAATGGCGGCGATAGCGGGCCGGCAGATCGGCGATGCGCATCAGCATGGGCAGGTCTGCGGTGTTGAAGTCAGGATCCCAGGCTGGGGCGCCCAAAATCTTGGCGCCGCAGCGGAGATAGCCTTTGATCAGTGCGGGCGGGTCCACTTGCAGGTGGTGATCCAGTTCTTCAACCGGCAAAGGCAGGCGCGGGCGCACTTGCAGGTCGATCGGGGCCAGGTGCGTGTGGCGCAGTTGTTCCCACAGGCTGGCGGCCACGTGGCCGCCGTCGCGCATGCTGATGCTGGCACAGCCGATCATGGTGTCCAGATCGTTGCGGACCATGAACTCGGCCAGCGCACCCCACAGGGCCATGATGGCGCCGCCGTTGCGGTGATCCGGGTGAACGCAAGAGCGGCCCAGCTCCACCATCTTGCCGCGCAAGGGGCGCAGGCGGGTCAGGTCGAATTCGGTTTCGCTGTAGAGGCCGCCCACGCGCTTGGCCGCGTCAGGCGTCATCACGCGGTAGGTGCCGATCACCTCGCCCGGCTCGCCGTTCTCGGAGCCCAGGCGCACCAGCAGGTGCTCGCAGTAGCTGTCGAACAGGTCGATGTCATGGCCTTCGGGGCTGCCGGGTGGCACGCTCAGGCGAGCGCCCATTTCGCCGGCGAAGATGTCGTATCTCAGGCGCTGCGCGGCGCGAACATCTTCCTCAGTGCGAGCCCAAACGACTTCCAGGGCCTGTCGTTGCTTGCCACCAGCAGCCGGCTGTGCATCGGAGCTCGGGTGAAGTGACCTCCGGGCGGCGCGGGATTCGGCCGTAAGTTGAGAAGACAGGTCTGCCATCGGCAGGGTGGGCAGGGGGAGGTCACGCATCGTCATCTCCAGTCGTTGGGCTTCATGGACATGAGATGGCAGTGTTGCCATGGCCGGTGACGCAACCGTGAACATGTCATGACATTTGCGTGAATGGGGCCCGGATGGCCCAGGGGGTATTTGATCCGCGTTAATCCTCATGACAAATCCTGAAACACGGAGCAGGTCCACGCTGCTAGGATTGGGTGTATGAGCATCCAGATATTCGGTTTGCCCGTCTCCCGGGGCGTGGCCATCGGCCGTGCCGTGCTGGTCGCATCCAGCCGGGTGGACGTGCCGCACGTTTTCATCGATTCATCCTTGATCGATGGGGAAGTGGCCCGCCTGTACACCGCCCGCGATGTGGTGGCCGACGAGTTTGAGGCGCTCAAGCGCGATCTGCCCGCCGATGCGCCTGCCGAACTGGCCGCCCTGCTGGACGTGCACCAGATGCTGCTGCAGGACGAGGCCCTGATGGGTGCCGCAGCTGACTGGATCCGCCAGCGCCATTACAACGCAGAGTGGGCCGTATCCGCCCAACTCGAAGTGCTGGCACGCCAGTTCGACGAGATGGAGGATCCTTACATCCGTGAACGCAAGGCAGATCTGGAGCAGGTGATCGAGCGCCTCTTGCGCAGCCTGAGCCGGGGCGAGCCCTCCGCTGTGCCGGATGCCAATCGGACTACGCGCGATTTCGGTGGTGACGAGCCGCTGGTGCTCGTGGCCAATGACATCGCCCCGGCTGACATGCTGTCTTTCAAGCGCAGCGTGTTCACGGGCTTCGTGACCGATGTGGGCGGCAAGACATCCCACACGGCCATCGTGGCGCGCAGCATGGACATTCCCGCCGTGGTGGGGGCCCGCCAGGCCAGCAGCCTGATCCGCCAGGACGACTGCATCATCATCGACGGCGACGCCGGCCTGGTGATCGTCGATCCCTCGCCCATCGTGCTGGAGGAGTACCGCTTCCGCCAGCGCCAGAGCGAGCTGGAACGCTCACGCCTGGCCCGTTTGCGGCACACACCTGCCGTGACGCTGGACGGCGAGCGCGTGGAGTTGCTGGCCAATATCGAGATGCCGGAAGACGGCCCCGGTGCGCTGGAATCCGGTGCCGTGGGTGTGGGCCTGTTCCGCAGCGAATTCCTGTTCATGGGGCGTTCGGACAACCTGCCCGACGAAGAAGAGCAGTACGACGCCTATCGCCGTGCCGTGGAAGCCATGAAGGGCCTGCCCGTCGTGATCCGCACGGTGGACGTGGGTGCCGACAAGCCGCTGGAAGGCATGTCGGCCAGCGAGTTGCGCCACGAATCGGTGTTGAACCCGGCGTTGGGCCTGCGTGCCATCCGCTGGAGCCTGGCCGAGCCCAGCATGTTCCGCCGTCAGTTGCGTGCGCTGCTGCGAGCCGCGCACCATGGCCCGGTCAAGATCATGATCCCCATGCTGGCCAGCCAGCGCGAGATCCGCCAGACGCTGGACAACATCGCCCACGCACGCCGCCAGCTGGCCGATTCCGGCAAGCCGTTTGGCGAGGTCGAACTGGGCGCGATGATCGAAGTGCCGGCTGCGGCCCTGACCTTGCCCGTCTTCCTGCGTTATTTCGATTTCGTGTCGATCGGCACCAATGACCTGATCCAGTACACCCTGGCCATTGACCGTGCCGATGAGGCCGTGGCCCATCTCTACGACCCTTGGCACCCTGCGGTGCTGCAGTTGATGCATTCAACGATTCAGCAGGCGCGTGCAGCAGGCAAGGGGGTGAGCGTGTGCGGTGAAATGGCCGGTGATCCGACCTTCACCGAGTTGCTGCTGGCCATGGGGTTGCGCACCTTCTCGATGCACCCCTCTCAGATCGCGTCGGTCAAACAGCGGGTGCTGCGTGCCGATACGCGTCGCCTGGCGCCTCTGGTGGACGCCGTGCTGCGCAGTGAAGAGCCCGAAGCCACGTGCGTCGAGCTTTTCTCGCAAGGCGGTTCCAGCCACGCCACACAGATGCGGGCCTGATTGGGTGGAAGTGATGCTCAGCGTGGGCTGAGCAGTTCCCAGCGTTCCAGCAGGTGCATCAACTCTTCGTCGATGACTTCCACACGGGCGTGCATGGCGGCCACATTGGCGCCTTCCTTCTTGTAGATGTCCGGGTCGGCCAGTTGCTTGTTCAGCTCGGCTTGCTCGGTTTCCAGCGCTTCGATGCGGGCCGGCAGTTCGTCCAGTTCGCGCTGTTCCTTGTAGCTGAGCTTGCGCTTGGGTGTGGCCACCACAGGCGCGGAGGGAGCAGCCGCAGGGGCGCTGTCAGCCGCCACCGACACGGGCGTGCGGGTATTGGCTTCCGGTGTTTGCTTCGTGGCGGCCGCGATATTGGCCGCACCGGGCTTGCCGGCGGCAATCGCCTTGGCGCGACGTGACTGGATCAACCAGTCTTCCACGCCACCTTCGTACTCGCGCCAGGCGCCTTCACCTTCGGCCACCAGGGTGCTGGTGACCACGTTGTCCAGGAAGCGCCGGTCATGGCTGACCAGGAAGACGGTGCCGGGGTACTCGGCCAGCAGGTCTTCCAGAAGGTCCAGGGTGTCGATGTCCAGGTCGTTGGTGGGTTCGTCCAGCACCAGCACGTTGGATGGCTTGGCAAACAGGCGCGCCAGCAGCAGACGGTTGCGCTCGCCGCCGCTGAGCGTGCGCACGGGCGAATTGGCGCGGGCGGGCGAGAACAGGAAGTCCTGCAGATAGCCCATCACGTGCTTGCGCGAGCCGTTGATCTCGATCCACTCGCTGCCCGGGCTGATGAAGTCGGCCAGGGTGGCGTCCAGATTGAGGTTGTCGCGCATCTGGTCGAAGTAGGCGACGTTCAGGTTGGCGCCCTGCTTGACCGTACCGCTGTCGGGTTGCAGCTCGCCCAGGATCATCTTCAGCAAGGTGGTCTTGCCGGCGCCGTTGGGGCCGACCAGGCCGACCTTGTCACCACGCAGGATGGTGCCCGTGAAGCCCTTGACCACGGCGCGGCCCGCATAGACCTTGCCGACGTCTTCCAGTTCGGCCACGATCTTGCCGCTGCGATCACCTTGCGAGACCTCCATGCGGGCACGTCCGACCACATCACGGCGTGAGGACCGTGCATCACGCAGGCCTTCCAGACGCTTGATGCGTGCCACGGATCGCGTGCGGCGGGCTTCCACGCCCTTGCGGATCCAGACTTCTTCTTGCGCCAGCAGCTTGTCGAAGCGGGCGTTGGCCAGGGCTTCGTCGGCCAGTTCGCGCTCCTTGAGGCCCTGGTAGGCCGCGAAGTTGCCGGGGTAGCTGCGCAGGATGCCGCGGTCGAGTTCGACGATGCGGGTGCAGACGTTGTCCAGGAAGGCCCGATCGTGGGAGATCAGCACGATGCTGCCCTTGAAGTCGACCAGCAACTCTTCCAGCCAGGTGATGGCGTCCAGATCCAGGTGGTTGGTGGGTTCGTCAAGGAACAGCACATCGGGACTGGCCACCAGCGCACGGGCCAGGGCCACGCGCTTTTTCATGCCGCCCGACAGGCTGGCGATCGGCAGATCGGCCGACAGGTGCAGGCGCTGCAGGGTTTCTTCAACGCGTTGCTCCCAGTTCCAGCCATTGCGGGCTTCGATCTGGGTCATGAGGGCGTCCAGGTCGTCGCCTTCGGCATGGGCTTCGAAGCGTTCGCGCAGTTCGCGGATGTCGCCCAGGCCTTCGCTGACGGTGCTTTCCACCGTGGCGCCATCGGTGAATGTGGGCTCCTGGGGCACATAGGCCAGCTCGATGCCTTTTTGCACCTGTACCTGGCCATCATCGAGCTTGTCCAGGCCCACCATGATCTTCAGCAGGGAGGATTTGCCTGTGCCGTTGCGGCCAATCAGGCCGACGCGCTCGCCTGTTTCCAGGGCGAAGTCGGTGTGGTCAAGCAGGGCAACGTGGCCAAATGCCAGGCAGGCGTTGCTCAGGGTCAATACAGCCATGTGAAATCCAGTGGTCGATTCAGGGCCTCCAGGGGCCTCGCGCGTGATGTTCGAGATGCGCGGGTCTGCACGGGGCCTGATCGAGGGGGTGTCGGTAACCCGCTATTGTCGCCGCTCGCGCGACAATGCGCACATGCTTGTTTGGATGGTCCTGCGTTGGTGCCTGTTCGGGCTGATCGGGTGTGTGCTGGGTTCGGCAGGCATGGCCGTGGCTGCGTCGCCCATGTTGCATGAACACGCCGCCGTGATCGACCGGGCCGCAGCGCCCCCTGGGGCGCCAGCGAGCCGGCCCCATCTGTTCGGTTCGGCGCCTGCTGTAACCGTGACGCTCGATCGGCCTGCCCAACTCGACGAGGCCTGCATCCTGCCTGGATCGGATACCCCGCCAGACCAGGAGGCACCCTGGCTGCATGTGAAGCTGCCTCATCGCTGGAGCGCCACCCATCCCGGCTACCGCGGCGCCATGTGGTATCGATTCAGGGTCGTCCTGCCACAGGCGCCTGCTGGCATCTGGGCTGTGTATTTGCCCCGGGCTGTGATGAACGCGCAGGTCTGGGTCAATGGCATGCCCATGGCTTATTCGGGCTCCATGTCGGACCCCGTCACCCGAAACTGGTACGTGCCTGCCTTGGTGCAGGTGCCCGTCAACGTCTGGCGCGAAGGTGAAAACCTCATTCAGATCAAGGTGGTGAGTGGTTATGTCAGCCGCGATGGCCTGGCGCCGATCACCGTGGGGCCTTTGGCTCAATTGGAGGAGCCTTACAAGTGGCGCACCATGGCCCAGGTGGATGGCACCTACTTCGCCAACATCGCCATGCTGGCGCTGGGGGTCTTCATGGTCATCGTGTGGTGGCGTGATCCCGATCTGGGCGCCATCGGCTTTCAAGGTGCAGCGGCCATGCTCTGGAGCCTGGGTAATGCCGCTTGGGTTGCCTCACGGGCCTTTCTGCCGGCGGCGATCTGGGAGCGCGGCGCTTTCATCACCATGGTCTGGTCGGCCTTGTTGATGAGCCTGTTCTTCAGGCGATTTGCCGGGCGCCGATCGCGGCGTTTTGAGGCGTTCGTGCTGGTCTTGATCTCGGCAACGCCAGTCTGGACTTACTTCGACTTCTCTGTCGAAGGCTTTGCCCGGGCCTTTTGTCTGGTGTACACCGTCTTCATGGTCTGCATGGTGCAGTCGATCTACTGGCTGATCCGCCATCGTCGGCGTGACAGGGAGTGGTTTCTGGGTGGTTGTGCCTTGCTGATCCCGGCTGCCGCCCATGACCTGGCTTTCCAGGTCAACTTGCTGCCCTTTGACACGATCTACCTGCTGCCCTACATCAGCCCCGTGATGATGAGTTGCATCTTCTACGTGCTGGCTGGTGACTATGGTCGATCACGCCGGGCGCTCAATCGCCTCAATGGCAGCCTGGCCGACACCCTGGCCCAACGTGAGGTGGCGCTGCGTGAAAGCTTCGAGCGCCTGGCGCAACTGGAGCGTGCACAGGCCGTGTCTGCCGAACGCAGCCGCATCCTGCAGGACATGCACGATGGCGTCGGGGCGCACTTGACATCTGCGCTGCGTCAATTGCAATCTCCCCCCAGCCAGCCAGTGGACCTGAACCTGGTCACCCAGACTTTGCGAGATTCACTGGACCAACTCAAGCTGTCGATCGATGCGCTGTCCCTCCCGCCAGGTGATGTGGTGGGACTGCTGGCCAGCCTGCGCTTTCGTATCACGCCTCGCCTCAAGGCCGCTGGCCTGGAGCTGGTGTGGGATGTGACCGATCTGCCCGCCTGGCCACAAGGGCAGGCCCCGGCCTTGCGGCAGTTGCAGTACATCCTGTTTGAAGGCTTGTCCAACGTCTTGCAGCACTCGGGTGCCACGCGCCTGACCTTGTCGGCCAAAGACTGCGGTGATCACCTGCAGGTCAGTCTGATCGACAACGGGCGAGGCTGGCGTGGCGATGGAGAAGAAGGGCAGGGCATGCAGACCATGCGTGGCAGGGCCAGCGTGATCGGCGCTCGCATCGAATTTCTCACCACACCGCAAGGTGGCGCCGAACTGCGCTTGATCCTGCCCATGTCGCACGACAAGCACCTTGATTTATCCTCCGCAGCATGAGTTCATTGGCAACACACGAAGTCTGGCGCGTGGTGCTGGTTGAAGACAACCAGGCCACCCGTACCTTTCTGGAATCCTGCGTGAGGGGGCATCCTCAATTGCAACTGGCGGCATCGTTCGGCACGCTGGCGCCCGCGCGTGCCTGGTTCGAGCAGGAAACGGCCGATCTGCTGCTGGTCGATCTGGGTCTGCCCGATGGCAGCGGGCTGGAGCTGATGCGAGACGTGCGCCAGCACTGGCCGCAATGCGACATGCTGGTGGTGTCCATGTTCGGTGACGAGGCCAATGTGCTGGCCAGCATCGAGGCAGGTGCCGTGGGCTATGTGCACAAGGACGACGAGGCCGCCGACATCGCTGAAACCCTCCTGGCAGTCAAGCGTGGTGCCTCACCGATTTCGCCGATGATTGCGCGGCACCTGCTGCGACGCATGCAGCCATCCGTGGTGAAGGGGGCGACCGGTGTGGCCAGCACAGTTGCATCGAGTCCGTCGCCGGAATCGGTGTTGAACACCTCGTCAGCCGATGTGGAAGTGGCCATCGTGCTCAGCCGCCGCGAGCAGGAGGTGCTGGAGTTCATCGCGCGGGGCTTTTCCTACGCAGAGATCGCGCGCCAGCAAGGCATCACCGTGCACACGGTGCAGACCTACATCAAGAAGCTGTATGGCAAGCTGGCCGTGCATTCGCGCAGTGAGGCCGTGTTTGAAGCCAATCGCCTTGGGTTGCTCAACAGCTTTGGCTCGCAGTTCAAGGCAACGGGGCCAGGCGCGCTGTGATCAGGCCTGCGTCTGGAGCTTCGCTTCCAGTGCGTCAATGAAGCGTTTGGCCACGTCCCAGCCAGTCTGCTGCGTGATCTCCTGAAAGCAGGTCGGGCTGGTCACGTTGATCTCGGTGAGTTGCTCGCCGATGATGTCCAGGCCTACCAGCAGCAGACCGCGCGCGGCCAGGATCGGGCCCAGATGGCGTGCAATGGCCCAGTCTGATTCGCTCAAGGCTTGAGCGACACCTTTGCCGCCGGCCGCCAGGTTGCCACGCACTTCGCCACCTTGCGGGATGCGGGCCAGCGCATAAGGCACGGGCTCACCGTCGATCAGTAGCACGCGCTTGTCACCTTGGGCAATGGCGGGCAGGAACTTCTGCACCATGATGGTTTGCTGGCCGTCCTTTGTCAGCGTCTCGGCGATGCTGCCCAGGTTCAAGCCATCGTCTTTCACGCGGAAGATGCCGGCGCCACCCATGCCATCGAGTGGCTTGAGGATGATGTCCTGGTGCGTGGCGTGGAAGGCGCGAACCGCCTCGATGCTGCGCGTCACCAAGGTGGGGGCTATGTACAACGGGAATTCGAGGATCGCCAGCTTTTCAGGGTGCTCGCGCAGGGCCTGCGGCTTGTTGAACACCCTGGCGCCTTCGCGCTCGGCCTGGGTCAGCAAGTGCGTGGTGTAAAGGTATTCGGCGTCAAAGGGCGGGTCCTTGCGCATCAGCACCGCATTCATGCTGGCCAGCACCACTTCAGCGGCTTCCTGTTCGATGAACCAGTCGTGTTCGTCGCCCGTCAGCGTGATGCGCCGCGCCTTGGCCTGCACCTGCCCGCCGCGTTGCCAGACGATGTCAGGCTGCTCACAAGCCCAGAGCTCGTGCCCACGCGAGGCCGCCTCACGCATCATCGCGAAAGTGCTGTCCTTGTAGGTCTTGAAGGTGTGCAGCGGGTCGGCAACGAAGAGGAGCTTCATGGTGTGTCGATGTCCTGGTCTGGGCGAGTATGGAAGTTTTCCACGAAGAGGGTCAGCGTGCCAGCCACCAGGCCCCAGAAGGCCGAGCCTACGCCCAATAGCGTGATGCCCGACAGCGTCACCAGAAACGTGATAAGCGCGGCTTCGCGGAAGCGGTCTTCACGCAGCGATGCAGCGAGCCCGCTGGCAATGGTGCCCAGCAAGGCCATGCCAGCCACGCCCATGATCAGGGCTGACGGGAAGGCATTGAGCAGGCCAGCGACCGCGGCGCCCAGCACGCCCATGGCGATATAGAACAGCCCGGCCATCACGGCGGCGGTGTAGCGCCTGGCCTTGTCTGCATGCGCATGCGGGCTCAGCACGATGGCAGCTGTGATGGCGGCGAGGTTGAAGGTGTAGCCGCCAAATGGCGCCAGCAGCAGCGTGGCCATACCAGACCAGCTCATCAGCGGCGACACGGGGGCGGCATAGCCTGACGCGCGAATGGCCGCCACGCCGGGCACAGCCTGTGACGCCATCGTCACGATGAACAGCGGCAGGCCCATGCCGATCACCGCATGCCAGGACCACTGCGGCGTCACCCACACGGGCCTGGCCCAGTCCAGCTTGAGTTCATGTGTGTTGAGCAGGCCTTGGGATGCCGCCACGACGGTGCCCACTATCAGCACGCCCAGCACCGCATAACGTGGCCACCAGCGTTTACCCACCAGATAGGTCAGCAACATGGTCACCACCAGGCCCGGATGCGTGCTGCCACCTGCAAAGGCCATCAGCGCGAATTTGGCCAGGATGCCAGCGAGCAGCGCCGAGGCCAACGCCACGGGGATGCGGTCCATGATGCGTTCGAACCAGCCTGTCACGCCACACAGCAGCATCAACAACCCACAGACCAGGAATGCGCCTGTGGCCTCGCCCAGGGAGACACCGCTGGCAGCACTGGCGATCACCGCGGCCCCCGGTGTGGACCATGTGATGAGAATCGGTGCCCGTTGCCACAACGACAGGCCGATCGTGGTGAGGCCCATGCCGATGCCCAGCGCCAGCACCCAGGAGCTGACCTGCTCAGGCGTGGCGCTCAGAGAGCGTGCGGCGTGAAAAATCAGGGCAATGGTGCTGGTGAAGCCCACCAGCGTGGCCACGAACCCCGCCGACACGGCTGCAGGAGACAGATCCCGCAGCAGGTGAGGGCCGGGCGTGTCGTGAGTGCTCAGATCTCGACCTTGGAGCCCAGTTCGACCACACGGTTGGTCGGCAGGCTCAGGAAGTCGGCAGCGCCTGCAGCATTGCGGTGCATGCTCGCAAAGAGCTTCTCGCGCCATGGCGCCATGCCGCTACCGATGGTGGGGATCACGATGTCGCGCGACAGGAAATAACTGGTTTCCATGTCATCAAGGATCACGCCATGTTCCTTGAGGTGCTTGAGCGCTGCCGGCACATCCGGCTCGTTCTTGAAGCCCAGGTGGAGCATCACTTGCCAGCAGTCATTGCCCAGGGATTCGATTTCGAGCTGCTCACTTTGCTTGATCCAGGGCACCTCATGCGACTTGACCGTGACAAACAGGTTTTGCTGATGCAGAACCTTGTTGTGCTTGAGGTTGTGCAGCAGGGCGTTGGGCGTGGTGCCCGCATCGGCATTGAGGAAGACGGCCGTGCCGCTGACACGCAGAGGGGGGCTGGAGAACACGGCTTCCAGGAAGGGGTGCAGGTCAATCGCATCCGAGCGCAGGCGTTCACTGAGCAGCGCACGGCCTTCCTTCCAGGTCATCATCAAACCGAACATGATGAAGCCGATCAACAAGGGGAACCAGCCGCCATCGATCACCTTGATCACGTTGGCGCCGAAATAGGCCAGGTCGATCAACAAGAAGAAGCCGGTGGCAAAGATACACAGCGGCAGCGACAGCTTCCAGGCAAAGCGGATCACGAAGAAGGTCATCACGGTCGTGATCAGCATGTCGATGGTCACGGTGATGCCGTAAGCCGCCGCCAGCTTGCCGCTGGAGCCAAAGAAGATCACGGCCATCACGATGCAGCCGTACAGCGCCCAGTTCACAAAGGGAATGTAGATCTGGCCCGTTTCGTTCTCGGAGGTGTGCAGGATGCGCAAGCGAGGCAGGTAACCCAGCTGGATCACCTGCTTGGTGACCGAGAAGGCGGCAGAGATCAAAGCTTGCGACGCGATCACCGTGGCACAGGTAGCCAGGCCTACCAGCGGGTACAGCGCCCAATGCGGGGCCATCTCGAAGAAGGGGTTCTCGACGTTTTCAGGGTGCGCCAGCAACATGGCGCCCTGACCGAAGTAGTTCAGAACCAGCGAAGGCATCACCAGGCCGAACCAAGCCAGGCGTATAGGCTGTTTGCCGAAGTGGCCCATGTCGGCATACAGGGCTTCTGCACCCGTGGCGCACAGAATCACGGCGCCCAGTGCCACGAAGGCCAGATGGGGGTGGTTGTAGATGAAGCTCAAGGCATAGTGCGGGCTCATGGCGGCCAGCACGGCGGGGTTGTCTGCGATGTGCACGACGCCCAGAACCGCCAACACGGCGAACCACAGCACGGTGATGGGGCCGAAGAACTTGCCGATGCCGCCCGTGCCGTGCTTTTGCACCATGAACAACAGGGTCAAGACGACGAGCGTGACGGGCACGACGGCCTTCTCCAGCCCGGGTGCGGCCACCTCCATGCCCTCCACCGCAGACAGCACCGAGATTGCGGGTGTGATGACCCCGTCACCAAAGAAGATCGCCGTACCAAAGATGCCGATGGCCAGCAGGCGACTGCGCAGGGCGGGGCGGTCCTTCACGGCCGTCGAGGCCAGGGCCAGCATGGCGATCAGGCCACCTTCGCCATTGTTGTCGGCTCGCAGAATCAGCGTGACGTACTTCAGCGTGACCACCACGGTCAGCGTCCAGAACATCATCGACAAGATGCCGTAGATGTTTTCCGGCGTCAGCGGCAGATGCCCGTGGGCGAAGACTTCCTTGAGGGCATACAGCGGGCTGGTGCCGATGTCGCCATAGACGATGCCGATGGCACCGAGGGTGAGGGCGGCCAGTTGGGAGCCACTGAGCTTGGCGTTGGAGCTGTGTTGCACGGAAAATGAGCGCGAATCAACAGAACGCCCATTTTGCGCTCGTTCCGCTCACTTTTTGCTGCGTTGCGACAGTGATGGCGTGAAGCCTGTGGCGTCCAGGCTCTTGCGTCAGTTGTAGATTTCGGCGTTGGGGTCCGTTGCTTCCAGCTCGTAGCTGGCCGCCAGCATGGCCAGGCGTCCGATAACCCCATACATATAGAAGCGGTTCGGTGCGCTGACGCCAGGTTTGACGCCGGGACGAGGCAACTGCGTCTGTTCGGCAAAGGCCAGTGGCACAAAGCTGGAGCCAGGGGCGTTGAGGTTTTCGTCGATGCCGCGATCAGCGTGCACGCGGTAGAAACCGCCCACCACATAGCGGTCGATCATGTAGACCACGGGTTCGGCCACGGCATCGTTGATCTGCTCATAGGTGGGCACGCCCTCCTGGATGATCACGCGGCTGACTTCCTGGCCATCCTTGACCACCGACATCTTGTTGCGTGTGCGGCGGTTGAGGTCGACGATCTCCTTGGCGTCGCGCACGGTCATGATGCCCATGCCATATGTGCCGTTGTCGGCCTTGACGATGACGAACGGCTTTTCGTTGATGCCGTATTCCTTGTACTTGCGGCGGATCTTGTTGAGCAGGGCGTCCACCTGGGATTGCAGGCATTCAGAGCCCGTACCTTCCTGGAAGTTGACCTCGTCGCACACCGCGTACATGGGGTTGATGAGCCAAGGGTCCATGCCCAACAGCTTGGCGAACTTCTTGGCGACGGCTTCATAGGCCTCGAAGTGCTGGCTCTTGCGGCGCACCGCCCAACCCGCGTGCAGTGGCGGCAACAGGTATTGCTCGTGCAGATCTTTCAGGACATCCGGGATGCCTGCAGACAGGTCGTTGTTGAGCAGGATCGTACAAGGGTCGAAATGCTTGAGACCCAGGCGGTGCTTGGTGCGCACCAGCGGTTCGAGCGTCAAGGTCGAGCCATCTGCCAGTGCCAGTTCGGTAGGCGCGGTGATGGTCTCGTCCAAGGTGCCCAGTCGGACGTTCAGGCCAGCCGTTGTGAAGATCTGGACCAGGCGCTGGACGTTGGCCAGGTAGAAGGTGTTGCGCGTGTGCTTCTCCGGAATGAGCAACAGGTTCTTCGCTTCCGGGCAGATCTTTTCGATCGCGGCCATGGCAGCCTGTACAGCCAGCGGCAGCATCTCGGGCGTCAGGTTGTTGAAGCCGCCTGGATACAGGTTGGTGTCCACCGGGGCGAGCTTGAATCCCGCATTGCGCAAGTCCACGGAGGTATAGAACGGTGGCGTGTGCTCCATCCATTCGAGTCGGAACCAGCGCTCGATGGCCGGCACGGACTCCAGCATGCGCTGCTCCAGTTCATTGATGGGGCCGGTCAGCGCGGTGATCAGGTGGGGGACCATGGTGGAGCAGGGATGTTGTAAGGGTGTTTGAGCGGAATCGTAGCAAGTTCGGGGCGCCTGCGCGCTTATTCAAGTGGCAAGTTTGTTTGCTCGGGATTTTGACGAGTTGCTTGTGCAGCCTTGGGCGATTCATGGCAGCACCCATGAAAAAAGGCTGCCCGAAGGCAGCCTTGTTCGAATTGGCTCGGGGTAACCCAGGTGGGCCAGCCCGGCAAGTCATCACTTGTGATACGCCGTTTCGCCGTGCGAGGTGATGTCCAGACCTTCGCGCTCTTCCTCTTCAGGAACACGCAGGCCGATCACCAGGTCAACGATCTTGTAGGCGATCAGGGAGACCACAGCCGACCACACGATGGTCAGGCCGACAGCCTTGGCCTGAGTCAGCACCTGGGCGCCGATCGAGTAGTCGCCAGGGGCGATCATCGCCACCGTCGTCCAGTCAGCCACGGCGCTGGGGCCACCCAGGTTGGGCGAGTTGAACACGCCGGTCACCAGGGCACCGAAGATGCCGCCGACGCCGTGCACGCCGAACACGTCCAGGGAGTCGTCTGCACCCAGCAGCTTCTTCAGGCCAGTCACACCCCACAGGCAGATCAGACCAGCCAGCAGGCCGATGATCACGGCACCGCCGATACCGACGTTACCAGCAGCAGGCGTGATGGCAACCAGACCGGCCACGGCACCCGAAGCGGCACCCAGCATCGAAGCCTTGCCCTTGAGCAGACCTTCACCCAGGCACCAGCCCAGCACAGCGGCTGCGGTGGCGACGAAGGTGTTGATGAAGGCCAGGGCAGCGAAACCGTTGGCTTCCAGGGCAGAGCCGGCGTTGAAGCCGAACCAGCCCACCCACAGCAGCGAGGCACCAACCATGGTCAGCGTCAGCGAGTGAGGGGTGAAGGCTTCCTTGCCGTAGCCGATGCGCTTGCCGACCATGTAGGAGCCAACCAGGCCAGCCACAGCGGCGTTGATGTGCACCACGGTACCGCCTGCGAAGTCCAACGCGCCCCATTGCCAGATCAGACCGGCCTTGCCATTCATGGCGTCGACCACATCCTTGGAGGCATAAGCGTCAGGGCCCATCCAGAACCAGACCATGTGCGCGATCGGGGCGTAGCTGAAGGTGAACCACAGCACCATGAACAACAGCACTGCCGAGAACTTGATGCGTTCAGCGAAGGCGCCGACGATCAGGCAGCAGGTGATGCCGGCGAACGTGGCCTGGAAGGCAGCGAACACGATCTCGGGGATGTAGACGCCCTTGCTGAACGTGGCAGCGTTGGCGAAGGTGCCGGCCGCGTTGTCCCAGACGCCCTTCATGAACAGGCGGTCCAGGCCACCGATGAAGGCGTTACCTTCGGTGAAAGCCAGGCTGTAGCCGTAAACGAACCACAACACGACGATCAGCGAGAAGGTGACCATCACCTGCATCAGCACGGACAGCATGTTCTTGCTGCGCACCAGGCCGCCGTAGAACAGGGCCAGGCCGGGCACGGTCATCAGAATCACCAGCAGGGTGGAGACCATCATCCAGGTGGTGTCGCCCTTGTTGGGGACGGGGGCCGGGGCAGCGGCAGGCGCTGCTTCCGATGCGGCTGCTTCCGCAGCGGGGGCTGCATCGGGTGCCGATGCAGGTGCAGTGGCTTCAGCGGCAGCCGAAGCGGCTACGGGCGCGGACGCCGCGGTGTCCTGAGCGTGCGAAACGCCCAGTAGACCGAAGGCGGCCAGCCCCAGCGCGAGGGACGCAATGAGCTTTCTCATGAAGTTGCCTCTTGGATACGAGAGATAGGTGAGCTACAGCACGCACACCTATCAGGTGTGTGGGCCACAAAAGGGAGGTGGGGTCAGGCTTGAAGGCCGAGGATCAGAGCGCGTCCTTGCCGGTTTCACCGGTACGGATACGAATTACCTGCTCCAGCGACGTCACGAAGATCTTGCCGTCGCCGATCTTGCCGGTACGGGCAGACGACTCGATGGCTTCGATCACGCGGTCGAGGATGGACTCGTCGACCGCGGCTTCGATCTTCACTTTGGGCAGGAAGTCGACCACGTATTCCGCGCCACGATACAGCTCGGTGTGGCCCTTCTGGCGGCCGAAGCCTTTGACTTCGGTCACGGTGATGCCTTGGACGCCGATGGCAGACAAGGCCTCACGCACTTCATCAAGCTTGAAGGGCTTGACGATGGCGGTCACCATTTTCATGGTTGGTTCTCCGGTGAGGTTGGCAAAAATTCAGACAAGGTCATGTCTGCATGATCTGTGCCAGCGCGCCAAATCGGTGAGCAGTCCAAGACGAGCCATGATGGATGCACCGACTTGGCGGCTGCGATGACTTGATGCACGAACCTTGTGCGCCGCCGTTCATTTGTCACGGCGCACGCGGTTGTGCGCACTGCATTGGTGCCATTTGGCAAAGGCGTAGTGACGCAGGGCGCCCATTGGTGGGGCCCTTTCGGGGGGCGCGGGATATTTCACCACTCGGCAAAATTCGTCGAATCCCCGAAATGAAGCATTGCAGACATGTCATTGGCCATCGTTCACAGTCGCGCCCTGGATGGGCTCAAGGCCCCCGAAGTCACCGTGGAGGTGCATCTGGCCAACGGTTTGCCGTCGTTCACGCTCGTTGGCCTGGCCGACACCGAGGTCAAGGAGGCGCGAGAGCGGGTGCGGGCTGCGCTGAGCAACTCCGGCCTGGAGTTCCCTTTTAACAAACGGGTGACCGTCAACCTCGCGCCAGCCGATCTGCCCAAGGAATCCGGGCGCTTCGATCTGCCTATTGCGCTGGGCATTCTGGCTGCCATGGGGCACCTGGATCCTGCGCGGCTGGCTGAGCTGGAGTTCGCAGGCGAGTTGTCTTTGGGGGGCGAACTTCGGCCGGTGCGGGGCGCATTGCCCATGGCGCTGGCGCTTCGCCGCGCCGCTGGGGGCGCGCGACCACGTGGACTGGTGCTGCCACAAGCCAGTGCAGCCGAGGCTGCACTGGTGGAGGGGGTGCGGCTTTACGGTGCGGCGCATTTGATGGAGGTGGTGGAAGCCCTGCGCCCGGACGGCCAAGGCAACGGCGCCGATCTGGTGCGGGCCAAGGCCAATGAGCCTGCTGCCTCTACCGTGACCGTGCCCGATCTCAAGGAGGTCAAGGGCCAGACCGCGGCCAAAAGGGCGCTTGAGGTGGCGGCGGCAGGGGGGCACAGCTTGCTGATGGTCGGGCCGCCAGGCACCGGCAAATCCATGCTGGCCCAGCGCTTTGCCGGTTTGCTGCCCTCCCTGACGGACGACGAGGCGCTGGAATCTGCGGCTGTGCTCAGCCTGGCTGCTTGCTTTGATGCGCAACGCTGGCGCCAGCGCCTGGTGCGCAGCCCGCACCACACGGCGTCCTCCGTGGCCCTGGTCGGTGGGGGCTCGCCGCCCCGGCCGGGTGAGATTTCGCTGGCGCACCACGGCATCCTCTTCCTGGATGAACTGCCCGAATTCCCGCGCGCGGCCCTGGAGGCCCTGCGTGAGCCGCTGGAGACCGGGCACATCACGATTGCCCGTGCTGCGCGCCGGCATGACTTCCCGGCGCGCTTTCAGTTGATTGGTGCGATGAATCCGTGCCCATGCGGCCATTTCGGCAACCCGCTCAAGGCCTGTCGGTGCACGCCCGACCAGGTGGCGCGCTATCAGGCGCGTCTGAGTGGGCCCTTGCTGGACCGCGTGGACGTGCAGATCGAGGTGCCCGCCGTGGCGCCGGATGTCCTGGCCAACAGCCCGGACGGCGAAGCCAGCAGCGTGGTGGCAGCGCGCGTGTCGCAGGCGCGTGAGCGCCAGCGTGCGCGGCAAGGCGTGCTTAATGTGGACCTCGCCGGTGGCCTGCTGGACGAGCATGCGCAGGCGGCGCCGGCTGCATCGGTTTTCCTGCAGGCAGCGTGCGCGCGCCTGGGGTGGTCTGGCCGCGCCTTCCACCGTGTGCTTAAACTGGCGCGCACCATCGCGGATCTGGCCGGCTCGGAGGCCATCTTGCAGGCGCACATGGCCGAGGCCATTCAGTACCGGCGCGTGTTGCAACTCGGTTGAGGCTGGCCTGCGCCCTTGGTTCGGCCAGCCCCGGCTTGCTTACAACTTGACGGCGCTGATCGACTTGATGGCCGTTGTCGTCCTGGTATTGGCGTTGGAGATGAACAGGATCGGGCCCAGGTAAGCCCACTGTGCGTGGCCTTGCGGCTGGCCGGTGAACGTGCTCACCTTGCCCGCAACGTTGACGCTCAAGGCCCAGGTCGAGTTGGGCGCAATGGGTGAGGTCACGTCGAAGCTGACCCAAGTGCCGGTCGGCACCGACATCAAGGTGGTGCCGTTGACGATCACGTCCACACCGGTGCCGCGCGCCACCATGGACATGGCGGGCCCCACGGTGGTGCCCGCATCGTCCGAGCGCCACACATGCGACAGGTTGGTGTTCGCGTCAAAGCGGGCCGTGAAGCTCACCTTGGCTGTGCCGCTGGCGTAGCTCAACCAACTCTGGATGTAGGGCTCCCAGGCGAAGTCGGTGCGAGCCGTGTCGGCCAGCGCCAGGAACTGTGTACCGTCCGTGTCCTTCTGGATGCTGACGGGCACCGTGGTGTCGTTGACGTCCACCGTCTTGCCGGGCTGGGCGATCACCTGCCAGCCACTGAGGTTGGTGGTGCTGAGCGGCCACTGGCTGGCACGGAAGTCGATGACCTTGAGTGGCACGTCCTGGGTCTTGGCCGCCCAGAGGCGTGCGGCCGAGGTGGTGCTGGACAAGGCGACGGTGTCCCACGATGAGGCGATGTTCTGGCCTTCGGTGAGCGTCATGTCACTGATCCTGGGCACCTTCAAGGCCGCCGTGTCGGTGACCGTCACGGCGCTGGCGGCGCAACCGGTGCAGATGGACGTCGGGATGGCCAGGCTGGTGCCTGCAGGCAGATACTGGCTGCCGACCTTGTTGTTGGTCAGGACCGGCGCTGTCGGCACCCAGGTCGGGTTGCTCGTGCCGCGGCCGGCCACCAGGGTCTCGTCGGTCGACAAGCCGATCATGGCGTTGCTGGTGGGCAGGAAGCGGTTGTTGTCCATGGTCAGTGGGACGGCCGCACTGCTGCCATTGCGCTTGCCAATGCCGAACACGGGGGCCATGTTGGCCAGGACGTTGCCGCTCACCACGTTGTCTTCGCCATAGTGCAGCGTGAACCCACTGCCATCGGTGCCCAGCACGATGTTGCCCGATACCTTCAGTTCGGACGAGCCCTCATCGGCGTAGATGCCGTTGCCGCCATAGGCGTAACCGTCAAAGGAGCGAACCTCCTTGATCACGTTGCCCGACACCACGGTGTTGGGCGCGCGGCCCAGCAAATAGATGCCCCCCATGTCAGCCAGGGCGTGTTGGCCGATGTTGTAGAGGAAGTTGTTTTGAATCTGGTTGCCCGATGCCATCGTGGGGCCGGCATCCCAGGTCCAGCCTACAGAGATGCCGCTGTAGGTGGTGTCCTTGATGAGGTTGCCCACAACCTTGTTGCTCGAGCTTCGCCCGATCCACACGCCGATGGCACCAGGGTAGACGTGGCCCAGGCTGTGGATGCGGTTGCCCTGAACAACGTTTTGCCCCGTCGAATTGGTATCGCGAACATCGGCCCAGTCCGCTTCGAATACTTGGGCCGGGCGACTCTTACCGACCTTGATGCCGCCAGCACCCAGGTCGTACAACTCCGAAGCCGACACCGTCACGGCCTGGACCCGGCTGTTGAGCCAGATGCCGTAGCCACCGGTGTGCGACACCTCGCAATTGGCAAACTCGATGTTGCGCGCATCGTTGAGCTCAATGGCTGCCGAGACGCCGGTGTCGGCCTGCGCATCCACATAGCCAGCTGCCGGCATGTCTGCCTTGGCATAACGGAACTTCAGCCCGCTGAACTGGATGTACTGAGCCCATTTGCCAGCATCCACGGCGCCTTGGATGGCCAGCAGCTTGCTGACCCGAGGGATCTCGAACGAGACCTTGGCGCCATCCTTGGCCGCGGAAGGAATGTAGTAAAGCGTGCCTGTGCTCGATGCGCCTGACCAGTACCACTCGCCGGGCGCATCCAGCGCGGACTGGGTGTTTTCAATGAAATAGCGCTCGCCGGGGCCGTTGGCACCCAGCGGCCAATACGAAGCGGGCGACAGCCTGACACGTTGGCCCTGGCTGTCCAGCTCGGCCACCCGGTGCTTGGTGACCTGCCAGCTGTCCATCATCATGACCACCGCATTGTTGTCGTTCGCGCTCTTGACGGCGGCCAGGGCCTGGTAGCCGGCAGGGTCTGCCTGGAAGGCCTGACGCGATACCGTGCTGCCATTGAGTGCGTCGACCACGGTGGGGTCGGTGGCGCTGGCTGGCCAACCCTGGGCGCCAGCGCGAACGTAGAAATACGAGCCGACATTGGGCGTGCGCGCGCGGATGGCGCGGCCCCCTTCGGCCCAAAGTTGTTCAAACGGCTTATTGATCGAGGTGGTCAACGTGATCTTGCCCGCAGAGGCCTTGTACGTGGCCGATGCGGCCTCCGAGCCCAGCAGGGCGACTTCGCCAGAGGTGCCGGGATTTTGTTCCAGCACGAGCTGGCTGGCGGCACTGTGGCCAGAGGCCTCTACCGGCCAGACCCAACCCGATTTGAGTCGGTACACGCCTGGGTTGAAGCGTACCCGAAGGTGCCCCGTTGCATTGGCATTCCTGGTCCAGGCGTGGGTGGCCAGCCCGATGGGCAGGTCATCCAGGGAGGTTACCTTGGTGGTGCCATTGCTCTTGTAGAGGTAGACGGCCTTGCCTGTGGTGGTCTTGAACGCGACGGTGTTGCCTGCGCTGCCAAAGGGCAGGTAAACAATGATCACGGTGTCATTGACCGTGACCGGGACAATCGACTGGGCCGTGGCTCGCCCGGCTGAAGCCGGGCTGCTGCTGTTGCTGGAGGCGCTGTCGCTGCCACCGCCGCAGGCCGACAGAAAGAGCGTGGCGCAAGCCAGCGCCACCACATTGAACGATGCGGTTCTCATGAGGATCCCCTGAGTTGTGAATTTGTGCGGGCATCATAGTGAGTGAACAAGCGTTCGCATTGAGGGTATGCCTGAGGTGTACAGTTTGACTCCCGCTACCTATTGGCTAGAAGGCAAGCATGTTTTTCACATCTGTACGATTTGTGTGTGTCGCGTCCCTGCTGTGTGGGCTGACCGGTGTTGACCTCTCTGCACATGCCGCTGACCAGCGCCCCGTGAAGGGCGCAGCCTCGACGGTGTCTGGTGTGATCAAGGTGGACAACGCCTGGATCCGGGCCACCGTCAAAGGCCAGTCCGGCACAGGGGGATTCATGAACCTGACGGCCTCGCAGCCGCTGACACTCGTGGGCTTCAGCACCACGGTGGCCGCTGACAGCGAACTGCACGAGATGGCCATGGATGGCAATGTGATGCGCATGCAGGCCGTGGCATCGCTGCCATTGCCCGCAGGCCAGACCGTCGAGTTGCGCCCCGGCATGGGCGGCCATCACCTCATGCTGATGGGCCTCAAGCAGCAACTCAAAGACGGCGATGAAGTGGCGCTCACGCTCAAGCTGCGCACGGCTGATGGCAAGAGCCTGACGCAGGACGTCAAGGTGCCCGTCCGATCGGGCTCCATGACCATGACGCCGGCGGCCGGTGCGACCTCAGGCGCTCAGCCGGCCATGAAGCACAACCACATGCATCAGGGCCCGATGCACGAGGCTCACTGATCTTCCAGGCGCCGGGGTGGGTAGGTGTCCCAGCCCTGGCAGCCGGGGCACTGCCAGAAGTAGTGCTGGCTTTCAAACCCGCATGCCGCACAACGGTAGCGTTGCAGCGGCTTGGCGGCAGTGGCCAGCGCCTGCTGCATCAGTTCGATCTCGGGTTCATCCAGCGGCACATGTGTGATCAGTCGTTCGCGGATCAGGCCTTGTGCGGCGGACAACGATGGTTGTGCACCCATGTGGGCCATCAGGGCCTGGCGGCGTGCTTGCGGATCTGCCTGCAGGCTGTTGAGCGCGTGCAGGACATCCACGGAGGGCACCTGGGTGTACAAGCCCTGGAGTTTGTCCAGCGCTGCCTTGCCCTCGCCGCAGGCCTGGGCGCATTTGGCGTAGTCCATGGCAATGAGCGAAAAGGCCTGAGGTTGCATCACCATCAGGTCGTCCCAGACGCGCAAGGCCTTGTCGTGCAGACCCTGGCGAGCCAGTCGCTGGCCTTGCATGACCAGTGGGCGGGCGGCCTGAGGGGCGGCTTCACGGGCGCGCTGAAGGGCTTGTTGCGCCTCTTCACTGCGTCCGCGGGCGTCGGCTTCATGCGCCACTTCGCACCAGTGGTGGGCCATGCGTTGCGAGAACGAGCCTGTACCTGCCGCTTCCAGCTGCCGCGCCACATCGATGGCCGGGTGCCAGTTGCGCGAGCGTTCGTGCAGCGACAGGAGTGCCAAGCGGGCATCGGTCGAGAAGGCGGTGCCTTCGAGAGCCTTGAAGGCTTCTTCTGCACGGTCGAACAAGCCGGCCTTCATGAAGTCATGCGCCAGCGCGTGTTGTGCACGCTCACGCTCTTCTCGCTTGAGATCAGCCCTGGCCAGCAGATGCTGGTGCACGCGGATGGCGCGTTCGTATTCGCCGCGACGGCGGAACAGGTTGCCCAGCGCGAAGTGCAGATCCGAGGTGTCCGGATCGTGCTGAACGGCTTCGATGAAGGCGTCGATGGCCTTGTCCTGTTGTTCGTTGAGCAACAGGTTGAGGCCCTTGAAGTACGCCTGAGGTGAGGCGCGGTCTTCGCGTTTGAGTTGACGCAGGTCCAGGCGTGAGGCCGTCCATCCCAGCAGGAAGACAAAGGGGAAGGCCAGCAGCAGCCAGTAGAGGTCGAATTCCATGAGCGATGAGGGCTAGGCCTGTGAGGCGCCGATCAGTTTGCCAATGACGTGGCCAATCACTTGGCTGGCTTGCGCGGCGCGGGCATGTCCGGCGGGAAGGGCAGTTCGGCCGGCAGTGTGGGTGGACCGGAACGGGTGCTGGGGCCGCTGTCAAATGGACTGGGGGTGACAGTTTGCTTGCTGTTGACGACGGGTTCAGGCAGCAACAAGGCGCGGTTGCGTGCATCGCGGCGATGGCGCCACCAGCTTGGCAGCATGGCCAGCACGCCGGTGACGCAGCCCAGCGCGAACACACCCAGCACAACGAAGACCATCGGGGCCTGCCAGTTGTAACCCAGGAACCACTTGAGCTCCACCAGATGCTGGTTGTTCAGCGCGAACGCGAACAGGACGAAGAACAGCAGGCCGCGCCACAACCAGTTCAGTGCTCGCATGAGGGTGTTCAGCTCTTGAGTGTGTCTTGTTGGATGACAGTATCCACCTTATCCACGCCTTCGCGCAGGGCCTTGCCCGGTTTGAAGTGCGGCACCAGCTTCTCGGGGATCAGCACCTGTTCGCCCGAGCGTGGGTTGCGGCCCATGCGGGGTGGTCGGCGGTTGATCGAAAAGCTGCCAAAACCACGGATTTCGATGCGGTGGCCCCTGGCTAGCGCCTCGGACATCGCGTCCAGGATGGTCTTGACGGCGAATTCGGCGTCACGCTGGGTGAGCTGACCAAAGCGCTCGGCCAGTCTGGCCACGAGATCGGAACGGGTCATAGGGGCAGGGCGGAGAATCTAAGGCTGTGATGAGCATCAGCAAAAAGCCCCTTCAACCTGGCAGGACCAGGATCCAGGGCTTTCAACACCGAGAGGTGTTGCCACGCTCATCACAACCCCCGAAGAACCAGGCCGAAGCCTGGCCGACGGGTGTTGTGTGAGAACAAACGGGCTTAACCGTTGTTCTGGTCCAGCTTGGCCTTCAGCAGGGCGCCCAGGCTGGTGGTGCCGGCGCCTTCCTTGGTGGTTTCGCTGCGCAGGGACTGCATGGCTTCTTGCTGCTCGACGTTGTCCTTGGCCTTGATCGACAGCTG
>NZ_JACRAH010000016.1 GCF_016234775.1 Aquabacterium sp. | reverse complement strand
GGCATCCATCGGCACGATGATCATGGACTTGTTGCTGTGGACCGGGCCTTCGGAGGTGTTGGCCAGCAGGCAGCACCAGTCGGCTTGCGTGGCATTGGTGATCCACATCTTGGAGCCGTTGATGACGTAGTCATCGCCTTCAATGCGGGCCGATGTCTTCAGCGCGGCCACGTCGGAGCCACCACCGGTTTCAGACACGCCGATGCAACCCACCATGTCGCCGGCAATCGCGGGGGCCAGGTATTCCTTCTTCAGCTCATCGGAGCCAAAGCGGTGCAGGGCCGGGGTGCACATGTCGGTCTGCACGCCAATGGCCATGGGCACGCCGCCACAGGGGATGGCGCCCAGCTCTTCGGCCACCACCATGGAGTAGGAGAAGTCCAGACCCAGGCCACCGTAGGCCGTGTCGTACTTCACGCCCAGCAGGCCCAGGTTGCCCATCTTCTTGAACACCTCATGGGCCGGGAAAATCTCGGCTTCTTCCCATTCCTTGACGTAGGGGTTGATTTCCTGCTCGCAGAAACGCTTGACGGTTTCGGCGATCTGACGGTGTTCGGCGGTGAATTGCATGGTGGTCTCCTCGGGGCTCTCGGTGTCGCCAGGCGTGGCGGCGACTGTCTGGGTGGTGTGGGGAAAGAACGAGCGGGTGGCTTACAGGCGGGCCACGCCGAAGGTGTTGGGGCGCAGCTGGCGCTTGCCGGCTTCCACGGCCATGTCCAGGCACATGGCCAGCACACGGCGGGTGTCACGCGGGTCGATGATCCCGTCGTCCCACAGGCGGGCGGTGCCGAACAGCACATTGGATTCGGCATCCAGGCGCTTGCGGATCTCGGCGCTCATGCCTTCGAGCATCGCGTCGTTGACGGGCATGCCGGCGCGTTCCATCTTGCCGCGCGTGACGATCTCCATCACCTTGGCAGCCTGCGCGCCACCCATCACGGCGGTGCGGGCCGAAGGCCAGCTGAAGATGAAGCGTGGGTCGAAGCCGCGGCCGCACATGCCGTAGTTGCCGGCACCGAACGAACCGTTGAGCGTGATGGTGAACTTGGGCACGCGTGCGTTCGCCACGGCCTGGATCATCTTGGAGCCATGCTTGATGGCGCCGCCATGTTCGGCCGCTGAGCCCACCATGTAGCCAGTCGTGTTTTGCAGGAAAACCAGCGGCGTGCCGCTTTGATCGCACAGCTGGATGAACTGCGCGGCCTTGGTCGAGCCTTGTGGCTGGATGGGGCCGTTGTTGCCCAGGATGCCCACCAGGTGACCGTTGATGCGCGCGTGGCCGCACAGGGTCTCGGGCGCGTAGTTGGCCTTGAATTCGAGGAAGTCCGAGCCGTCGATGATGCGGGCGATGACCTCGCGGGTGTCGAACGGTTCGCGGTCGTCAGCGGGAACACAACCCAGCAGCTCTTCTTCGCTGTACAGCGGGGCGGGCGCGGGCTTCTTGTTGCCGGCTTCCACCTCGTCCCATTGCAGCTTGTCGATCAGCTCGCGGCACATGGCGATGGCGTGCGCGTCGTTGTCGGACAGGTATTCGCCCAGGCCGGTGACGCTGGCGTGCATCTCGGCGCCGCCCAGGTCTTCGTCGGTGGCGTCTTCGCCGATGGCGGCTTTCACCAGGGGTGGGCCAGCCAGGTAGATGCTGGAGCGGCCTTTCACCAGGATCACGTAGTCAGACAGGCCTGGCAGGTAGGCGCCGCCGGCGGTGGAAGAGCCATGCACCACGGCGATCTGCGGGATGCCCATGGCCGACAGGCGTGCCTGGTTGGCAAAGCTCTTGCCGCCATCCACAAAGATCTCGGCCTGGTACATCAGGTTGGCGCCACCGGATTCGACCAGACAGATCAGGGGCAGCTTGTTTTCGCGGGCGATGTCCTGGGCGCGCAGGCCTTTCTTGAGGCCCATCGGTGAAATCGTGCCGCCTTTGAGGGCGCTGTCGCTGGCGGTGACCAGGCAGCGCTTGCCAGCAACGTGGCCAATGCCGATGATGGTGCCGCCGCCCAGCACGCTCTTCTTGCCGTCGTCATCGTGCATCCCCAGGCCGGCCAGGGTGCTGATTTCGAGGAAGGGCGAGTCGCGGTCGAGCAGGCGGGCGACGCGTTCACGCGGCAGCAACTGGCCGCGCTTTTCGAACTTGTCGCGCTTGGACTCGGAACCATCGCGCGCCAGCTTTTCAAGGGCGCGCACCTGTTCCAGGCGCTCGGTCATGCGCGCCACGGCGGCGCGGTAGGACTCGGATTTGGTGTTGAGGGCGGTGCGCAGAGCGGGCATCTTGGTTCGGATCCTTGAAAAGGCAGGCGCTGAAGGCCACTGTCTGCACTGTAATCTCGGTTGACGTTAACGTCAACTGCCTGATTCATGGGTGAATCCCCTATGACAAACGTCACCGTTCGGCGATAATGGCGACATCGGGCAGTCACATGTCATGTACTGCACCTTCTTCTACCTACGTTATCTGGTGTCCCCGTGGTTGCTCAACTGAAAGCCAAAACCGACGATCAATTGATGGATGAGTTCGGCGATGAGATCGGCTCTGTGCCATCCTGGGCTTTCGAGGCCGACGAGGACGAGCACGCGGCGGATTCGCTGATGGGCATCGCCGAGGTGTGTGAGCGCTACAAGGTCTCGCCCCGTGCCCTGCGCTTCTATGAGACCAAGGGGCTGATGGCACCGCGCCGCATCAACGGCACGCGGGTCTACAGCAAGATTGACCGGGCTCGCCTCAAGCGCATCCTGCGCGCCAAGTCGCTGGGCTCGCCGCTGTCGGAGATCAAGCACTACCTGGACATGTACGGCCAGCACGGTGAAGGCCGCATCCAGCAGCTCAACTACGTGATCGAAAAAACCGGCAAGGCCATTGCTGAGTTGGAAGCCAAGCGCGCCCAGATCGACACCTCGCTGGCCGAGTTGCGCATGATCAACGAGCGCAGCCGCAAGACGCTGGAAGACAAGCGCAAGTCGGACAAGTAAGTCGCCCGCTGCACGACATCAGCGCGAGGCTGCGGCTGCGGGGGTCTGCCCATAACCTTTGCTGGCATCGGTCTGGATCCGATAGATGCGGAAGTTCGGGGCCGGGCCATCAAAGCGCGCCTGTCCTGCAAACACGCGATTGAGGTGGTTGGTGGAGACCCACAGGCCACCGAGCTTGTCCCAGCCCAGGGTATCGGGCCAGATGAAGCCCGGGCCTGATGCCACCACGGTCATCGCTTGCGTCACCGGATCAAAAACCTGCACCTGGGCTTGGCTGATGTTGGTGATGTAGACGCGCCCGGCGCTGTCCATCGACAGGCCATCGGAGCCGCCGCCAATGCGGGTGGGGCCTTGCACCAGCGCCTGCAACTGGCTATCTGACAAGGCCGTGTCGTTCAGGTGCCTGGTTTCGATGCTGTAGAGCGCATCGCCCGTGGTGATCGACCAATACAGGCGTGAGCCATCGGGCGTCAAGGCGATGCCATTGATGCCGGCGCGCAAGGGCTTGCCAGGGAACACCGCCTCACCGTTGACGACCAGCGGGTGGCGCAGGTCATCGCGTGTGGACGGGGCACGATCCAGCACGCGCCTGACCGTGCGGGCTTTCAAGTCATAGACCAGAAGGCCGCTGGCCGCACCGTTGCTGCCGCGCACACCGGTATCGCTGATGTAGAGCAAGCCGCGGCCTTCATCCACCGCCAGGTCATTGAGGAAGGATGTGGCCGGATCGGCCGCGCTGGCGGGTATGGGCAAGCGATCGATCTCCGCGCCTGTGTTCAGGTCGTAGACCACCACCTTCTGTTCGGCGTCGCCGCGCAGTTGTTCCGTGCCTCCGGCAAATCCCATGTCCAGCACCCACATGCGGTTGCGGCTGTCAATCTCGAAGCCCAGCACGTTTTGCAATGCACCTTGTTTGCCCAACTGGTTGGCATCCCAACTGGGGAAGGGCTCCAGCAGCGTTTGACCCTTGCTGCGGATCACGCGGTTCAGCGAGGCGGGCACGCGGCCGTCCAGGATGCGCGCCATGCTCACATAAACACGGCCTTGAGCGTCCACTTTGACCCCATGCAGCGGTGCGCGCCGATAGACCTTTTGCTGAAGATAGCGCCGGCGCTCGGCGGCCGTGCGGAAGTGCCACATGGACTGGCGCCATGCATAGCGCAACTCGGGTTGATCCACATTGGGTGCTGGGCTGGTGGCCGTTGCGGGTTGCGCGTGGCTTGCCTGTGCACCGAGGGCGGACACAAGGCCGCAGATCGAGCAGATCAGCGACAACAAAGTGGGGTGGAGTCGGGGGTGTGACATGGTTCAGGGGGCGCGCGAGGCGAACAAGAATCGATGGACGGCGCGTGCGCCAGGCATGAGCAGCGCCAGGGTGATCAGCACGGAGAGGACGCCTGCGCCGCGCGCTGCCCATTGGATGGGAGTCGGCGCGCCCCAGTGATCGGCGGCCGACTGAAAAGCGATGGCGGCCGCCGACAAGGGCATCCCATAGGCCCACCAGGACACGCGGAAGGCTTGCTGGCGCACACGAGGCAGCGCTGCCAGCGCCCCAAGCCATGTGGCGAAGGTCAGCAACAGGCAGGCCGCGGTCAGCACAGACCAAAAGGCCCCGGATGTCGCGAGGGAGGCCAGCGAAGCCACCGCAGGCAGTGCCACGAGCACGGCGAAGGCCGGCTGCGCAGGCGCGGGCCATGGTGGGCCTTGGCGTGCACGCCGCCAGAGTGCGGCGCACACGCACGCACTCAGTGCGCCGCCCACGATCAGCATGGGCGCTTGCAAGAGGGGCCCGTGATGAGGGGCCAGCGCGCCCAGGTAGAGCCATTGCACGGGTGGCAACAGCCAGGCGGGGCTGGCGTCGCGCCAACTGGGCCGGGCCCTTTGCCACAGCCAGTAAGCATGGCATCCGTTCAAGATGGCGACCGCAGTGCTGCTTGCAAAGAAGGCTGATGCGATGGGGGCATGCTCGCTGGCGTGCAACTCGCATAACAGGCTCAGCGCCACGCCGATCTGGCCCATGAAAGGGGCGGTGGCCGGGTTGCGCATGTCTTGCGCCCAGGCGGTGGGGGCCAGCCATGCTTTGCCGATGTGGGCGAGCACCGCGCCCATCAGCAGCGCGATGCCGGCGACCTCCAGCCCGCTGGACAGCGCCGCTGCCGCCTCCCCGGGCCAGGTGCCGGGGACGAGCAGGCTCAGGCCCAGCATGGCCAGCGCGGGGCCATAGAGCGGTACGGGCAGCGACGCCCAGGGGCGCCCTGACAAGCCCGCCTGTGTGGCGGCCCCCGGTCTGACCGTGTCTGGTGATCCGATGTGCACGAGGTCCTCCCCGATTTATTTATAGGTTTCGTGCGTTCAGATCAACGTTGGTAGGTGCTGGTGAAGCTGGCCTTGCCCAGCGCATTCGCATTGATCATGAAACCGGCCAGGCTGGCTGTGGCCGTGGCGGGCAGCTCCAGCTTCTCCACTTTCAGCGCGTAGACGGTGAAGTTGTAGCGATGGGCCTTGTCACCGGTGGGCGGGCAAGGGCCGCCCCAGCCTGGGGTACCGAAGTCGGTGGGGATGTGTGTGGCGCCCGCCGGCAAGGCGGCGCCATCGGCGGTGCCGGCACCGCCCGCCAGCTTCTGGCTGGACGAGGGGATGTTGATCACCACCCAGTGCCAGAAACCTGCGCCACCCGTGACGGCATCAGGATCGTGCACCGTGATGGCAAAGCTCTTGGTGCCCGCCGGGGCGTTCTTCCAGGACAGGGCCGGCGAAACGTTTTGCCCCGTGCAGCCAAAGCCATTGAAGGCAAAGGACTGAGGGATCTTGCCGCCTGTGGGGACGTCGGGGCTGTTGATCTGGAAGGTGCTGGCTTGGGCGCTCAGGCAGGCCAGGGCCAGGGGAAGGGTGTAGAAGATCTTGTTCATGATGTATGGGGAATAAGTGGGTGGAAGGGGCTCAGGCCGCGACGGCCTGCGTGGCCTGCAGGGTTTGCAGCATCTGCTGCGCCACCAGTGCGGAGGACGCGGGGTTCTGCCCCGTGGTCAGCAGGCCATCCGTGACGGCAAAGCTGGCCCAGTTGGGGGCCTTCTCGAAATGGCCGCCCAGTTCGGTCAGTCGTGATTCGAGCAGGAAGGGCACGATCTGCGTCAGGCCGGCCGCTTGCTCTTCCTGGTCAGTGAAGGAGTTGACGCGACGACCGGCGACGATCGAGCGGCCGTCAGGCAACCTGGCTGACACAAGCCCCGCTACCCCGTGGCAGACCGCGCCGATCACCTTGTTGGCCGTCGCTGCCTGCTCGACCACGCGCTTCACATCGGCGCTTTCCGGCAGATCCCACATGGCGCCATGGCCGCCGGGGAAGAACACCGCGTCGTACGGTTGTGCGTTGACCTCCGATACGCGCAGGGTTTGCTTGACCTTGGCCTGGGCGGTGGCGTCGGCCAGAAAGCGCTCGATGGTCGGGTTGTTCTGGCCGGCTGGCTTGATGCTGCCGGGATCAAAAGGCGCCTGGCCACCCAGCGGTGAGGCGATATCAATCTGATAACCCGCTTCGCTGAAAAGCATATAGGGAACGACAACCTCTTCCGCCCAGATGCCGGTTTGACGACCGGATTGGCCCATTTGAGTATGGGAGGTGGTAATGAAAAGTATTTTGCGTGACATGCGCTTCTCCTGTTTGTGTAAGGGGCTGATACAGAATCCCGGTGTGCGGGTGAACCTGTGAGGTGAATGTAGGTTGTGCCGCCAAATGAATAAAGTAAGATGGCCTTGAATCATTAATTACACGGTGTAAAGCATGCGTTCTGACTTGGGTGGGATGCAGATAGGCAGCATCCAGATCTTCTGCAAGGCGGCCGAACTGGGGAGCTTCACCTCGGCAGCCGAGGTGCTGGGCGTCACGCCGGCGGCGGTGAGTCGCTCCGTAGCGCGTCTGGAGGAGCGTTTGCGGGTGCAGTTGTTTGCGCGTTCAACCAGGCAGGTCAAACTGACGGACGATGGCCGGATGTATTTCGAGCAATGCCGGGAGGCCATTCAGCAGATTGAAGAGGTGGAGCTGGCGCTCAGTGGTGGGCGCTCCACACCCAGCGGTACCCTGAAAATAAGCCTGCCCACAACCTATTGGCATTTTCGGCTGCTGCCTCTTTTGCCGGGTTTTCGGCGTCAATATCCTGGCGTGAATCTCGAAATCAATATTTCCAATCAGAATATTGATTTCGTGGATCAGGGATATGACCTCGCCATCAGACTGGGTACGCCGCAGGATTCCAGGCTGGTGGCACGCAAGCTGGAGGATGCCGAACTGGGGGTTTACGCCTCATCGGCCTATCTGGCTCGCCGGGGGGAGCCGGCCAGGCTGGAAGACCTCGCGCAACACGATTGCATCCAGTTCATCCTGCCCAGCACGGGGCGGCCCATGTCGTGGCTGTTTCGCAAGGAGGGGGTTGACGTCTCTTTGCCCCTGGAGTCCGCCGTGCGCTTCACCGGGGATGTGCTGGGCTGCGTCGGCTTTGCTCAGCAGGGCGGGGGCCTGTTCCAGATCTACGATTTCATCGCGACCAGCCCGATCTACCAGCCAGATCTGGTGGAGGTGCTGAGCGCGTACAGGGGGCGGTCGCGCCCTTTTTGCGTCCTGTATCCGCACAACCGGCATCTCTCTGCCAAGGTGCGGGCCTTTGTGGATTACATGGTGACGTCGATCAATGCCTTGTCCGCGCAGGCCCGCCAGTCCAGAGGAGGGGCGGTGATGAGCTCACCAGCTGCCGGTGCTGGGCATTGAGGCCCAGGGCTCTTGCGGCGCGAGCGCCTGACCGGTCTGGAGCAGCTCGATGGAGACGCCGCTGGGGTCTTTCACGAAGGCCATATAGCCATCGCGTGGCGGGCGCAAGATGGTGACGCCGCCATCGGCCAGGCGCTGGCAGGCCGCATGGATGTCATCCACCCGGAAGGCCAGGTGGCCGAAGGCGGTGCCGCCGGTGTAGTGCTGTTCATCCCAGTTGTGGGTCAACTCGATTTCCGGCTCACCCTCCTCGCTGGCCAGGTAGTACAGCGTGAATCGGCCTTTGTCGCTGTCCTTGCGACGCAGCAGTTTCAAGCCCAGAAGTGCCTGGTAGAAGTGCAGCGAGGTTTGCGGGTCGCGGACGCGGATCATGGCGTGGACATACTTCATGCCACCAACTCCTCGGTACCGAAGGTGATGAGATCGTGCAGTTGCACGGCGGGCAGGCCGGCTTGCCGGGCGATCTCGGCGTGCTCTGGTGCGTTGTATCCCCAGCGCGCCCAATGGGCCCGAAAGCCCGCTTGCAAGGCATCCCGCGCGTTGAGCACGTTGTCATCGAAGAAGCACACTTGCTCGCGCGGTACATCGAACTGGTCTGCCACAGCCTGCAAGGCGGTGAGCTTTTCGCGGCACTCGCCGTAGATCTGACCGGGGGGCACCTGGATGCCCGCCTGCATCAGGATCTCGCTGACCGAGCCTGCATCCTTGGCCGTGACGATGCACACAGGCAGGTCGCTCTCCAGCAGCCAGTCCGCCAGCCCGTCGTAGAAGGTGTGGTAGCCCAGCCAGCGCTCACGCCAGGTCTGGCGAGCCAGCGTACGGTAAGCGCTGACTTTCTGGATGAAGGCTTCGACCTCCCGGGAAGGTAATGCCTCATAAGCCTGGTCGAATTCACCTTGACTGCGAAAGACGCCCGCATCCCGCTGGAAGGGCATGTAGAAATGCCCCAGATGCTTGGCGAAGCTGCGATGGTGCTTGAACTTCTCGATGAAGTCCTCAGGCAGGTCGGCCAGGCCGGTGTCACTGAAGCGGTCCACGCCCACTTCGTGATGACCGTTCCAGCTGACCAGCAGGCACTCGTTCAAGCCATCGACGAGCAGGCCGTCGAAATCCAGGGCCAGGATGCGCTTGGGCGTCATATCGTGTCGTCCTTCTCGCTCAGGCCGCGGCGCGGATGGCGGGCTGCTGGCTGGCGCGGCCTTCCACGGCAGAGAACACGGCCTTCATGAACTTGCCGACGTAGCCGTAGTAGGAGCAGGTGATGATGTTGCCGTCGGTGATGACCTCGGCATCGACCACATTGGCGCCGCTGTTGACCATGTCGTCCACCATGCCCACATAGGCGCACACCGTGCGGCCTTTGAGCACCTTGGCCGAAATCATGATCCAGGGGCCGTGACACAGGCCGGCCACAATCTTGCCGGCCTCGTCCATGGCCTTGACGAAGGCCAGCACCGTCTTGTCCTGGCGAACGCGGTCCGGGGCTTCATGGCCGCCGGTGAGGATGACCACGTCGTACTTGTCCACCGAGAGGTCGGTGAAGGGGATGTTGGGCTTGGCCGTTTTGTCCATGGGCAGCGGCACGTTGTATTTGCCGATGACGGGCTTGCCTTCCTTGGTGGCGATATCGACGTTGTAGCCCTCTTCCTTCAAGCGGTAGTAGGTGTAGACCACATCGTGATCCTGAAAACCGGGGCCTGTGATGATGACGGCGTTGTACATGGTGAAAGCTCCTGTTTGAGTGTGGATTGGATTAAATCGAAATTGAAAGAAAAATGAATTCAATTAACGCTGGCTGATCGCCAGATACCGTCCTTCTGATTTCAATTGCGTGAAATTGTCTTCAGCGTGGTGGTGAATATGAATGTGCTGGTCAATGGCAGATTCCAGGGCCAGTGACACGGCGAAATCAACAGGGCGGGGCGCGTGCTTGATTTGAGCGCCGGTCAGAACGTCAAAATGAAACAGGCCCTGCAGGTCGTGGCGGCGAATCCTGGCGTAAGCCTGGGTTTCATCGTCTTCCAGCGGCGCGATGTCCTGCAGGCTTTTCTGGGTTTCGTATTGGGTGCCTTCTCGGCCATATCGGTCTTTTCTGCGGATCAGATCGAATTTGTTTCTGGGTGTTTCAACTTCGATCAGGTGGGCGTCGCCCGATCCCACGTTGTCCGTGGAGTGGAAGGCGCCCTTTGGAATGCGCACGTATTGACCGGCGCGCACAGCCACGCTGTGGTTGAGGAAGTTGATCCTGAGCGCGCCACCCAGGCACATCAGCACGGTCTCCTTGCGAGGGTGGCAGTGCATGGAGGTGGATTGATCTGGCGCCAGCATCAGCTTCCAGACATCGATGAGCATATCGGCATAAATGCGATATTCATGCCCCCATGGTTTGGTGATCACCGAATTGAGATAAGCGTCCTGGGTGAAATCCTCGAAACGCATGACCTGACCATTGGCCAGTTCGGTTGAGAACGCAAGAATATCGTCCAGCGAAGTGCCGGGTAGATAAGATAAATGATGCGACATCCGTCCCTCCGAGTTTGGAATAGGCGCCGAGGGGGATTCCCTTCAGTGCTGAAAGAACTGTAGGCGGCGGAGGGCCTTTTGAATAGGCACGGCAATGCATAACAATGATTACACGGTGTAAAGCCGTCACCTTGCTGTCATGTTCGTGATTAGGGGGATTGAATCCCGAGAATTAGGGGTGTGCCATCAGGTGAAGTCCGGTATGCGAATTCATATTGGGCAGGCATGCCGCCAAAAGCCCTGAGGCCGCTTGCAGCCGCCGCTGTTTCGCGTTCTTACCGGGCGGCGTGACGGATTTGGCAGCTTGCCGGGCTCAACTCGGGCTAAATGTTGTGGCCTGCACTGCCGATAAGCTCGAATGGCTTCAGGTCCTCAACAAACATCTCAGGTTCCGGTGCAGGGTGCCCCGTCCAGCGAAGTGACGTGGCAAACACCGATGCGCGTGGTTTTGGCGGCTGCGCTCGTGTTGTGCATCTCGGTTCTTTTCATACGCTGGTACGAGGCGCGCGCGCGAGCGGAGAGCGATGGCCAGGCCGCGCTGGCGCTCATCGAGCAGCAGCCGGCGAGCGTGAACGTTCAGGCACCGGCCTCGCTGGCTGTGGCCATGAAGCCCAAAGAAGCGATTCTGTCGCTCAGCCATTGCATCGGCGCGCAGTGCACGACCATGTACGCGCAACCCATGGCCGCCCCGTGCGACTACGCCGCGGGCTTCCAGCCGCAATGCGTGACGCTGCGTTCCAAGGCGAACATCGGCTACACGCTCATGGTCCGCTACGACCTGCTGGCTGTGCTGATGACCGCAGGCATCGATCTGGCCGTGAGCGGTGGCGTGTTCGGCATCGTGTTGCTGCTGTGGTACCTGCATGTCCAGAAGGCCCAGGCCAAAGGCAAGGCTGCCGTGGCCCAGCAAGTCAAGCTGGGCGCTGAGCGTGACCCCTTGACGGGGGTGCTCAACCGTGTGGCCTTCGAGGCCGCGCTCAAGCGCCATAACGAGTCGACCAAGCAGGCCTCCAAGGGCACCGATGGTTGCCTGATGTATTTCGACCTGGACCGCTTCAAGCTCATCAACGACACCCACGGCCACATTGCCGGTGACGTCGTGCTCAAGACGGTGGCGCAGCGCCTGAAGTACACCCTGGGTGACGTGATGATCGGCCGCCTGGGTGGCGATGAATTCGCCGTGCTGCTGGTGGACATCGGCGCGCGCGACAAGATCGAACAACTGGGCAAGGTGCTGATCGAGCAGGTGTCCAAGCCCATCCAGATCGACAAGGTCTCTGACTACGTCGGCCTGAGCATTGGCGCCTACATGCTCAAGCGCGGTGAGCTGAGCGTGGGCGACATGCTGCACCGCGCCGACCTGGCCATGTATGAGGCCAAGCGCACGGGCCGTGGTCGTCTGGTGTTCTATGAAGAGTCCATGGAGAACGCGTCGCGCGGTCAGGCCGAAGTTCAAAGCGACTTGAAGAAGGCGCTGGAGGAGCGGCAGTTGTTCATGGTCTACCAGCCCGAGCTGGATGCCACGGAGCGCATCCGCGGCATGGAGGCCTTGGTGCGCTGGCGCCACCCCACGCGGGGCATGGTGCCGCCCGATGAGTTCATCCCCGTGGCGGAAAAGAATGGGCTGATCGTCCCGCTGGGCAAGATGATTCTGGACATGGTGTGCGCCGACATCGTGGCCATGCGCAACGAGCACATCCAGTTGCCCTATGTGAGCGTGAACGTGTCATTGCGCGAGCTGTCGTCACCCACCTTTGTGGACGACGTGATGGCAACCTTGAACAAGAGGGGCCTGACGCCTGCTGACATCGAGTTCGAGATCACGGAGAGCACCGCCATGGTGGGGCAGGCTGGCAAGGAAAGTGTCATCCTCAAGCGGCTGTCCGATCTGGGCTTCCGCCTGGCGATTGACGATTTTGGTTCCGGCTATTCCTCGATCGCGCGTTTGCTGGACCTCAAGGTGCAGAAGCTCAAGATCGACCGCGTGTTCGTTTGGGCCATTGGCAAGCCGGACTTTGATCCCTCGCTGCTGGAGTTGATGATCGCGCTGTCCAGGCGACTGGGCGTCAAGAGTGTGGCCGAAGGTGTCGAAACGCCCGAGCAGGCTGCCTGGCTGCGTGAGGCCGGTTGCATGATGATGCAGGGCTACCTGTATGCACGCCCCATGAACCAGGCTCAGCTGATCAACTGGATGAAGCTGCAGCAAGGTGACCACGATTTCGACGGTGGTGTGTGGGCTGCAACCCAGTCTACGGAAACCTCGGTGGTCTGATCAGGTCGGGCTTTCAAGCGTTCAACAAGAACGGCGCCTTTTCAGGCGCCGTTTGCTTTGCGAAACCTTGCCGCGCTGGCGGCAGGTCTGTCTGCTTGATCAGCGGATGCCCACGAACATCTTCCAGCGTTTCTCGTTTTGCTTCTTGGCCTGATACAGCGCCTGATCAGCCTGGACCAGCAGCATGGGCACCGATTCGACCCGGTCTGAATAGGCCGCCATGCCGATCGAAATGCCCACGCCGATCTCGTCGCCTGTAGACAAGGTGATGGGCGCGGAGACCGCCTTCACGATGCGCTTGGCCAGCACCTGAGCCGAGTCTTTGGCACCGTGGCGCATGACCACGCCAAATTCATCGCCGCCAAAGCGCGACAGCACATCACCGAGCCGAACCTGCTGGTTGAGCCGGCGGGCCACTTCGCACAGCACCTCTTCGCCCGCCGCGTGTCCGAAACCATCGTTGACATCGCGAAAACCGTCCAGATCCATGCTCAACACAGTGAAAGGCTCGCCGGTGCGCATGGCATGTGCCATCTCCACCTCCAGGGCCTGACGGAACTGGGTGCGGTTGGCCAGACCGGTGAGCGGGTCGGTCATGGCCAGGTGATGCAGTTGCACGAGTGACTGGCGCGAGGCCAGTTGATCTGAGGCCAGCAAGGCGAGGTCCTTGAGTGCCAGGCGATCAATGGCCGAGAAGTTGCGGGCTTGCGTATCCCAGATGGCCAGCGTGCCCAGAATCAGCCCTTGTGCATTGCGCAAGGGGGCACTGGCATAGAAGCGCCAGTGCGGTGGATGCGCCACCAAGGGGTGTTGAGCAAAGCGCGAATCCCGGCTCAAGTCTTCCACCACCAGCAGCTCTTCGCATTGCGCCATGGCGTGGGCGCACAGGCTGCGGTCGCGCGCCTGCTCGCTGTCCGTCATGCCGATGCTGGCCTTGAACCACAGGCGATCGGCGTCCATCAGGCCAAGACTGACGGCGGGGACGTGGAAGGTGCGTGCCGCCAGACGAACCAGTGCATCGCTGACGACGGAAGGGCCACTGTCGAGCACCTCGCACGCGTGCAGGGCTGACAAACGTTGCGCCTCGTTGATGAGGGCGGGTGCGGCCAGTTGGGCTGCATCGCTGGGGGGTACTGCTGTGTTGGTCATGTTTCACCGGAATGGGTTTGCATCGTTATCGGCGCCATCGCTTCAAAAAGAAGGGCTTTTGCCCTCAGATCAGGGACTTCACCGACCGGGTTTTGGCTGCCCCCCGTGTTCAAGGGCCTTGAACAGCGTGATCTGCATCACGTCTGTTACCGGCTGCTTCAATGAGCAGGGATTGCCCTGCACACGGCACCATCGAGCAGGTGCACCATGACTACACCTGATGTCCAGGTCAAGCAGCAAGGAGCCAGTCACATGAACCCATCTCAATGCACCCAGCCCGATCAACTCTTTGGTGCCTGCATGCACGCCGGTGGCTGGCCCAAGCTGGGCTGGTCCACGCACGATGATGCGGAGGAAACGTTGACCTGCTACGACGAGCAGACACACTGACGATGCTGCTGCCGCAAGCCCATCACGTGCGTGAGCGGGCCGGCGGCACCTCGTTGCTGGAGTCCGTGATCACGGCTTGGTTGCGCCCGCCGTGTTTGGCGCGGTACAAGGCCTGATCCGCTTCATGGATGAGCGAGGCCGCATCCTTGGTCGGATACGGAATCGTCGTGCTCAGGCCGATGCTGCAGGTGAGTTGCACGGTCTGGCCCTGGTGTTCAAGCCGAATCGCGCGCATCTGTTCCAGCATGCGATCAGCCACCACGCGGGCCCCGGCTGAGTCCGTTTCAGCCAGCAACACCACGAACTCTTCACCGCCGTAGCGCGAGACAAAATCGGTCGACCGGCCGCAGCCGGCGCGCAAGGCCTTGGCCACTTCCTGGAGGCAGGCATCGCCAAAGGGGTGGCCATAGCTGTCGTTGACGCGTTTGAAGTGGTCGATGTCCACCATCATCAATGACACGGGGCCACCGTGCCGACATTGGCGCGCCCATTCGTAGGCGTACTGCCGGTCGAAGTACATGCGGTTGGGGACTTGCGTGAGGCCGTCGGTCAGGCTGGCCAGCTCCAGCTCGCGTGCCTGCTGGGCTGACAGGCGCTGCGCCAGTCGCGCATCCCAATAGTCTTTCTGCACGATGCCCGATGAGCGTCGCAAGTACAGCGTCAGCATCACCTCCATGCCCATCATGATTTTCTGATCCGGTGTGTGCTGCAGGGCCTGCGCGATCACCACAGGGATGATCATGGCCAAAGGATAGGGGAAGCGCAGCGCCGCATTGATGCCGAACAGCGTGTTGCCACCCGCACAAAAGGCCACCGTCAAGGTGAGCATGATCCAGGCGATGCCCTCTGTGGGCGCCAGGTAGATGCAGATGCCGGTGAGCGTGCCCCAATACGCAGCAATCGCCAGGGTCAGGAGCTTGAAGCTTTGCTCGGCAGCCGCGCGATGGGTGTGCAGCAAGCGAGGCAGGTTCTGATTGAGGTAGGACCGCACCACCGCCATGAGCAGCAGGCCGCCCACATTGCCCCATGTCAGCAGGGGCCAGCGCTGGGCGGCGCCGCTGAACACGGCCACGATCATCCACATGGCGGGATAAATCCAGATGCCCAGGGCGGTGCGTTCGGCCGTGTCCAGCAGGCAGCGTACGGCCAGCTCGTCGTCCGAGGCTGGGCGCTGTGAGTGCAGGGTGGGGCGCAGGTCGGTGGCTTCTTCCTGCTGGAGCTTGGCAGGTGGAATCATCGGCATGCCCGAGGATGGCGGCGGAATGCTTTCCATGGCTTCAGTGATATCGGTCTGCACATTTCTGACTTGAGCGGCCAATCTGGCACCGCTGCGCCTACACTGGCCGCATGTCATTTGCCCATCTCGGTCTGTCGGCCGCCCTGGTTCGCATCGCGTCGGATCACGGCTTCGAATCTCCCACGCCTGTTCAGGAAGCCGCCATTCCCGCCATCCTGGAGGGGCACGACGTGCTGGCCCTGGCCCAGACGGGATCGGGCAAGACGGCGGCCTTTGCCTTGCCCATCCTGCATCACCTGCTGCAGGAGCGCCGCGGTGGCAGCCGGCACGTGCGCGTGCTGGTGCTGGTGCCCACACGCGAGCTGGCCGTGCAGGTCGGTGAGGTGATGCGTGAACTCAGTCACGAGCTGCCGGGCCCTATCAAGGTGGTGACGGCATTTGGCGGCGTGTCCATCAACCCGCAGATGATGAGCTTGCGCGGTGGGGCGGACATCGTGGTGGCCACACCTGGGCGTTTGCTTGATCTGCTTGACCACAACGCGTTGCGGCTGTCGGATGTGGGGGCGCTGGTGCTCGATGAGGCTGATCGCCTGCTGGACATGGGCTTTGCCGAGGAGCTGGCCGACATCCTGGCGATGTTGCCCGCGCAGCGCCAGAGCCTGTTCTTCTCAGCCACCTTCCCTGACGATGTGCAGGAGCTGGCCAATGCCCTGCTCAAAGAGCCCGTTCTCATCGAGATCCCCGACGAGCCCGAGCATGCCCCTGACATCACGCAGCGGTCCATCAAGGTCGATGCGGCCAAGCGCGCGCAGTTGTTGCGGCATCTGATCAAGCAGGAGGGCTGGTCGCGTGCGCTGGTGTTTGCGGCCACCAAATACGGCACCGAGCTGGTGGCGCACAAGCTGCATCGCGCCGGCATCAAGGCGGCAGCCTTTCATGGCGATTTGAGCCAGGGTGCGCGCCGCGAGGTGCTGGAGGCCTTCAAGGCCGGTGAGCTGCAAGTGGTGGTGGCCACCGATGTGGCCGCACGCGGCATCCACATTGCGGATTTGCCTGTGGTCGTCAACTTCGACCTGCCGCGCTCATCGTCGGACTACGTGCACCGCATTGGCCGAACGGGCCGGGCGGGCGCCAGCGGCCTGGCTGTGAGCTTCGTCACGCCGGACATGGAAAACCATTTCCGCCTGATTGAAAAGCGCCAGGGCCTGCGCGTGGTGCGCGAATTGATTGAAGGCTTCGAGCCCATTGATCAAGCTGCTGGTGCTGACGGTACGGCGCCGGACGACGACGGCGAGGCCCAGGCACCCAAAGGCCTCGACCCCAACGGTGGCATCAAGGGCCGGCGCAAGAGCAAGAAGGACAAGCTGCGCGAAGCCGCTGCCAAAGCCGGCACGCCATGAAGCGATCGGTGGCTTACTTCCAGTAATCCATGAAGCCGCGCTTGAAGTGCAGGTAGGACCAGCCCATGGCCTTGTTCAAGGCCTGGACCTTGGGTTCGATGGCGTTTGCATCCTGCTTGAACAGCACCCACAGCTTGGCGTGTTCGTTGTAGACCGAGCAGGTGTAGCCCCACTGGTCCATCAGCAGTTGCATGCTGCGGTTGGTGTGGAAGGCACAGTGCACGGGCAGCAGGTACATCCAGTTGGGATCCTGCGGCACGTTCTCGGGCACCAGGGTGTGGATGGCGAAAGCGCCTGATGGCGCCACGTAAGACTCGATCTCGTCCAACGTGGCGCGATCTCGCACATGCTCGAAGACCGCCGTGTTCAGCAGCAGTTCAAAAGCACGCTGGCGCAGATCGGCCTCGGCGATGGCGTTGACCTCGGGCGTGAAGAACTTGTCGTAGGTGCCCAGGTGCACGCCGAAGTAATCGCGCAGCAACTTCGAGACGGCGCCCACGCCACAGCCCCAGTCCAGCCAGTTGTCCTGCGCCGCCAGCAGCCCTTGCTTGCGCATCAAGGACAGCATCAGCGCCTGGTTGAAGTAGCGCTGGTTGCGGTTGTAGGGGTTGTCTTCCGTGTAGTGCGTCTGTGAGTGGAAGTCGTTGTTGAGCCTGGCCCAGCGTTCCTCACTCATCTCCAGATGGGTTTTCGAGGCCGCAAAGCCACAGGCACCGCATCTCCAGTAGTCCACCTTGCTCAGATCGAACTGGTCGAACTGCTTGCTGAAGAAGTACTGCATGCCGGATTGGCAGATCATGCATTGCATCTGGAAGGGCCCTCCTGGCATTCACATGGCATGCAGTGACTGTAAAGCACACTGATGCCATCGCACGCCCGCTTGTCGGCCCCTCCTCGGCTGCAAGGCCTTATTGGCAGTTGCTTGGCGCAGCCTTGCCGTTCAGGCGATCGAGCACGAAGTCCATGCCTTTGCCCGGAGAAATCGCCAGGACCAGATGGTCACCGATGGCGACGCGGTTGTACTCCACGCTCAGGCCTGCCGCGCAGTAGCGTTTGACCAGGGCGTCGACGTCGGCAATCGGCATGACCTCATCCAGTACGCCTTCATAGATGTACATCGGTGCCTTGGGCATGCGCGAGCCCATGGTGTTCTCATCAATGATGCGCTTGATCTCGGGCAGGTTCAGGAAGTCGGGCGACTTCCAGTACTTGCTGCCCTTTTTGAACATATAGGGCGTGAGCATCTCGGGCTGGCCCTCGACCGTCCCCATCAGGCAGCGGCGGCTGATGTCTTTGATCATGGCCGCGCCATCGGCCGTGACATAGTCCATGAGGTTCAACTCAGGATAGGCGCGGGACATGCCCACCACCGCGCCGAAGTACATGGCCGCGAACGGGCCGCCGTCCGCCTTTTCTGCGGCGTGTTTGGGGTTCACGGGCAGGCCACCCATGGCCACGCCGACCAGGTTCATTTCTGGCGCGTATTCAGGCTGGACTTCATTGGCCCAGGCCGTGGCATGGCCGCCGCCCGAGTAGCCCATCAGGCCGACTGGCGAGCTGCTGTTCAGCCCGCTCTTGCTGAACTTCTGGGCCGCACGGATGCCATCCAGCACACCGTGGGCGGTGTTCATGCCGGCCACCCATTGAGATTGCAGACCTTCGTAGTCAGTCAGCACCACCAGCACGCCCGCATCCAGCGCCTTGTTCACATAGCCTTTTTCGAACAGTTTGCCGTTGACCGTCAGGTTCGACGGTGTGCAGTTGAGTTGCAGGCTGTCATACATGGCCTGGAACGACAGCAACTTGCGAGCGCTGGCCGGCGCCGTCTTGGGGATCAGCAAGGTGGTGACGGCAGCGGTGGGCATGCCGCGGCCATCCGTGCTGCGGAACATCAGCTGATAGGCCTGGCTGACGCGCGCCGAGTACGTGGTGTTGGGGATCGCCCGGTAGCGCAGCACGGCGCCGGGTTGCTTGGCCGCCAGCGCATAGGCGGTGGGGGAGACGTAGAAAGGGTCGTTGACGGGTTGAACCGAGGCGCTGGCCGTCGGGTAGGCCACTTGGGCCACGGTGTTGCCTGCGAAGCCCAGCAGGCTCAGGCCTGCGAGTGTGGCGAGTGTGAAAGCGGGGAACTTCATGGACATGCTCATCTTTCCTGTTGGTTTGTGAACGGATTCAGCGGCGGCTGATGCAGATGAAGCAAGTTCATGCAATCGCATTCAGATACCGGCTAGCGTTCAGTATTCGGAAGATGGCTGGGGCAGACTTTCGCCGGGATGCGGCGTTTTTGCGCTGTCACGCAGGTGTGCGGGTTAGCCCCTGCAAGCTTGTGCGGCCATGGCCTGGGGTAATCCAGCAAGGCTGCCCGCACAGGCTCAATCGGCCGACATGGCCCGCCACAAGATGTGGAACAACTCGTCGAACTGGTCGATCAGCGGGCGCTTTTCGCCGCGCACGATGTGCATCAGCACCACCCGGCCGATGATGCCCATGAACACGTCCAGCAGGATCTTGTGGGAGACCTGCTTGTTGAGCACGCCGCGTGCCTGACCGTCCTTGAAGACGCCCAGGAAGGCGGTCATCAGCTCCGGGCTTTCATAGATGCGGATGTTCTTGTGCTTGGACACGGGCACGGCGGTGAACAGCAGCATCATCACGGCGGGGTGCTTGTCCATGTAATCCAGCGTGACCCAGAAGGTCTTGCGCAGGCGCTCGCGCGCATCGTCGATGCCCTGGAGGTGATCGAGCATGCGCTCGGCCAGGCGGCCCAGCATCACGTCCAGCATGGCGTAGACCAGCACCTCCTTGCTGCCGAAGTATTTGTAGATCGTCTGCAGGGACACGTTGGCCGCCTTGGCCACGTCCAGCAGGCTCACTTCGTGGAAGTCCTGGTTCGAGAACAACTCCAGCACGGCCTTTTCGATTCGGTTGAGCGTGTCGGCCCGCATGGTGCTGAGTGCCGCGCGGCGGTCGTCGACGGTGCTGGGCTGGCGGGGGCGGCTGGTGGACGAAGGCATGAAAGGGGTAGTGCGGGGAAGCGGACATTCCGGTATGGAAATCCATATTACCAAATGCGGGCCAGATGGCGCCATTTGACCAAATCCGCTTGCCAACTGACCGGCATGACGCCAAGATTCGCTGGTTGACGCATGCGTCAGCTCATAGAGGGTGCAAGGGCGACAAAAGCCCCAAACCTGTCGCCATAGATGCCCTTTCATCGGGTTTCTACTGACGGTAATTCAAATTACCGATCTGAAAAGGCCGTGAGCCGTGACGCAGTCGTCGTTTTGTTGGTATCGAGGAGACTTTGCCAAATGGCTATTCAGAATTTCGCCCCCGCATGGATGACCGAAGAGCACCAGATGGTGTTCGACTCTGCCAAACGCTTCATGACCGAGCAGTGGCAGCCCAAGGATGAAGCCTGGCGCGCCCAGGGCATGATGGACCGTCAGGCCTGGGAAGATGCCGGCTCGAACGGCTTCCTGTGCGCCTCGATGCCTGAAGAATACGGTGGCGGCGGTGGCGACTTCGGCCACGAAGCCGCGCTGGTGCTGGCCCAGGGCGAAGCCGGTATCGGCGGCTTTGGTGGCTCGCTGCACTCTGGCATCGTCGCCCCTTACATCCTGCATTACGGCACGGAAGAGCAAAAGAAGCGCTGGCTGCCCAAGCTGGCTACCGGCGAGTACATCGGCGCCATCGCCATGACCGAACCCGGCACCGGCTCCGATCTGCAAGGTGTGCGCACGCTGGCTTTGAAGACGGAAGACGGCCAGAGCTACAAGATCAACGGCAGCAAGACCTTCATCACCAATGGCCAGTTGGCCAATCTGGTGATCGTGGTGTGCAAGACCGACAAGGACAAGGGCGCGCAAGGCATCTCCCTGTTCGTGGTTGAAACCGATGAGGCACCTGGCTTCCGCCGTGGCCGCAACCTCGACAAGATCGGCATGGAGGCGCAAGACACCTCCGAGCTGTTCTTTGATGACGTGGTGGTGAGCAAGCACAACCTGATCGGTGAGAACGAAGGCATGGGCTTCTTCCAGCTGATGCAGGAGTTGCCGCAAGAGCGCATGCTGGTGGCCCTGGCCGGCATCGCCGCCATGGAATACGCCATGAAGGTCACGCTCGAGTACACGAAGGAGCGCAAGGCTTTCGGCAAGCCCATCTTCTCGTTCCAGAACACCCGCTTCAAGCTGGCTGAATGCCAGGCCCTGCTGCTGGCTTCGCGTGCGCTGGTCGATGCGGCCATGGTCTCGCACCTCAAGGGTGAACTGGGCGTGGACCGCGCTGCGCTGATCAAGTACTGGATCACCGACAACCAGTGCAAGTTGGTGGACGAATGCCTGCAGCTCTTCGGTGGCTATGGCTACATGAAGGAATACCCGATCGCCCGCCTGTGGGCTGATTCGCGCGTGCAGCGCATCTATGGCGGCACCAACGAAATCATGAAAGAGCTCGCCTCCCGCTTTCTCTGAACGGGCGCATCTGCCTACTGCGCCGGCAGATCCTGCGTTGGCGATGCTCGCCGTACCGCAAGTACGGCTGCGCTTCTCAACGCAGGCTCCGCTCGGCTCGCTACGGCATCTGCACCCGTT
>NZ_JACRAH010000015.1 GCF_016234775.1 Aquabacterium sp. | reverse complement strand
GTGTGTCGTGATGACCGCAAAAAGGGCAACGCATCGTGTCTTCAACTCCCTGCAAAGAACGAAGTAAAAAACCCGGCTTCGGACCTTGATCCTAGCCGGGTTTGTCAGTCACGCATCAGCGCAATCAGATCAACGGTAAACCGGGAACTGACGGGTCAGTGCAGCCACCTGTTCACGCACACGCGCCAGGGTGGCTTCGTCGTGCGGGTTGTCCAGCACGTCGGCAATCAGGTTGCCCACTTGCACCGCTTGCTCTTCCTTGAAGCCGCGCGTGGTGAAAGCTGGCGAGCCCAGGCGGATGCCGCTGGTCACCATCGGTTTTTGCGGGTCGTTGGGGATGCCGTTCTTGTTGCAGGTCATGTGCGCTGCACCCAGGATGGCTTCGGCTTCCTTGCCCGTCAGGTTCTTGGGGCGCAGGTCCACCAGCATCACGTGGCTTTCAGTGCGGCCCGACACGATGCGCAGGCCGCGCTTGGTCAGGGTGTCAGCCAGCGCAGCGGCGTTCTTCACCACTTGCTGTTGGTAGGTCTTGAACTCGGGCGACAGGGCTTCCTTGAAAGCCACAGCCTTGCCGGCGATCACGTGCATCAGCGGGCCGCCCTGGATACCAGGGAAGATGGCGCTGTTGATCTTCTTGGCGATTTCTTCGCCGCGCATCAGGATGATGCCGCCGCGAGGGCCACGCAGGCTCTTGTGGGTGGTCGAGGTGACCACGTCAGCATGAGGCACGGGGTTGGGGTACACGCCCGCGGCGATCAGGCCGGCGTAGTGGGCCATGTCCACCATGAAGTAGGCACCGATTTCCTTGGCGATCTTGCCAAAGCGCTCGAAGTCGATGCGCAAGGCGAAGGCCGAGGCACCCGCGATGATCAGCTTGGGCTTGTGTTCACGAGCCAGGGCTTCCATCTTGTCGTAGTCGATGTCTTCCTGGGCGTTCAGGCCGTAGGACACGACCTTGAACCACTTGCCCGACATGTTCAGCGGCATGCCGTGCGTCAGGTGACCACCTTCAGCCAGGCTCAGGCCCATGATGGTGTCGCCGGGTTGCAGCAGACCGAAGAACACGGCCTGGTTGGCTTGCGAACCGGAGTTGGGTTGCACGTTGGCGTACTCGGCGCCAAACAGTTGCTTGAGGCGGTCGATGGCCAGTTGCTCGACCACGTCGACGTTTTCGCAACCGCCGTAGTAGCGCTTGCCTGGATAGCCTTCAGCGTACTTGTTGGTCAGTTGAGAACCTTGCGCCTGCATCACGGCGGGCGAGGTGTAGTTCTCGGAGGCGATCAGCTCGATGTGATCTTCCTGACGCTGGTTTTCTGCCTGGATGGCAGCCCACAGTTCAGCATCAACGTTGGCAATAGTGTGTTGGGCACGGTCAAACATGACTTGGCAGTCCTCTTCTAGGTTGAAGTCCCGCAGCATTGGCTCGACAAAGCCAAGTGTGAGGGCTGCCCAGGCGAACGGCTGACTCAGCCCGGGCATCATCAGTCCAATGACTGAACAGCCCCTTGGGCTGGCCGCGCTTCCCGGTGGTTCACCACCTCAGGCAAGAGCGCTGATCAGCACCCCACCATGTATCGCCAGTTGCGCGGCTGGAACGGATTGTAATCTCAGTGAGCGGTCGGCGTCAGCAGCGCAACTTGCTCGGTGCGATGAGGCACAGGCGCCACGTCGCTGGCAGCGGGCGCCACGGGCTGAATACCAGCGGGGCTCGCTGCGGCTGACCCCGCCTTGGCCGCGGGCGCTGGTGCCATCACAGGCGGCACCTCAGCTTGCACCACCGCCTGGGGCGCGGACACCGTCACCGGCAGCTTCACGCCATTGGCAACCTGACGCAAAAAGCCCTGCTCGGCGAGCACCTTGAAGGCGTATCCACCATCGTCCACCAGATTGGCTGCGCCCACGTAGTACTTCAAGCCGCCTTCCAGGCTGCCCGCACGCTGAATGCACTCCTTGAGAACCTGCACACCCACACGCAAATTGGTCACGGGATCAAAGGCGGCGTTCTGCCCACCAAAGATCTTGTACTTGTCGTGGTGAACGCGCGTCATGACCTGCATGAGGCCTTGCGCACCCACATGGCTTTGGGCAAACGGGTTGAAACCAGACTCAATGGCCATCACGGCCAGCACCAGCGTCGGCTCCAGGTTCACACGGCGGCCCACATCCCAGGCCTCTTGGACCAGTCGGCTGATGGGCTCGGGCGCCACGTTGTAGCGGCGCGCGATCCAGTAGGCCACAGCGGACTGCTGGCGGTTCAGCTCGGACGGGTTGGTCGCCGTCGCGCGCTGAATGGCCTCGGGTTCAGCCATGGCCAGCAAAGCGCCGTCGGCATCACCAGATTCTTCACCGGCAACGCCTGCACGCAGGTTGGCACGCTCCATCAACCAGGTCAGCGCCTGCCCTTCCAGGCTGTAGCGCACATCGGCACGGCCTGTCAGGAACAGCGCAAGCACCACGGCGGTCAGACCCACCATGGCCAAGGCGTTGTGGCTCACACAACGCACACCTTCCACCACATCCTGCACGAACAAAACGCCAGGCGAACGCAGACCGGCCACCTTGCGGTTTGCCTTGGGGGACTGCTCAACTTCATCAGCACCAATTGCCACGAACTCCAGGCTCGTCGCAGCACGTTCATACGCTGTCATGCTTCTCCTTTCCTCACGTCGCCTCAGAGCGCCTCGGCTGGCCGTAGGGCCATATGCCAAAGCACCCCTTCAGCGCCAGTGATAATGGCCCCGGCTCGAAACGATGGTGGGCGCGGTGCAAGCACACTCACCATCAACAAAGGCCTGCCAAACATCAGCAGACCCCAAGGAACCGCCAGGGCTGGCAGCGTGGTGCCCCAACAGAGGCACACAAGGGGAAACCCGGAAAAACTCAAGCCGGGTTCGTTCGGGGCGGATTCTAGGCAGGCCTGTAATAACCAGTCAAGCATATAGAAGTCATTCCTTATAACTTCAAATGATGAAATACCGTGATTTGCGTGACTTTGTAGCCGGTCTGGAACGGCTGGGCGAGCTCCAGCGCGTCCCAGAGCCGGTCTCTACGTACCTGGAGATGACCGCGCTCAGCGATCGGGTGCTGCGCGCAGGCGGCCCGGCCTTGTGGTTCGAGCACCCTGTACCCCCTCAAAAGAGTGGCCAAAATAACGCAGATCGTTACAAAGTACCGGTTCTGGCCAACCTTTTTGGCACACCTCGGCGTGTGGCTTTGGGCATGGGCGCCGATGACGTGAGCGAGCTTCGTGATATTGGCCGCGTGCTGGCCAGCCTCAAGGAGCCCGAGCCGCCACGCGGTTTGAAGGACGCCGGCAAGCTGCTGCAGATGGCCAAGGCCCTGTGGGACATGAAACCCTCCACCACGCGCAGTGCGCCCTGCCAGGCCGAAGTGCGCGAAGGCAGCGAGGTGGACCTGACCGAGCTGCCCATTCAGCATTGCTGGCCCGATGACGCAGCCCCTTTGCTGACCTGGGGTCTGGTGGTCACGCGCGGCCCACAGAACGTGCCCAATCCACGTCGCAGACAGAACCTGGGTATCTATAGACAGCAGTTGATCGGCAAGCGCCAGTTGATCATGCGCTGGCTGGCCCATCGCGGTGGTGCGCTGGATTTCCGGGAGTTCGCACTGGCCAATCCCGGCAAGCCCTTCCCCATTGCCGTGGCCCTGGGTGCAGACCCCGCCACCATCCTCGGTGCCGTCACCCCCGTGCCCGACTCATTGAGTGAATACCAGTTCGCCGGCCTGCTGCGCGGCAGCCGTACCGAAGTCGTCAATACAGATGTAGGTGAAGGCGACCAATGGCTGCAAGTGCCATCGAGTGCCGAGTTCGTGCTCGAAGGGCACATCCCCACGGCAGCTGCGGGCTACAAAGGTATGAGCGAACACGGCGTGCCTTTGATGGAGCGCGGCGGCTACCTGCACGCACTGGAAGGCCCTTTCGGCGACCACACCGGCTATTACAACGAGCAGGACTGGTTCCCCGTCTTTGAAGTGCAGCGCATGACCAACCGCAAGGATCCGGTCTACCACTCTACTTATACAGGCAAGCCCCCTGATGAGCCTGCCGTGCTGGGCGTGGCCCTCAATGAAGTGTTCGTGCCCATCCTGCAAAAGCAGTTCCCCGAGATCGTGGACTTCTATTTGCCACCCGAAGGATGCAGCTACCGCATGGCCATCATCAGCATGAAGAAGGCCTATCCGGGGCACTCCAAGCGCCTGATGTTTGGTGTGTGGAGCTTCCTGCGTCAGTTCATGTACACCAAGTTCATCGTGATCTGTGATGACGACGTGAACATCCGTGACTGGCAGGAAGTCATCTGGGCCATCACCACCCGCATGGACCCAGTTCGGGACACAACCCTGGTGGAAAACACCCCGATCGACTACCTGGACTTCGCCTCGCCGGTCAGTGGCCTGGGCGGCAAGATGGGCCTGGATGCCACCAACAAATGGCCCGGCGAAACCAGTCGCGAATGGGGTCGCACGATCACCATGCCCGACGCCGTGAACGCCCGTGTGGACGACATCGTTTCGCGCATTCTTGGTCAAAAGGCTTGAGTGAGATCAGCCCCAACTGACGAATGGGCTTGCGCTGAAGCACCGCTTGAACTAATCTGAACACGTCTGCTAGGCAGGCAACCTAAAGGGACGCAGTCACTGCGTCTTGGGAAGTGGCAAGCCCATGTTGCCCTTTCCTCGGACGGCCCGCGTGCCGCTCCAGCCCCCGGCTTAGTCCGGGGGTTTCTCTTTGTGCGCTCACACTTTCAACAAGGCAGCCAAACACTCCTTGAGGGCCATGCGCACCCCCGCCCCACCTGCGGCCGAGGGCATCCAGTCAAACAACGATCGCTCCTCGTGCTGCCAGAACCCCATCGGCGCTGGCGTCACCTTGATCACAGGCTCGCCGGGATGCATGTCGGCATGGCGCTGGGCTGCGAGCTCAAAGTCCCGCCTGGCGCGCGGCATATGGAAAGCGTCTGTCACGATCACCACCTCGGGCACACGCTGATCCGCCAGCATCGTGATGGTCAAGGCTGCATTGCCACGCGTATCCGCAGACCGGGACTCGATCCATCGCATGTTCAAGCCGTACATATCCCGCGCCATGTGCGCGGCGATGTCCGCTTCGGTGGAGCCCTCATCGCCGCGCTGCGCCCAGCCCACGCCGCCCGTGAAGCCCAAAGGCAAGCCCGTGCGCCTGGCCAACCACACGCCATAGCGCAACCTCTCAGCCGAATACGGCGTCAAGTCAGCCGTGCCGTAGGCCTTCGACAAAGCGTCCCGCCCACCACCCAGCACGATGATGGCCGCAGGCGGCACCACGCTGCTCAACATGCGACCACCCTTGCGCCCTCCTGCGGCCACATCGCGCTGGACATACTGCCGCCCGACACCTTCGAGTCGTCCCAGCGAAGCCGCAGCCAGCGCCTGCGGGGGCTGAAGCACGCGATCCTGCAGCCAGACCGCCACGCCTTGGCAGTTCGACAGCCACACCCCGGTGACCCCCACCAGCAGCACCATGTAACCCAGCCCACGACGAGGCAAGATCAATCTGGCGCCGATCAGAATCAGCAGCAAGAACGGCACGGGCGGCAAAACCAGCGCCGTCAGGATAGGCTTGTACACACCCCAATCATTCATCCGAGACCTCCCGAACCAGGGCGCGAGCAACATGCGCGCCATTTGGATACAGTGGGGGGAGTCTAAGCAATGGAAATCAGGCGATGACCGGATCCCCCCAAACTGAGCGCACAAACCTCGAACTGGCCACCTTTGCCGGAGGCTGCTTCTGGTGCATCGAGACCGTTTTCAACCAGTTGCAAGGCGTGATCGAGGCAGAGTCCGGCTACAGCAACGGCCAACACCCGCGCCCGACCTATGAAGACGTCTGCTCAGGCCACACCGGCCACGCAGAAGTGGTGCAAGTGCGCTTTGATCCGAGCCAGGTCAGCTACCAGCAATTGCTGGAAGTGTTTTTCGCGATCCACGACCCGACCACCTTGAATCGCCAAGGGCACGACCAAGGCACACAATATCGATCGGGCATCTACACGCACAACGCGCAGCAAGCCTTGCAGGCCAGAGCCATGATCGAACACCTGGCCATCAGCAAGGTATTCAACAACCCCATCGTGACCGAGGTGGCGCCCCTTGCGAACTACCACCCGGCCGAGGCCTATCACCAACGCTACTTCGAGCAGCACCCCGGTCAGGGTTACTGCGCCGTGGTGATTTCACCCAAGGTGGACAAGTTCCGCAAGACCTTCACAGACCTGCTGAAGCCCAACTGAGTGACTGAAAATTGACTCAGGGCGCCAGACGCTGAATCAGCCACGAACCATCGGCCTGCAGTTCGTAGGCGATGCGATCGTGCAGCCGAGAGCTGCGGCCCTGCCAGAATTCCCAGTGATCCGGGATCAGGCGGTAGCCCCCCCAATGCGCAGGGCGCGGGGGGTCTTCTCCCAGCTTGGCCTGCTGCGCTTTCCAGGCAGCCTCCAGCACGTCGCGAGACACCAGAACCTGGCTCTGCGGTGATGCCCAGGCCCCGATGCGGGAACCGGCCGGCCGACTGCGGTAGTAGGTGTCAGACTCTTCATCCGACACACGCTCGACGCGGCCCTCAATGCGCACCACGCGCTCCAACTCAGGCCAGAAGAACTGCATGGCCGCCATCGGGTTGGCAGACAGATCCTGCCCCTTGCGGCTGGCGTAGTTCGTGAACCAGACCAAGCCCGTCGCGTCCGCCCCCTTGAGCAACAGCACGCGGGTTGACGGTCGACCATCTGCGCTGGCTGTGGCCAGCGTCATGGCGTTGGGCTCCAGCGCTTTCGCTTTCACCGCCTCATCAAACCAATGGTGAAACTGGTCGATCGGTTGGGGAAGAACATGCGACTCATCGAGTTCGGCTTGTTCATAGCTTTTGCGCATTTGCGCCAGATCGTGCGGTGTCTTGTCCATATTCAAAGTATCGGCCAGTTCTATTGCCACCTGAAATGACGGGGATCAAATCCGCGCGCGGGTATGCCCCTAAGTAATGCCTCGGTGGTGCAGTGCAGCAAAGGCAGTCACACTTTGTTGCAAGAGGCAGCCATATGAATAACCGCGCCACAGTGATCATCCTGCCACCATCTGTGCCAGAAGGTGTGCCGTTTCATCGCCTCCGCGGCGATCCGATTGCTGCATTTGGGGTTTTGCAGTCCACGCTGCACCGCGTTCTGGCTTGCCAGTTGCCCATGGTGCTGGTCGCCCCCAAAGCCATCAACGATCAAGCCCGCCACTTGCTGCCGCACAACTGTCTGGTGGACATGCCCGAGACATCAGCGACCGACCTCACGCCATTGGCGCAGGCAGTGGCGACCGGCGTGCATGCCAGCTCTCAGGCTGCCGGCTGGCTCGTATTGCCAGGCGACATGCCCATGCTGCAAGCAGATACGCTCCAACTCGTCTCCCGTGCCGTGCAGACCTACCCGATTGCCTATCCGCAATATAGAGCAAGACGCGGACACCCGATGGGTTTTGGTCGCGAACTGTTTTCTGAGTTGATTCACCTGGATATCGACAGGGATCTCTACCGGCTGACAAGCCGGTATCCCGCAGAAGGCATTGACGTGGATGACCCCGGGGTCTTGATGCACAGTGACACGGCGCATCAAGACGCTCTGGAAATGACAAAGGGCACACCGTTTTCACGGCATGCCCTTTGACCTTGCGTCACCCGGCCATCCTGACCGGGTCGATCACACCAAATAGATCAGTTGGCAACGTAAGGCTTGGTCGACACCGGACGGCTGCGCAGCTTCAGGCTGATGTCTTGCGTCAGGGTACCGAAATCCATGTCCAGCGTTGGTGTTTCGAAGACCTGCAGTTCCAGGGCGTTCGTGTAGGAAGCCTTGGTCTCAGGCGTCAGCATCAACTTGTCCAACACTTCGTGACCCGTGATCGACAGGGGGAACTTGTACTTCAGACCCAGAGGAGTGGCCACATTGAAGTTGTAGATGGCCTGCTGCTTGGCCGTGCTGCCACCCAGAGGCGTCACGTCAGCCAGCACTTGCTTGCGCCCGTAGTCAATCGTGAAGTTGGCCAGCGTCAACTGCAGGAAGCGCTCGCCCGTGTCCACGTCATAGCGGGAGAAAACCAGTGCCGAACCGACGGCAGAACCGGAAGCGATAAGGGGCTTGGTACCGATCACGATCTTGGTGACAGGCATGTTGAAGGCGTTGACGTTTGACTGGCCTTCGGTTTCAAACACGGTGCCAACGGGCGTGGCGGTACCACGGGCTTCAATCTTGACGTAAGCCAGGCCCATCATGGCCAGCACATCATCAGGGAACTTCTGCACCGAGTTGGAGACGGTGCCGTTGATTGGAATGGTCAGGCCGGCTTGAGCCGACAGTGCGACAACACCCAGGGCGGAGGCAACAGCGATCGAGCGGAAATTCAACTTCATACGGGATCCTTGGTGTGAGTGAGGTGGTGATTTGTTGTTCACACATTGCGTTGTGCGATGTAGTAATAATGGGCTAACGACCGCGCTCGACTCCCCCCCTGGATGAGTGCCGGGCCTTGATCAAGCGCTAACTAAGTCACACGAACTCGTACAAACCCCAGGCCTTCAGCTGGGCCAAAACCAAGGGATTCCCCCAAACGCCCCCAAAATTCACCGCGTGAAATAAAAAAAGCGCGCTGCAAAAGCAGCGCGCCTGCGCGTGTGGCGCCCCCCGATAGAGGGCGGCGCCTCAACTGATAGACAGTTGTGCTTACTTGACGATGTAAGGCTTGTTCGAAGCCAGCTTGGGCTTGCGGGTGTTGGTGCTGATGTCCTGGGTCAGGGTACCGAAGTCTTGATCCAGCTGAACGACAGCGAACTCAGGCAGCTTCAGGCCGTCAGTCATGGCAACCTTGGCTTCAGGCGTCAGCTTCAGTTGGTCCAGCACTTCATGGCCGGTCACTGTCAGGGGGAACTTGTACTTCAGAGCCAGAGGCGTAGCCAGGTTGAAGTTGTAGATGGCGATACGCTTGGCGGCGCCAACAACCACTTCCGGAGCACCTTCAACGGCCGCATCCTGGGTCGTGGGGGTTGCGTCAGCCGTGACTTGCTTCTTCACATAGTCGATGGTGAAGTTGGCCAGGGTCAGACCGTTCCAGATGCCATTGTCGTCAGCAACGCGGAAACGCAGAGCGGAACCCACAGCGGAACCTGCAGCGATGTTCAGCTTCGAGCCGATCACGATCTGCGTGACGGGGAAGTTGTAAGACTGTGCATTGGGCACTTCCAGGCCTTCAGGCACATCGCCCAGCGAAGTGGCGTTGCCCTTGGCGGCGACTTGCAGGTAAACCAGGTCAAACGACTGCAGGGCGGCAACAGGGAACTTCTGGACCGAGTTGGATTGCGTCCAGTCGAAGGGGATGGTCAGATCTGCGTGAGCTGACATGGCGCTGGCGGCCAGGAATGCGGAAACAGCGATGGAACGAACAGCGAAAGACTTCTTCATAATCAAGCTCCTTTGGTGGTGAAGGCCGGATCAATCTCGGATCACAACTCGGTGAACGGTGATCGGTCAGCGGTGAGTTAATGATGTCCATTCGACCGCTTTTCCACCCCCCCGCAAATAAGGGGTCAACCACATCAAGATGCGTCAAAACACACGATTCCAAGTGCAAACCCACCCCCGCTGAACAGGGGGTCCCATGCGGGATTCCACCTGTCTTCAGGGGTTTCCCGAGGACAAATTGATCGGGTATTTGTCGTGTTCAGGCACAAGGCTAAAAGGCCCCCTATCAAGGAAGCCTTTCCTGTGGGACAAGGGGCACGGCCAAGCCGTGCCGACCATCAGAACGGTGAAGTGGCGGGTGCCGCAGCTGAAGGGTTCTCGCACGTCACCGGCGGGGGCAGCGCGCCATTTGTGCTAACCGTTACGGTTAGTGAGCCAAAGCCCGTCGACTGCTGGTTGACCGAGTTCAGTGATACGCGACCGTTGTAGGTATAGCCCAAGCTTTGAGCCCAGATGTTGAAGCCCTCAGCGGTCAGTTGAAGCGGAGACACCGTCGTCTGAACGTTGCCGCCTGGGTAGGCTTGATGACCTGAAATCGAGCTATAGCCCCACAGTGCGACGTTGACTCTGCTGCCAACACCATTCGCACCCATCACAGTCGCATACACCGTCTTGGTCAGGAAATCTACGCGCAAGTCGCTGATCGTCAACTCGCCACCTGTGGTGAGGTAAGTCGCTGCTGGTGCGACCAACTTGATACTCCCCTTGAAGCCCTCATTGAGAAGCGCCTTACTGCCGTCATCAAATGTGAACGTTTGAAGCGAGGTGTTGAACGCCAAACTGGTCCAACTCGTGACACCCGTCACCGGATGGGTGCGTTGAGCCAAGGTTACAGAGGCGCCATTTGATGCACTGAAGTCCCTGATTTTGAGCGCGTTCATCATACCGATGCCCGTTGGGCTGATCTTGATCTGACCATATGACGGCTCCACGATTTGAACCCCTGTTGTGGATCCCGATGTGACCGTCACGGGTGCTGCGAACGCACTGCACGCGGAAAAACTCACGGCGACATGCGCCAAGCCCTGAAACAGAATTTTTTTCATGAAACGATCCCTGTATTAATAGGTTAATAAACGCAAGCAGATAAGTTCTGCTTGCGATTTTCATTTTATGAAATAAATGATTTCACACAATGGCTTTTGCTTCCCCCTTGCGTAGGGCTTGACTCTTGATTGAACTTCAGTTGTGTCCGAATCACTTGACTTCGCGACGTAGCAACGCCAGTGCTGGTGCGGGCCGAGGAGAATTCATGGGGGCCAAGATTCGAATTTCGTTGCGCTCATCTGCGATGTTTTGGGGTTTTCAACGCCCCGGGACGGCGCATGAATGTCGGAGGGAAACAACTCGCGTAGGTGATGGAGTTCATTCCTTGCGAGATCTTCTCGCGCGTCATCGACTGCCACGATGGCGATGCGGAGGATCGCACCCTGGGTGTGTGCAGACATGTTTCGCGTCATGGCGTTTGCCCAACTGCCATGGAGCGAATCGCTGCGGGACGTCGAAGCCTGCCTGGCAGCCAATCGTGGCTAGCTGCTCCAAATAGGATGGAAGGCGCCACACGATGTGCGCGAAGCTGTGGCCGATACAAGGAACTCGCACGACTGGCGCATCTACCAAGCGCTGGCTCCGCGGCTGATCTCGGGGGCCTGAATGCTTTATCGCCCAAGAACCAGCGGTGCGGCCGGATAAATTTCACTCCGCAGAAGTGCGCCTATTCTGTACACACCAATAAAAAAGCCCCGCCAGACGAGGCGAGGCTTTGGTCACTAAATCGGCAACTCTTCGCTTGCAAGCACCGATTTCCATATCGACTTTAGAAGCTACGACCCACGCTGAATGTGACGATCGTGTTTGTGATTTTCATCTTTTGCTCGCGAACAAAGGTCCCGAGATCCGATGCATTATTTCTGGATCTCTTAACCAACTCCATCGTTACATCCGTGAAATTGGATGCCTTATTAAGATAACCAAGATCAGTCGAGCCCGTCCAAAATGTATTCCCATCCGCGATCGCCTGACGAACCAACGCAGGCAAATCATTCAATACTGCAGAATTCGCCCCCATCTGAGTGCCACTCGTTACCAACGTAGAGGTGGTTTTCAATGCGATTTGCCCAATAGACAAATTCACATGCCACGCATCAGTAATGGGACTCTGAACACCCACAAACGGACCGAATCCAAAAGTATTCTTCGTGGTCAGCGTTGTTTTACCACCTTGGTACTCATCAAAGAATGATGTCGTCTTGCCATCGAAGAAAATCGCATACATTGCCCCTACGCCAACATAGGGCCGAACGATAGATCGCTTATCACCGAAGTTATAGCTGGCAATAGCAAAAGGAGGCAACAACTTGGTAGTAGCAATATGACGCCCACTCAGAGTGTTTGCCGTACCATTATCCCGAAAGCCATCACCATAGATCTTGACTGACAGCGGCGCGGCCAACACAAATGCCTCTACCAACCACTTTTGCTCATCATCAAGCCAATAACCAAGGGATATGGTAGGCGTGCCCACAGACTTTTGGGATCTTGCCTTGATGCCTGCTGGAGTACCAATCCCACCAAGACCCAGCGGGACAAGCGCATTATTTCTTATAATATCAAATGCGTAATCTTGATAGAATGGGCTGTAATCTGTCGACAAATTTCCAGGATCCTGATTGTCATATGCAGCCAAGCGATTACACTCGTCCGTCGTATAAGTAACTTGATTACCAAACTCGGCCATGCACGTGACAGTTATAGAATTCCCTAGATTATAAGCATTTCGGAAATCTTGCAGACTCACAACATTACCCGTAATATCCCGAGCCTCTTCCGACTTGGTCTTGGTAAACGTCTGCGTATACCCCAACCGCATGAAAAGCCGGTCACGAACCTTATTGTCCCAACCTGTCGGGAAAATGCTGCTCTGAGCAAAGGCGGTGGATGCAGCACCCATGGCTGCCATGGCCACCACGATGGCTGTCGCTTTGCGAGCCACGCTGGAAATTTTCATGCGGTCTCCTGGAAGAGAAGTAACTTGTCTTGCTTGTCTAACTGTCCGGCCGGGCTATTTTATTGTGTGCCCGCTATACGAAAAAAGCCGCTCACACATGATGCGAGCGGCTTGGCTGGTCGAACGGCAGCCTGTTGTTACAGCCTGCCGCTGACCCGCACCAGATTACTTGGCGCGACGACGAGCCACCAGGCTCATACCAACCAGGCCCAGGCCCATCAGAGCGTAGGTCGAAGGCTCAGGCACAGCAGGCGTCGTAGCAACAGTAGCCTTGGCGCTGATGGTCGACACGATGGTGCCGAAGTCAGTCACGGTCTTCAGCGAGGTGATGCCGTTAGCGGTCAGACCCATGGATTGAGCGAAGAGGTCGAACGACGCTGTCGTGATCTTCAGGCCGGAGATCGTGTTGGTGGAGCTCATCACGCCGCCAGCTGCAGGCAAGGTGAATGTGGTGGAGCCCACGATGGGGTTCACGATGTCCCACAGATACACTTGCGACAACGAACCAACGCCGTTGCCACCCACCAAGTCAGCGAACACCTTCTTGTTGACCAGGTCAACGTTCAGGTTCGTGATAGACAGCGAGCCAGTGTTGGTGGCGATGTTCTTGACTGCAGCGTTCTGGAACGCGCCACCAGCCGTGCCCACATTGGTCACGGTCAGGGTGTTGCCAACGAGGTCGCCGGTCAGCGAAGTCACGGGGGCAGCAGCCGAAGCCGAGGAGATCGACACCACACCGGTAGCGGCGTTGGTCTTGTTCACCACGGTGGCCGTAGCTGGTGCGATACCCGACACGGTGACCTTACCAGCGTTCAGCGCGCCGATCAGGGTGGTCGAGAAGGTCAGCGTGCCCGAACCGGTCAGGTCAGACAGGGTGTAACCAGGAACAGCCAGAGTGGCACCAGCATTCAGGGTGGCGCTGGCGGCGCTGGCCATACCGGCGGCGGTGAAAGCAGCTGCGGCGATCAGGGTCTTCATTGCAAATTTCATTCAAATCTCCACTTGGTGAGACAGGTCTGTCTATTAGTTAACTTGTCGTCAAAACAGAAGCGACCTTGACCTTCTGTTTCCTAGCAGCCCGAAATCGTCTGCGGATGATTAACTGTACCGGGGGGAGCCAGATGCTGGCATCGGGGAACCCCCCAGAGGTTGTATCTGCCCGTGTCATCTGCGCACTTTTCACACGCAGCCCCCCGCAAGCGAGGGGAGGGGTTGCCCCTAAGCAGCTACAACCTCCTGTCTCGCCTTACTTGGCGCGACGACGGGCAACCAGGCTGATGCCAACCAGGCCCAGGCCCATCAGGGCGTAGGTGGAGGGCTCAGGCACGGCAGGCGTCACTTTGGCAGCGGTCACGGTGATCGATGACTCGATCGTGCCGTAGTCGGAAATGCTTTGCAGCACGCCGTAACCACCCTCCAAAATGCCCAGCGACTGAATGAACAGAGCGAAAGCACCGTCAGTGATCGACAGGTTGGACAGCGTGTTCTTCACCGTAATGGTGTCTTCCACTGCTTCCAGGGAGGTCGGGCCGGTGATGGTGCCAATGTTCCACAGCGCCACGTTGTTCACGGAGCCAACGCCGTTACCGCCCACCAAGTCGGCGTAAACCATTTTGGCGCCCAGATCCACGGTCAGGTTCTTGATTTCCAGCGAGCCACCAGAATTGGTGAAGTCGTCAGCGTAGGAAGTTTGCAAGGCGCCGCCAGCGGTGGCCACCTTGTTGACCGACACGGTGGTGCCGTCAAACGAACCTGTCAGTGCGGTAATCGGCGCAGCAGCCTTCACCGATTCGTAGTAGCCGTCAAGCAGACCGCCAACCACTTGCACGTCAGCAGGCTCCACGCCAGCCACCGCCACGGAACCTGCTACCAGGGCTTCCAGCAGCAAGGGCGAGAACGACAGCGTACCGGAACCGCTCAGACCGGAAACGGTCCAACCTTGGTCGGTGATCGAAGCACCGGGGGTCAAGGTCAGGTCAGCAGCATTGGCGGCGCCAGCAGCCACCAGGGCAGCGGCCACAACCAGGCTCTTCATATTAAATTTCATCGTGATCTCCACTCTTACGCGAACCTTTTTATAAAAAGGACTTCAAGCAATCCAGGGGCGTCCGCACCCTCCCCAAGTGCTCGCAGACTTCACCGATCTGCACACTCAAGATCTTGAGGGCAGCCAAAGCCCGGAACAAGACTGATATCCCGTAGATTGCAACAATCCGTGAACCCGGCGACATCTACTGGCAACGCGCCCCCTCAGGCGAGGGTAGTGGAAGTACCTAAGCAGGGAACCGGTCGCCGTTGAGCGGATCTCGATGGCCTTTCAGGGGACTTGCCGCGCGCGCACCATGACCATTCGGCCAATTTACGCACGGCCAAACGCCCACATTCAGGTCTACATTGAGCGCGAGCACCGCAACGGCGTCAAGACAGGCGCCGCACGCGAGCGTGAAGTCCTGCCGTTATGGCAAGCGAGTTTCATTGGACTGCAAAACGAACAAAGGGCGCCACCAGGACGCCCTTTCTTGCACACCCCTGAAGGGGCACACCAACCCGCCGGTTTCCCAGCGGGTCTACCGCGATCAATCAGCTCGCACGACGGCGGCGCACCGCCAATCCCAGGCCAACCAGACCCAGGCCCATCAAGGCGTAGGTGGATGGCTCCGGCACAGGCGTCACCTTCACACTGATGGTGGACACGATGGTGCCGAAGTCGGTCACAGTCTTCAGCGATGTGATGCCGTTGGCAGTCAGACCCATGGCTTGCGCAAAGATGTTGAACGAATCGGTCGTGATCTTCAGGCCGGAAATCGTGTTGGTGGAGCTCACCACGCCACCACCAGCTGGAATGCTGTCCAGGCCGAATGTGGTGCTGCCGCCAATAGGGTTCACGATGTCCCACAGATAGACTTGGGACAGAGCACCTACGCCATTCGCGCCCACCAGATCGGCATAAACCTTCTTGTTGACGATGTCCACGTTCAGATTCGTGATCGACAGCGAACCGGTGTTGGTTGCGATGTTCTTGACAGCAGCGTTCTGGAAGGCGCCACCTGCCGTCGCCACATTCGTGACACTCAGGCTGGTCGCAGTGTAGTCACCCGTCAAGGCCGTGACCGGTGCGGCGGCAGAAGCCGACGAGATCGACACCACGCCTGTGGCGGCGTTGGTCTTGTTCACCACGGTAGCCGTGGCCGGCGCGATGCCCGTCACGGTGACCTTACCTGCGTTCAGGGCGCCGATCAGCGTGGTCGAGAAGGTCAGCGTGCCCGAACCGGTCAGGTCAGACAAGATAAAGCCGTGGTCCGTCAAGGACGTGCCAGTGGTCAGCGTCGCGCTGGCCGCATTGGCCAGACCCGCGACAGAGAATGCGGCTGCGGCGATCAAAGTCTTCATGGCAAATTTCATCTTGTTCCCTCTGATTCTAAGCAGGCCAGTCAGCGACATATCACACGACAGGAGGCGACCCAAACCCTTCTGCTGCGAACGATGCGGTGCTGCATCACGAGGGCCACTTTACCGCCATGAGCCAAGCTCGCCATCGGTGATAGCCCACCCCCTATTTAACGGATCAACGATTGCACCCAGCCACTACGCCCCGCTCGACCATGCACCCGGCCTGGCTGGCAGACGCAACCAGTCCGGTTTGTTTCAACAAGTCACCACGTCAAACAACAGGATGACAAGCGGCGCGGCGACGACGGGTGGTCAAGCTGATACCGGCCAAGCCCAACCCCATCAGTGCGAGCGTTTCCGGCTCCGGCACAGAAGACACCGTGATCGTCGAATTGATGACGCCATAGTCCGTCACGGTTTTCAGCGAGGTGATGCCATTGGCGGTCAACCCCAGCGATGTCGCAAACAGGTCAAACGCGGCGGCATTGATGGTCAGGCCGGACAGCGTGTTGTTGACCGTACTCTGGGCGTAGCCAGTCAAGGGCCACTTGGACAGGTCAATGGACGTTGACCCTGTGACCTGGGCGATATCCCAAAGGTAAACATTTGCCTTGGCGCCCACGCCGTTACCGCCAACCAGATCTGCGTAAACCCTCTTGGCGATGAGATCGACGTTCAGGTTGGTGATTTGCAAAGAGCCACCGTTGGTCGCGATATTGGACGTGGCAGCAGTCTGGAGCGTGCCACCGGCTGTTGCAACGCCGGTAACGGTCACCCCCATACCGGTGAAATCACCAGTCAGCGACGTAACGGGCGCCGTCGCTGACACCGAGGAAATCGAGATGACTTGGGTGGCCGCATTGGTCTTGAAGATGACGGGGGTGGTGGCCGGCGCCACGGCGGTCACCTGAAGCTTGGCCGCGTTCAAGGCACCGATCAATGCGCTTGAGAACGTCAAAGTGCCCTCACCGCTCAAGCTATTGATCGAATAACCACCGGTGGTAATCGAGCCACCCACGGTCAGGGTTGCAACCGTCGCTTGAGCCACGCCCACGGCCACCAATGCAGCGGCGGCAACCATTGTTTTGATTGCGAATTTCATACTGATCCTCACTGATGTTAATGTTGGCAGGCCGACCATCGACAGCTGCCTAACCCCACTCTACTAGATCAGCTGATCTCGTTTATCAGGGGCAAACCTGGGCCCCTTACTGCCCCAGGATCACCTTGGCAAATTTCCGCTTGCCCACCTGCACCACGAACTGGCCGGCCGTCAGGCGCAAGCCCTTGTCGCTCACAACCTGCCCGTCGATGCGCACCCCGCCCTGCTCGACCATGCGCATGGCTTCGCTGGTAGACGCCACCAGACCCACTTGCTTCAACAAGACACCCAATCCGACCACATCGCTGCCTTCGGGCAAAGCGACGACGGCCTCAGGGATGTCATCGGGGATGCCGCCGCGGGCGCGCTTGTTGAAATCATCCAATGCACCGGCTGCCGCACTGGCACCGTGGAAGCGCGCCACGATTTCCTGGCCCAGCATGACCTTGGCATCACGCGGATTGCGGCCTGCGGCACATTCGGCCTTGAGCACGTCGATTTCCGCCATGGGCTTGAAGCTCAACAAGGTGAAGTACTTCCACATCAGGTCATCACTGATGCTCATGAGCTTGCCGAACATGTCGTTGGGCGCTTCGCTGATGCCGATGTAGTTGTTCTTGGACTTGGACATCTTCTCGACGCCGTCCAGCCCCTCCAGCAAGGGCATGGTCAGGATGCACTGGGGCTCCTGGCCGTATTCGCCTTGCAGATGGCGCCCCATCAGCAGGTTGAACTTCTGGTCGGTGCCGCCCAGTTCCAGGTCGGACTTGAGCGCCACCGAGTCATAGCCCTGCATCAGCGGGTAGAGGAACTCGTGCACGCTGATCGAGGTGCCGGCATGGAAGCGGTCATGGAAGTCGTTGCGCTCCATCATGCGCGCCACGGTGTAGCGGCTGGCAAGCTGGATCATGCCGCGCGCGCCCAGGGCGTCGCACCACTCGCTGTTGTAGCGGATCTCGGTTTTTTCGGGGTTCAGGACCAGGCTGGCCTGCTTGTAATAGGTTTCGGCGTTGGCCTTGACCTGTTCGGCCGTCAGTGGCGGGCGGGTCGTGTTGCGGCCGGAGGGGTCGCCAATCAGCGATGTGAAATCGCCGATCAAGAAAATCACGGAATGACCGATATCCTGTAATTGGCGTAGCTTGTTGAGCACCACCGTGTGGCCCAGATGAATGTCCGGCGCGGTAGGGTCCAGCCCCAGTTTGATGCGCAGCGGCACGCCAGTGGCCTCGGATCGGGCCAGCTTTTTGATCCACTCGTTCTCGGGCAACAGCTCGTCCACACCCCGTTGGGTCACGGCCAGGGCTTCGCGCACGCGGTCCGTCACGGGGTAGTCAGGCTTGGCTTCGGGTGCTTTTTCGGTATGAGACATGAGTGACCAATGGGTGAAAATCAGCAGATTGGACACCCCAATTGTGGGGAGAGGCGGGGATATACTCCCCGACTTGAGGGTGCCCAGGCGTGTGCTGTGAGTGCAACGCGGGCTGATTTTAGGGGACAGCATCCCCCGAGACCGCATCTGGATGGGATTTCAGTTTTGACTTCATCTACCTTGCTAGAGGCATTGCAGTCCAGCGTTGGCCGATTTCAGTCGGCTGCACACCGCCACCCCCGTCGTGTCAGCGCTGCTGTCGTCGCTCTGCTGGCTGGCTCGGCCTTCACCGCTTTCGGTGTGGCCCCGCTGACTTCCCTGCCTCAAGGCCCTCAGCCCACCATCACGCAGATCAACGAAGCCGTGGCCGTGCCTGAGTTGCCAGCTCAGCTCGCCCGCATGGACGAGCAAAGCCTGGTGCTGTATCGCAGCGATGTGACGCGCCCGGCCGACACCGTGGACAGCCTGCTGGCCCGCCTGGGTGTGGACGACCTTGATACTGCCCAGTTCATCCGCAATGACCCGGTGGCCGGCACCATCTTGCAAGGCCGCACGGGCAAGTCCGTCAAGGCCACGGTCGACAACGGCCAGTTGCGCGAACTGATCGTGCGCGGCCCGGCTGACACCACCAACGATTTCGACACCCACTTCACCCGCCTGACCATCACCCGCGTTCAGGAAGGCCATCAGCCTGCTCATTGGAATGTGCGCAAGGAACTGGTGTTGCTGGAAACGATGCCTCAGATGGCATCCGGCACGATCCAGTCGTCCCTGTTTGCGGCGGCTGATGACGCCAACGTACCCGATGGCGTGACCAACCAGATGGCCGAAATTTTCGGCAACGACATCGACTTCCGTCGCGAGTTGCGCAAGGGCGATGCCTTCAGCGTGCTGTATGAAGCCCACACGGCCGATGGCGAGCCCATGACCTGGGGCGGCTCGGCTGGCCGGGTGCTGGCCGCGCGCTTCATCAACAAGGACAAGGTTCACGACGCGATCTGGTTCCAGGAAGCCGGCAAAAAAGGCACTTACTACGACCTGCAAGGCCGCAGCAAGACCCGCTCCTTCCTGGCTTCGCCGCTGGCGTTTTCTCGCGTGACCTCCGGTTTCGCGATGCGCTTCCACCCGGTCCTGCAAAAGTGGCGTGCCCACCTGGGCGTGGATTTTGGCGCCCCGACAGGTACGCCGGTGCGTGCTGTGGGTGATGGCATCGTGAGCTTTGCAGGCCAGCAAAACGGCTACGGCAATGTGATCCAGATCCAGCACAGCGGCGACCGTGCCACGGTGTATGCGCACTTGAGCCGCATTGATGTTCGCCGGGGCCAACGCGTGGAACAAGGCGCTCGAATCGGTGCCGTGGGTGCCACGGGTTGGGCCACCGGCCCGCACCTTCACTTCGAATTCAAGCTGGGCAGCCATCAGGTAGACCCGATGACCATTGCGCGCGCATCCGACAGCCAGGTGCTGTCACCACAGGCATTGGCCCAGTTCCGCCAACGCACGGTGGATGTGGCCAAGAGCATCCAGGCAGCCGGCCAGTGGCAACTTGCGGGCGCCCAGTCCGGCCCTCGGTTCGAATGAGCCTGGACCTCCAGCCCTCAGCCCGCCCTGGCGGGCTTTTTTCTGATCTGTACATCGGGCTGATGTCCGGCACCTCGCTGGACGGCGTGGACGGCGTGCTGCTGAGGCATGCGCAAGGCAACTGGCAGATGCTGGCCCACGCGCACCGCCCTTTGCCGCCCACGTTGAGACAGGCCCTGCTGGATCTGAACACCCCCGGTGAGGATGAGCTTCACCGCAGCGCGCTGGCCTCTCAGGCCCTGGCTGTGCTGTATGCCACTGTCGTTCAGGCCATCTGCACCAGCGCTGACGTGCTGCCCAGCGAAGTTCAGGCCATCGGCGCCCACGGCCAGACCGTACGCCACCGCCCCGATCAGGGCTACACCATCCAGCTCAACAACCCTGCCCTGCTGGCCGAGATGACCGGCATTGACGTGGTGGCGGATTTCCGCACGCGTGACGTGGCCGCCGGCGGCCAGGGCGCCCCCTTGGTGCCAGCCTTCCATCAGGCCATCTTTGGTAAACCGGATCAGACGGTGGCCGTGCTCAACATTGGTGGCATGGCCAACCTCAGCATCTTGCGCCCGGGCGAATTACCGCTGGGCTTTGACTGCGGCCCCGGCAACGCCTTGCTGGACATGTGGTGCGAATGGCAGACCGGCCACGCCTATGACGCTAACGGCGAGTTCGGCGCCCTCGGCGATGTGAAAGAAGACTGGCTGGAAGATGCGCTTCAGGAGCCCTTCTTCAGTCTGGCCCCACCCAAGAGCACCGGGCGAGATCTGTTCAATGCCGAATGGCTCAACCGTTGGCTGGGCCCTCATGGCCTGACGGATGGCCCGCTGTCAGACACCGATCTGGCACACGACGTTCAAGCTACCCTGTGCGAACTGACGGCGCGCAGCGCTGCCCTGGCCTTGCGCGATCACGCGCCAGACGCCGGGGAAGTGGTTGTGTGTGGTGGCGGTGCGCTCAACGGCGACCTGATGCGCAGGCTCAGTGAGCAACTGCCAGGTGTGCGCGTGGGGCGCTCGGACACCCACGGGCTGGATGTGATGCAAGTAGAGGCCGCAGCGTTTGCCTGGCTGGCCTGGACCCACTGCCATCGCCTGGCGGGCAACGTGCCAGGCGTGACCGGCGCACGAGGCGAACGCGTACTGGGAGCGCTGTACCCGGCTCGCTGAGTCTGTAGATCCAGCGCCAGCGGTTTCAGACCCCGCCGACGCTCAAAGACAGATCAGACCGAGAAGCTGGAACCGCAACCACATGTGGTTGTGGCGTTCGGATTGCGAATCACGAACTGAGCGCCTTCCAAGTCGTCCTTGTAGTCGATCTCGGCACCAATCAGGTACTGCAGGCTCATGGCGTCGATCAGCAAGGTCACGCCATTCTTTTCCATCTTCGTGTCATCCTCGTTGGAGATTTCATCGAAGGTGAAGCCGTACTGGAAGCCCGAGCAGCCACCACCCTGCACGAACACGCGCAGCTTGAGCTCCGGGTTGCCCTCTTCAGCCACCAGCTCGGCGACCTTGGACGCAGCCGCGTCCGTGAAGATGATGGGCGCCGGAACGTCTGCAGCAAAGGTGTCAGCAGTGGTTTGGGCAACAGCGGTCATGTCATTCTCCGGAACTAAAAATCAATTCTTCTGTGATTGCGCGATCACCGGCTGCACTGTGGTCACGGGGCCGTTGGAACTGGCCGCGAGCTTCAGCGCGGGTTTGTCGTCGGTTTTCAGGGGGCGCAGTTCACCGTCAATCGTGGCGCCCTGGTGCATTTCCAGGGCTTCGTAGCGCACATCACCCACGATGCGCGCCTTGGGTTGCAATTCGAGCAGATCTTCGGCCATCACAGGCCCTTCGATCAGACCATTAATGATGACATGCCCGGCCCTGACCTTGCCATGGACGCGGGCTTTTTCACTGATGACCAACAGCGAACGGGCATCACCCGTGCAGGTCACATTACCTTGCACCTCGCCATCAATGCGCAGGCCATCGCTGAAACGGATCTCGCCCGTGATCACGGTGCCTTCGCCGATCAGGGTGCGAATGGGAGGGGTCTTCTTCCAGCCGAACATCACGGTTTCCTCGTTCAAGAGTGTGGGCGAAAGCTGTCGAGGTTACACGTTTGTCACATCAGGTCAATGCCTTGACCGGGCGTTTTTCACAAGATGAAGCAGCTTTAACCACCACACACCCATCACATGGGCTGGACCTGCCCCGCCCGCACCTGCCCGGCCTCGTCCAGCACGCGAACCTGCACTTGCTTGACCACACTGCCCGCAGGGAGTGTCACCTGCCCCTCCACCCGCCTGTATTGCTTGAAGGCCAGAGCCTGCGTGAAAGGCGGCACGGTGTCAGCCCAGGGGCGCCCATCTCGCACACCACTGAGCAGCAACTCCACACGCCCCTTGAACTCCGGCTGATTGCGGCCACCCTGCTGCATGATGAGCAACTGGAAACGCAACTGGCCCGGCACAGGTGTTTCGACCTGCAGGCCTCGCACAGACAAGCCGCTGCCACTGGCGGGCAACAGGCGCTCGAAGAAACCGAGGTCGTCCTTGAGCGCCAGGTTCTCGGTTTCCAGCGATTTGACCTGCTCGGCCAGGCGTTGCTGCGTCACGCGCTCGGCCTTCAACAGGCTGTCTGCAGAGTTGGCGATGGCCTGGGCTGCATCGCGCTCATGCCGCGCGCCGTCCAGTTGTTGACGCAACTGAGTGAGAATCTCGCCAGACTGGCGACCGTCCTGGCTCAAGCCAGCGATATTGCGGCCGAACTCGAAGGCCCACAAGGCCAGCGCCGCTGAAAAACCCAGCATCAAGGCCGCCACAGCCCAACGCAGGGGCCAGGGCAGATGGCTGCGCACCGCCATGCGCGGTGAGCTGATGGACAGCCGGCGCCGGATCAGCCGCCAGCGCATCAGGGCAGCACCGGCACGAGATCCAGGCCCAGCTTTTCATCAAAGCCGAACATCAGGTTCATGCACTGCACGGCCTGGCCAGAAGCGCCCTTGGTGAGGTTGTCTTCCACCACCAGCACCATCACGGTGTCAGGCTGCGGCTTGTGCACAGCGATGCGCACGGTGTTGCTGGCGCGCACGCTGCGGGTTTCGGGCGCGCTGCCCGCGGGCAGCACGTCCACGAAACGCTCACCCTGATAGTGCGCCTCGAAGATGGCCTGCAGATCAGCAGCCTGGCCTGCAGCCGTCAGGCGACCATACAGCGTGGAGTGGATGCCGCGGATGATGGGCAGCAGGTGCGGCACGAACAGGCAGTTGACCGTGTCATCGCCCGCGATGGCGCGCAGTTGCTGGTTGATCTCCGGGCCATGGCGATGGCCCTTGACGCCATAGGCCTTGAAGTTGTCTGCGGCCTCGGCCAGCAGTGTGTGGACTTCTGCCTTGCGGCCAGCGCCCGACACCCCGGAGGCGCAGTTGGCGATCAGGTGCGTGGGCTCGACCAGCTTGTTCTTGAGCAAAGGCGCCAGGCCCAATTGCACCGAGGTGGGATAGCAGCCTGGATTGCCGATGATGCGCGCCTTCTTGATGGCCTCACGGTTCAGCTCAGGCAGGCCGTAAACGGCCTCTTCCAGCAGATCCGGGCAGCTGTGCGGCATGCCGTACCACTGCTCGAACACGGCGGTGTCCTTCAAGCGGAAATCCGCTGCCAGGTCGATGACCTTGACGCCGGCATTGACCAGTTCACGCGCCTGAGCCATGGCCACGCCATGCGGGGTGGCAAAAAACACCACATCGCACTCGGTCAGCTTGGCGTCATCAGGCGTCACGAAGGCCAGATCAACGTGCCCGCGCAGGCTGGGGTACATGTCCGCCACTGGCATGCCGGCCTCCTTGCGAGAGGTAATGGCCTGCAACTGGACCTGCGGATGCCGCGCCAGCAAACGCAGCAACTCCACCCCGGTATAGCCCGTGCCACCAACGATGCCGACTTTGATCATCTGAAATCCTCTTGATACGTCCCGATCAGGGAAAACCGCCATTTTAGGAAACTCCTGAGCCTTCTCGACCCGATCGCATGAATTGCCACCAGATCAGGGCCTTGTTCAAGGCTTCATTCGTGACGTGCATCACAAACCGTGCAAGGGTGTGCATTCCTTCACGTCAATCCGTCAAGTTCGGCTTCCAACATCCGAAAGCAAGGCACCCACGGGATCGGTGGCCCTTTATCCACCGTCACCAACCTTGCTGCCGGCCATGCGCAAACTTAGCTCACTCTTCATCCTGACCGCCCTGGCAAGCGCCTGCCACCTGGCTGCCGCCCAAACGACGTTTGCGCCCACAACAACCGAGTACAGCTGGTCCACCACCGTCAACCAGCTGGGTATGCGCAACATCCACAACCGGGGAATTCTGGGGCAAGGCGTGATCATCGGGATGATCGACACCGGACTCAACAAGACCAACCCTGAATTCCAGAGTATGGGCAGCAGACTGCTGCCGGGCTACAACGCCGTGGATGGTTCCAGCGACATCACCGACAGCATTGCGCACGGTACGCACACGACCGGCATCGCCGCTGCAGCCGGCAATGGCTCTGGCATGTATGGCGTAGCACCCCAAGCCAGCATCCTGATGGTCAAGGTGTTCAACGGCGGCACAGCTTCTGCCTCCTCCATCAACCGGGGCATCGACTACGCCGCCGCACATGGTGCACGCGTGATCAATCTCAGCCTGGGCGCACCAACCGGCATTGGCGATGCCTCACTGCGCGCCGTTGCTGCAAGCAACAACGCCGTTGTGGTCGTGGCGGCAGGCAATGACGGCGCCGCCACGCCTGACTGGCCCGGCCGCTATGCAAAGGAATCCTGGACCAACGGCACCCTCATCGTGGTGGGGGCCGTGGATGCCAACAAGCGTCTCGCATCGTTTTCGAACAAGGCCGGTGACACCGCTCAGTACTTCCTCGTGGCACCAGGGGTGAACATCATCTCGTCATACAACACCGGCTACGGATATCTCAGCGGCACGTCCATGGCAGCACCCGCCGTCTCCGGCGCGGCTGCACTGATCACCGGCTACTGGCCCTACCTGCGGGCCAATCAGGTCGCATCCATTTTGCTCAATACGGCCGACGATCTGGGTGCGCCTGGCGTCGATGCCGTGTATGGCCGAGGCCTGGTCAACGTGAATCGCGCCCTCTCCCCCATTGGCAGCTATACCTATCGCACGGCCAACGGTGGGCGCACTACGGTGTCGCTGAACACGCCGGGCGTCACCAGCACCCGCCCCAGTGTCAGCACGCCTTCCGCATTCAAAGGCCTGGTGACGCAGGTCTTCGATGCCTTTGGACGCAACTACAGCAGCGATGAAGGCGCCGCCATGATGGGGCGTAGCCTGATGACGCTGGACAGTGTGTTGGGCCGCCCCGACCGCATGCTGGACGCAGCTGACCAGGTACTGCGCTCAGGCAGCCGCCTGACGCGACTGCAATCACGCCAGACCGACACAGTGCAACCCCGCCTGGGCGCATTGAACACCAGCGGCGAAGCCTGGAACCATGTGCAGCGCAGTGATGCATCCATGGTCATCCTGCAGCACACGTCGGGACTGAGTTTCAGTGCTGGCGATGGTGGCCTGTCAGGCATGAGCCTGGGCCTGATGGGCTCCAGCATGGCACAGCGACTCAGCGGCGCCGACAATGCATTGGGCAACCCATTGCTGGGCTTCGCACCCAAACATCAATTTGCATCAATGTCCTTGCCGCTGCGTGGGCACTGGTCCTGGCGGCTCGCCACCATCAGATCCAAAGCCTATGACGCCGCCTCAGGCGATGTGAACCTGATGGAGCTGGGCTACGACAACGGCACGCAAGCGCTGAATATTTCCACGGGCCAGTTGAGCGAACAAGGTTTGCTGGGCGGCTACTCCAGACCCCAAATGGGCTTGAACCAACAGACGGGGACAGCAGGCCTGACCGTCAGCGGCGCCTGGGCCCTCAGCGCCAACTGGACCGTGACCGGCTCGGTCAGCCGCACGCGCACCACCGCCCCCACAGCCAGCGGCCTGCTCACATCAGCGACCGACATTCGGGCCGATGGCTTTGGCTTGGGCCTGGTGGTCGCCAACAGCTGGCGCGCAGATGATCGCCTGAGCTTCTCGATCAATGCGCCACTGCGCGCGCGCAGCGGCACCCTGAACTACAGCGTGGTCGCCGACGTTGACCCGAATACAGGCGCCCCGATCTACGCCACCCACACCGTGAACCTGGCGCCCACGGCCCGCGAATGGACCGCAGAGACACGCTATGCGACGCGCCTGACGGCCACCAGCTCCATCAGCGCCGTAGCCGCCCTGCGCGTGCACCCCGACCACGACGCCAACGCCCCTGCGCAACTGGCTGCAGGCGTGCGGTTCAACCAGTCCTTCTGAACGAGAAGGCGCCGCGCAGCCACCTGCGGTGCAGCCATGAAAAAACCCGCGCAAGGCATGACCTTGGGCGGGTTTTTTGTGTTGAGGTGACCAGCGACGGGCGCCAGCCACACACAACAAGAAGGATCAGCGCTTGCTGAACTGCTTCCTGCGACGAGCGCCGTGCAGACCGACCTTCTTACGTTCGACTTCACGAGCGTCGCGGGTCACGAAACCAGCGCGGCTCAGTTCAGGCTTCAACGTAGCGTCGAAATCGATCAGAGCGCGGGTCACGCCGTGGCGCACAGCGCCGGCTTGACCGGATTCGCCACCACCGTGCACATTGACCTTGACGTCGAACAGTTCGACGTTGTTGGTCAGCACCAGAGGTTGCTTGACGACCATGATCGAGGTTTGACGGCCGAAATATTGTTCGACAGGCTTACCGTTGACGATGATCTGGCCAGTGCCCTTCTTGATGAAGACGCGAGCGACGGACGACTTGCGACGGCCGGTGCCATAGTTCCAGTTACCAATCATGTGGCCGCTCCTTAGATTTCCAGGGCCT
>NZ_JACRAH010000017.1 GCF_016234775.1 Aquabacterium sp. | reverse complement strand
CTTACGGTCCTTGACGCCTTGCAGGTCAAGGGAGCCGCGCACGATGTGGTAACGCACACCGGGCAAGTCCTTCACACGACCGCCGCGAACCAGCACGACGCTGTGTTCTTGCAGGTTGTGGCCTTCACCGCCGATGTAGGAAATCACCTCGAAACCGTTGGTCAGGCGCACCTTGGCGACCTTACGCAGAGCGGAGTTAGGCTTCTTAGGAGTCGTGGTGTACACGCGGGTGCACACACCACGGCGCTGCGGGCAGTTCTGCATCGCAGGCGACTTGGATTTCGTGACCTCGACCTGACGGCCATGGCGCACGAGCTGATTGATCGTTGGCATTTAGTTGGTTCCCGTTGAAAAAACACTTGAAAATCAAGCACTTGGAAGGTGTTTGAACGAACGACCCACCACGCTTGAGACAAGCACAAAACGGCCAGCACCCTCTTCCGTTTCGAGAAAATCTCGAAAAACGAAAGGCCAGGCGAAGGCCGAAAAGCTTTCCATTGTATCCCCAGGCGGGCTTGGGACGCAAGATGTCTCTACCAAAGGGGTAAAGCGTGTCAATTGTCACGGATTTCCGAAATCCCCCCCCGCATCAATGGGGATGCCAGACCTAACCATTACTGGTTAAAGTCAAACCCTGATGCAGGGACAAGGAGAACCTGCGTTCCCCACTACAGGAGAGAGCATGTCTCTGAGCCAAAAAGCGAAATGGTTGTCCCTGGCGATGCTGGCCCCTCTGGCCGCACACGCTACCGTTCCCAACAGCACCTTCCAGTTCTACTTCGAGGGCCCCGTGTTCGATGAAGTGGTACACGCGCCCTACTTCACGGCTGGCAGCCTGGGTGTCACCGTGCGCGCCTTCACCGCTGATGGCAAGCAAGCTGACGTGGACCGTCGCTGGGACGGCCTGGGTGTGACCACCGGCCTGCTGGATCCAGGTGAAATGAACAGCGGTCTGTTCAGCAGCACAGGTGACTACCTGACGCTGACCTTCAACCAGCAGGTCAAGCTCGACAGCCTGCGTTTCTCCTGGTGGGAAAACGGTGTCGTGATTCCCTTCGTGACTCAGCTCGATTCGTTGGATCACGCCACCGTGAAGTACGGCAGCACCACCGTGGGACTGGCCAACAACAACGACAACGGCCTGATCCTCAAGACCTTCTCTTTGCCCAACGCCATCGGCACGACCTTCACCATTCAGGCAACGGGCAATCTGTCGGCCTTCCGCCTGGCTGGCATCAATGCGACTGCGACTGCCGCCGTGCCCGAACCCGCCACCTACGCCCTGCTGGGCCTGGGCCTGGTCGGCATCGGTCTGGTGACGGGTCGCCGCAAGGCCTGACCTTCGCCGAGACGACTTCTTTTCTCGCTCCTATATTTGGCCGCCTCGTGCGGCCATTTTTTTGGCCAGTTGGTTTGAACGAATCAAGGCCCAAAAAGCAAAACGGCTCAGTCCAAACAGGACCGAGCCGTTTTGCCTGGGCACCCGCGTTCAAGGCGCGGATGCAAGAAAAAAGTGTAATCAGTCGCGCTTGCCCAGCAGCGTCGCGATGGCTGCACCCATGCGCAACCCCACCGAGGTGGTGGCAGCCACGGTCAGGACCATGCCCAGGCCGATCAGCCAATCAGCAGCGCCATGCGCGGTCAGCGCTTCGCTGACGGTGCCCACGGCCAAAGGCAACCCCGCGAGGAAACCGACGATCACGCCGACCTTTTCCACTTCCAGTTGCTTGTGCGCCAGATCAGCCGAAGCCTGGTGCGAGACGCGATGCAGCTTGATACCTGTCTGAGCCATGATGAACTCCTTGAATTCGATGGAATGCAGTCTAAGGGAAAACGCGCGGTAGTGAGTGAAAACCCTAGGTAACAAGATGCAATTTTTCGGACTTGTTGCGCAGTGTTGTTAAACGTCACGCCAACGGCGCCAGCAAGGCGTCGAGATCGGTCTGGCTGAACTTGATGCTCCGGGCGCCGTCCTGGCCCAGTACGCCCTCGGCCAGCGCCGCCTTGCGCGCCTGCAAGGCCTGGATGCGCTCTTCGATGCTGCCGGCCACCACCAGTTTGTAAACCGTGACCGACTGATCCTGGCCGATGCGGTGGGCGCGATCGGTCGCCTGCTGCTCGACGGCGGGGTTCCACCAGGGGTCCACGTGGATGACGGTATCGGCGGCCGTCAGGTTGAGCCCCACGCCGCCAGCCCTGAGCGTTACCAGCATGAGGGGCACCTGCTTGTCCTGAAACTGGCGCACGGTTTCAGCGCGCTGAGGCGGCGGGGTGTCGCCGGTCAAGGTCACGAAAGGCAGGCCCAGGTCGACCAGTTCGTCTGCGATCAGCCCGAGCATCTCGGAGAACTGAGAAAACACCAGCACGCGGCGCCCTTCGTCGAGCAGCGCCGGCAGGGTGTCGCGCAACCAGTCCAGCTTGGCACGCTCCATCCCTCTGGGCATCTTGCGGCCCTTGACCAGCCAGGGGTCGCAACAGACCTGACGCAGTTTGAGCAGGGCATCCAGCACGGCGATCTGCGCGCCTTCAAAGCCTTGCTTGTTCAAGGCCTTGCGCACCATCTCGTCGGCGGCCACGCGCACACTTTCATACAGGGCCTTTTGCTGCCCCTCCAGCTGGAGTTGCTGCACCACCTCGGTCTTGGCTGGCAACTCGGCCAGCACATCGGCCTTGCGCCGGCGCAGGATGAAAGGCCGCACGCGCTGGGCCAGCAGTTGCGCGCGCAGGGTCTCGCCGTTTTGCTCGATGGGGTCGCGCCACTGGCGCTGGAAGCTGCGCATGCCACCCAGAAAGCCGGGCATCAGGAAATCGAACTGGGCCCAGAGTTCGCCCAGGTGGTTTTCCAGCGGGGTGCCTGTGAGGCACAAGCGGTGACGCGACTGCAGCCGGCGAATGGCTGCGGCGCTCTTGCTGGCCGCGTTCTTCACGGTCTGGGCCTCGTCCAGGATGACGATGTGGAAGAAGTGTTCGGCGAGCTGCTCGATGTCTCGCCACACGAGTGGATACGTGGTGAGCACCACATCATGCTCGGGGACCCGGGCCATGAGGCCGGCACGCTCGGGCCCTTGGAGCACCAGCACGCGCAGTGAGGGCGCCATGCGCCTGGCCTCGGCCTGCCAGTTGAAGACCAGGGAGGTGGGCATGACGATGAGCGCGGGCAAGTCCAGCCGGCCCGCGTGTTTCTCAATCAGTAAATGGGTCAGCGCCTGCGCGGTTTTGCCCAGGCCCATGTCATCGGCCAGGATGCCGGCCAGGCGCTGCTCGCGCAGGTACTGCAACCAGGCCACGCCTTGTTGCTGATAGGGGCGCAGGGTCACGCCCAGGCCTGAAGGGGCAGGCACGGGCTGCGGCGTGCCGGCGGCTCGCAGTCTTTTAGTGAGCTCGTGCAAGCCCGCGTCGCCCTGCAACTGCCAGGCGCCATGCCGACCGGCGCGCGCGGCCTGCGTGTCGAACAACTGCTCGCGCAGGCGGTCCACGCGAACGGCATCCCACTGCTGGAGTTTGATCGGCCCTTCGCGGCGCCGTGGGTCCATCAACAGGTCGACCATGGCGCCCACGATGGCCTTGAGGGGCGCGGCCGGGGCTTCGATGCGCTTGCCGCCCGGGGCCTTGAGGATGACGATGGCATCGTCCGCGATGTCGGCGATATCGGCTGCGTTGAGCCAGCGTTTGTCTCGCTTGATGAGGTCGGCGATCAAGGGCGCGAGATCCAGTTGCTGGCCATCCACCTCCACACCCAGGGTCACCAACCAGGAGCCTTCGCGACGCGGTGCACCCAGGGGCGTGATGGCCGCGCTGGCGGGCAGGCGCAAGGGCTCGATCAGCTCTTTGGCCTCAGGCTCGCCCGTCTCCGGGCTGATGAGCAGGCGCCAGTGGGTGACCGGTGTGCTCTGGTGGGCAAAGCCAGGCCGCACGACGATGGACCAGCCCCTGGCTTGCAGCAGAGGAATCTGTTCGAGCCAGAAGTCGCCGAACTGGTCCTCCTGCAGCAGCGACCACAACGGCTCATGCGCCTGGCCTGCAGCCTGGGCCAGCTGAGGTGCGCGCCATTGCAAGGCATCATGAGGCAAGGTGCGCAAGCCCGTGTCTTGCAGCACATCGAAGGCATCGGCTTCCGCCTCTGGGTCGCGCTGCAAGGCGAGCAGGCGGCCCTGGGCATCAGCCACATCGACCTGCTCGCCATGGCGGGCGTACAGCACGCTGGTCGGGGCCGGTACCGCCCACCAGGCGCCACCGGGGCCGGTGTAGGTCCAGTCGATGCGGGCCACGGTGACCTGCGGGCCTCGGGGGCCAAAGCGGCCTTGCGCCTGCATGCCCAGCAAGCCGTCACCGCGGGTGAGGGTGTGCAGCGTCATGCGGGGCCGGAAATGCCAGGCGTCAGGGCGGGAAACGGTCATGGCGTGATTGTCCGATGTCTGACGCACCATGAATGAGCTGCCCGCATGAGGTACAAAGCAGCATGTCAGATGAATACCAGATCGAGATCCCGCCGTCGTTCACGGCGCTCCACAGCGATGCCCGCAAGCGGCTGACCATCCCCTTGCGCGAATTGCGCGACCGCTACGAGATCTGCGAAGACCTGGCGCAACACCTCACGGAACACTGCCGCAGCATCCATGTGGAGATCGGGGTGGACGAGCAGGAGGTGCTGGCGCGCTGCCACAAAGGCCTGTGCTCGCCCGACGGTGCGGTCACAGAAGCAGAAGCAACCTGGGTCGTCACCCGCCTGGCCGAGTTGCTGGGCTGGCCTCACCCCGGGCTGCCGGACATCGACGCATCTCGTTGAGACGGCGCGCTTACAAGCTGCAATACATCTTGCCAATCCAGGGGCCCCAACCCCGTTGGCATCGTCATGTGGGCGACCTATAGTCCGCCGGGTTTGTTGTTCCCCATCACATCCCGCTGGAGGATCCCACCATGATCAAGCGATTGACCCTTGCCGCCCTGAGCGCCCTGACACTGGCCACCACGCCTTTGACCGCGTCGGCACAGGATGCCACCACCCCTGCCCTGCAGACCCGCGACAGCTACCTGATCGTCACCCGCCAGGATGCGCGCAAATGTGCCTACCCGATGTGTGGCGGCTACTTCGTCAAGTCGGTCAACCAGAAGCTGACACGCTGTGCCGATGGCACGCGACAAAAGGAATGCCACGCTGTTCAGCTCAACACCAATGCACTGGGCTGGACGCCCGAACAGCATGCCGCCTTTGATGCCCAGTTTGCACAAGGCAAAGCCCTGGTTCGTGGCGTGCTGGAGCCCGCACCTGCCGGCCTGTACACCGCCGATCAACTGACCATCACCGAAGCCTGGCAGGCTCAGGGCCCGCGTGCGCCCATCGGTGCATTCTTTGGTGTCAAGAGCACAGGCATCGTGTGCATCACGGCGCCTTGCCCATCGCTGGCAGCCACGAAGCTCAACGTGATCGCGCCTGTGGTCCATCCTGATCTGGATCTGAGCCTGAGCGGGGCCAGCGACAAGCAGATCCAGGCAGCCTATGAGGCGCTGGGCAGCACCGGCATCCTGACGGCTGGCGCCATCGTGCCGGTCAAATACCCTGCGCTGGAAGGCAACAAGCCGCGCGTCGGCAGCAAGCTGATCGCCAGCCAGTTTTACCTGCCAGCCAAGCCCTGATCGGGCTGAGGACTGCGTGTCACCACCTGTCCCACCCACTCGCGGGGGGATACGGTGGCACGTATAGGGCGGTTTGCGTTGGCGCAAACACGCACCGCACCCACTTCGTAACATCAAGTTACACCGTGTCCATCGAGAGGCGGTGGACGCCTCCACACGGTGTCGTGTCTTGACGAAAGTGAGTGCAGTACAAATGTCTATCCAGTCTTTCTGCTCTACGGCGCTGCTGTGCGCCCTGGTCTCCACCAACGCGCTGGCCGCCACACAGGACATCGCCGTCACGGCGTCCGGCGACAGCGTCTATCACCACTTCTGGTGGCGTGGAGGCTTCGATAATGGCTGGGATGCTTCGGCCAACCCCAATCAGGTGTCGCATGACTACGCCTGGGGCGACGGGCAGGCTTACGCCACCTCGCTGAGCTTCGATCTGGGCGGCCTGCAGGCCACGGTGGATCAGATCAGTTCGGTCACGCTCAACATCAACATCCTCAACATCTGGTCGGCCGGGCGCAGCGACGTCGGCAACCTGGACAACATTGCCACCGTGTACCTGGAAAACGGCACGGGCTTGAAGTCCTTCGATGTGACGGACTCGGTCAAGTCCGCCTTGCTGGCGCACTCGCCAACGGCCAATTTCAGCTTCTCGTACACCGGCTATTCCGGCTTCACCTTCGGCAGCGCAGAAGGCGGCGATCCGGCCTTCCTGCGCGTGAGCAGCACCGCCGCCGTGCCGGAGCCAGAGACCTATGCCCTGCTGATCGCCGGCTTGGGTGTGGTCGGGACCAGCCTGGCGCGCCGTCGCCCGCGCTGAGCGCCTTGTGAAGGGAAACCCCAGGCTCAGGCGCTGCGTCAACGCACAGGCGTTTCCCGTGTGAGCACCTGTTCAGTTCGCGTCATCACGGTTAGGCTAGAGGCCTACATCAGATTGACGAACAGGGAAGGTACTACATGAGTGATACGCCGCACAGCTGGAATCTGCGGGATTACGCCGTTGGCATGGCGCACTACAACCGCTGGATGAACGGCAAGCTCTACGATGCTGCCGCCACCTTGTCCGACGAACAGCGCAAGGCTGATCGAGGGGCCTTTTTCAAGTCCGTCCATGGCACGCTCAACCATCTGCTGCTGGGCGATGGTGCCTGGTTGCAGCGCATGCAAGGGCAAGCCGTCACCATGACGTCACCCTCGCAGGAGTTGCACGAGGACTTCGACACCTTGCGGACCGCGCGTGAGGCCATGGATCAAGCCTTGCTGGACTGGGCGGCAAGCCTGACCGCGGTCGAGGCCACTTGCAGCTTCAGTTTCTTCAGCGTGGTCTACCAAAAACAGATCACGATGCCGTATGTGGCCGCCGTGATGCAGATCTTCAACCACCAAACCCATCATCGCGGCCAGATCACGACCTTGCTGAGTCAGTTCGGCGTGGATGTGGGCGTCACGGACATCCCGCTGATGCCACACTGGCATGAGGTCTACACCGCCGCATCCAGTTGAGCCCGCAGGGACGGGCCCACGCACCAGACAGACGATGTGGCGCCTTGAACACCCTCCTCTGGACCTGCGCCCATTTTTGGCGCACAGTGCCTAGCTATTCGGGTACGGCGTCCAGGCAGAAGTAGTTCACCATCGCGTGAAGGCATGCTCCCACTCCATTTCCCTGACCGCTTGCCACAAGGTGGGCATGGCCAGGCACAGCGCGTCCGCAAACAGGTTGAAGCAGAGCAGCTACGGATGATCTGGGCACATGCCCGCATCGGCGTGGTCGCGGCATCGGCTTTCGCCATCGCTTTGGCCCTCACGCTGAGAGGTCAGGCTGCGCCCAACGTCGTGGTCGATACCTGGCTGATCGTCAAACTGCTGGTCTCCGCATTCCGCATTGTTCAGGGCAGCGTCTATGCCAGGCAGGCGCAGCCCACATCTGCATGGGCCCGGGCCACATGGCTGCCCTTGGTCGTTGATGGCCTGACGTGGGGTGCTGCAGGCCTGTACGTCTCGGCCCTGTCCCCTCAGCCGCTGCCTTCGTTCTTTGTCGCATCGCTGGCATGCATTGCCTGTGTGGCGACCTTCGGGCTCCAGGTCAGCGCCCGCTTCACAGCCGGCTATGCCGTGCCCATCCTGGCGCCTACGGCGATCGGCATGATGATCCGAGGCGATGCACTCAGCGACCTGGGCAGCCTGGGCCTGTGGCTTCTGCTGGGCTTGCAGATCGCCACCGCCATGCGCAGTGAGCGCCGCGTGGTGGAGAACATCACGCTGCGCCTGCATGCGCAAGCACTCGCCCACGAAAAGGAAGAGGCGCTCAAGACGGCGGTGCGGCAAAGTGCCGTCAAGACGCAGTTCCTGGCCAACATCAGCCACGAATTGCGCACGCCTTTGCAAGGCATTCTGGGGATGAGCAAGTTGCTGCACCTGGCAGAAAAGGATGGCACAGCCCTGCGCCGCATCGAGCTGATCGAGGCGTCCGGCACCCACTTGTTGTCCCTCATCAACGACTTGCTGGACATCTCCCGGATCGAGTCCGGCCAATTCCTGATCCGCCACGAAAGGCATGACCTGTCTGCCCAGATCGAACAACTGGTGGGCATCTACACCATGCGAGCCGAAGACAAAGGACTGCGCTTCGAGGTGACCGGGCAACTGCCCTCGCCTTGCTGGGTGATGGGTGATCCGGCACGCTTTCGCCAGGTGCTGCACAACTTGCTGGGCAACGCCATCAAATTCACACAACAGGGTGTGATCACGCTGGCGATCGAGCGAGACGGGCTCAGCGGCATGGTCAAAGCCACGGTGCGCGACACGGGCAGAGGCATCCCCACAGCCGATCTCGCCCGCGTTTTCAACGCGTTTCAGCAATCGGACCTCAACTCCTCCGATCAGGCTGCACAAGGCGCGGGCCTTGGGCTCACCATCGCACGAGACATTGCGCGAGCCATGCAAGGCGACATCACCGTCGAAAGCCAGGTAGGGGCGGGCACCACCATGGTGTTCACCGCGCGCCTGCCGAACGCGCTGGCCCCAGCAGTGTCCACGGCGCCCAGCAGTCCGCAGCGCCCTCACCAGCCGAGCTCGTGTCGGGTTCTGCTGGCCGAAGACAACGAGGTCAATGCGCTTGTCGCCACGAACTTCCTCGAAATCATCGGCGTAGATTCGGAGCGCGTTCAGGATGGTGCAGGTGCACTCACCAAGGCCTTGCAACTGGTCCATCGTCCGGACCTCATCCTCATGGACTGCCACATGCCCGTGATGAACGGCTATGAGGCCACCCGCTTGATCCGACTCAAGGAGCGGGAGATGGGGCTCCCGCGCGTGCCCATCATCGCCTTGACGGCGACCACGACCGATGCAGAACGTCAGGATTGCCTCGCCGCTGGCATGGACGACTTCCTGGCCAAGCCCTGCACCCTGGAAGATCTCAGCAGCATCATCCGGCGGTGGTCAGACCATGCGGTCAAGCGGCCTGCCGACGAACCAGGGGAAGCCCCGGCGCCCCCCGACGGAACGTTGGGAACGCCTCGGGCATCGCTGCAAACATGAAATGATGCAAACGGTGACCCTGACGCTGCCAGGCTTCGCGGGTGGCACGCAGGTCCATCGTGAACACAAAATGGGGCAGGTGCCCCGCATGGGCCAGCGGCACCATCTGGCCAGGCGCCAGGAAATCCTTGAAGCCCAGGCGCCGATAGTCACGCGACAAGGCCTCATTGCGCGCGGCGATCACCAGCCAATCGATGTCGTGCGCTTCGCAGTAGAGGTACACCGCCTTCATCAGGCACAGTTTGATCTGCGGTGAGGCGCCTGGCAGCACCGCCAGACGCGTGACTTCGGCGCGGGCTTGCGCGGCCAACTGGCGAGGCAGGATGACACTGCGCTCGATCATCAAGCTGGCACCGGCACCCGCTGGCTGGATGCGGGCTGTCCCGACCGCCTTGCCCGTGGCCTTGTCTCGGCACAGCACCACCACGGTGCCGGGCACCCGGTCGAGCGGATCGGCCGACATGGCAAAGCCCGACACGGTCTGGCCCAGGTGATGGCCGTATGCCGCCTCACGAACCTGGCCCACTTCTGCCAACTCGGCCTCCGTGACGACGACCTGGACCTCGACATCCAGGGAAAGGGTACTGCGTTGTGAATTGACGTTCGTGCCCATGTCGACATGCTCCAGATGTGTCACACCATGGCACTGACGATAGAAGGGGCGCTGCCTCATAAATGGGCAGATAAAACGGGTGTTTGACCCACTTTGTGAACAGGGACTTGATCGGCCGCCCAAAGAAAAAGCGCCAGAACCCTTGCGGGCCTGGCGCTTTGTGCTTCAGGGAAGCAGCAGCCGGAGATTACTCGGCGGTGCCGCCTTCAGCAGGCGCAGCCTCGTCGGCATCGTCACCATCCAGGGCGGCCAACTCCATCGCAGCGCGCTCTTGCGCTTCCTGCATGGCGATGGCGCGGCGTTCGCTGTCGTCCATCTCTTCCTTGGCCTTGCGAGCCTGGTGGAAGGCCATGCCGGTACCAGCGGGGATCAGGCGACCCACGATGACGTTTTCCTTCAAGCCGCGCAGCTCGTCGCGCTTGCCCATGATGGCAGCCTCGGTCAGCACGCGGGTCGTTTCCTGGAAGGAAGCGGCCGAGATGAAGGAGTCGGTCGACAGCGAAGCCTTGGTGATACCCAGCAGCACATCGCTGTGCGTGGCGATCAGCTTGCCTTCGGCGCGCATGCGGTCGTTGGTGTCCAGCAGTTCCGAACGCTCAACCTGTTCGCCAACGATGTAGTTGGTGTCACCGGAGTTGGTGATCTGAACACGACGCAACATCTGGCGAACGATCACCTGGATGTGCTTGTCGTTGATCTTCACGCCTTGCAAACGGTAGACGTCCTGCACTTCGTCGACGATGTAGCGAGCCAGCTCTTCGATACCCAGCAGACGCAGGATGTCCTGCGGATCGGCCGGGCCGTCGACGATGGATTCGCCCTTGTTGACCACCTGGCCTTCGTGCACCAGGATGTTCTTTTCCTTCGGAACCAGATCTTCCCAGACCTGACCTTCGGGATCGGTGATCTGCAGGCGAACCTTGCCCTTGGTTTCCTTACCGAAGGACACGGTACCCGTGATCTCGGCCAGCGAACCCTTGTCCTTGGGCGAACGGGCTTCGAACAGTTCCGCCACACGTGGCAGACCGCCGGTAATGTCGCGGGTCTTCTGACCTTCGATTGGGATACGAGCCAGCACTTCACCAGGCGACAGATCCTGGCCGTCGCGCACTTGAATCAGCGCGCCAACCTGGAAGCCGATGGTCACGGCGTGGTCGGTACCGGGGATCTTCACTTCGGCGCCAGAGGCGTCGAGCAGCTTCACCTGAGGACGGATCACCTTGGCAGCACCGCGGCGCTTCGGATCGATCACGACCAGGGTCGACAGACCGGTCACTTCGTCCACCTGCTTGGCCACGGTCACGCCTTCTTCGACGTTCTCGAACTTGGCCTTACCGGCGAATTCCGTGATGATCGGACGAGTCAGCGGATCCCAGGTTGCCAGCACCAGGCCAGCCTTGATGGTCTGGTCGGCCTTGACATTGAGCTGCGCGCCGTACGGCACCTTGTGACGCTCACGCTCACGGCCGTGCTGGTCGGAGATGACGATTTCGCCGGAACGCGAAATCACCACCAGATCGCCCTTGCCGTTCGTAACGTAACGCATCGTGGCATTGAAGCCGATGATGCCGTCAGACTTGGCTTCCACGCTCGATGCGATGGCGGCGCGCGAAGCGGCACCACCGATGTGGAAGGTACGCATGGTCAGCTGGGTACCAGGTTCACCGATGGACTGCGCAGCGATCACGCCCACAGCTTCACCGGAGTTCACCAGACCACCGCGGCCCAGGTCGCGGCCATAGCACTTGGCGCACAGGCCGAAGCGTGTGGCGCAAGTCAGTGGTGTGCGGACCTTGACTTCGTCGACGCCAGCGGCTTCGAGGACGTCCATCGCATCTTCGTCCAGCATCGTGCCGGCGGCGATGACGACCTGTTGGGTCTCGGGGTGCAGCACGTCGATCGCGGGCACGCGGCCCAGGATACGGTCGCGCAGCGACTCGATGACTTCACCGCCTTCAACCAGCGCACGGGTGTTGATGCCTTGATCGGTACCGCAATCGACGGTGGTGACCACCAAGTCTTGCGTCACGTCGACCAGACGACGTGTCAGGTAACCCGAGTTAGCCGTCTTCAACGCCGTATCCGCCAGACCCTTACGAGCACCGTGGGTGGAGATGAAGTACTGCAACACGTTCAGACCTTCACGGAAGTTCGCCGTGATGGGGGTCTCGATGATGGAGCCGTCAGGCTTGGCCATCAGGCCCCGCATACCGGCCAACTGGCGGATCTGAGCAGCAGAACCACGGGCACCGGAGTCGGCCATCATGTAAATCGAATTGAACGATTCCTGATCGACTTCGTTGCCATTGCGGTCGATGGTCTTTTGCTTGGACAGCTGCGACATCATGACCTTGCCGACTTCATCGCCGGTCTTGCCCCAGATGTCCACCACCTTGTTGTAGCGTTCGCCAGCGGTCACCAGACCGGAGACGTACTGCTGTTCGATTTCCTTGACTTCCTTTTCGGCGCGCTCGATCAGGCCGTACTTTTCCTTCGGAACCAACATGTCGTCGATGCCGATGGAGATACCGGCACGCGTCGCCAGGCGGAAACCGTTTTGCAGCAGCTTGTCAGCCAGCACCACCGTTTCCTTCAGACCGCACTTGCGGAACGAAGTATTGATGAGGCGGGAGATTTCCTTCTTCTTGAGCGCCTTGTTGATGTTCGCAAAAGGCAGGCCCTTGGGCAGGATCTCGGACAGCAAGGCGCGACCAACCGTGGTCTCGACGAGCTTGGTCTCCGGGACGAATTCGCCCGTGTCCTTGTTCTTCGAGTACTCGGTCAGACGGATGTTGATGCGTGCGGTGATCTCAACCACGCCGTTATCCAGAGCGCGTTGCAGCTCAGGGATATCGGAGAAGATCATGCCTTCGCCCTTGCCATTGATACGCTCACGGGTGGCGTAGTACAAGCCCAGCACCACGTCTTGCGACGGGACGATGGAGGGCTCGCCGTTGGCTGGGAACAGCACGTTGTTGGAGGCCAGCATCAGCGTGCGGGCTTCCATTTGCGCTTCGATGGACAGCGGCACGTGAACGGCCATCTGGTCACCGTCGAAGTCGGCGTTGAAGGCCGCGCAAACGAGTGGGTGCAGCTGAATGGCCTTGCCTTCGATCAGCACGGGCTCGAAAGCCTGGATGCCCAGACGGTGCAGCGTAGGCGCACGGTTCAGCATCACGGGGTGTTCCTTGATCACTTCTTCAAGGATGTCCCACACGACTGGCGTACCCGATTCGACTTCCTTCTTGGCAGCCTTGATCGTGGTGGCGATGCCCATGGCTTCCAG
>NZ_JACRAH010000014.1 GCF_016234775.1 Aquabacterium sp. | reverse complement strand
CTTGATGATGTCGCCGATACCGGCGTAACGACGCTTAGAGCCACCGAGCACCTTGATGCACATGACGCTCTTAGCACCAGTGTTGTCAGCGACGTCAAGTCGCGATTGCATTTGGATCATGGTTACCCCAACTTGGCCCGAACGGCTGCACAACAACTGCACAACAACGAACGGTCAGTCTTGGGCCCGTAGAACGGGCGGATCTGAAAAAAGCAGCTGACTTTGTGAGTCCCTGCCGCAGCGCTTTGATCACATGCAATTTGAGTCTTGCCAGCAATCTTTGCGAGGGCCCTCTCTGTTTTAGCAAAGAGGTTTTGGGCCAAAGTCCGCTGCTTGATCAGCGAAGCCTTGAATTATGCACGAGTTTCGACGTCTGGGTCAAGCACTGCATGCAAATAATTGAACAAGGGGCGGAAATCTGTAAAAAGAGCCGGATCAGGCCGTGCCACCTACGGTCAGGCCTTCGATGCGCAACGTGGGCTGCCCCACACCAACGGGCACGCTCTGGCCTTCTTTGCCGCAGGTGCCCACACCGCTGTCGAGCGCCAGGTCGTTGCCGATCATGCTGACGCGGGTCATGGCATCCGGGCCGTTGCCGATCAGGGTGGCGCCCTTGACGGGGTACTGGATCTTGCCGTTTTCGACCCAGTAGGCCTCGCTGGCAGAGAATACGAACTTGCCGGAGGTGATGTCCACCTGGCCACCACCGAAATTGGCGGCGTACAGCCCACGCTCGATGGAAGCGATGATCTCCTGCGGATCCTTGTCGCCAGCCAGCATGTAGGTGTTGGTCATACGAGGCATGGGCAGGTGGGCGTAGCTTTCGCGACGGCCGTTGCCGGTCTGGCCGGTTTTCATCAGGCGGGCGTTGGTGGCGTCCTGCATATAGCCTTGGAGGATGCCGTCTTCGATCAGCACGGTGCGCTGGGTTGCATAACCCTCGTCGTCGATGTTGAGCGAACCGCGGCGATCCGGCAGGGTGCCGTCGTCCAGCACGGTGACGCCCTTGGCGGCCACGCGCTGCCCCACCCGGCCCGAGAACACGCTGGAGCCCTTGCGGTTGAAGTCGCCTTCCAGGCCATGGCCCACAGCCTCGTGCAGCAGGATGCCGGGCCAGCCGTTGCCGAGCACCACGGTCATCTCGCCGGCGGGCGCGGGGCGGGCCTCGAGGTTGATCAGGGCGGCATGCACGGCCTGATCGACATATTGGTCGGTCACGGCCTGGGTGAAGTAGGACAGGTCGTAGCGACCGCCGCCGCCGGAGGAACCCACTTCACGGCGACCGGCCTGTTCGGCGATCACGGTCAGGGACAGGCGAATCAGGGGGCGCACGTCGGCAGCCAGGGTGCCATCGGCACGGGCCACCATCACGACGTCGTATTCACAGCCCAGGCCGGCCATGACCTGCACGATGCGCGGGTCCTTGGCACGGGCGCGGCGCTCCACGTCTTCCAGCAGGGCCACCTTGGCGGCGCTGTCCAGCGAGGCGATGGGGTCAAACGAGGCGTAGAGGCTGCGCGAGGGGGCCACGCGGTGCTCACCCACCTTGACGCGGCGGCTTTGGCCGGCTGCGGCAATGGTGCGCACGGTGCGGGCAGCATCCAGCAAGGCGGCTTCAGAAATGTCGTCGGAGTAGGCGAAGGCGGTTTTTTCGCCGGAGATGGCGCGCACGCCCACGCCCTGGTCGATGCCGAAGCTGCCGGATTTGACGATACCTTCCTCCAGGCTCCAGCCTTCGCTGCGGGTGTACTGGAAGTACAGGTCCGCGTCATCGACCCGGTGTTCGGTGATGACCTTGAGGGCCTTGAGCAGGGTGGATTCGTCCAGGCCATACGGTGCGAGCAGCAGCTCGCGGGCAGTCTGGAGGCGGGCGATGGTGGCGTCGACAGCGATCATGGCCCCATTGTAGGCACGGCCTGAGCAAGCGCGTGCCTACCGAGGATATCCAGGGGTTATCTAGCGGGTATCTACCGTGTCAGAGATGCAGCAAGGCCTCGACACGCAGGTGCTCGTCGGGCTTGAAATGGCTGTTGATATAGGCCTGCATTTCCTGCTTGCGCTGGGTGTCAGACAGGTTGGTTGCGCTCTTCAGGCGATCCCATTCGGCGCGCGCACCCGCCAGACGGCGCTCCCAGTCGGCCCATTCTTCGTCCACCTTCGCCAGGCGATCAGCGGCGGCCTGGCCATAGCGCGCGACACGCTCGGCGTGCACGGCGGCAGGGTCCTTGCCAGGCGCCATCTGGGGCACGGGTTCGCCGGGATCAGGCGGAGGCGGCTGACCGGATTCCAACTGAGCGTAGTACTGCTTGAAGCTCTGCTCGTCGTGCTCGAAAAAGGCCTTGGCCCAGTCGGAGCCCAGGATCTGGCGGCGCACCTGCTTTTGCTCGTCGAACACGGCCAGCCAGGTGCTGCGATCGGACTGGTCGAACTTGTTGCGGTACTGGTAGGTGCGGATCTGCCAGTACTTGTCCCAGATGGCCATGATCTCGTTGCCGAGCTGCTCGCCATGGGCCTTGCGCGCTTCATCGGCGACCAGCGCCTTGATGTCGTCGATGGTGACTTCACCCAGGCCCAGGATGTAGTACTCGAAGCGCTTGCGCAAATCAGGGCAAGGTGAGAGCTTGGCAGACGCCACACACCAATCACCTGAGGGCTCGGTGCCGGCGAATGAGCCTTCCTTGAAGAGCCGGTTGCGAACCTGGTCCGGGCTCATCGTCTTGGCCGATGCAGCATCAGCTTGCGGCGCGGTATCCGATGTCGCACCGATCATGCCCCAACCGGATCCACCAGCCGAGCCTGAACCGCCCGATCCGTCCGTGCCACGGTGCGTCATCCACAGCGCAGAAGCGCCCAATGCGACTGCGATGCCGCCCGCCACCATCCATCCACGCATTTGCATCGTGCGCATCATCATCTTGCTCCAACTCATCGAGGCTCGCTACAACTTGAGCCTTCTTGTTGAACCCATTCTCAGGGTTTCATGTTTCAGTCGTACCCAGGGCTAATGCCCGGTTTCTCAAAGAACAAAGGCCGATCCCCGTGAATGGAGGATCGACCTTGATGCCGCAGAGCCTTTCAGCTCAGGCTGACCTCGATCAGAGGAGAGCCCACTTCAGGCGGTTGGCGTGCTGGACGTAGAAGGCCACAGGATCAGGCGAACCGCTGCCGATGGAGCCCAGAACCTGGTTGATTTCGTCCAGGTGGTTCCAGGTGTAGTTGTCCTTGATGACCTTGCCCCAATGGCTGGAGCAACGCGACACCAGACCGTCGTTGGCTTCGCCCTTGAAGTAGTCGCCGGTGTAGGCCAGCAGGGCATCGGAGATGTCCCAACCATTGGTCTTCACCGAGGTGCCGGAGAACGAGTACCAACGCATGGCATTGCCAGCAATGCTGGCTTTTTCAGGGCCGGCACCACAGGTGGTGGTAGGCGCGCCAGCGGGGAACTTGGCGTTGAAGGCAGCAGCGCCAGGAGCGCTCAGGGCCTTCAAGGCAGTCAGCAGATCGGTGTCACTGGTGGTCTTGTTACCTGTCAGCCAGGAGATGAGCTTCAGGCCCGCCGTGGCAGCCTGATCAAAGCCACCGCCGGGTGTCGTGCCTGCCAGGATGTCGTCAGCCACCTTGGAGCCAAAGTGGGTACCGGCCATGGTGCTGACCGAGGACACCATCGACGGTGCGGTGCCCGCTGCGTAACGCACGGTAGGGCCGCCATGGCTGTGGCCGATCAGGTTGAACTTCTTGACGCCATCCTTGGCGGCCCATTGCTTCATCTGCTGGACCAGCTCCTCGCCACGGAATTCAGTGGTTTGCGAAGGGTTGACCGAAGCGATGTAGACGGTGGCGCCTTCATCTCGCAGCTTGGCTGGAATTTGATAGAAGTACTGGATGCCCAGCACATTGTCAAAGCCGATGAAACCGTGGACCAGCACGATGGGGTACTTGGTCTTGGCGGTCGTGCCAGCGTGGGCAGCAGGAGCCACGGCCATGGCAGCACCCGTCACAGCAACAGCGGCACAGATAGTCTTGATAGAGAAGTTGAATTTCATGCTTGCGCTCCTTGGACGTGTCCGCTGTTGTGTACGTCAGATGTTTATCGATTGGCGGACGAGGCAAGTATCTTCACTGGCCGTTAAACGAAACCGCGGGCATACCCGACATCCGGGGAAAGCGATCTCCCACGATGGTTGTAGCGGTTAGTAACAAGTGCGTGGGGTGCTTTGGCGACAGATAAAAAAAGCCGGCCTCCAAAAAGAAGGCCGGCCTGAAAATGGCACCCCTTGATGCCCCGCTGCGCGAGCGAGGCACTGGCAACACAGATCAAAGACCTGCGAGCTTCAGGCGGTTGGCGTGCTGCTTGTAGAAGGCAACGGGATCAGGTGCGTTCTTGCCGATGCCGCCCAGAACCTGGTTGATTTCGTCCAGGTGGTTCCAGTCGTAGTTGTCCTTGACGACTTTGCCCCAGTGACTGGAACACCGAGAGACCAGGCCGTCGTTGGCTTCGCCCTTGAAGTACTCAGCGGTGTACGCCAGGATGGCATCGGAGATGTCCCAGCCATTGGTCTTGACCGATGTGCCGGAGAAGGAATACCAGCGCATGCTGTTGCCATTGACGCTGGCTACTTCAGGGCCCGTGCCGCAAGCCGTGGTCGGGGCTCCAACCGGGAACTTGGCATTGAAGGCGGCAGCGCCAGGGCCACTGAGGGCCTTCAGGGCGGTCAACAGGTCGGTGTCGCTGGTAGTCTTGTTGCCGGTCAACCAGGAGATCAGCTTCAGGCCAGCCGTGGCCAGCTTGTCGAAGCCACCGCCGGGCGTGGTGTTGGCCAGGATGTCATCTGCGACCTTGGAGCCGAAGTGGGTGCCGGCCATGGTGCTGACCGAAGCCACCATCGAAGGCACCGTGCCGGCGGCATAACGCACGGTGGGGCCGCCATGACTGTGGCCGATCAGGTTGAACTTCTTGACGCCGTCCTTGGCGGCCCATTGCTTCATCTGCTGGACCAACTCTTCACCACGGAATTCGGTGGTCTGAGAAGGGTTGACAGATGCGATGTAGACCGTGGCGCCATCCTTGCGCAGGTTGTTGGGGATGTCGTAGAAGTACTGGATGCCCAGCACGTTGTCAAACCCGATGAAGCCGTGCACCAGCACGATGGGGTTCTTGGTCTTGGCAGGGCTGAACAGGGACGACAGCAACTGAGCCTGAGCAGGCACGGCAGCCATACCAGCGGCAGCAACAGCCACCGCAGCACAAACCTGGCGAAGGGAAGACGATGTCATGGAAGCTCTCCTATGGATGGGGCAGCTCGTGTCGGCTGCTGAGCTTCATTCTTCGATCGTCGTTAAATACGCACCTTCAGGTAAACCCGAAAACTGCGGGTTGCCCTCACCCCATGCTCATGGGGCCAGGCGGGAGATCTCACGACAAATCGTCAGGATCGTCCGCATTTCTATGTGCCAGCGCGTGGTCGTACAGCGCCTTCTTCGGCATGCCGGCGGCATCCGCGACCAAGCCGGCGGCCAGCTTGACGGGCACATGGCGAACAAGCTCTTTGAGCAAGGCATCCATGGCGGGAGACAAGGTCTGCCCTTCCTCATCGGCGCGCGGTACGCCATGCACGACCAGCACGAACTCGCCGCGCAAACGGTTGGGATCCCCCTTCAGCCAGGCCGACATCTCGGCGATATCCAACTTGGTAATGCTCTCGAACTGCTTGGTCAGCTCTCGGCAGATGGTGACCTGACCCTGTGGCAGGACCTCGCCCAACTCCTTGGCCAGGGTCTCGATGCGGTGCGGGGCCTCGAACAGCACGACACTGTCGCGCCCTCCCAGCACCGCCTGCAACACGCTCACGCGCGCCGCGCCCTTTGAAGGCAAAAAGCCTACGAAACGAAAGCCATTGGCCTGGGCATCACCTGCCGCACTCATGGCGGTGGTGACGCTGCTGGCGCCCGGCAAGGGCACGACCGTCAAACCGGCTGCGTGGGCCGCCTGCACCAGATGTGCACCGGGATCGGACACCGCTGGCGTGCCCGCATCCGACACATAGGCCACACGCTGACCTTCCTGCATGAGCGCGACCACGCCTTGCGCGCTGCCCACTTCATTGTGCTGATGCAGGGCGATGAGTTTTTTGTCCAGGCCCAGATGGCGCAGGAGGTTGCCGGTGACGCGGGTGTCTTCGCAGGCGACAACATCCACCAATCCCAGCACATGCAGGGATCGCAGGCTCATGTCCGCCAGGTTGCCGATGGGCGTGGCCACCAGGTACAGCGCACCTTTGGGATACTGCTGGCTGCCGGCCACATGGTGAGCCGCCTGGAGCAGCATATTGGCATCAAAGGTCACAACAAAATCCCGGGGAGATGAAGGGGAAGCGAAGGCACTGGTCTATTTGCAGGATCAGGGTCTGACGCTGGTGGAGCGCAATTATCGGGTGGCGCGAGGCCCGAGTGCGCGCGGCGCCGAAGTCGACCTCATCATGAAGGACAAGGACGGCACCCTGGTGTTCGTGGAAGTGCGCCAGCGCGCCAGCACGGCTCACGGCGGTGCCGCCGCCACGATCAGCCGAGGCAAACAGCGCAAGTGCATCATGGGCGCCCAGTATTACCTGATGAACCTGCGCGAGTGGCCGCCCTGCCGTTTTGACGTGATCGCCATCGATGGCGAGGCCATCGAGTGGATCCCTGCCGCCTTTGATGCGTCTTGATACGTATGCGCACGCGCTGATCAGGCCAAACCCTGACTTATGATCCGCGCCATGCCGGATTCCCACTTTCAGCAGACATCGCTTCAGCAACCCTTGCTGGAGACAGCCGACTGGCTGTATCAATCATCCGATCGACTGGCGCAGCAACTCAACTATGCGGCGCAAGCGATCATGCACACGATTACGTCGGGTGGCCGCGTGCTGTGCGCTGGCGAGGCCGAAGCCGCGTGGCTGGCCCGTCAGGCTGCAGCCTTGCTGGTCAGCGGCTCGGGGCGCGAGCGCCCGCCACTGGCCGCGCACGCGCTGGTGCCCGCGCAAGGGGGCTCACAGCCTACGTTGACGCAACAGGTTCGCGCCCTCGGACACCCAGGTGACGTGTGGCTGGCGTTCTCGATGGAACGCGACGAAGCCGATTTGCGCGAAGCCACAGAGGCCGCGCGCGAACATGACCTCACCTTGATTGCCTTCACGGGTGAGAGCGCCACCACGCTGGGGCCCCTGATGCGGGACACCGATGTGTGGGTGCCCTTGCCCGGTTCTCGCCCTGAGGCGCTGTTTGCCATCGGGTGGCTGGCCGTGCACGGACTGTGCGCCGCCGTCGACACCCATTTGCTTGGAGAGGATGCTTAAATGACCCGTCTGACACTGACGCCTGCGCGCCTGCGCTGGGCCGCTGCTCTGCTGACCATCGCCAGCCTGTCGGCTTGCGCACCACTGGTCCTTGGAGGTGCCGTAGGCGGCGCCTTCATGGCCACCGACCGCCGCACCTCCGGCATCCAGCTGGAAGACCAGACGATCGAGATCAAGGTGGGCAACCGCATCAAGGAAGCCATTGGCGACCGCGGCCACATCAACGTGAACGCCTATAACCGACGCGTGCTGCTGACCGGCGAGGTGCCCAACGATGCGGACAAGGCTGCAGCCCAGCAAGCCGCCGCCGCAGTGGAAAACGTGGACAACGTCTACAACGAGCTGATGGTCAGCCTGCCCAGTTCCTTCAGCACACGTGCCAATGACGTGTTGCTGGCCAGCAAGGTCAAGGCGACCCTGGTGGATGCGCGCGACATCATCTCCAACGCCTTCAGCGTGGTCGTCGAGCGTGGTGACGTCTACATCATGGGCCTGGTGACCGAGCGTGAAGCCAACCGCGCAGCCGAACTGGCCGCCAGCGTCAAGGGTGTGAACCGCGTGGTCAAGGTGATGCAGACCATCAGCGAAGACGAACTGGCGCGCAAGCTGCCACGCCCCGCCAACACGGGCGCAACTGCCCCGTAAAACGGCCCCGTCAATCAGCGCAGGCGCTTGATCAGGCTGGAAGTGTCCAGCCTGCCGCCGCCTGCTGCCTGCACATCGGCGTAGAACTGGTCGATCAGGGCCGTGACGGGCAGGCGTGCGCCATGGCGACGCGCCTCATCGAGCACCAGGCCCAGGTCCTTGCGCATCCAGTCCACGGCAAAGCCGAACTCGAATTCGTCCTTGATCATGGTGGGGCCGCGGTTGACCATCTGCCAGCTGCTGGCAGCGCCCTGCGAGATCACCTCGATCACCTGCTGCATGTCCAGCCCGGCTTTCTGACCGAAGGCCAGAGCCTCGGCCAGGCTTTGCAGCACACCGCCCACGCAGATCTGGTTGACCATCTTGGCCAACTGGCCGGAGCCGCTCTCACCCAACAGGGTCACGGCGCGCGAATAAGCCAGGATGACCGGCTTGACGCGATCGAACGCATAAGCCGCGCCACCGCACATCACCGTCAGCACGCCATTGATGGCGCCCAGGTTGCCGCCTGAAACGGGCGCATCCACAAAAGAGCAGCCGCGCTCGAGCGCCAAGTGCGACATCTCGCGCGCCACCTCGGCCGAGGTGGTGGTGTGATCGACCACGATGCCGCCCTTGGGCAGGGTGTTCAGGGCACCTTGCTCGCCAACGAGCACGTCACGCAGGTCATCGTCATTGCCCACGCAGGTGAACACGATCTCGGCATCGCGGGCGGCATCGGCCGGCGTCAGGGCATGCTCGCCGCCATGCTCGGCCACCCAGGCACGGGCCTTGGCGTCCGTGCGGTTGTAGACCGTGACCTGATGGCCGGCGCGCAAGAGGTGCACCGCCATCGGCCCGCCCATGGTGCCCAGACCGATGAAGGCCACCTTGTGCGCGTGGATGGGGTCGTAGGATTTGTCTGTAGCTTTCATGGGGCTCAACCTTGTCAGACGATGCGGAAGTGCTCGGTGCCAGCTGACAGGTCCGAATTGCGGGCCCGCTGGCTGTTGAGCTTGATCTGCAGGCGCAGGTCGTTGACGGAGTCGGCGTTGCGCAGCGCGTCTTCGTAGGTGACGTAGTTGCCTTCGTACAGGTCAAACAGCGCCTGGTCGAAGGTCTGCATGCCCAGCTCGCGCGACTTCTTCATGATCTCCTTGATCTCGCCCACCTCACCCTTGAAGATGAGGTCGGAGATCAGTGGCGTGTTGAGCAGGATCTCGACGGCAGCCGCCCGGCCCTTGCCCTCCTGACGCGGCAGCAGGCGCTGTGACACCAGGCCCTTGAGGTTGAGCGACAGGTCCATCAACAGCTGCGCACGGCGCTCTTCGGGGAAGAAGTTGATGATGCGGTCGAGCGCCTGGTTGGCGCTGTTGGCGTGCAGCGTGGCCATGCACAGGTGGCCGGTTTCGGCGAACTGCACGGCGTGTTCCATGGTCTCGCGATCACGGATTTCGCCCATGAGGATCACATCCGGGGCCTGGCGCAGCGTGTTCTTGAGCGCCATCTCCCAGCCGTCGGTGTCGATGCCGATTTCGCGCTGGGTAACGATGCAGTTCTTGTGCGGGTGCACGAACTCGACCGGGTCTTCCAGCGTGATGATGTGGCCGAACGAGTTCTCGTTGCGGTGGTCCACCATGGCGGCCAGCGTGGTCGATTTGCCCGAGCCCGTGGCGCCCACCAGGATCACCAGGCCGCGTTTGGTGGCCACCAGATCCTTGAGCACCTGAGGCAGACCCATGCCGTCAATCGTGGGCAGCTGTTGCGGGATCACGCGCAGCACCAGGCCGATGTTGCCTTGCTGGACGAAAGCGTTGACGCGGAAGCGCCCCACCCCACCCGGCGAGATCGCGAAGTTGCACTCTTTGGTGCGCTCGAACTCGGCGGCCTGCTTGTCGTTCATGATCGAGCGGGCCAGGGCCATGGTGTGTCCCGCCGTCAAGGGCTGGGGCGACACCTTGGTGACCTTGCCGTCCACCTTCATCGCGGGCGGGAATTCAGCCGTGAGGAACAGGTCGGAGCCATTGCGCGTGATCAGCAGGCGCAGCAAGTCATTGATGAATTTCGAGGCCTGATCGCGTTCCATGGTGGGTCCTGCCTAAGAGAATGAATGTCGCGTCTGCGCGCGGGGTGTGGGTGGAGGCTGAAGTGTGCAGCAAGACCGGTCAGCCGGCCGTCAGCAACGCCCCCAGTCGGGCACTGAGCTGGCGCATCCGCAAAGACAGGCGGCGCGCGGTTGATGTCATGAGCGCCAGACCGAGCAGGGGCTCTTCAATGGCGAGCTCGTCCAGCGCAGCGTTGCTGAGCACGGCCAACGAACAACGACTGAGCGTGAGGCAGGAGGCAAAGCGGGCCCCCGCATCCAGCAAGGACATCTCACCCAGCACATCGCCTTCGCGGGCTTCAGCCAGTCGAGCCCTGGCACCAGTGGGTTGTACGCGGTCAACCGCCACCAGGCCTTCCAGCACGATGAGGGCGTAGTCGCCCTTTTCTTCCTGCACGATCAGCTCGCGCCCTGGCGGCACGGTCACGAAATCCAGGTGCTGGATCAGCTTGCGGTGCTGCTCCTCTGGCAGAGAGGCCATCAAGGCATCCCTGCCCCAGCTCTTGAGCAACAGGCTGAGCCCCACCTCCGGGTCCAGCGCATGCGCGCCCACAGCCAGGCCACGTGCCGTCCAGGCCGAACTGGCCTTGACGTTATCGGGGCGCTCCATGAACTGGGTGGCGAAATAACCTTCGTCATCCGCCTTCACGTCGGCGTCACCTTCCCCCTTGCGGCCGGTTGCGTTGAGGGAAAAGCGATCCAGCAATCGTTTCATGTCAGCCCGGGAAGTTCTCTGGGATCTTGGCCTTGGCGCGTGCTTCAGCGGGAGAGATCACATTGCGGCGGACCAGATCGGTCAGGTTCTGGTCCAGCGTCTGCATACCCAGGCTGTTACCGGTCTGAATGGACGAGTACATCTGGGCGATCTTGTTTTCGCGGATCAGGTTGCGGATGGCAGGCGTGCCGATCATGATTTCGTGCGCTGCCACGCGGCCGGAGCCGTCCTTGGTCTTGCACAGCGTTTGCGAGATCACAGCCTGCAGCGATTCGGACAACATGGCGCGCACCATGTCCTTTTCAGCGGCGGGGAAGACGTCGACCACACGGTCAATGGTCTTGGCGGCGCTGGAGGTGTGCAGGGTGCCGAACACCAGGTGGCCCGTTTCGGCAGCGGTCAGCGCCAGGCGGATGGTTTCCAGGTCGCGCATTTCGCCCACGAGGATGCAGTCCGGGTCTTCGCGCAGGGCCGAACGCAGGGCGTTGGCAAAGCTCATCGTGTGCGGGCCCACTTCGCGCTGGTTGACCAGGCACTTCTTGGACTCGTGCACGAATTCGATGGGGTCCTCCACCGTCAGGATGTGGCCGTATTCGGTCTCATTGAGGTGGTTGACCATGCCCGCCAGCGTGGTGGACTTGCCTGAGCCCGTCGGGCCGGTGACCAGCACCAGGCCCCGCGGCTTCAAGGCCAGATCCTGGAAAACCTTGGGCGCATTGAGCTGCTCCAGCGTCAGGATCTTGGAGGGAATCGTCCGGAACACGGCGCCAGCGCCACGGTTCTGGTTGAAGGCGTTGACCCGGAAACGCGCCAGGCCCTGGATCTCGAAAGAGAAGTCGCATTCCAGCGTCTCTTCGTACATCTTGCGCTGGGAGTCATTCATGATGTCGTACACCATGTCATGGACCTGCTTGTGGTCCAGCGCGTCGACGTTGATGCGCCGCACGTCACCGTGCACCCGGATCATGGGCGGCAAGCCCGCAGACAAGTGCAGGTCAGATGCCTTGTTTTTGACCGAGAACGAAAGCAGTTGGGTGATATCCATGGATGATGACAACCTGACAATGTCGTGACAGACCATTATGGCGACGATCGCAAACAACCTACAACTCGTGAGAGCGCGGATAAACCAGGCTTGTTCACGTGTTGGGCGCGCACCCGACAGTGTGACCCTGCTGGCAGTGAGCAAAACGTTTCCAGCTGAAACAGTGCGGGAAGCCTTTCACGCGGGCCAGAGAAAGTTCGGCGAAAACTATGTGCAGGAGGCCATCGACAAGATCGCCGCCCTGGGGGATCTGCGCGATCAGATCGAATGGCACATGATCGGCCCTCTGCAGAGCAACAAGACACGCGTGGTGGCCGAGCAGTTCGACTGGGTGCACACGGTGGACCGCCTCAAGATCGCCCAGCGCCTGAACGAGCAGCGCCCGGCCCACCTGCCGCCGCTGCAGGTGTGCATCCAGGTCAACACCAGCGGGGAAGCCAGCAAGAGTGGCGCCGCCCCGGATGAGGCACTGGAACTGGCCCGATCTGTGATGAATTTGCCACGCTTGAGGCTGCGCGGCGTCATGGCCCTGCCCGCCCCGACATCCGACCCAGCACTGCAAAAAGCCGAACTGAGGAATGTACGCGTCGTGTTTGACACCCTCCGATCGCACGGCATTCCGCTGGACACCTTGTCCATGGGAATGAGTGGCGACATGGAGGTAGCCGTCGAAGAGGGATCCTCCATGTTGAGGGTGGGTACGGCCCTATTTGGGAACCGTTAATGCCAAATTAAGATCGGGGCGTCTCTGAAGGACCCGGTATGGACGTTTCGCGAGCCCCCCACTATTTGCTGGTCGATGACCACAGCCTGATCCGAGAAGGCATGATGCAGGCCATTCGCAGCCTGGATCCGGCTGCCCGTTTCTCTCATGCCAACACGCTGCAAGGCGCCTTGAGCAAGCTCGTGGACGCCGGCATTGATGACCCGATCGACGTCGTCCTGCTGGACCTGGGCCTGCCAGACAGCCGCGGCATGGCGACGCTGCAATCCGTGCGCGCCGCCGCACCGACCCAGCGCATCGGCATCATCACCGGCCAGAGCGACGTGCAAATTGCGCTGGAGTGCATCCACCACGGCGCCTCCTGCTTCATCCCGAAGCTGGCCGAAATCGACGGCTTCATGAACGCCTTGCGCGCCCTGGTCGAAGGCCGCCTGCACTTCCCGTCTGAACTGCTTTCCCCCAGCGAGGTGGACTGGCCGACGCCGGAAGAAGAATCCCCACCCCGCGTGATCCGCCTGACGCCGCGCCAGAAGGACGTGCTGCAGTGGATCCTCAAGGGCTGCACCAATCACGCCATTGCCACGGCCCTGGGCATCAGTGCCGAGACCGTGAAGCTGCACGTCAGCGCCATCTTCCGCGCTTACGGCGTGCACAGCCGCACGCAACTGGTGTTGCTGTGCTCGCGCAGCCCGGCTGCCATCTCGGCTGGCGACGATGACGAGTTGCAGCACACGTCTGCCATGAGCGAGGCCGTCAGGGAAAGCGCGGCGTGACCTGGTTGCGGCGCTCGCTTCGGGGCCTGTCTCCGATCGAGGCCCGCATCGACCTGCAAATGCTGCAGGACAGCTGGCGCACGGCGCCTGGCGGCATGATCGGGCAGTTTGTCGGCCTGGTCCTGATGGGCTGGATGATCCGCGACTGGCCGGTGCAACACTGGCGCTGGATGGTGCCTGCCACCGGCCTGCTTTTTGTCTGGGCCATCGTCGTGCTGATGGCCCGGCATTTCCGACGCTTCGGCATCCCTGCATCGGGCTATGAACGCTGGCGCATGGCCCTGCTGTGGTGGCATGGCGCTCAAGGTACATCCTGGGGCCTGATGGCCGTGGCCCTGCTGGGCGAGGCCAGCTCGGACTGGAAGCTCACCTTCGTGGCCGCCATCATCGTGTACTGCTACACCATCATGCTGGTGACCGTGCACGACTGGGCCGTGTCCTTCATGGGGGCGGCACCCCTGCTGGTGCTGGCCGCAGGGCGACTGCTGGTGGACCAGGCCCCCTCGTCCAACTACCTGGCCGTGGTGATGATCATCTCGCTGACGACCTGCATGATCGTCTCGCTCAACATCAGCCGAAGGCTGCGCGAAGGCGCCCTGCTGCGCCACGAAAACGCCGATCTGGTGCTGCAGTTGCGCGACGAGATCAACAAGGTGACGCAGGCCAAGGCGCGGGCAGAGACCGCCGACCGGCAAAAGAGCGAGTTCTTTGCGTCAGCCAGCCACGATCTGCGCCAGCCGCTGCACGTGATGATGCTGCTGAGCAGCGCGCTCAAGCCGCATGTGGAGGCCTCCGAAGGCGCCACCTTGCTGAGCAAGATCCACACGGCCCTGGGCTCGCTGAGCACCATGTTCGAAAAGATGTTCGACGTGGCCCGCATCGATGCGCAGCGCATCGACTACAAGGCCCAGGCCCTGCCACTGGCCGCGCTGTGGTCACGGCTGGACAACGAGTTTTCCGTGCTGTGCGAGAACAAGGGGCTGCGCTGGCGCATCGATGCCACGGAGGACTGGGTGCATGCCGACCCGCACGTACTGGAGCGCATCTTGCGCAATCTGCTCAACAACGCGGTGCGCTATACCGAGCAAGGTGAGGTGCATCTGCGGGCCCGGGCACGTGGCCCCTCCATCGTCTGCCAGGTGTGGGACACGGGCGTGGGCGTGCAGCGCCAGCACCGGCATCGGATTTTCGAGGACTACTTCCAGGCCTCCAATCAAGGTCGGCGCAGCAATGAAGGGCTGGGGCTCGGCCTGGCTGTGGTGCGCCGCTTGAGCATGCTGGGGCCGACACCTGTCACGCTGCTGTCAAGGCCTGGGCGGGGCTCCTGCTTTGCGGTGCGTGTGCCTCGGCTCATCCCGGCAGGATCGGAAGGCCTGGTTACCCGCCATGCGGAGCCACCTGCGCGCCCCGTTGCCCCGAATGCAAGACCCGCAGAAGCCGACAAACGGGAACGCCATGGCGGCGTGATCGTGCTGATTGATGACGAACCGGATGTACTGGACGGCACCTCGCTCGTACTGCGACAACAGGGCTGGCAGGTGGCTGCCGCCAGCACGCCAGATGGCGCGATGGATGCCGTGATCCACCTGCAGGAAAAGGGGCTGATGCCAGAGGGCGACATGCCGGTAGCCCTGATCAGCGATCACCGCCTGGGCCTGTCCATCAACGGGCTGGATGCGATCAAGCAGTTGCGCTACGAATTCGGCGACGAGTTGCCCGCCTTCCTGCTGACCGGCGAAGCCGCACCCGGCCTGGCCACGGACGCCCAAGCCATGCGCGTGCAACTGCTGCACAAGCCCATCCAGGCCGATCGGCTGTTGCGCCTTCTGCAGGAAGTGACGACGGATGCGGCATGATGGCGGGCTATGAGCACACCCACCATTGACATCGCATTCATCGGCGGCGGCAACATGGCCACGGCCATCATCGGCGGCCTGCTGCGCCAGGGCCGCACGCCTTCGTCCATCCTCGTCATCGACCCGGTGGCCGAGCAACGCGCCCGCCTGACTGACACCTTGGGCGTGCAGACGGCCGAAGGCCCCTGCCCCGCCCTGACGCAAGCTGCCACCGTGGTGTGGGCGGTCAAGCCCCAGCAGTTCAAGGATGCAGCCCAGACCTACGCCACGCTGACGGGCCAGGCCCTGCATTACAGCGTGATGGCCGGCCTGCGCACCGACGACATGGCCCGCCTGCTGGGCACACCGCGCATCGTGCGCGCCATGCCGAACACACCGGCTTTGGTCGGCCAGGGCATGACGGGTTTGTTTGCCCGCGCCGAAGTGGGTGCGGATGAGCGCGCTGTCATTGGCAAGATGGTGGAGCCGACGGGCCAGGCCCTGTGGGTGAGCCAGGAGGCCGATCTGGATGCGGTGACGGCGCTGTCGGGCTCGGGCCCGGCCTATGTGTTTTATTTCATCGAGGCCATGACGCAGGCGGCGCAGGACATGGGCTTGAGCGCGGAGCAAGGGCGTCAATTGGCCTTGGCCACCTTTGGTGGCGCCACTTCGCTGGCGGCGCAATCGACGGATGTACCGTCGGTGCTGCGTGAGCGTGTGACCTCCAAGGGTGGCACCACTTATGCGGCCTTGACCAGCATGGAAACGGCGGGCGTGAAGGCGGCGTTCATCGCGGCGATGCGGGCAGCGCAGAAGCGGGCTGGCGAACTGGGTGACGAGTTCGGGCGCTGAGTGGCTTGTGCTCGCTTGATTAGCGAGCTGGTTGCCTTGCCTGGGCTCCGGCGCTTTGTCGGTGCAGCGCGGGGCGCGGGGTGAGGGAACTGCGTCCCGGCTTCATGTTGGTGGTCCCGCTGCGCGGGACTGCCCTGCGCTCCTCGCAATGGGTTGGTGCCCTCCAACTCACTACGCGGCTGCGCCGCTGCGTTCAAACAAATCGGGCAAGCCAGATGGACGATGCGCGCTGACGCGCGCCCAACCCATTGCTGCGGTGCTCGGCACCAACAAGGCGCCAGGCCACAGCCCCCTCACCCCTTTTTCGCCCCGCTTGCCTCATGCGAATGCACTTCGGCATATGCCGCATGCGGGTCAGCGAGCGGCAAACACCACAACCGCCGAAGGACGAAGGCCCGTGGCACGCCACCAGCAGGGCGAAACAGGATGAGTTGGTAGCTGCCGGGCGATGTCGGTGGCGTCGAGGAGCGCAGTGGCGAGCTTGGCGTGCGCAGCACGCCTCCCTTTCTGACTCGCTGGGATTGTTTGACCAGAGCGAACGCAGTTCGCGGCGGGAGTTTCCCAGCGCAAGCTCGCCGCGAGCACCGCAGAGGCGTCCCGCTTGCAAAGCGGGACCGCCACCGTCTGAGCCTGGCGGCTACCGACTCATCCGCGCCCTGCGCTGCCCCGCCAGAGCGCCCCTACCTCGGCACGCCCACAGCTCACAACCAGGAAGCCAACGAATCACCGTACCGCCACAGAGCCCAAAGCGGTATCCAGCACCAGCCCCACCCACACCGTCAAACCCAACCAGTGGTTCAAACGGAAGGCCTTGAAGCAATCCTCTCGCACACGCCCCTTGATCAGCCAGCCATGCCCCAAGGCCTGCGCACCCGCCAGGGCCAATGAAGCGTTGTAAAACGCCCCACGCCCGCTCAGCACCCCAACCTGATACCAGCAGGCCACACACAGCGCGTAAAAAGCCATCACGCCAACCGCATCAAACCGCCCCAGCGTGATGGCCGACGTGCGGATCCCGATCTTGAGATCGTCGTTGCGATCGACCATGGCGTACTCGGTGTCATAAGCCAGCACCCAGGCCAGGTTGCCCACCATCAGCCACCACACCACACCAGGCACCTGCTGCTGGATCGCCGCAAACGCCATCGGAATCCCGAAACTGAACGCCACACCCAACACCGCCTGCGGCATCGAAAAGAAGCGCTTGGTGAAGGGGTAGATGATGGTCACCGCCAAGGCCCCGAATGACATCGCGATCGTCATCGGGTTTGTGGTGAGCACCAGCGCGAAAGACACCAGCGCCAGCACCGCCCCCACGCCCAATGCCTCCTTCACGGACAGCCGCCCACTGGTGATCGGCCGCTGCGCGGTGCGCGCCACGTGCAGGTCGAAATCCTTGTCCGCCACGTCGTTGACGGCGCAACCCGCGCTGCGCATCAGGATCGTGCCCAGCGTGAACACCAGCAGCAGGTGCCAGCCCGGGAAGCCGCCAGCCGCCAGCCACAAGGCAGACAAAGTAGGCCACAGCAGCAGGAGCCAGCCCTGGGGGCGGTTCCAGCGGATCAGATCGAGGTAAAGCGACCAACGGTCGCGCAAAGTCAGGGTGCTCACAGCCCGCATTATCGCGACCCCGCGGACACCTTTGCTTGCACCCGGACTCAACGTGATATCCAGCCCACTCACGAATATGTCATCCAATCGGACTATGCTGGGCGGCATCGCGCCTTGCGCACATCTCCGTCACCTAGAACTGATCATGAAGACACTGCTGATGTATGAACGCGTAGCCCCCCTGGACCGCGAACAGCACCGCAACCTGCGCATCCACCAGGGCCCCAGCCGCCTGGCTTTCGCGCGTGAAACCAATTCCATGCTGATGGCGGCCGCCGAGTTGCCACTGGCCGCGCTGGATTACCCCTGCGTGTTCGTGCCAGCAGGCGACACGCACTCGCTGGTGGCCATCGTCGGCCTGCGCGACAAGGAAAACCTGATGATCGACGGCGCGGGCAACTGGGCTGACGAACACTACGTGCCCGCCTTCGTGCGCCGCTACCCTTTCGTGCTGGCAGAGCAACCCGGCACCGACCAGATGACCTTGTGCATCGATGAAGCCTTTGACGGTATCGACCATGCTCAAGGCGAGGCGCTGTTTGACGCCCAAGGCCAGGACACACCCTACCTGCAACAGTTGCAGCAGTTCCTGCTGTCTTTCCATCAGGACATGCTGAGCACCGCCCGTTTTGCACAACGCCTGGCCGAGCTGGGCCTGCTGGTCGATCGCTCGATCGACTGCCACATCCAGGGCGAAAAACTCACGCTCAACGGCTTCAAGGTGGTCGACGAGAACAAGCTGCGCGCCCTGCCCCCTGATACGGTGCAGGAGCTGTTCGGTTCAGGCGCGCTGGGCTGGGTGCACGCCCACCTGCTGTCGCTCAACAACGTGAACAAGCTGGGCAACCGCCTGGGCCAGCGTCTGATGGCAGCCCGCGCCGCTGCGGAAGCCGGCGATCAGCACGTCACACACTGACACGCTGATCACACGGCCTGGGGCGCCCAGGCTCAGCCACGGATCGAACTCGGCGGCTTGAGGCGCCCGGCCCTCACTGGGCCTGGCTGCGAGGCGGCGTCACCTCTGTCGGTACACGGCCACCAGGCCCCGCCTGTACGGCCTGCCCCGCCTGCCAGCCACCACCCAGCGCCCTGTAGACGCCGATGTGGGCCTGCTGGCGGGCCAGTTGCGCCGCGATCAAGGCCTGCTGGGCCGAGAACAGCGCACGCTGCGCATCCAGCAGATCCAGCTGGCTGGCCACGCCTGCGTCATAGCGCATGGTGGACAAACGCAGCCGCGCTGCTTCCGCCTGTGCCTGGGCCAGTTGCGCCTGGGCCTGATCGGCATAGGTGCGGCGCGCCACCAAGGCATCCGACACTTCCTTGAACGCCGTCTGGATGGCCTTGTCGTACTGCGCTACGGCGATGTCTCGCTTGACCTTGGCCGACTCGACCCCCGCCTGTGCGCGCCCCGCATCAAAGATGGGCAAGCTGATCGATGGCGAGAAGCTCCAGGCATTGCGCCCATCGTCAAACAAGCCAGACAGCGAATCACTGACCACACCGGCACTGGCTGTCAGGCTGATGCGCGGGAAGCGCGCGGCACGGGCCGCACCGATATTGGCATTGGCACCGATCAGTTGCTGCTCGGCCTGGGCGATGTCCGGGCGCTGCAGCAGCACCTCGGAGGACAAGCCCACAGGCAGCTCGCTCAGATCAGGCCACAGGCTGGCCGACACCACTTGCGCAGCTTCGGCGCTGCTCTTGCTGTTGACCAGCACCTGCATCTTCACATCCGGTACAGGCGGCAGGAGATCCGCCGGCGCCGCGCTGCCCAACAGCAGGTTCAAGGCGTTGAGATCCTGTGCCCATTGGCGTTGGGCCTGCGCACGGGTCACGCGCGCGGCCTCCACCGAGGATTGCGCCGAACGCAGATCCAGTTCGTTGAGCACACCGTTGTCGAACTTGAGCTGCAGCAGCTTGAACGTGTCCTGACGCGTTTGCAGCGTTTGCTCGCTCAAGGCCAGTTGCCAGCGATCAGCCCACAGCGCGTAATAGGCGTTGGCGACCGAAGCCACCAGCCCAATGTGCACCGTCTTGCGGGCTTCTTCAGAAGCCACCACCTGCGCGGCAGCCGCTTCGCTCAAGGCCTTGACGCGACCAAACAGATCCAGCTCGAAGGCCGACACGGTGACGCCACCGGTCACCGAGGTGGTCAGCGGATACGGCGAAGCCGATGAAGGCTGGCGCGTGCCGCTGATGCTGCCATTGAGCGTCGGGAAGCGGTCGGCATTCTGGACCAGGTATGCGGCACGCAATTGCTCGATGTTGAGCACGGCCACGCGCAGGTCACGGTTGTGGTCCAGTGCCAGCTTGATCAGGCCTTGCAGCTTCGCATCGGGGAAGTAGCGCGCCCAGGGCAGATCGACCACGGCACGCGCAGCCGAGGCATCGGCGGCCTTGGCGTCTTCGGCCGAGAGTTGCGCAGGCACGGCCAGCGCAGGGCGTTCATAGGTCGGGATCAGCGAGCAGCCGGACAAGGTCAGCAAGGCCGCAGCCGCCACGGCATGCAGCGCCGTCAAAGACTTATTCATGAGAAGGCTCCACTGAGTGGCTGGTGGCTTCCACACGCGCCGGCTTGGCCGGGAAGAAGCGGCGTACCACCACAAAGAACACGGGCACGAAGAACACGGCCAGCACGGTGGCGGCGATCATGCCGCTCATCACCCCGGTACCAATGGCACGCTGGCTGGCCGAGCCTGCACCGGTGGACACCACCAGCGGCAGCACACCCAGGATGAAGGCCACGGACGTCATGATGATCGGGCGGAAGCGCAGGTGGCAGGCCTGCATGGTGGCGTCCAGCACGCTCATGCCCTTGCTTTGCAACTCACGCGCAAACTCGATGATCAGGATGGCGTTCTTGGCCGACAAGCCGATGATGGTGATCAGGCCCACCTTGAAGAACACGTCATTGGGCAAATCACGCAGGTTGGCGCCCAGCAGTGAACCCAGGATGCCCAAGGGCACCACCAGCATCACCGCAAACGGGATGGACCAGCTTTCATACAAGGCAGCCAGGCACAGGAACACGGCGAGCAGCGAGAACACCAGCAGCGTCGTGGCTTGCGAGCCGGAAAGCTGCTCTTCACGCGACAGGCCCGTCCACTCGATACCAATGCCAGGCGGCAACTTGGCAGCCAAGGCTTCCATCTCGGCCATGGCCTGGCCTGTCGAGAAGCCCGCAGCCGCATCACCCGCCAGACGCATGGCCGGATAGCCGTTGTAGCGCACTGCCTGCATCTGCCCTGTCACCCAGCGTGTGCGAACGAAGGCCGACAGCGGCACGCTCTGGCCCTGTGTGTTGGTCACGTTGAGCTGCAGGATCTGCTCGGGCTGCATGCGCGCCTGGGCATCGGCCTGCACCACCACACGCTGCAAGCGGGCGCGGTTGGGGAAGTCATTGATGTAGGCTGAACCCAAGGCGGTCGACAAGGTCGAGCTCAGCGCATCAAAGCTCACACCCAAGGCATAGGCCTTGTCGCGGTCGATGTCCAGTTGCAGTTGCGGCGCATCTTCCAGGCCATCAGGGCGCATACCCGTGACAACCTTGCTCTCGCGCACCATGCCCAGCAACTGGTTGCGGGCGGCCAGCAGGGCGTCGTGCCCCAGGCCAGCGCGGTCCTGCAGGCGCAGCGAGAAGCCAGTCGCGTTACCCAGCTCGCGTATCGGTGGCGGGTTGAGCGGGAAGATGAAGGCATCACGCACACCCATCAAGGCACCAAAGGCACGCTTGGCCAGCGCTTGCGACGAATGCTCATCACCCTTGCGCTGATCAAAATCCTTCAGGGTCACGAAGCCCAGCGCAGCGTTCTGGCCGGTACCGGAGAAGCTGAAGCCCACGACACCCACAACCGACTTCACTTCGAGTTGCTTCATGAAGTAGTCCTCGACCTGCGAGATCACGGCCTCGGTACGGGGTGCCGTGGCGCCTGGTGGCAACTGCACGTTGACGATCAAGTTGCCCTGGTCTTCATTGGGCAGGAAGGCCGAAGGCATGCGCACATACAACCAGCCCACCACGCCCACGATCAGTACATACAAGATCAGCACGCGGCCACCGCGACGCACCAGCTTGCCGGCCACGTTTTCATAGCCATGCGTGGTCGAGCTGAAGAAGCGGTTGAACCAGCCGAAGAAGCCACCCTTTTCGTGATGGTCTTGCGGCACAGGCTTGAGCAGCGTGGCGCACAAGGCGGGTGTCAGCGACAAGGCCAGGAAGGCCGAGAACAGCATCGATGCCACCATCGACAGCGAGAACTGGCGATAGATGTTGCCCACCGAGCCGGCAAAGAAGGCCATCGGGATGAACACCGACACCAGCACCACCGTGATGCCGATGATGGCGCCACTGATCTGGCCCATGGCCTTCTTGGTGGCCTCGTAAGGTGACAAGCCCTCCTGCGCCATCAGGCGCTCGACGTTTTCCACCACCACGATGGCGTCGTCCACCAAAATACCGATGGCCAGCACCATGCCGAACATGGTCAGCACGTTGATCGAAAAACCCGCTACCGACATCACCCCGAAAGTACCCAGCAGGGCCACGGGCACCACCAGGGTCGGGATCAAGGTGTAGCGGAAGTTCTGCAGGAACAGGTACATCACCAGGAAGACCAGCACCACGGCTTCGACCAAGGTCTCCACCACCTGGCTGATCGAGATCTGGATGAAGCCGGACGTGTCATAAGGGAAGGAGTAATCCACGCCTTGCGGGAAGTACTTCTTGAGCTCGACCATGCGAGCCTTCACCAGCTTGGCCGACTCCAGCGCATTGCCCGTAGGCGAGAGCTGCACACTCATGCCCAGCGCAGGCTTGCCGTTGAGGCGCGCATACGTGCCGTAGGTTTGCGCACCCAGCTCGATGCGAGCGACGTCCTTGAGGCGCACGGTCGAGCCATCCGACTTGGCGCGCAGCACGATGTTGGCGAACTGATCGGCATTTTCCAGCTGGCCGTTGACCACCACCGTGGCGGTCATGGTCTGGTCGATCAGATTGGGGCGGTCACCCAAGGCGCCAGCAGGCACCAGGGCGTTCTGCGCCTTGATCGACGCATTGACCTCGGACAGGTTCAGGCCATAGGACACCAGCTTGGCCGGGTCCACCCAGATGCGCATGGCACGCTCGGTACCGAACAACTGCACCTGACCGATGCCGGCCACACGCTGCAATTCAGGCAGGACGTTGCGCGAGGCGTAGTCACCCAGCGCCACCGGATCAAACGCCGGGTTGGTGGACGACAGCATCACGAACATCAGCACGTTGCTGCGCGACTTGTCGACCTTCACGCCCTGCTGCGTCACGGCAGCGGGCAGGCGCGGTGTGGCACGCGACAGGCGGTTTTGCACATCCACCTGAGCCAGGTCGATGTTGGTGCCGGTCTCAAACGTGACGGTGATCGAGCCCGTACCATTGGCCTGGCTGACCGATTCGATATAAGCCAGACCAGGCGAGCCGTTGAGCTCCTGCTCGATCACGCTGATGACGCTTTCGTCCAGGGTCTTGGCCGATGCGCCGGGATAAGTGGCACTGATGACCACGGAAGGCGGCGCCACCGTGGGGTACTGCGCAATCGGCAGCTTGGTGATCGCGACCCCGCCAAAGACGAGGATGAACAGCGCGATCACCCAGGCAAAGATGGGCCTGTCAATGAAGAAACGTGGCATGAGGGTGCTCCTCTCAGCGTGAGGCAGCAGCCGATGCCGGGGCCGATGCAGCCGACGATGCAACCGGTGCAGCGCCTTGCGGCACCCATGGCACGGCCTTCACAGGCGCCTTGGGATTCATCATCTTCTGGAAGCCATCCACCATGACCTGCTCGCCGGACTTCAAACCACCGAGCACGATCCACTGGTTGCCACGCGCACCACCCAGCTTGATCGGGCGGGGCGAGACCTTGCCTTCGGCGTCCACCACCATCACGGTGTCCCCCTGGCTGCTGCGTGTCACGGCCTGTTGAGGCAGCAACATGCCGCCATCCACTTCGGCCTGCTCCAGGCGCACGCGCACATACATGCCGGGCAGCAGCATGCCTTGCGGGTTGGGCAACTCGGCGCGCAAGGACACCTGGCCGGAGCTAGGGTCCACGCTCAGATCCGAGAACAGCAGCTTGCCCTGCAGCGGGTACTCGGTGCCGTCATCCAGCACCACACGCACAGCCGCAGCCTGGTTGCCCGCCTTCTTGATGGTGCCGGCTTCCAGCGCCTTCTTGAGCTTGATGACCTCGTTGGCCGACTGCGTGAAGTTCACATACAGCGGGTTGACCTGCTGGATCAGCGCGAGCTGGGTCGCTTCACCCTGGCCCACCAGCGCGCCTTCGGTCACCAGCGCACGGCCGATGCGGCCGGAGATGGGCGCCGTCACCGAGGCGTAACCCAGGTTGATGCGCGCCGTCTGCACGGCCGCCTTGGCGGAGGCCACATCGGCTTGCGCCTGACGTTGTGCCACCTGCGCGTTCAGAAATTCCTGCGGGCTGATGGCCTTGGCGGCTTGCAGCGGTTGATAACGGTCCACCAAGGCCGTGGCTTGCGCCAGATTGGCTTCGGCCTTGGCCTGGGTGGCCTGCACGCTGTCCAGCGCGGCCTTGTAGGTGCTCGAATCGATCTGGAACAGGGGCTGACCGGCCTTCACGTCCGCGCCTTCCGTGAACAGGCGCTGCTGCAGGATACCGGCCACACGGGCACGCACCTGGGCCGTGCGCAAGGCTTCCAGACGACCAGGCAGTTCGGCCATCACGGGCACGCTCTGGGTCTGCACCGTCACCACACCCACCTGCGCGGGCGGCATACCACCACCAGGCTTGGCCGCACCGGCACCCGGGCCAGCCGCCTGGTCCTTCTGCCCGCAACCGGTCAGGAAGGACGCCGCCACGGCACACAAGGCCAGCACGCCCACGGCGTTGGCCGTCCAGTGCCACAGCTTGTCTTTCTTCAGCAGCGGCGTGCGCACCTCGGAGATCGCGTCATTTTCTTCTTGTTCAACTGTCAGTTCACGACTCGCCATGGGGCACCTCCTCAAATACTTGCCTGGTCAACGATATAGCTGCGGAGTATACATACATGCTTGTATGTATGCATCCAAATCTGCGAGAATCCCACCGGGAATTCACGGTTTTTCACAACTCGTCATGCGCCGAACCAAAGAAGATGCACAACAAACCCGCGAGAGCCTGCTGGACGCGGCCGAGCGCCTGTTTGCCGAGCGCGGCGTGTCCAGAACCTCCCTGCAGGACATCGCCAAGGCCGCCGGCGTGACGCGCGGCGCGGTTTACTGGCACTTCGAAGACAAGACCGAGTTGTTCAACGCCATGATGGCGCGCACCACGCTGCCCATGGAAGACACGCTCAAATCCATCGACACGGAACGCGAAGCCAATCCCCTGGTTGAACTCAAGGCCTCCATGATGGACGTGATGCGGCGCATCGCGCATGACCCGCGCACACAGCGGGTCTTTGACATCGCCACACTGAAAGTGGAGTACGTTGATGAACTGTCAGGCATCCGTGAGCGGCACCTGAACGTGCACGGCTCCTGCCAGAGCCACGTCGAGGCCACTTTCCGACGGGCGCAGTCACTGGGCCACATCCGGGCGGATCTGAACCTGCATGTGCTGGCCGTGACTTACATGGCGCTGGTCAATGGTCTGATCCATAACTGGATGCTGGATCAGTCACGGCACGATCTGGTGGCCGCCGCCGATGCCGGCATCGACGTGTTCCTCGGCGGGCTGCGCTGACGCTGTCTGCGCAAGGCTCAGGCGCGGCGCGCCTCGGCTCCCACCGTGCCGTCGGTGCGCTCATCCAGGCTCGCAGCCTCATCGTCTTCCAGGTGGCGGTTATCAGCCCACCCGACCAGGCTGAAACCTTCGCCATTGAAGATCAGGCGGTTGACGCTGGCATTGGTGATCCTCCAGCTGCGCGGCAGATCCAGCTCCAGGCCATTGGCAGCACGGTAGAAACAATCGAGCACACCGCCATGCGCCACCAGGGCAATGTGCTGCCCGGGGTGCTGACGCGCCAGCCGCGTGATGGCCGCCATGCATCGCTCATAAAAGGCTTCCAGCGTTTCACCACCCTCTGGCCCATATGCCGGATCGCGTTCACGCCAGCGCCGCGCCTCTTCGGGCCATTGCGTGGCCACTTCGTCCTGGGTCATGCCCTCGAAACGCCCGAAATGGCGCTCACGCAAGCTTGCATCCAGGCTCAACGGCAGACCAACGGCTTCGGCAATGGCCTCAGCCGTGTGCCGGGCACGTTGCAAGTCGCTGCTGTAGATCGCGTGCAACTCTTCATCGGCCAGTGCCTGCGCCACGCGCTCGGCCTGCCAGCGCCCTTTGTCATTGAGGGGAATGTCGATGTGCCCCTGGATGCGGGCCTCAAGGTTCCACGGTGTTTCGCCGTGGCGAATGACGAGCAGGCGGGTCACTTGATCAGGCATCACACACCCCAGACAATAGGCTTGTCAGCCCCCTGAGCCTCTTCGATCATCTTGATGAGCGGCCAAGCCCGTTTGCGCAAGCTGACGAACTCATCCGGGAAGGACAATTCCGGTGTTGCCGAAGGTTCCGTTTCATTCTCGGCCACCGGAGCGATCGGTTCATCGCTCAGTTCACGCAGGGCCAGCAAGGCGGCCGGCATGTCGGCAGGCTCTAGAACCCCTTTGACCTGATCCGCCTTGCCGATCACTTTCAACAAGGCGAGCGCATGCGCTTGCACCATGATGAGATTGCCGGTTGCCTGAGATTTGAATGTGAGTGCCATGCTCAGAGTGTAGTACCCCCAAGGCACCAATTGCGCCACATGGCGCGGTAGGCGGACTCCACCTCGCGTGCCAAGCCGTCGCGGTCCATCAAGGCGCTGCTGCGCATCCTCTCGCGCAAGGACCCACGCAGCTCTGCCAGCGCGCTGGCATCGGACACCAGGTCGGCACAGGCCTGTGCGAAGAGGTCGTTGTCGGGCACAGCCAGGGCCGCCAACCCCACAGACCGGAGCAGTGTCAGCCCTTGGCGGGACACCGCCGCAGACCCGTATCGACTGACCACCGGCACACCCATCCACATCGCCTCGCAAGAGGTGGTCACACCGTTGTAGGGGTAGGTATCAAGGGCCACATCAATGCGCGCATACAGATCCAGGTGGTGCTGCTGCCCTTCTATCCAGTTCAGCAAGTCGAGTCTGTCAGGGGTGATGCCGTGCGCAGCAAAGGCCTCGCACAACGCCTCACGTACGCCTGCATTCGACAAGGCCCGCGTTTTCAGCACCAGGCGCGAACCGACTACGCGCTGCAATGCGCCGGCCCACATGGCCACACATTCCGGGCTGATCTTCTGCAGCACGTTGAAAGATCCGAAGGTCACCTGCCCCCGGTGCTGAAGGGGTAGCGGGGACGGGGCGGGGGCAGATGTGTCAGCCTCATAACAGACATAGGGCCGAGGCAAACGAAGGGCACGCTCGGTCATCAGCCGATCGAGATCTGGTGGGTTGACCCACTCGTCCGTGAGGCGATAGTCCATGGCTTCAAGGCCGCTGGTCCCCAGGTAACCCAGCCACGCACATTGAACCGGCGCGGCCCGCCGGGACAGCGCCTGCAGTCGGCCTCCGTCCGTGAAGCCAGACAGATCGATCAGGATATCAATGCCATCCTCACGAATCTGTTGACGCAACTGTTGGGCCCCAAGATGCGCGACATCACGCCAGACATCGACATGTTGACGCAGGCGTTCAGTCGTGGCGTCTTGTTGTGCACAAGTCGAATAGGCCACCACGGACACCGCATCGGGGTCGTGTGCCGACAACAAGGGGGCCAGAAAGTAGGCGCAGGAATGCTGCCTCAGGTCACCTGATACATAGCCTACCCGGAGCACCTTGTCGAGACGCCGCTCATTGGCGAAGTACGCGGGCTGACGGAAGGGGTTGAACGGCGCCATGACACGGCGAACCTCGCCCAGCACCGAGTCGTCGCCCAGGTCACTTCGGTACAAGGCTGCAGCACAGATCGCAGCCCTGGGCGCAAAGCGCTCGGGCAACAAGGCCATGCTGGCTTCGTAATGCGCCATGCCCCGCGCAATCTGCCCTGAAAGGATGTCGATACCAGCCTGGATCTCGTGTACGTTAGCCTGCTGCACCGGGCCGCTGGCGAGCTCGTCCAGCTGCTGCGCGCCCTGCTGAGCGGCGCTCAGATCGCCCATGTCCAGGTGGGCCGCCGTCTGCAGATACAGGCACTCCAGTGCCAGCGCGTCTACTGGCGCCAACGCCATGGCCTGCCTGGCGGCATGCAAACTCTCATCCGCTCGGCCCAGCGATCGACAAAACAAGGCCTTGAAATAGTGAGCCTGCGCTTCATGGGGCTGACTGATCGTCCACTGGGTCGACGCCGCCAGGCCTCGCTGGAAAGCACCACGGGCAAAGGCCAACTGACACAGCCGCAGCCAAGCCTGCTTGTCGGATGGCGACCGCCTGAGGCCTTCCTCCAATGCCGCCATCGCGGCCTCTGGCGCGTTCTGCATCTGCAACCGGCCCAGGTCGAACCAGCTCCGCGCATCACGGCCATCGGCCTGAAGAGCCTGGATGAGATGCTGGCAGGCTTGTTCGATGTGCCCGGCTTGCTCTTCAATCTGCGCCAATGCCCGCCAGGCAGGCGCCAGCCGTGCATCAGTTCTGACGGCGGCTTCAAAACAAGCCCGAGCCTCGTCAATGCGCCCCTGCTTGCTGGTCACGTGGCCCAGTTCGCACAGTGCCATCGGGTGGCCCGGCTTCAGTCGAAGGACCTGGCGATAGCCTGCTTCAGCCTCCTTCAAGGCGCCCCTGGCCTGGCGCAGATTGGCCAGGTTCTGGTGCAAGGCCAGGTCCTGTGGCACCAGCTTCAAGGCTTGCTCGCAGGTCTGTTCTGCCGCAGCCACTTGTCCGGCATCGCGTTGTGCCAAGGCCAGACTGGTCATCAGCGCGACCGAGGTGGGCGCATGCCGCAACACGCGTTCACAATGGGCAACGGCCCCGGCCGCTTGCCCGGTCATTCGCAAAGCCTGAGCGTAGAGCAGGTGCCCTTGCAGGGGCGCCTCCGGCCAGGCCACGGCTTGCTCAGCCCATGCTAGCGCCTGCTGGGCCTGGCCTTGCATGATGTGCGCTTGCGCCAGACCGGTACAGGCAGATGCCTCGCAACCGGCTTGCGTGCTCAGGCTCATGAAAACGGCCATGCCCTGATTTGTGTCGCCACCCTGTAACAGGGCCCACGCAAACTGCAACTGCTTTTGCTGCTGGGCTGATGGCTTCACGCTCTTGCCTGATGCCACAACCCTTGCTCGATCACCCTTGCTCATGCCAACAGCTTAGCCAGCTTTCAAGGCGGTTTTCTGACAACTCTTTCGTGATGACTATTCCGCATCAAATTGTCTTCTGCGGCTGCGCCCGCGACTGCGCAAGCGAACTGCCCGCAGTGTTGGCCAACATCAGATCGCTGGCGGCCCGCTACCCCGGCTCCGCCTGTCTCTTTCTTGAAAACGACTCGACTGATCAGACCCAAGCCCTGCTGAGCGCCTTTTGCCAGGAGCACGAAGGCGACAACCAGTTGTTGGTACTTGATGGGCTGGCCAGCCAGATCCCTCAACGCACGGTTCGCCTGGCCATGGCACGCAATGCCCTGGTTGCCGCGTTGCGGCGGTGGTATGGCGATGGGCGCTACACCCTGGTCGTGATGCTCGATCTCGACGACGTCAACACCCGCCCTTGGGACATCGACATCATCGAAGCCAAGATCAACTGGATGCACGCCCAACAAGACGTGGTGGCCATATTCGCCAACCAGCTCGATCACTATTACGACCTCTGGGCCTTGCGCGAGCCGGATCGTTGTCCTGGAGACGCCTGGGAAGAGGTCTTTGACCATGCGCTGCGCCATGGCTGCAGCGATCAAGAAGCGTTCGAACAGACGTTTCGTCGGCGTATCTTCACGCTGCCTGTCGATGCGCCCCCGATGGCGGTGGACTCGGCGTTTGGCGGCTTGGGCATCTACCGCATGCCGGCCGTGCTGAAGAACCCGGCGACCTACTGCGGGGAGGACGTCAAAGCATGGGGCAACATGGACCAGCCCCAGATCACACGCTGGCAACGCTGCGAACACGTCAGCTTCCACCGGGGCCTGCGCCAGCAAGGCGGGCGCCTGCTGGTCTTGCCCGACCTCATCAATGCCGACGCGTCGGGTGCAGCCTACCCGGCTGACGGCTTTCGGAGTCTGAGCTTCTGATCGCTGCCGCCTTGTCGGCGGCCGGGATCAGGGCTTGCTCGCCGCAGCCTGCTCTGATGAGGCCTTCAGGCGCGCCGCATCCAGCTTGTCCTGGTACTCGGCCTTGACGTTCTCCAGACGCACGCGCGCCAATTGCAAGAAGGGGTCGGCACCAGACACCACATCCAGCAGGCCCTTGTTCTCGTAACGCGTCAGCAATTCGGTCCCGATTCGATAGAGGTCAGCGTTGTGGCTTCGGCAGCTGTCCAGGCCGGCAGCAAGCGACTGCGAGCGCGCTGACAAATCCCCCTCAAGCTGCTTGAAGCGGGTCGAATTCCGTTGTGCGGCGCTGGTCGACTCGGCGAGTTCCTTCGTCAGCCTTTCCACCTGCTCAGACAGACGCGTGCGTTCGTCCTTCAACGCAGCCAGCTCCGTGCTCAGCGCCGCCAGCTTGCGCGATGCAGTTGTGGCCGCCGCCCGCTGACTGTCGAGCTGCGACCGGGTATCCTTCAGAGAAGACTCGGCCTGCTGCTTCTCGCGATCCGACTTGGCCTGCGATTCCTGCAGAGACGCCTGATCCTGTTGTAGCTGACGCATCTGCAGGCGCAGGCGCTTGAGCTGCTCCTGCTCGCGATCGGCCTCGGCGTGTACCGCGCCACCAGCGGCCAGCATGATCAAGGCCATGCACACGCCACGCGACGTGGCCATCAGGAAATTAGAAGCGCACATTGAGGTCCACCTGCAAGGAGTTGACCTTGTACAGGGCATCCGGATAGCTGCTGTTCAAGGTGGTGTCGATGTTCTTGGCCGACAGGTAGCGCACGTTCAGATTGGTGTTGCGGTAGACCCCGTAAGCGAACCCCAGCGTGAAGCCCTGGACGTTGGTGCCGCCCAGCCCCAGATCGCTGTCGGTGAAAGCGTCTAGCACCGCATCGGAGCCGACATGGCGGTAGCTGGCCATCAATTGCCATTGATCAACCTCACGCACCTCGGCCGCCCCCACAGCCACCTTCAGGTTGTAGCCATCGGCACGGCCCTTGGGATCTTTGCCAGCGTACAGGGAGTCGGTGGCGCGCTTGTGGAAGTCATCCTCGCTCACGCCCGTGTTGTGCGCGTATTCCGCTGTCAACATGATGTTGAAGGGGCTGAAGTGCGTGAACTCGGCCGACGCGGTCAACACCAGGGGCTTGAACTGATAGGCCAGGCCCCACAGGGGAATGGAATCACCGATCTCCGAAGGATTGGTTTCGAACAGCGTGTTGCCCTTCTGGCGCAAGCTGGAACCATACTCATACGCACCGTAATTTACGTACGGCACCTGGGTCGTACCCTGACTTCCATAATTGAGATCGCTGCGCCCCTCCATGTTCTTGTAATGGTAATAGGCCAGACCGAATTTCAGCTTGGTGCGAGATTCGAGGTCCCAACTCGCGCCCACCTGTGCGCCAACCAGACTGCGACCACCGTTACGGGGTGGCGATTCTTCGCGCAAAGGGAACCATCCCGCCGTGGCGAAGGGCACGAAGCTGTCTTGCGGTTCGGCGAAACGCACCGTCGTGGCCAAGCCTTCAAAATTCAGGTTCTCGCTCCACGCCATCTCGGTGCTGAACCAAGGATTGGGAATACGCCCTCCCTGGATGGTGATCCACTCGGCCGGGTCCAGGCGAACGAAAGCACGGTCCACAAAGAGCTGATACTTGTTGAATCCCTGCCCCATGGTCTGGTTGGTAGAGACTCGGTCTGTGCTGCTGCCTGTTGCCAGGCGTACACCCACCCCCACCTCATCGGCCACTTTGGCCGATACGCCCAGGCGCAAGCGCAGGCGCTCGCGCGTACGTTCTTCTTGCGTGGAGGCAGTCGAGTAAAAGTATGTCGGTGAATACGCGCCAAAATCTGCAGCGCGGGTGAAGCCATCATTGGCCCCCTCCGAAACCAGATAGTCGTCAGGCGAGGTGTTGCTCTTGCCGGGTTTGTCGCTCTGGTAGCGCAACCGGATGTCACCTTCGATCTTGATGCGATCCGTCCAGGATGGCAAGGCGTTGGGCACACCCCAACGCTCCGTACGCGCTTGGGCCAGCACCTCTTCCTTGACCTCGTTGCGCAACTGGGTGCGCATGGCTTCAGACACATAAGGAATGCGCTGCACGGGCTTGCCGCCGGCCGTGGTTTCTGGCTTGGCCTGAGGCGCCGCGGCAGCGACCTGTGCCGCCTTTTGCTGAGACTGCTTGAGCATGCCATCGGCCACCTCACGCGTGAGCACGCCCTTGTCGACCAGGGCCTCTATCAGCCCCAATGTGGTCTGACGCAAGGCTTCGAGCGACTCACGCTCATCCGCATGTGCGCCACCGGCCACGATGGCCAGCGAAATGGCGGTGGCCACGGGCCACCATTGTTGTCTAGACATCATCATGATCTGAAGATCCAAAGAATCAACCGGCCATCCGGTTGGTAAGTCGAAGCAATGCCGGTTGAGGCAGGTCAGCGGGCACGGTGCTGATGGGTGGCAAACGCTTGAAGGCCCTTGTCAGCGCCTGATCCAGCTCAGCGTCGCCCGAAGACGAATCCAGTTCCACACGCTGAAAGCCGCCATCCTTGTCCAGCCATACCAGAACCTTGAGCTGATACTCACGGCCCTTGATTTCCCTATCCTTGGCCAAAGCGGTCTGGATATGGCGCTTCAACTGATTGGCAAAAAGCCCAAACTGCATGCGGTTTGCCGGCATGCCACCGCCGTTACCGTTCGGGTCGCCACCCTTGTAGTCGCTGCTGACCCCGCCAGACTGAAAGGCGCTCTCGCCATCACCAGCGGCACCTTCCATCTTGATGGGTGCGGGCTCGGGTGGGGTGTCCTGTGGCTTGGGCGCCTCCTGAGGCATCGGCTTGTCTTCCTGCTTCTCAGGTTCGGGCTTCCTTTCCTCCTTCGGAGGTGGAGGTGGTGGCGGCGGCGTATCGGGCAGCACCGCGATCTTCACGTTCTGCCGCTTGGGCCCGCTGCCCCCCGTGCCCATGGACTTCACGCCCAGATAGGCCAGACCCAGCACCAGCACCAGCAAGACAATGAGCGCTGGAACCCACGGACTGGTGGATGAACCGGCCTGGTCCTTGTCCTGATTGTTGTCCGTCATGTCAAGTCCCGATGCGTGCCGTGACCAGGCCCATGGACACTTCGATCTTGTTGCACAAGTCGATCACTTCCACCACCTTGGCGTACTGGGTACGAGCGTCGCCCTTGATCGCGACACTCATCTTGGGATCACGCCCCTTGGCGTCCAGCAACTGTGTTTCAAGCTGGCTGATGTTCACGGGCACGCCATTGACCATCAAGGCGCCATCAGACATCACCTGCACGATCTTGAGGTCATGCTTTTCGGTGCTGGGCTTGTTGCTCGGCTTGGGCATGCTCACGCTCAGTCCCTGCACCGATGCGGTCGTCATCAAGATGAAGACCACCAGCAGCACATAGGCCAGATCCAGCATGGGCGTGACGTTGATCGAATCGTACGGTTTGGTTTCGCTTTGAACTTGCATCGCAGCGCTCCTTTACTGCAGGCGCTTGGTAGCGAGCCCGATTTCAGTGATGTCGAGCTTCTTGGCGATTTCCAGCACCTCCATGACCTTCTCGTACTGCGCCGCTGCATCGGCCTTGAGCACCACCGGCAAAGCCGGATTGGCGGCTTTGTATTGCGCCAGGTTGGTTTGCAACTGCTCCAGGCTCACCGGGTAAGCATCCAGGAAGACCTGGCCATCTGCCGTGATGGTGATGCCCTTGGTCTGTGGCTTGGCCAGGTTGTTGGTGGCCTGGGTCAAGGGCGGTGTCACCTTCACGCCCTGCACCGAGGCCGTGGTCATGATGATGAAGACCACCAGCAGCACATAGGCCAGATCCAGCATGGGTGTGACGTTGATATCGTCATACGCCTGCAGATCGCCTTTGACATCACCCGCCATGTCGTGCTCCGGTCATGCAAAGAGGATCAACGCGCACCGTAGTTCTCGGCCACACGGGTAACGAACTCGTCCACGAAAATGCTCATGTCCGACGAAATGTTCTTGATGCGGGCGGCCAGATAGTTGTAGCCAAACAGCGCGGGAATGGCCACCCCCAGACCGGCCACGGTGGCCAGCAGTGCTGCCGCAATGCCAGGTGCAATCGCATTCACGTTCACGTCACCCGCAGCGGCAATGGCGGCAAAAGTGATCATCACGCCCACCACGGTACCCAGCAGACCCAGGAACGGGCCGCCCGAAATGGCAATGGTCAACAGAACGATCTTGCTGTTGAGCGAGTGGCTCTCGCGGATCAGGTCGGCATCGATGGCGGCCTTCACGGCATCAATCGATGCCCCCGACAGTGGTGCCGCCCCTGCACTACCCACGTCGCGCTTTTTGAGTTCACGCAAGCCGGCCTCGTACAGGCGCGCCAGTTGCGAATGCTTCATGCTCTGGGTAGACACCGTCAGCACATCCTTGGCACCCCTAAAGCCAGCCAGGAACTTGCTGTTGTCCTTGTCGGCACGACCAACCAGTACGGCCTTGTCGTACATCACCCAAACCGCGATGACAAACATGATGGCCAGGATGATGATGACCACCCAGGCATCCGTCGTCAGGTTATTGACCAGGATGGCGAAATGGCCGGCTTCGCCACCGCCTTCGGCATCGGCGCTGCCTTCCGTCTGGGTTACCGCCAGAACCAGCTTGGCTTCGGCGCTCTGTGCCGCATGAGCGAACTTCACCCAGTCATCAGACCGGACCGTGCCCGCCACTTCAAGCTGATCGAGTTGACCAGTCAGGCCTTCACCCACATTCAAGACACCATCAATGGGCGCGACATCTGCGGGCAGATCAGCCTGCGCAGCCTGCGCGCCATTGACATACAGGGTGACCTTGCCGGCACCTACCGTCACCGCCACATGAGCCCAAGCGTAGGCAGGCAACTCGCCACCGGCGGCAAGCCCGCCACCCAGCGCGGCAGTCAACTTGCCACCCACCAGCTTCAATGACAGCGGTCCCTGGCTGAACAGCGTCCCGTCCAAGGTGGCGGGCTTGAGCCACAGGCTCACGCTATAAGGACCGGCCGCAGGGGCCTTCAATTTCTCGCCGCTGAAGGCGATGGCTTGCCCACTTAGCTTGGCTGCGGAGCCGATCAGGCCGTTGGCCTCGCGCTCTACCGCAGCCGCCGACTTGATCTGGCCTGAGGCATCGGTCGCGGGCTCGCCTGCCTTACCCGAGAATGTCACGGCTGCCGCCATGGCCCCATCAAAGAGGGCGGCGGAAGTGGCTTCAGCCGCTGCCTTTTCGTTACCCGCATACACGAACACGCCATTCTTGTCGGTACCAGGCGCCACGCTGGGCACCTGGACCCACAGCACAGCCAGTTCGTTGGTGCCGTCAAAGCGCTCAACCCAGAACTTCAGCGGCGTCTTGTCATCGGCGGCCACCACGCGCAGATCGCTGCCATCGGGCTTGGCGCTCAGGAAGTCGAAATTGCCTGAATGCAGGCGAACCGGCACCACTGCACCCGACAAGGCATTTTTGGTCTCAACGCCTTGAGCCGTCGTGTTAAGCGTGACCTTGGTTCTTTGCTTGAAATCTGCATTCCACCAAGCCTGCGCCGTCAAGGGCAGGCAGCTGGCGGCCAACAACAAAGCCGAGGGGAGCAGACGCGAGAGTTTCATGGGGATCATTCGTCAAACGGGACAGCAGAGCATTATCAAAAACGGATGTGTCTCCGATAGGCACGGCAGTCGTGCCATTCGGATCACACCAAGGACGCATCAGCGTCACGGATTTGTCACACGCATCAAGGGCAGTTCTTCTTGCAATCCTTGGCATCCTTGGCATCCTTGGCATCCTTGGCATCCTTGGTGTCCTTGGTGTCCTTGCGGTTCTCCGTGACATGGCCGGCTGCAGGAGGCTGGGCATCGTCCTGCGCCTCGGCCCCCAGGCCCAGCAACTCGACGGTCAGGATGCCGTTGCTTTGCTTGGCCTCCTTTTCCGATTTGCTGTCTTCGGCTGCCTCTTCAACACCGGCCTGCGGCGCTGTCGGGGGAGGGGTCACGTTGACAGACACGGACACCGACGGCCCGGGCCCTGCGCCCGCGATGGCTCCGATCAAGTTGTCCCCACCAATAACTGGGCCAGCCAACTGAATGCCGTCACCGCCCTTGATATAGGCATCCAGCGCGCGGATTTCACCGTTGGGGGCGAACAGCTTGATCAAGCCAGTGGACACGCCCTGCGCATTGCGGGCAATCTGGATGCCGCTGCCCGTGGTCGGCACGGCGGGCTTGAGCACCACCTGATTGATGTCGGTGTCAAACAGGCGGCGACCACCACCGGCCGACACGGCCGTGTTGGAGCCCTTGCCCGAGTCGATCGACCCGCCACTGGTGTAGATCAACAGATCACCGGCACCCACGACCATGGTCTTCTGAGCATTGACCAGGAAGTCACCCTTGGAATAGGCACGCAGATTGCCGCCATCGCGGACGATGATGCCCAGTGGATCACCAGGATTGGCTGCCGAATTCAGGCCGGCCAGCACGCCACCGCCCAGGGACATCACGTCAAGGCCACCCGTGGCGAAGTCGCCATGCGCCAGCGTGTGCACCTTGCTGGCGGCCAGGTCGATGCTGCCCTGACGTTCAAAAGAGTTGCCCAGGCCGGCCAGGTCCATGGTGCGCGCCAGGTCAGCCCACAAGGCTGCGCGCTGTTGCGCTCGACGGGCTTCTTCAGCGGCATCGGTTGAGGCTGCAATGGCCACGGCCTTGGCACCTGTTTCCTGCACCAGGCTCCAGACTTTTTCGCGCTTGAGCTTCTCGTACTCAGCCGAGCGGTAGTAAGCATCGGCCTTGCCAGCCAGTTCGGGCAGGTAGGCGGCCACGAATCGCTGGTTCAGGTACTGGTTGAGCACCCCCACCTGCGTGCTGCTCTGCAAGGTCTGGAACAGGTTCTGCACCTCGGCCCAGGACACCTCGCTCCAGCTTTGCGCACCGGCTGGCAGCTCCAGCTTGCTGGACACCGCATCCATCACCGCGGCACGGAAAGCCGCATCCTCACCCCAGTTGGTCACCGCCTGAGGCAGGTTCACCTGCTGGCTCATGCCCGCTGCCACCAGCACCTTGGCACTGGCATCAGGCAGGGCCGTGTTGCGCACGGAACCGGTAGCCAGAATGCCCTTGGAGATGCCCAGGTCCAGGTCCTTGCCAGCTTCGACGCGCAGCAGGCCGGGGCCGGCCAAGCTCACCTCAGCCTTGAGCGCAGACGCATAACCGCCGATGCTGCCGCCTGCCTGGATCGTGGTGACATCATCCGCACCGAAATGCTGACCACGGAAGTTGAGCGCGTTAATGTCTTCGCCCGCCGTGATGGAGGCTGCCCGAGGCAGCGCCAGCGCGCTGGTGGCTTCCGAGCCAAACGTGACGTCACGCCCGGCATGAATCGTGATCAGGTCCTTGTTGTTCTGGTAGTAGAGAGAGGGATAGGGCGAGAGCACGGCGCCATCTACAGGTGAGTTCTCAAACACCCGATTCAGCTTCGTTTTCAGATCGCTCAGACTTAGCGTGGTACTGGTCAAGGCAACGGCGGGGTTGCTGACGCTGTTGGGTGCGGTCTCCCCCCCATCCACAAAGTGCAGTCGCGCATTGACATTCAGATCTCGACCTGCATACACCGCAAGGTCTGCAAGCGGAGATTGCATGATGCGGATGGCATCAGTTGTCTTGCCCGAGTTGCTGAGATTGACATCCCCGGACACACTGGTGATGCGCACGACCGGTGGCGCAACGTTCATCCAGGAGAGGGCCGCCTCCGAAGCGGTTACCTTTTCAGCGGAAACGCTGGTGAAGTCGCTCAACAAAGCCCCCACCGTTTCATTTGCGCCAATTGGCGCGCTGGCCCAGTGTGTATGGCCACGCAGACTTGTCAGCAACACGCCGCTGCCCTCTGCATAGGTGGCATAGTAGCCTGGCGTCGAGATCGAACTGCTCGCTCCTGCTTTGGTCAAATTGACTCGCGCCGCAGGCTCAGGCATCATCGTCGGATTGAACGTCGTGGCCACATTCAGGTCACCATTGGTCTGCACCGCCCAATGGCCGTCCATCAGGCCCAGATAGGCGCCGGATGGTGACACGGTCTTGTTCACTGACTTGCGCCCATCACCCAGCGCCAATGCGCCACCTGCCGTGATGCGCCCCTCGCCACGGCCCAGGAAGTAGATGCCACCGGCCACATCCTGACCTGCCGACACCGTGATATCCCCGCCGTTGAGCACCTTGAGCGACTTGCTGCCGCCAGCCGATGTGAGCGTACGCGCCGAGGTCGGGGCCACCACGCCGATGTTGCGGATGCTGCCCTTGGCGGCAACTTCGATGTTGCCGCCGCCGAAGGAGCCGAAGCCTTGACGGAAGCTGTCGAAGGCCGACCACCAAGCCACTTCGGAAGCCGAGTCGCCCCCGTGGTAGAACCAGTTGCCGATCATCTGCGCCGGCGCTGCCTGCGTGATGTTCTGGCCTGCCGTGGCGGTCAGGCGTCCACCGCGCTCGGTGAACTGCCCCCAGGTGTAGTTGTAGGGCATGGTCTCGCCATCTGCCAGGCTGGACAGGCGCCCGGCCACATACACCGAGGCCTGCTCCACCGTGGCGGAAGTGGGCGTCCCGGTCGCCTTCAGATCAATGTTGCCTGAGGCGACCAGGTCGATCGAACCGGCCGTCGTACGGATCAGCTTGCCGCCCGCCACCGTCAGGTTCTTGGCCGTTGCACCATGGGCCAGGGTGTCGGCCGATGTCGTGTCGGCGCCAGCCACGAAGCGATAAGATGTCGCATCACCGGCCTTGATGTCCGTGGGCGCCGTGGGGGGCTTGGGGGTGGCGGCTGCCCGGGTGGCCGTGGCAAAGCCATCACTGATGTTGGCGTTGACGTTGACGTTGCCGCCGGCACGCACAGTGAGGTACATGGGCTCACCACCCGGGCGCTTGTCGCTGTAGAGGTTGAGGTCCTGCCCGAAGGTGAAGTCCTTGGTGGTCTGGATCTCCACGCCAGACTTCAGGTGCACATTGGCCATGCCACCCAGGTTCATGGCGCCCAGCAAGGCACTCTTGTTCTCATCACTCAGGAAAGTGCTGTTGTCGCTGTCGATGGACTTGAGGCCCCAGGCGGTTGCGGTATGGTCACCGGTCACCAGTTGAGTGCGGGTGTCGCTCTTGTACACGCGCACGGCTTCCACATCCACCTGGCCGGCCTGGATGTCGGCATAGACCGCATCCACATTGAGCTTGCCGGCTTCGGTCGTGGCGCTGTCATCACGCCGTGCACGGATCACCACGCGACCATCGAGTGCGTCGTCCGCACTGGCTGCGGTGATCGTGGCCTGGCTGATTTCTCCCGTGCTGGCATCCTTGGAGCCGATCTTCACGCGGCCGGCCACCTTGGTTGTGTCGTCCACCAGGCCCAGGGAGTTGAGCAGGATGTCGCCGCCGTTGGCGCCCGCGCGGGTAGAGTCGGCCTGCAAGGTCGAGCCGCCTTGCAGCACCACCTCCTTGCCCGCGTTGAGCTGGATCACACCACCGGCCAGGGCTCGGGCGTCAATCTTGCCGCCCGAGGCCACGGTGACGGAGCCTGTGTCAGCCGTCAGCACCACGCGTTCGGCCTTGACGGTGTTGTGCAGCACCTGATCACCTGAACGCACACGCACGGTGACAGCATCATGCGCATTGCCATTGCGCGTAGCCACCATGGTGGCCAGGCGGTCCAGGGCCGACCCATCGGCTGCCATGCCTTGCGTACCGGGCTCTTTCACCAGTTGGCCCGCATCCACGACCAGGCTGCCGCCCAGGCCGGTCTGGCCTGCGCGACCGGCATCCAGGTTGATGCGCGCCTTTTCACCCAGGCGCACGCGCCCTTGTTCAAACTCGTCCTTCACGGTGTTGCCCACGGCAGTCACCGTCACCGTACCGGCGGCCTGCGGGGTGCCGTCATCCTTGGCGGACAAGGCCGGTGCAGATGCATCGATCAGCCCCGCCAGCACCACATCACCCTTCTCGGCCGTGATGTCCACACGGCCGCCTGGGGTGGCCACCGTCCAGGTGTCAGACATCGCATGGCTGCGGCCCTTCACGCTGGTGGTCGAACCTTCACCGAGCACCACGGTATCGGTCTGGCCGGCTGTGCCCTTGCCGGTGATCTTCAGCGTGCCAGACTCGATGTCCACCACACCGTTCTGAGCAACCCGGGCGCCAGAGAGCGTCAGTTGTCCACCGACACCGACCGATTCGTCGAGCGTGCGGGCATCGCTGCGCTTGTTGATGACCAGATCACCGTTCGCGCTCACGGTGTAGTTCGCATCAGACGAAGCGGTGAGGCGGGCCGACTCGATGGTCATATCACCCTGAGCCGTGACCGTGCCGGTGCCACGGGTCACCACGTCGCCCTTGCTGGACAAGGTCGCCTGTACAAAGGCCAGCGTCTGGCCTGCCGCTTGCGCCAAGGCCGTTGCACGGGCTTGAGCCTGTAACTTCCCAGATTCAGTCGTCAAATCTTGACTTTGGGCCAGGACCAACTCAGCAACCAGAGCCTGCTTGTTTGCCTCGCTCAGCCCAAGCTTGACAGACAAGGCTTGAGCTTGCTGTTGCGCCAACTCCAGGGCTTTTTCAGTGGTGGTGGCATTTGCCGCATCTTTGGTCGCCTTTGCAGCAATCAGCGCTTGTTTCAACTCCAACATCTGCGCCTGACTCTTTGCCTGAGCGGCAAACACAATGCCACCAGTGCGGCCATCGGCCTTGGCTGGCTCGGCCCTCATCACCAGCTTGTTGGTGCCCGCCGCCGCCTTGTCATCTGCCGCCAGGCCAGAGCTGTTGCGCAGCGTGATGTCACGCGCCAGTACCTGCGCAGTCAGGCCCGCCTGGTCCGTGGTGCTGGAGACACCACGCAACATCGGTGCGTCCAGGGTGAGCTTGTTGATGCGGGCCTGCTGTGTGGTGGCATCCCGCGCACCCAGTGTCACATCGTCTACCAGGTCAATGCTGGCATAGGCGCGCAATTGCACCTGGGCCGTCTGGCTGACCGCATCCAGAGCCTTGCCTGTCAAGGTCAGGGTGCTGGATGCATCCTTGGCTGCCGCACCACCCACGCGAATGGCCTGTGCACCCAGGCCAATGGAGCCCGTATTCAGTTTCGTTTCGCTGTCGAGGTCAAACACCCCCGTCGCGTCCAGCTGCAAGGTGGCGCCTTGCAAGGTGGCCTTACCCACCTTCAGGTCGCCCTTGGTGGTCTTCTCCGTGAGCGTGCGTTGCAGATCGGTGTTCTGCACGCTGCCAACCAGCAAGGCGGCACCTGCTCCCGCGACCTTGTAAACACGCGAGGACTGGGTGTCGCGGCCAGTCGAGGCCAGGGTCATACCGTCATCCACCGACACGGATGAGGTCGCCACCGACAGCACGTCACCCGGCGTCTGCAGCACATTCAACCCGGCCACACGGGCCTGCTCTTGTGCCGATGCGTCTGGCGCGGCCTTGGCTGCCACCCACTTCACGTCGCTCGCCTTGACATCCACCGTGGCGTTGGCCGCTGTGCCCGAGCGTGTGCCGCCCAGCACGATGCTGTCCGCCCCTGTGGCGTTCAGGGCATCCAGGCTGATGCGGGCATAGCCTGCTGCAGCCGCTTCATTGGGGTCGGCCATCACGGCCATCTTGCCCATGGACAAGTCGAACTGGCCGCCCAGGAAACCACTGGTGCCCTGGAGCTTGAAGCGTGCCATCCAGTCGAAATTGGCAGCCGACCACAGCGACACGCGCCCGGCATCACCCGGGCGAGCCAGCGCAGTCACGCCGTCGCCGGCAATGCGGCCATCCAGGAAGCTGTTGATCGAAGTCACGGTGATCTCGGACTTCTTGCGGAAAGTGGCCTCCGGCTCCAGCACCAGCCCCAGGCGGGCGTCGTTACCGCCGTTGATGCGGGTGCCCACGGCGCTCTTGTAGCCAGACACCGTCCAGCTGCCATCGTCGGCCAGTGCACCCCGATCCAGAGCTGCCGTTGTATTGAGCTTGGTCTCGGATACCAGCACGGCACCCGGCAAGATGGCATAGCGTGCAGGCAACAGCGTGTAGCTGCCTGCCGCCAGCACCCCGTTGCTGGAGGTGATGGTGACCTTGTCACCGGCCTTCAGGTTGGTCCCCACGGCTTGCGTGGTGGCCATGATTTCGGTGTCGTAGGGTGCGAAGTCGTAGGTGTAGCTGGGCAGCACCGCAAACACATTGGGACGGTTGAGGGTGTCCGTCGTGCCGCCCGTGCCCTTGACGAACTCCCAGGCCAGCAGGTCGCCACCGGCTTGTGCGTTCAAGGCAGACTGGCTGGCGATCTTCACCGTCTGGCCTGTGAGCGTGACCGACTTGTCGGTCGGCAGGCCCCCGGTCAATTGCTGGATGGCCTCCAGCTTCGTGTCATCCAGGTGGCTGCCCTGGGTGTTGTACTTCCAGGTCTTTTTGTTTTCCGTGTGACCGACCGGCACCAGCAGGCCTGCCCCCGTGACGGAGAACTCGGCCCGGTCGGTGAGGGTGAGACTGTTGTTGGCCGTGAGCTTGATCTCGCCAAAGGGCTGGCGCAGCACACCGTCCACCTCGATGTCATCGGCGGTCAGGCTCATCGAACCCAGCGCCGACAAAGGCATCTGGCTGGTCGATCCGGCGCTGGGCGCCTTGATGCGCAGGTCCACGCCATCGTGGACGTCCTTGACGGCGGCCACACCGTCGTAGCCGGTGATGCTGGCCTTCGTCAGCGTGGTGGCATACACCTGCCCGGCGGTCAGATCAAGCTGGCCCGAATAGCTGAAAACGCTTTCCAACGAGGAACTGACCTTGTTGTCCGTGGTGGGGGTTCGACCCACAAAGCGGATCTCGCCATCGCGGCGCTCGGCCAGCACATTGTTGTTGGCGCTCAAGGTGGCGCGCAAGCTGCTGGCATCAAAGCCTTGCAAGGCCGTGTGGCCGTGAACCTCGATCAGGCCGGCCTGGACATCCAGATTGGCCTCGCCAGCCAAGCCCTTGTTGGCGGCCTTGGCTTCAGGGTAGCTGGTGTTCTCGGTGTGGGCCAGATCACGGTCACCCAGCGAGACATGGTGCGCGCGAATCTGGTGGTCACCAGCATCACCGTCCGTGGCGCGCACGATGGGCGTATTGAGGATGACCGAGCGTAATTGCACCTCATCGTCAGCACGCCTGATCTGGGCACCCTTGTCCAACACCACCTGGTCATCGGCGCGCAGGTTGATGCGGTCAAAGCCCGCTGCCACCATCTGGGTGGAAGACAGCACGCCCTCGCCGGCCACCAGCTTGCTCTGGTCAATGGTGCGGCGGTCCTTGGTCAGCCCCAATTCGGCGGCCAGTTCTTCCTTGGTGTTGATCACCCGCACAGTGCGGCTCTGTGCCGTGTAGGCCGTACCGGCCTGAACCAGGTCATTGGCCCCTTCGCGGGACACAGACACATTCAACTGCCCGCCGTTCACAGAGGTGTCTGTTGCATTGGCGTCCACCGAGCCCAGCAGCGCAAAGCCATCCGTGGACACCACGTTCAAGGTGCCCGCGCCCGCGTACAAGGTACTCTTGTTCACGGTGCGCCCGCGGTCCAGTTCGCCCTTGACCCCCTTGAGCAGAATCTTCGAGCCCTCCTCCGTGATCACGCGACCACGCACACGGCCCTTTTCGCCCTTGGCACCCAGGGACACGGTACCGCCTGCCAGTACCTCACCCACCACCCGCTCGCGGGCGTCGTCGATAGCCTTGTTGTCTCCATCAGGCATGTAGGACTTCACCACGCCCGACACGTCGATCTCGGCATTGGTGTTCAGGTGGATCAGTTGATCGGGCTTCCAGCCAGCCGCGTCGGGCGAATTGCCCGCGTCCGTGGCGGTGCCGCCGCGCTCACCCAGGATCACGGCTGACACCTGGCCAGCCCGGGCACGCAGCTTGCCATCCACTTCGATGTGCCCGCCGGCCGCCAGGTTGATCGCACCGCCAATGCCCACATTCAGTTCGGCGTTCGTGCCCACGGTGATGTTGGCGCCGTTTTCCAGGCCAGGCAGGGCCAGCCCCTTGGCGTTCGCCACCTGCGCCGCCGTCAAGGACACCGACACACCCTGGCGCAAGCCCGCTACCAGCTTGTCGACGGACACCATACCCTTGTCGGTCAGCGCACCAACTCTGGAGGGCGTCAGCACCCAGTTCTTCAACTCGGGCTTGATGATGGCGTTGGCAGCGATCTCGACATGCCCCAGGCTGCTGAGCTCCATGGTGCCGAAACCCTGCTCGGCCAGACCTTCGAGCGACACGTTCACACCCAAGGGATCGGTGTTGCCGCCCGACAGGTTCAGGGAACTCACGCCCTTGATCTTGAATGTGCCGCCCTTCGCGAAGTCATAGCCCTTGACACCAGAGAGGCTACCCGCAATCCGCCCCACAGGGGCGATGTTCGCCGTCGCCCCCGTGTTGATCGCCATGTCCACGGTGCCTGCCGTGCCCTGGCTCAATTTGCCACTGCCGTCTCGCCAGGCACCACCTGACACGTCGATACCGCCATCCAGCACGATGTTCGTCGCAGCAGTCAATACAACCTTGCCCCCGTTCACCACGACGGCCTCATTGGCATCAGGCTCGCCAACCCGGTCATCGAGCAGGGTCCCGCTGACATCGATGTTGCTGCCCTGCGCGATCGTGATGTCGCCAAGCGCTGCATTCATGGCCACATCACCGCCTGCGGCTCGGATGCGTCCCTTGAGTTCGACCTCGACACCTGTCGCATTCAATTGACCGGTACCGTGCAGGTTCAGATTGACTGGCGCCCCTTCGGTACCAATGCGGATCTTCTGGGCCTGGAGATCAAGGCGGCCAATGCCAGAGGTGTTCAAGGCAGCGGCGGACAAAGTGGCTGTACGCCCCAATTGCGACAAAGTCTGAGCCCAGGCCTCCGCGTCTTGCCAGTTCGAGGGTGCCGCCACGCCAGCAATACCGCCCCCTACAAGGTCGATGCCATTGAGGATCTGTTGTTCAGCGCCACCAATGAACTGCCTGCCCACACTCACCCAGCCGCTCAGTGGACGCAATGAGGTGTAGAGATTGGGCGACGAAGCCAGATTGGGTGATTTCTGGCGTTTCCAGAGCTTGGCGTTCTGCTCGTTGGTGCTGAGGTCCGATTCGAAGAAATCGGCGTATTTCCCCATGCTTTGGCCAGATGTGCGCTGCGCCTCGCCCAGCACCACACTGCCATCCAGTTTGGCTGGCAAGGACAGGTAAGGCGCAGCCACCAAGGCGGCACCGGCGTTGTCGCCCACGGTGATTTCCTGCACGCTGGCTTTCAGTCCGGTCCCGGCGCTGCTGGTCAGCAGTTCGCCGTATTGATCGCCTGCCTTGGCATTTTCAAGGCGGACGATCCGCCCATCCCTGCGAAGAATGGACGATGCAATGCTGCCGGCCTTGTAGATCGTCGAACCACCAGAAAAGTTGATGCGGGCACTCGGGTCTGCAATCAGTGAACCATTGGAGACGATGCGCACCACACCGCCTGAGGTGGACAGCTCTGCTGCGGATCGCTGAATCTGATCATAGAAGCCTTTGACGTTGGCCACGTTCACGGCACGTCGTGCATCCGAGAAAAAGTCCTTGCGATACAGCACACCGCCGCGTTGCACGGGCGAGTCAGACAGTTCAGACGCGAACAGTCGGCCCGTGAGCTGGTGGCGCGTCGCATCCAGTGACACGCCGCGCAAGCCGGACACATCGATGACGGCATTGGCATCAATTACGATGCGGCTGCTATCGGCCCGGTAGGCACCATTGTCTTCACGATAGCCATCCAACTCGTTGCTGGAAACCTCCGCAGCACGGATGGTCACCACGCCAGAAGGTGCCATCACTTTGGCGTTTTCCTTGACGTGAATATCACGGCCCTCAATGGCAATGCGCGACCGGTAAAAGTCTTCACTGTCGGCCTGCGTGGCCTCCACCATCTTGCCCGTCTCGGGATCTTTGACTATCGCAGTGGAAGGCAGCACGGAGGTCACGCTGCCTTCGCCCAGCTCGACCGTGCCCAACATCGCACCGACCCTGACAGGCTCGTCAGACTTGGTGAGGGCATCCCTGGTTGTCGTATGCGCTTGCAGGAAGATGGCGCCGTTTTGGCCCTTCACGGCCGTGGTGGCGGTCAACACCCCGCGCTGGCGAATCGCCGCCCCCACCATGTTGATGGTGCCTTGTTCCGCAAAGATCTTGCCCAGGTTCTCGGCGACCCCGACTCCCTCCGGCTTGGCATCACCCGTAAAGGCATCGGCTGCCACGAGCAGACCGCGCTGAGCAGCGTCATTGGTCGTGGCGTAGAGATAGACCTTCTGACCCGCGGCCAAGATGGTCTGCCCTTTTGGCGTTTCAATCAGACCCTCGTTAAGCACCTTGGGTGCGATCAACATGACCTCGCCACCAGCCAACGACCGGATCTCGGCACCGGCCTCCACCGACACAACGCCATCGGCATTGCCATTGTCATCACCAAAGCTCGGTCGGTTCTGCTTGGTCGACCCGAAATTGCGCAGACCCGCCTTGTATGTGTCGTCCGCCACCTTGAGCGCCGTGACTATCAGCTTGCCGGCATCCACGCGCGCAGTCGAACCGAAAATCACGCCGTTGGTGTTCTCCAGGATGATCTCGCCATTGGCCTGCAACTTACCCATGATGACGCTGGGGTTCAGGTCATGGATGTGGTTGAGCGCCGTGCCATTGGTGGGCTGCTTGAAGGCGACCGTATAGCCCTTGTCGATGTTGAAGCTGTCCCAGTTGATGATGACCAGGCGATCGATCTGATCGATCGTCATCGTCAGGCCATCATCGGACTTGTAGGGGTCCTTGAAGCTGCCGAAGTTGAGGTCGGTGTACTTCTTTTCCGTGCTGAACACGGGCAAAGGGCTACCCGGGTTGGTCCGCGCCACACCGCTGGCACGCTGCACCACACTGGTCAGCGTTCGGTTCTGCGCCTCAGCCTGATCGGCCACACCGGCGGTGAGCAACATGGCGCAAGCCAGCGCCACGGCGCGGGTCTGGCCGCCAGCGGCCTTGCCACTGCTGCGCACGTGTTCGGCAGCTGGCACGCGCATACCGCGACGACGGTCAAACACCAGACGATGGACATGCTTGTTCATGACGATCTTTCCTCAACTAACCGGTACTGCCAAAACGAAAATCAGAATGACTGGCGCAGGCTGAAGTGCCAGCGCACACCGCGGCCCGCCTTCGGGCCACTGGCGTAGGCACGCTGCCCACCGTCCACCACCCTTTGGGTGCTGAAGATAGGCCGTGCCGCATCCAGGCGCACGGACAAGCCCTTGTCGCCATCCACGCGCAGCCCCAGACCGCTGCTACCCAGGTGCATATAGGTCAACTGGGTGGCTTGGGCGTCCATGAAATGCACATCCCCACGGTCGAGAAACGCCAACGCCGTGAACTGCGCATCACCCAGCGTCAACCATGTGGGCGTATGCAGCTCCAACCTCGCGCGCCAGCCTTCGTCGCCAGACTGCTCGTCGTCGTAGTACCCGCGAACGGTCTCGATACCACCGAGGCTGTATTGATCAGCGGACGGCAGCGGGGCCGATGCCACTTGACGTTCAAACTCACTCTTGAGGCGCCACTTGCCCAGTGACTGCTCATAGGCCATGCCCAGGCGCAGCGCCATGAAATCGGCACTGCCCCCCTTGCGGCGGCATTCGAACTGGTCTCGCTCCACGCCATCACAGTTCACCATGCGGCCCGCCAGCCCATCAGAGGACACCTTCACCGACGTGTTCAGGCTGAATACCGAGTTGCTGCTGCCCTTTTTGTTCAGGTTGTAGCCGGCCGACAGCAAGGGGTAGCGCAGCGGCGGCTTCGCCGTGGTGAAGCCCTGCGCGTAACGGTTGGCGTCCTTGTTGTTGCGGTAATCCAGGCCCAGGAACATGTCATGCTGCACAGGCCAGCCACGCGAATTCAGCTGGTGCATCCACAGCAGGCTGTAGATCTGGCCCTTGGTGATGGTGGCTGTCGGGCCCGACGAGGTGCCCACATTGGAGGGCGTCTCACTGTCGCTGATGGTGAAGGCACCCAGCAGGGTGTCACGCGGGTTCAAGGGCAGGCTGTAGATGGTGGACAGCGAGTTGCCATCTGTGGGGCGGTTCGGTGCGTACTGCCAGAAGAAACCCAGCGAATGGCCACGCTGGAACAGGTTGCTGTAGTTCAGGCCCGCGCTCACGCGCCCCTGAGATGTGTTGAAGTTCTGGACGTTATTGATCTCAACGGAGCCATGCAAGGGCGCCTCATCCTGTACCTTGAGCTCCACCTCGACGGCGGCGCCATCTTCGCTGGAACCGACGATGGGGGTGATCTGCAGGTCACGGGTCTGGACGTCACCCAGCTCTTTCTGAACTTGAGGAAACAAGGGCACGCTGCCCTCCGCCAAACTGGGCACGGCCTCCCGAATTCTGCTTGGCAGGTGGTATTGCGCACCAGTCACTTTGAACTGGGCAACACTGGCCTCGTTGACCTCGATGCGCACTTCGCCGTCGGAGACCTTTTGATTGGGCAGGTTGACCAGCACACTCAGGTAGCCGGCCTCCTGGAATGACTTTTCCAAAGCGTTGCGTGCAGCTTCGATGTCCTTGAAGGTCTTGCCAGGCCCCATGTAGGGCGACAACACCTTCTCCACCAGTTCCGGTGCGAGCAAGGTATTGCCTTCAACGACAAACTCCAGCACATCGAATGCAGGCGTGGCAGCCGCAGCGGGCCTGGCCGTGGTCTGGGCCATCGCCGAAGCAGACACCAGGGCGGTGACAGCTACAACAGCACGAGCAAACGCATTTTTCATTTTTTCTCTGACACAAATGAAGCAGTCCCCATCACTGGGGACTGCGTGTTTTCAGCCAGGCACCCCCTCATCCGAGCGGGTGCACACATCACAAAAACTTAGTTCTTGGTGATGGGGTTGGCGTTGTTGTCGTTGTGGTGGAAAGGGGACTCACCCTTGCCGTACAGACCGGTCGAGTTAGTCAGGTCGCCCAACGTGTTGTTGATGGCATCCAGCACAGCGCACGAACCCACGCCAGCAGCGCAGTAGGTGAAGCTCTGGTAGGCGAAGTCGTAGTTGCCCAGAACAGCGGCGTTCTTGTTCTTCACGGCATCACCGATGGCCACGCCATTGAGCTTGACGTAGCGATACAGGTCGGTCGTCTTGGGGGCGTTTTCAGCCGACAGCACGCCAACAGCGTAGGCGGTGGCCGAACCCAGGCAGGAACGGGTGTTGCTGGTCGAGGCACCTTCGTTCACAGCGAACGTAGACGTGGCGGGGAAAGCCGCACCGATCGGGGTCAGGTTACCGCCGTTGGGGCCGATACCGGTCAGGGTGTTCATGAAGTACTGGTTCGAAGCAGCTTGCGTGCCCGAAGTGTCAACGCGGCGGCACAGGGTCAGCTTGCCAGCAGGAACACCCAGGAATGCACCGGGGGCCGTCTTGGCTTGGCCAAACACGTCATTGTTGGCAATCGAAGCGTACTGAGCGCGCGAAATCGAAGGCTGATACTGGGGCAGACGCTCGTCAGCACCGACAGGCTCGGCCACACCTTGGGCGGTTTGCAGGGCGTCGTACAGGCCCTTGCTCACAGCGACGTAGAAAGCCTGGCTGAAGTTGGACACGGCCACGTTGCCGGAAATGTCACCGTAGACGTCAACTTGTGTACCGAAAGCTGCGGGCTCCATGTCCATGAAACCGCCTTCAGACACCTTAGTCTCGGTCGTGGCGGTTTGGGCGCAAGCGATGGTATCCACACCGATGGCGCAGGTTTCACCGAAGGTGGCAGCCGTGGGGGTGATGAACTTGGTGGCCGTGCCGCCAGTGGAGGAGTTGACAACGGCGGTGAAAGAACCACCGTCAACGTTGAAAGCCACGGTGGAGGTGCTCAGGGTGTCGAAATCAACCACGGCGGTGCCAGCAGCGTTCTGGCATTGCACGGTGAAGAAGTTGCCCAGGGTGCCAACGTTGGTGTTGTTCTTGAAAACCTTGGCGCTGCCGCCGGCAGCGGTACACAGGCTCTTCAGAGCGGCAACGTAGTTGGCCGAAGTGGCGGAAGCACCGGTCATGTACACGGTGGTGCCTGCGGGGGCGGTCAGGGCTTGAGCCTGGCCAGCGAAGCCCAGAACGGCGGCGGCGGCGGAAGCCAGAGCGATCTTGTTGAATTGCATGGAAATTCTCCGAAAAGAAGGGAATGCGGGTACGAAGCAGAGCAAAGCGGAAGCTGAACAGACAGAGGCCCCTGCAGGCAGCCGGCCTCTGTCACATCACGGCGATCAGCCGCGACGACGACGGGCCAACAGACCCATCAGAGCCAGAGCGGTCAGGCCCATGGAGTAGGTGCTGGCTTCAGGGACGGAAGGCGTCACGGGGGCCAGCGCGGCGGTTTCCCAGGTCAGGGTCTTGGCAGCGGCGTTGAACGTGAAGGTGCCCTTGTCGTTCAGCAGGTTGGCGCTGTTGATGATGGTGGAACCAGCAGCGGCCGCCCCCAGAGCTTCTTCGGTACCATCAGCGTTCAGCTTCCAGAAATTGTTCTGGGCATTGGTGGTGGTGGTAACCCAGGCAGGCTTGGTTTGCCAGTTGGTGCCGAACAGAGTGGAGTCAATCACGTAACCAGCAGCGGCGTTGGCACCGTCGATGGTGCCCACAGCTGTCCAGGCGCCGTTGTCAACGCCAGCGACGTTGACGGTGCCCTTGTTCAACAAGTTCAGACTGAACAAGTTGTTCACCGAAGCCATCGCGGCAGTCTTGCCCGAGTTCTGGCTGGACAGAGCGGAGGCGTTAGGCGTACCAGCCACCACAAAATTGACATAAGGATCGGATACAGAGTCACCAGCGCCCACGGTCCACTTGATCTGGCCGGCGTCAGAGTTAGCAACCAGCTTGTCGAAGGCGGCGTCCCATGAGTTCGTGGAGGCTTGCAGCGTGCCGTTCACCTTGATGGTGTTGCCAGCGAAGTCCCATTCAACTTTCTGGTTGGTCTGCGTCAGGGCAGCCGTAGGCAGGAAGTCGTTCAGGTTGAGGCCCAGGTCGAAGAAACCGGCGGTTTGGGTTTGGGTGCCGCTGGCGTTGTCAAACGCGATCAGGAACAGCGAGCTGTTGTTGGTAGCCATCGTGTCGACGGCAGCGTGTGCAGTACCGGCGACAGCCAGGGCCACAGCGGCGGCAATGTGTTGCAGTTTCATTTGCTTGATCTCCGAAAGAGAGGATGAGAAAACTTTTGTATGTCCCCGGACAAAAACTGCTTGCTCGGGGCATGCCGAAGTGTCTCGGCGTGATGTGACATCCGTAGCAGCCCGCAGAGGTATCCACCTAGTCCGTTTGGCGGAAGCCATCAAGGAGCGCCCCAACGACCGTCAAGATACCTATCAGGTATGGCAGAACGAACCGCACAAATGCAAAGGCCTGATCCGTTTGGATCAGGCCTTTGTTCAATCAGCGTGGAGAGACATCGCCCCGCACTTGCCCCCCCATGAACAAGGGGGGAGGTTCATGCACGAACCGCGCTTGTGACCTGCACACATCAAAGCGGGCTGCCAGCACCGCCTTCGGCCAGCTTGTCCAGCAGCACTTGTGTGAGCGGGCCAGGTACAGTGGCGCCACGCTGACGCAACCAGGCCACACCCTCAGAATTTTGGGCCGCAGCGGCTGCATGCAAGGCCGTCAACTTGTGCTGATCTCGCAACTCGATCGAGACCCCCTGCGCCAACAACAAAGCCATGACACCAACCTGGCCATTGCTCGCAGCCTCGGCCAACGCATGACGCCCCGACAGGTTGAAGGCGGCCGGATCAGCACCCGCATCCAGCAGCACCTGCACAACTCGCTCGTCACCCACCAGGCAAGCCAGATGCAATGGCAACTGCCCGTGGCGGCTGTATTGATCGACACGCGCGCCATGGCGCAACAACTCCTTGAGCACCAACTCCTGCCTGGTGAATGCCGCCAAGGCCAAAGGCGCGTAGCCACCCGAACCAAACTGCGCGATGTCAGCCCCCTTGCGCAGCATGTCGCGCACCAGGTCCAGTTGTCCGGCCTTGATTGCCAGGGTCAGAGGTGTATCCCCGATTTCATTCGGCAGATTCAGATCCGGCGAGTCATTCTTGAGAAACGCTTTGGCATCCTTCCATGCGCCGCTCTTCAACAAGCTCATGAATATCCGCTCCACGGGCCCAAGCTGACCGACCGGGGCTGGCACCCAGGGCCCACCTTGCTTGATGGACTGGAACAGATGCTCCGGCATTGGGCCCTTGCGCTCCGGCACAACCTCCGGCGCCACAAAAGATGACCGTTCATGCTGGTCACGCAGGGCGTGCCCGTCGTGCTCCCGCATCGGCGGAATCTGCGCCCAGGCTTGCAAGCAGCACGTACCGGTCAAAGCAATGAAAACGCCGGCTCGCAAGCCGGCTTGGGTTGGGATCAGCATGGTGGTTCAATCAGTAAGTGGAGTCGCCCATGTGATGGCTGGGCATGATGCTCAGTGCATTCATCGTCATGGCACGGGCCACGGCTTGGGCTCGGTTGGCCGCACCCAGCTTGCGCAAGATCTTCTGCACATGATTCTTGACAGTCAACGCGCTGATACCCAGCTTTTCACTGATCTGCTGGTTGCTCAAACCATCACGCACCCAAAGCAGGATCTCCCGCTCACGTTCGGTGATCGGAATCAAGCGCTGGTAAGGCTGCCCCGGCAGCGCTGACGACATGGTTCGCCCCACCACCATCTGCCGCTCAGTGGCACAGACGCGCTGATAGGCCACATGCAGGCAAGGCAACAGCATGTCGAGTGAGCGCAGCACGTTCTCACTGAACGCCTCGTGCGGCTGAGTAAACAGGAAAAAGCTCTCGATTTCCTCAGGGCGACCAGGGCGATGAATGCCGTGCATCAACACCTCGTCATAGCCGAGATCGGTCAGCGTCTGGCGCAAAGAAGAGGAGGCGCCAATCCGGTTCAACGGCATGCGACACGCCTGGCGACGACCGCGATGCCAGGTGCTCAATGCGGTTTGCATGAGTTCGGAGCGGATGTCCTTCAAGCCTTGAACCACGGCGTCGGGAACAGGCACGCTGTTGAAGATGTCGAACACCAGGTCGCGCTGGTCACGGTCATACGTACCACACACGCTGATCTTGTGCGGCAACCAACGCTGGAAGTCACCTTGACTCCAGACGAAGAACTGATGGCGCCTGCAAACCTGCGGCGCGGACTCAATGACACGCAGCAGTACTTCCGATTGCTCGGGCGCGACGTTTTGTGATGACATGACAGCCTGAAGGAAATTTGCTGCAGTCTATGTACGCTGGATGACGGTTTGTTGACGAATCCAGCGATTCAAGGCGACGGGGCCGGATTCGATGCCGCCTCGAAACGCCATTCTGAAAACGTCAGCACGCCATCAGGGCCACGCATGGGCTTCTTCCGTGACAAGCTGAAGACACCCTTGATGCCTTCTTGATCTCTGATCAGCCCCCAGGGCTGACCCGTGATCGGATCCGGCCAAAGCCTGCGCAGGTGATGGCGAACGGAACCCGTGCGACGATCTTCCAACAAATCCGACAACTGACCGGGGTAGCGCCCTGCACCTTCGTGCACGGGTACTTTGGCGTAAGCCTCAATGGCGGATTTGATCTGTCCGGCCTTGAAGACCAGATCCATTTCCTTCTGACGCTGCGCCTCGACAGTCCATCTCTGAGCCAGTGCCGTGAGCAACACGCCGCTGATGGCAACCCACCAAAGCAGCATCAGATAGGTAAAGCCCACCTGGGATCGAGAGCGCTTCATTTCACCCCTTCTACCAGTTGCTGAAAAGCTCGCCGTTCTGACCTCGTCCACTCGCACCGCTGCGCACATCTGCCATGCGGCCCTTGTCCTGACTGTCTGGTGGTGGTGGCAGCATCTGCCAACTGTCCCGCGTGCCGGTCATGGGGTCTTCAGGGATCTGCCTGAGGTAGCCGCGGCGCACCAGATCCTGCAAGGAGTCGGGGTAGCTGCCCTTGTCAGCCATGTACTTGTCGATGGCATCGCGCATGACATTGAGCGACGTCTTGAGCGAGGCCTCGCGCGCGTTGTCCACCGACCGGCTATAGCGTGGTGCGACCAGGCTGGCCAGCAGCGCGATGATCGCCAGGACCACAATGAGCTCGATGAGCGTGAAGCCCCGCCGCCGGTGCGACACTTGTTTGAACATGATGCTGGGCCTCACCATTGTTGATAGGGCGTGCCATCCAGGCCAAGGCCGGGTGTGCGGGAATAAACATCGAAGACATCCGCACCAACAGCCGGGGAGTCCGGCGGGCTGTCATAGCTGCGCCCCCCCCATGTCAGCGCCGCAGACAGCAGTGGATCCGCAAAGGGATCGCGAGGCAGGCGCCGCAAGAAGTAGATGCGCTGCCCCTTGGGGCTCGACACATCCTTGACGCCATCGACCAGCACATGGAGGTTGGGCGGATAGCCGGAGTCATCCACCTTCTTCTCGATCTTGCCAGCATCCCAGGCTTGTTTGTAGGCGTCCAGGGCCGATCGAATGACGCGCAGAGACTGCCTCAATTCAGCCTCCTGGGTGCGCCGCTTGTGCAACGCAGACAGGGGCATGGCCGCACTGGCAAGTATCGCCACGATCATCACCACGACCACCATTTCGATGAGCGTGAAGCCGCGAAGCCCGCCTCGCCCGGTATCAGCGGTTGAGATCGGATGCCGGCTCGTCTGCATCGGGGTTCTCCTGAGACGGTGCGCCGTCCGGCGATGAAGGGTCGCGTACCCTCAGGCGCAATGGTTCGGCACCGCCGTCCAGGGTGACCATCGTCTCGGCGGATCTGAGGCCGGGTTTGACACGCATCGTCACGGTTTGTATGCCGTTCGGCGGGACCGAGATGCTGGTTGAGCTGCCTTGCCCGCCGCCAGGCATGTCCATCTCGAGCACACCACTGTCGATGAGCAAGACAGCGCTGAAGGGCTGGTTCGTCGGGTTACGCACCGAGACCTGGAAGGATGCGCCCGGCAGCACCTCTTCCGGCCCGCTCAAGTTGACAGCCGGGGCCGCCGCAGTGCTACCAGTGACACCCGCACCACGTCCGGCAGCAGCACTCGGCAAGGACGCCGCCGTACCCTGGGCACCGCTTCGGGCCGTCACGCCTTTGCGCAACAGCAAAGACGCCGCACCTGGTTGGGCTTCCGTGCCAGAAGGCATGAGGGATACCGCCGAGGCAGGCTGAACCAGATTGCGCACGATGTGAGGCGTGACCAACAGGATCACTTCAGTCTTCTCTTTGGAGTCGGTGGTCGAGCCAAACAGACGCCCCGCGATCGGCATGTTGTGCAAACCGGGGATGCCCGCTGACGAGCGGCTTTCGTTATCGTTGATCAATCCAGCCAGAATCTGGGTCTCCCCATCCCGCAAGCGCAGGGTAGTCGATGCCTGGCGTGTACCGACCTGGTAGGCGATGGAGCCCTGTGGCCCAAGGACCTTGTCGGTGATGCTGCTGACTTCCAGCGCGACCTTGATCGCCACATCGTTGTCAAGCAGGATCTGAGGCTCCACTTCCAGTTTGAGGCCCACATCCAGATAGGTCACGGATGCAGAAACCCCTACATTGGCCGTCGAGGTGGTGGTGAAGATAGGCAACTTTTCCCCCAGCAGCACCTTGGCCTTTTCGCGATTGCGTGCACGGATTTTCGGGTTGGCCAGCAGATTGGTTGCACCCCGCGTGGACTTGAGGTTCACGATGGCCAGCGGGTTGGGCACGTAGTAGCGCAGCGAATCAGGCAAAGGGGATGAGAGCGCAATAGGTGCAGTGCTTCCAGGCACACCATAGTTCACGGCCTCTGGCCAGTTGATGCCAACTTGGTCCAGCGTCTTGGTGGACACCTCCATGACCTCCAACTCCAGCATGACCTCCGGATCTGGCAGGTCCAGGCTCTGGATGAGGCGCTCGATCAGGCGCATCACTTCCGGCGTGTCGCGCACGACAAGCATGTTGAGCCGCTCATCCGCGTAGATGTCGCGGGTCTTGGCCACTGTACGGATGAGTGTCTGAGCCTGCTTGGTATCGGCGTTGGTCAGGTAGAACGACCGGGTAACCGTGTCCAGCAACTCCCGCTGCTTCTGCTGGGTGCCTGGAAAGACCAACACGGTGTTGTCGTTGAGCAGCTTGGATCCCAGTTGTTGGGTACTGAAGATGACCCGCATGGCCTCTTCCACGCTGGTGTTGCGCAAGAACAGGGTGACTTTGCTTTCGCCACGAACATCCTTGTCAAAAACGAAGTTGATGTTGGCGGCCCGGGAGAGCGCTTCGAACACGTTTTTCAGAGGTGCTTCGCGGAACTCCAACGTCACTGGCTGCTGCGAGGCAGCCAGCGACAAGGTGCTTTGCTGGCGGGTTTGTTGCGCCCGCAAGGCTTCGATGTTGTCCAACAGATCACGCGCTCGACGGTTGCCAGCGTCTTCGGCCAGCAAGGAGCGCAACGCCGCCTCGGCACGTTCATAGGCACGTTCACTGAATGCCTGCCTGGCATCATCCAAGAGGCGCTCCAAGCGCTTGATGCGTTCGAGATCCTGTCGAATAGAGGCGGTTCGTGGATGCTGCGGCGCAATGCTGTCAAGGCGACTCAGCACAGCCCTGACCTCGTCGAGCTTGCCAGCCGACCGTGCCACCGATGCCTTGGGTACCAGTTCGTTCACGGCCTCCTCCTGGAGGGTGGCGTACGCAAGCTGCAAACGCCGATCATTCGGGCTCTCCGTCAAGGCGTGCCTCAACGTGGTCAACGCCGCTTCATGCTGCCCCTGCTTGCCCAACTGCCGGGCCTGATCGACAGCCGGAGACGCGCAAGCACCCAGTAGAAGCGCGACTGAGAGGCTCAGCACCAGATTCAGCATGCTAGGTTTATGAAGGCTTGTCATGGTCATTTCATCGCCAGTGTCTGAGGCAGATTCAGGGGCAGATAGGTCAATTGCATCGTGCGAGCTTCAATCCGATCGACACGCCATTGCCCGTCGACGACGTCACCTTCCTTGAGCACCCAGGTGGTCGACGGCCCCGCCACCAAGGCCCGCTGAACCGGCCGCACCACACCGACGGACGAGGCGCCAACGACGGGTTCCTGAACGCCGACGGCTTCGTCGTTGTAACGCCCAAGCCATTTGTGCGGAAACGGTGGCGCCACGGGAGGTGGCACATCCTTTTCTGACTGCGCGGCCTGTACAGGAGTCGGAGGGAGAAGCGAGGCCCATGCCACGCTGGTCGGCCTGGGCCCATCACCCCATCCATCACCATCTCGCCGCTTCTGCCAGAGCAACACACCATCCATCAATTGCGTTTGTGCCCATGACACCTGCTGTGACTCCTTGGGCCTTTGGGTGGCAGTCGATCTGGCCGCAGGTCGGGCATCGTCGGCGCGTGTGGGCTCTACGGCATCGTCCTCCTGCATGGAAGCCCAGATCGTCGCCCCAAGCACCACGGCCAGCCCGACCAACAACGGTGGCTTCATCGTTGCCCCCCGCCCTGACGCCACCAAAGTGACACACTGACTTGAGCCTTAATCTGGTCGGACATCGCGCTGCTACGCTGCAACTCCAAAGCGTCGAGGCTGAGCGCAGGTTGTTGCAACAATCGATCCAGCCAGGCGCGCACGGCCGGATAGGATCCCTCTACCGGCATGGACATCCGCAACCGCCACAAACCCTGCTTGGACTGCTTGTCCAACCAGGGTTCCATCTGACCGCTGTACTGCACATTGTTGAGCACCAGGCCACGCTCTTGCGCGGTCAACAACACATGCTTTTGCAGCGCCACACGCTGAGCATCATCAGGCAGACCACGCCAAAGGGCCTGCCAGGCCGCTTGCGGTGAACCCGCTACACCACCCTGCTCTCGCCCCTCTTTGCGCGAAGCGTCGAGCCTTGCTGCATCGGCCAACAACTCGTGCCGCAATCGACGAGCATCTGCCTCCAGTTGCGCCGTCTTCGCCTGTTGGGCAGGTGTCCAGCCATACTCGACCCACAAGCCGAAGCCCAACAGCATCAACCCGATCAGACCGGGCCATCCGAGACGCTTGAGCACGCTCATGATGTCGTTCATGGCCCCCCCCCACGAATCGACACGTCCACGCGCCAGGCATAGCTGCCGTGGCGCGTATCAAAGGGTGTTGAAAGGCGTTCGCGTGACCTCAGACTCGCATAGGGACCGGCGGCTTCCAACCATTGCAAGGCGTGGGCATCGTCCCTTACTGCGGCCTGGAGCTTGATTTCAGGCTGTGCGTCTGGCCCACTACCCAAAGCCGCCAGATCCAGGCTGAACTGCAGGAGCACAACTTGCTCCTGGTCCGCCACGGTATCGACGCGCCGCAGAACATTCGCCCAGTCAAAGCCCAGAACCTGGGCCAATTGCCCGGCGTGCTGCCAAGCACCTTCCGCCAGAGCAGGCTCAGCTGTCGCCGGGTCTCGGCCCGACGGCGCGAGCGCCTGCGTTGTGACAGCCATCCTCTGCCCACCACGCTGCAGCCGCTTCAAGGTCGATTCAGCCTCATCCCACGCCTGCTGGGATGCATCCATCCGTTCCGCGCCATGCAAAACGGCAACCAGCCCCAATGCCAGCAAGGCCCAACCTGCCAGGGATGTGCGTACGCGCGGGCCGACAAAATCGAGCGCATCAGCCCACGATGCTGCGGACAGATGCAAGCGCTTGGTCAGGCGCGTCATGGCCGCGCCTCCTTGAACACGTCGTCCGTCATCAGCGTGCGCAGATCAGCGTGGCACCACAAGCAGGTCCGCCAGGCCTCATCCCCAGGCTGTACGCCGGGCGGCGCTGGCGGCAGCCGCAAGATCGTGCTATCTGGTCGCTGACTGACGGGGGCAACAGGGGGGAGGTGGTCGGCCAGGTCGCCAGCTTCGGTCCAGATCCGATTGATCTGTACCCCCTGTTCTCGGATGGTGGCCTGCACATGGGTCAAATAGCCAGGCTCGACCAATGTCAACTGGTGCGAAGCTGAGTGCTCTGCGCTCAGGACATCAGCCAGAAGTCGCTCACACCACACCTGCAAAGCGAATACCCACCAAGGAAAGAGACCCCGAACCTGCACGCCATGCAGACTCGCCCGTTCGCTCATGCCATCAATCAACGCCCGTGGTGCCGCACAAAGAATGGCTGCTTCAGGGACCAACAGGTCACGCAGCACCCACTGCTCATTGATCTGCGCGGCGTCAAGGCCGTGGTAGTGCGCCCACTGAAGCATCGCTTGCTCACGCAGCGCGTCAGGGGGCGTCCCCGACTCCGCCACGCACAACAGCAGCCAATTGCCCGACAAGCCGATTTCGCAAATGCTGCCCTGCTTGGCCTCGCACCACGAGGAAAAGGCGGCCAAGGTTGCCTCAGTGGCCACGGCATCAGTGACGCCACGGTCCCGCCCCAGAAGCAGGATCTGATGCGGCCTGACGAACGTGCTCAAGCGGGCGCGGGCACGTAGGCTGGCAACGCGCAGCCAACTCGGCAACCTGCCACCACCGGCTTGCCGCGCATCGCCTATCGAATTGACATCAGCTTGGGTCATGCTGTGTCCGCCAACGTCACGCGATTGAGCTCATCCAGTGTGGACTCACCCCGCAACACACAGGCCAGCGCCGATTCACGCAGCAATCGCGTGCCGCTGGCCTTGGCATGGCTCTTTATCCGGATGAGCGAGGCGCGGCTCACGATGAGATCGCGCAGGGTGTCATCCATCAACAAGATCTCCGAGATGGCCTTGCGCCCACGGTAGCCAGTGCCGCGACAACTCGGGCAACCGACAGCCCTGAAAAAGTGCCCCTGTGTGTCAAGCGGCAACTGCGCCGCCTTGAGGTCGGTGGCCCGCGGATGCCATGGCTGCGCGCAATGGCTGCACAGCTTGCGCATGAGCCGCTGCGCCACCACGCCATTGAGCGCAGATACCATGTTGTAGAGATCCACCCCCATGTGCATGAAGCGCCCCACGACGTCGAACACGTTGTTGGCGTGGATGGTGGACAGCACCAGGTGTCCCGTCAGCGCCGCTTGCGAAGCAATCTGGGCGGTCTCGGCATCGCGGATTTCGCCGACCATGACGCGATCTGGGTCATGACGCAAGATGCTGCGCAAGCCACGTGCGAACGTCAGGCCCTTCTTCTCGTTGACGGGTATCTGAACAACGCCACCCAGCTGGTACTCCACCGGGTCTTCGATGGTGATGATCTTGTCCGTGCCATCGTTGATCTCCTGCACGATGGCATACAGCGTCGTGGTCTTGCCACTGCCCGTCGGCCCCGTCACCAACAACATGCCATAAGGCTTGCACGCCAGACGACGCACCACGGCTGCGTCATCGGCATCAAAACCAAGCCCCTCCAGGCTCAGTGCCTGCGCCTCGGTGGAAAGTCGGCTGCGATCCAGGATGCGCAACACGGCATCTTCGCCAAAGCTGCTGGGCATGATGGACACGCGGAAGTCCACATCGCGCAAGCCGGCCTCGGCCGACTGCTGTACCCTCAGCTTGAAGCGCCCATCCTGAGGCAGACGGCGTTCGCCGATGTCCAGCTCGGCCATCACCTTCAGGCGCGACACCAATTGTTCTGCCACTTCACGCGAACCGACATCACCAACGGGCACCATCACACCGTCCAGGCGATGGCGTATGACCATACCCGTGGCGGTGGACTCCATGTGCAAGTCACTGGCCTGCGCCTTCATGGCATCGAACAGGGTCGCATCGAGCAACTTGACCACCGGACTGCTCTGGCGGCTGATGGACTCGACAGACAGCGCATGCGTCTCTGCGCCGACCTGTCCACCATCACCAGCGACATCATCATGGATCAGCGCACCTCGAGCCTGGTAGCTGTGTTCACCTTGCGCCAGCAGCAAGGACAAGGTGTCTTCGTCTACTTCACGCCATTGCAAGGGCAGTGCCACGGCCCGACTGACCGCTTCACGCAGCAGCACGTCATCGGTCGATGGCGTGAGCGCCCAGTAACGCTTCTGGGCATCGCAGGCCACCACTACCCGCAAACGCATGGCACGCACCAAAGGCCAGGCCGACCAATCAGGTGTCCAGTTCAGCACCGGCGTCACGGATTGAAGCACCGCGCTCATTGAATCTGCTCCGCCACCTGAAAGATGGGCAAGTACATCAACACCACGATCCCACCGATCAGCACACCCATCACCAGCATCAGCACAGGGCTGACGACCTTGCCGACCCATTCAGTGAACCGCGCCAGCTCTTCGTCATAGAACGTGGCGGCCCGCTCCAGCATCGGACCGAGTTCGCCCGTTTGCTCGCCCACACGCATCATGCGCAGCGACACGGGCGTGGACAGGGTGCACTGATGCAGACTGTCCGACAGGCGAGCCCCCTCCTTGACGCGACGGGTGGCCTGCAGCAGTGAGGGCCGCAACGACGGCCCCACCAGTTCGACGGAGGCCTCCAGTGCTGGCACCACGGCCACGCCGGCTTGCAGCAAGAGGCCGAGGGTGCGGTAGAGCGCCGCCAGCTCGATCAGGCGCAGACGGGGCCCGATGACCGGCGTTCGCCACAGGCGTGCCGAAGCCGCCGCGCGGACTGAAGGCGAACGCCAGGCTGCGATGCAAGCCACTACCAGGGCCACGATGGCGCCCAGCACCAGCCAGGGGTGCTCACCCACCGCTTTGCCGGTATCGAGCAGCAAGCCCGACAACCAGGGCAGTTCCCCGCCCATTCCTTCATAGATATCGGCAAAACGGGGTACGACGAACACCGTCAGGAAGGTGATCACCAGAAAGGACGCCCCGATCAATATGGCGGGGTAGATGGCCGCACTGACCAGCTTGTCGCGCAAACCGCTGAGCCAGGCCAGATAGCTCGCATGCTGACGCAGGGCTTGCGCCGTCTGGCCTGTGCGCTGACTGGCTTCGATGGAGGCGATCAACAGTGAGCTGAACGCCTCCGGTTGCATGCGCATCGCCTGTGACAGCGTCTTGCCTTGCGACAGGGCTGTCGTCACGGTGGTCAGCACCTGCGCCACGGTGACGGACGCTTCCTTCTCGCGCAAGGTCATCAAGGACTCATAGAGCGGGATGCCTGCATCCAGCAACACGGCCAGCTCCTGACAGAAGAGCCGGCGCGGGAAGTCCGACCCGGCACGCCGGGGTGCAGGCTTGGATAGGTTCAACATGGACAGAAGGGGGCGACGCATGGTCCGACCTTGTTGGTTCGTCACCAATTGGTGATGTCCTGGTCTTCACCCTCACCGCCTTCGCGGCCATCCTTGCCCAGAGAGGACAGGTCGTAGTCGCCATGTTCACCTGGCGCTTTGTATTGGTAGGCCCTTCCCCATGGATCTTTGGGTGGTGCCTTGCGCAGGTAGGGCCCCCACCAGCGGGACTCATCACCCGGCTTGACCCACAAGGCGTTCAAGCCTTGCTCGGATGAGGGATAGTGACCTGTATCCAGCCGATACTGATCCAGGGCCTTGCCCAAGGCATCCAGTTGCGCCGCGGCTGTCTTGACCTCGGACTTGCCGATCTGGGCGAAAAAGCGTGGGCCGACATAGCCCGCCAGCAAGCCGATGATGACCAGCACCACCAGCAATTCGAGCAGCGTGAAACCACGCGAGGACCTGGCCTGGCGTACAGCGGACATATCAGGGACGAGTTCAGCCAGCACCTCGCTGTGAGGCGCCAGACACAAGTTCTTCAAAGGGGATCCTTCCAGCCTCGCCAGGGCAAAGGCAAAGCACTGGGCATGATCCTATTGGGCTATTGCTGACAGCTTTGTGACAAACGCCAATCCGGCACGCGCTATCCCGCCACCTGGGGGGGGGGATAAGGCTGCCCGCAAGCTCAAACCCATCGGCGTGTATCCTGAAACCAAACACCCGATCTACTTCGACAGCATCCAACTGTCACTGGAGGAGCCTTTGGTCCGCACCTCGCACAAGCGCGGATTGCGCCTCAAGCATTCGCCCGTGTTCATCCAGTCCTTTGAAGTGGGCAATCTCAAAGACCTGGCCAGAATGACCAGCGCACCCCTGGTCCAGCTGCTCAACGACTCAGGCCGGCCCTATGACTTCGTCTTGAGCGGTGAAACACGCACCTATGCGGACCTCACCAGGCCCGATGATCTCCGGGAAATTGCCACCTGCGCTGTGAGCATTGGTGCGAATACCGTCCTGATGATCCCGCTTGTCAACGGCGCACTTGGTGCCCCCACCACATTGATACAGGATGCCCATGCGGCAGGTCTGAAGATCCAGGTATTCCTGGCCATGGGCATAGATGGCTTGTTTACCGATCAACCCTTCCTGGGCAAGCAGGCACGCGACGCATTGGCGCAGGCCTGAGGCTCTGCCCCCCCCGGCTGCCATCGCGAAAACGGGGGCTTGTGCCCCCGTTTTCAATTTTGACTGATCCAATCAGTGCCGAGCCATCATGGCAAGGGCACCTGACCAACCGCACAGCCCGACTCGTTCACCCCTACACCATCCAAGGTTCCGGGGCAGCGATCCAGCCCACCGGCCGCACCATCGCCCGGCACCCCGTCGCGGTCCGCATCCATCCAGACTGCGTCTTTCAAAACCAGGACGCGTGAGGACTTGGCCTGCAAAATGAGCGGGAAGCTCACGTCTGCACCGCTCACCACATCGACATACTTCTTGCAGGCAGCGGCATCGCTTACAGGACAATCGAACAACCGGGACGCGGTGCCCGCATTGTAAAAGCCGACAGGCTGTGCATTACCGGATACCGACTGAGCCGGCACGATGCGGACGTTGTCGATCCTCACCTGCCCAGTGGTCACCAACTCGAAATCAAGTCGGGCATTGCTCAAAGACTCCTTCGCATTGAAGATGGCCGTATAGGTTCGCCAGTTGGACGACAGGTTGAACCCCACCACATTGGTCTTGTCCGAGAAATTGCTCATGCTGCGCAGCACCGTTCGCAGGTTCTCACCCGCATTCACGGCCAAGGCATCAAATGTCAGCACATAGGTCTGCCCCTGTGTCAGCGTCATCGGCGAGGTGGTGTTGACAATGTAGATCTTGCGTCCCTCCGATGGCGCTGCATCTGCGCTCGGCTCCGTGGTGAGACATAACCCACCGCCGAAACAGCCGCCGGCACCAGCTGCCGACACGGCATGCCAGTCACCCCAACCTGAAAGCCCCTGCTCGAACCCACCATTCACAACCATATTGGCAGCACCAGCGACAACCTTCGTCCCGGCGGAGGTGGAAAAAACATTCCAAGGCGTTCTGGCCACCGTATCCTGCCCACTCTGTACCCACTGGCTGAAGGTCTTGTTGAACACACCGCCGGACTCGATCAAGGCGAACACCGGGGTGCCGTAAGTGGCATACACATTGTTGGAGTAAGTCGCAAAATCATCTGCACCGGCAAAATCACTGGAATGTGCAATCACTGGATTGGGCTGGCGCGAGGCCAACACGTTGCCTGTCACCGTGTTGAACCGCAAGTAGTTATTGGCGTCACAATCGGGCATCACACCACAATACTCAGGCACTGCAAACGTGGTCAGATTGCCGTGCCGGTTTTCCTGCATCCACAACTGTGTGCGGGTGTTCCCGACCAGTTTGTTGTTCCTGACGGTGTTGCTTCTGCCGTAGTGCAACATCACCCCACGGTCGAAGCCGGTAACGTAGTTGCCATCGACGGTGACGGCGCCCGCAAAGTCATCGAGGTAGATGCCGTTGGTCGCACTGCTGACCGTATCGGGCGCGACGTCAGCCAAGCCATCGAGGCGATCCGGTGCGCTGGCCAATAGTGCACCATCAACGAAGTTGGCGTTGATCGAATTACCAACATCGTTCTTGTAGACTAGCCCATACACGGCGCCGTCGTAGTCCAGACCACGCGCGTAGATACCGCCACAATCATCGAACTCCAGGCAGCTGTTCAGAACCACGTTGTTGTTGATGGCGTTCGATTTGGCCGCGCGAATGCCGATGTAGCTGGAGCGCTCAACCGTGTTGCCACTCGCAACGGAGCCATGCCCAAGCCAGATGCCGGCATGCGCGTACAGACCCAAGCCCGCGTTTCGAACAGTGTTGCCCGTCACCTGGATGGATCGCGTGCTGTTGCTACCCAGGTAGATGCCCGCCGCACCGCTGTCATTGACCACCGAGTTGGACACAGAACCACTTCCATAGCCGTTGTTGATGATGACGATGCCCATGGCACCGGCCCGCGCAACACTCAGGCCATCCAGGACAACAGCGCTGGTGGGACGATTGATGGCCACGGCATCCCCCCGGGACTCGGCAACGGCAAGGCCCTTGACTTTGACCGAAGCCACATCACGTGCTTCGATGGCATGCACGCGTGAAGACGCGTACAGCGCCTTGCCGCTCGGGTTTGCCCCCGATGGCAACCAGACATAGAGCTTTTTCGCAGCAGCATCGAAAACCCACTCACCCTCCTTGTCCAGCATCCACAGTTTGTTCTCCAGCCAATAGCCATTGCCCGCCGTCAGACGATAGGACTTGTCACCTGGCCAGGTCGCGTCAGCCGTGACACTCACGCTGGTCTTGCTGGCTGCTGCCTTGAGGTCATAACGCGTCATGAACCAGGGCCAGTTTTTGACGTAGACCTGCGCACCAACCAGATCACTTGCACCAACGGAAGCAGGCACTGAGCCGCTTTCAAGCAACATGGTGTGCGAAGTAGCGCCATCCACAACCGGCGTGCCAGCTGCCACGCGCAGGAACCTGTTCTGCCCTCGGTTGAACACGCCCTGGCCGCCGCCCACACCGATATTTGGATAGCGAGCCCGTTGCAAACGGGCGCCGTTGTAGATCAACTGACCAATGCCCGCCGGATAAACGACGCCCTGAACGTCTGTCTCGTTTCTGAGCACAGTGGAGACGTCTGCCACATAGATTTGGCCACTGTGCAGGGCCCAGTTCAATCCACCCACATTCGACGAAGCACGAATCAACGGCGCCGCCTCGGTTGAACTGTCAGGATAGCTGCCGTAAGTGACACCGTTCTTCAACTTGAGCGTGCCCTCCCAGACTTGCCCCTTCTTGAACAGCACGCGATCACCGGACTGGAGCGCGGCGCTGTTCACCTTGTCGAGCGTGCGCCAGGGTAAGAATTGCGAACCGGGATTTCCATCTCCCCATGACCCGGTATTGACGTAATAGTCGGCCGCAATCGCGGTTTGTGTGCACAAGGCCACCAGGCCGGCCAAAGCGTGGCCAGCCGCTAAGCGTCTGTATGACATATATTCCCTGGAGTTGATTGATGATGGTGCCCATCGAACGCAACGGGCGCAGATATGCTAAGCCCTGTGCCAGCTTTCGACAGTGCATGCAAACGATAGGTTCGCCACCATGACTACAAGCCATCTCATCTACCTGCACGGCTTCCGCTCATCGCCCCGGTCCTTCAAGGCGCAGATGCTGTCGCGACACATCGCCCGGCTGAACGACAACGGTGCCGAGTTGACCTGGTCATGCCCACAACTGCCACCGTCGCCCGCCGAGGCCTGGTCCTTGATCCAGCAAGAGACCTCATCCTGGCCCGCAGACGGCTTGGTCGTGATCGGCTCCTCTCTGGGCGGTTTCTATGCCACCGTGCTGGCAGAACACCGCGGCTGTCGTGCGGCTGTGATCAACCCGGCGGTGGAGCCAGCACGTGATCTGGCCAGGTACATCGGCGAACAAACGTCCTTCCACGATCCGGATGATCACTTTTTCTTCCGCCCCGAATTCATCGATGAATTCAACGCCATTGCCCGCTACCCCATCACCCGGCCCGAGCGCTACTGGGCGCTGATCGCCAAGGGTGACGAGGTGCTGAACTGGGAAGAAATGTCAGGGCGCTATCAGGCGGGCGCCCTGCGCCTGATAGAGGGCAGCGACCACGCCGTCAGCGACTTTGATCTGCACATGCCAGAGCTGCTGAAGTGGCTGGGCCTGCCTGCTGCAGGCGCGTGAGCCAGTCGTCCCGAGACAGGGCATGGACCCAGGCATCCCTCGGCTGATGGGAGACATTCGGATGCGACAACGCGCGCCGCAAGCGCCCCTCACATGGCATGCCAATCCTCGCGAGCATGGCCATAGAGTAGACGTTATCGACATCACACAAGGCATCGACCCGCCAGACATGCGCATGAGCGAAGGCCACAGCCAGAACAGCCCGCACAGCCTCGGCCATCAAGCCCTGCCCCCAGTAGCGGCTTGACATCAGATAGCCCAGCCGCAGGTGATGAGCCTCATCCGACGGAAAGCTCATCGGAGCCAGTTCGATCTGACCAAACACGCGCCCTGCTTGCGGATGGGGCGCCTTCAAGCTCAAACCCCAGACCCAGGCGCTCCCTTTCATCCAGCGATGGATGTCATAGCTGATACGCTGCCTCGTGTCCTCTACGGATTCATGCTGTCGCCAGCCCAGGTAGCGCAACACCTCCGGATCGCTGGCGTAGGCGTCGAACACATCTTGCGCGTCGCCGGCGCGCATGTCCCGCAGTTGCAGCCGAGGTGTTTCGATCAGACGAGGCCAGTCCATGGCCTGCACGATGCCGCATCCGAAAAACCCTGTCAGCCGCCCGCCGCATGCCCCAGCAACAAAATGGGACAATCACGGTCTGACACCAGAAAAGACCCCCATTCGATGTTTGCCCTTTTTGACGACGCCGGTAAATTCCAGGCCGGCCGTGTGATGTCCGAAGCCGACAGTTCGATGCAGATCGAGCTCGATTCGGGCAAGCGCGTGAAGGTGAAAGCCGCCAACGTGCTGATCAAGTTCGCCAAGCCCTCGCCAGCCGATATCCTGGCGCAGGGTGCGGCCCAGGCGGCCGACATCGATGTGGACCTGATCTGGGAAGTGGCCCCGGAAGACGAATTCAGCTTCGAGGACCTGGCCAAGGAGTATTTCAGCGCCAATGCCGACCCCGTGCAGCAGGCCGCCATGCTGATGCGCCTGTTCGACACGCCGCATTACTTCCATCGCCGTGGCAAGGGCCGTTTCCGCAAGGCGCCCGAGGACATCCTCAAGCAGGCCCTGGTCGCCATCGAGCGCAAGAAGCAGCAGGCCTTGCAGATCGAACAATGGGCGCAAGCGTTGGCAGCAGGCCAGTGCCCGCAGCCCATCAAGGATCAGCTCTACAAGATCCTCTTCAAGCCCGACAAGAACGGCCCCGAATACAAAGCCGTGGTGGACGCCGCCAAGGCCACGCAACGCGCCCCGCTGGATCTGCTCAAGGACGCGGGCGCCATCGACAGCCCCTACCTGTTCCACTACAAGCGCTTCCTGTTCGAGCACTTCCCCAAGGGCTCGGGCTTCCCCGCTCTGGAAGCGCCCCCGATCAAGGACGAGCTGCCCCTGGCCGCCGTGCGCGCCTTCTCGATCGATGACTCGATGACCACCGAGATCGACGATGCCCTGTCCGTGCAAGGACTGGGCAGCGGCAGCGTGACCTACGGCATCCACATCGCCGCGCCCAGCCTGGCCATTGCGCCGGGCTCGCCGGTTGATGCGTTGGGCCGCGCCCGCATGTCCACCGTCTACATGCCGGGCCACAAGATCACCATGCTGCCCGATGACGTCGTGCAGACCTACACGCTGATCGAAGGCCGTGACTGCCCCGCCGTGTCGCTGTACGTCACGTTTGACGAAGCCACATTGGCGGTCACCAGCAGCGAGACCAAGCTGGAGCGCGTGCCCATCGCCGCCAACCTGCGCCACGACAAGCTCGACGGCATCATCACCGATGCCACGCTCAGCGGTGAGGCCCCGGCCGCCTCGGTCAATTACGCCTTTGCACCCGAACTGGCCTTCGCCTTCCGTCTGGCCAAGCACCTGAAGGCCCAGCGCGAGGTCGTGCGCGGCAAGCCCGAGACCTTCAACCGCCCTGATTACAGCTTCAAGCTCATCGGCGCCAATGGCGAGAACACCATGAGCGACGGCGTGGAGCCCACCGGGCAAGAGCAGGTGGTGATCGGCACCCGCGCACGTGGCTCGGCGCTCGACTTGATCGTGGCCGAAGCCATGATCCTGGCCAACAGCACCTGGGGTGGCTGGCTGGCCGAACTGGGCGTGCCCGGCATCTACCGCAGCCAGGCCAGCCTGCAACCCGGCATCAAGGTGCGCATGAGCACCAAGCCCGCGCCGCACGCCGGCATGGGCGTGGCGCAGTACACCTGGGCCACCTCACCACTGCGCCGCTATGTGGACCTGGTCAACCAGTGGCAGATCGTCGCCTGCGCCAAGAATGGCCGCACGGCTGCCCTGGTTGCCCCCTTCAAGCCCAAGGATGCCGAACTGTTCGCCATCATCTCGAACTTCGACACAGCCTACAGCGCCTACAACGGCTTCCAGTCCGCCATGGAGCGCTACTGGACGATCAAGTACCTGGGCCAGCAAGGCCTGAGCGAGCTCGATTGCGCCGTCATGGTCAACGGCCTGGTGCGCGCCGACACCCTGCCCCTGGTCTTCAAGGCCATCGGTGCGGACAACCTGCCTCGCCATGCCAAGGTGCGCGTGCGCATCACCGGTGTCGACGAGTTGACCCTGGACGTGCACGCCAGCGTGGTGGCGCGTCTCGACGAAGCCACACCCTCTGATCAGGGTGACACCGAAGGTGGTGAAGACGATGAGGTGCTGGACAATGCAGGTCCATTGACCCTGGCCATCGACGTGACCGATGCGGACGCCCCTGCGGGCGACGCCCCGGCTGCCTGACGGCCTGGCCCCTCAGCCCGACTGCCTACGCCAAGCCTGAACGCGAATGCTGCAACGCCTTCGATCCCTGTGGAAACGCCTGAGCCTCCTGCAGATCTGCCTGGGGATCTCGGCGCTGCTGCACGTGGGCCTGTTCAGCTTCCGCTTCATTGACCCGGAAGGCTTCAACCGCACCTTCAAGGACACCCCGCTGGAGGTCATTCTGGTGAACGCGGGCGGCGAGAAACCACCAGAAAAAGCCCAGGCCCTGGCGCAGCAGAACCTGGCCGGCGGCGGTGAAGACACCGGCCGCGCCACCTCGCCGCTGCCGCCTTCGCCAGAAGCCGAAATGGGCGATGCGCTGGAGCAGACAGCCCGCATGATCGAGCAGATGCAGCAAGAACAGCAGCAACTGCTCACGCAGGTCAAGAACGAGCTGTCTGCCCTGCCGCCGCCGCAACCGCGCGCCAAGGCCGAGACCAGCCAGTCCCGCGCCGATGAAGAACGCCGCCGCCAGCTGACCAAGCTGCTGGCCGAAATCGAAAAGCGCATCCGCGAAGAAAACGAGCGCCCCAAGAAGCGCATCATCAGCCCGGCGACCATGAAGGCCGCCGATGCGATGTACTACAGCCAGTTCCGCACCCTGGTGGAGCGCATGGGCACTGATCATTTCCCCTCACACAACGGCAAGAAGCTGTATGGCGAGATGTACATGATCATCACGCTGGACCGCAGCGGCAAGGTGCGTGAAACCGAGATCACCATCAGCTCAGGCAACAGGATGCTGGACAAGCGCGCCGCCGAAATCGTCAAGCAAGGCGGCCCCTATGGGCGCATTCCGCCTGAAGTGATCGCCGGCAAGGACCTGCTGCTGATCTCCTCGCGCTTCCGCTTCACCCGTGACGAAGGCATGCAGGCCATCACCCAGGCGCCCGCGCCGGGTCAGACTGCCCCGGCCCCAGCCGCCCCCTGAACCAAGCACACATGACCACCGCAGACCGCTACGCCGTGGCCGGCAACCCGGTTGAACACAGCCGCTCGCCGCTGATCCATGCCCAGTTCGCCCAGCAGACCGGGCAGGCCGTGGATTACGGCCGCCTGCTGTGCCCGCTCGATGCCTTCAAGGCCCACATCCAGGCCTTCTCGGCCGGTGGCGCCAAGGGCTGCAACGTGACCGTGCCCTTCAAGTTCGAAGCCTTCGAGCTGGCTGCACGCCGTACCCCACGCGCCGAGCTGGCGCAAGCCGCCAACACCCTGCGCTTCGATGCCGGCAGCGCCGGCGGTTGGGTGGCAGACAACACCGATGGCGTGGGCCTGGTGCGTGACATCACTGTCAACGCGGGCGTGGCCCTCGCAGGCAAGCGCGTGCTGTTGCTGGGCGCAGGCGGCGCCAGTGCAGGCGTCATGGGCCCGCTGATCGAAGCGCGCCCCGCCGAGATCGTCATGGCCAACCGCACGGTTGAAAAGGCCCAGGCCATCGTGGACCGCCACGCCGCATGGGCAGCCCAACACGGCGTGAAGCTCAGCGCCCGCGGCTTGCAAGACCCGGGCACAGCCTTCGATGTGTTCATCAATGGCACGGCCGCCAGCCTGGCCGGCAGTGGCGTGCCCGTCGGGCCCGAGGTGCTGAAACCCGGCACGCTGGCGCTGGACATGATGTACGGCCCGGCTGCACAAGCCTTCCTCGACTGGGCCCGCAGCCATGGCGCCGTACCGCGTGATGGGCTGGGCATGCTGGTCGAACAGGCCGCCGAGAGCTTCGCCCTGTGGCGCGGCGTACGGCCCGATACCGCACCGGTGTTGGCCCACATGCGTGCCCTGGTTGACGCAGCCCAGCCTCACTGAACCCCGCAACCCCATCAGCAAGAGCCCACCGATGCGTGCAGTCTGGCGAATCGTCGTCCTGTTGATCCTCAGCGGCCTGAGCCTGCAGCTCTACTTTGCCGCCCGCATCGGCCTGATGCGTTTTGTGGACCCGCAATCCACCACCTTCCAGCGCAGCGAGATGTCCCGCCTGTTGCGTGAGCAAGGTGGCATCACGTGGAGCCAGTCCTGGCGCGACTACGACCGCATCTCCGACAACCTCAAGCGCGCCGTGATTGCATCCGAAGATGGCAATTTCGTCGATCACTGTGGCGTGGAATGGGATGCCCTGAAGAACGCCTGGAAGAAGAACAACCAGGCCCAGGCCAAGGTCGAGAAGATCCGCCAGCAGGCGCAGGAGCGCTACGACCGCGCCGTGGCACGCGCCAAAGCCCGGGGCCGCGCGGTGCCCCCGCCACCCACTGCAGCCACCACCGCAACACCGAAGATCATCGGCGGCTCCACCATCACCCAGCAACTGGCCAAGAACCTGTTTCTCAGCAGCGAACGCAACTTCCTGCGCAAGGGTGAAGAGTTCGTCATCACCTTCATGCTCGAAGGCATCCTGGGCAAGGAGCGCATCCTGGGCGTCTACCTGAACAACGTGGAATGGGGCGAAGGCGTGTTTGGCGCCCAGGCCGCCTCACGCCACTACTTCCAGGTGGAAGCCTCGCAGTTGAGCGCCATGCAGGCAGCCCGACTGGCCGTGATGCTGCCAGCACCCAAGCGCTTCGAGCAACAACCGCGCTCGGGCTACATCATGAGCCGCTCGGGCACCATCGCGGCGCGCATGGGTGGCGCCGAACTACCTTGATCCGCGATGCCAGCAAGGCACGACATCACTTCTTGTTGATGTCGTCCACGCCCTTCTGATAATTGTCATAGGGCTGCCCGGCTTCCTTCATGCAGCGCTGGCGATCATCGATATTGCTCATCGCATGGCACTGGTTCTGACGCCAGGCCTGCCCGGTGTTGTAGGCCAGTTGTTTTGAACAAGCGGTCAAGCTCAAGACAGCCAGCAGACCAACCCAGAATGTGATGTGGTGTTTTTTCATGCGCCACATCTTAAGAGATCAACCCCGGTTCAGCCAACGGCGCCAGGCCAGTGAATCCAGCGACAAACGGCCGGCACCGAAACAGGCCAGCGCCAAGGCCAGCACACCCCACAGGTGATGATCCTTGAGTGCAGCCGGCGCCAGATCCGGGTAGCTGATCACAGCCATGGCGTTCACAAAGAACAGACCGATCGCGGCAGGCCGTGTCAACAGCCCCAAAGCCAGCAACACGGAGAAGCCCAGCTCGCCACCGGTGCCCATCCAGGCGGCCAGTTCGGGTGACAACACGGGCACGTGGTATTCCTCGCTGAACAGGAAGAGCGTGGCATCCCAATCCCGCACCTTGGTCCGGCCGGATTTGAAAAAGACGTCAAACAGGTACAAGCGCGCAGCCAGCAAGGCCAGCGCCTGAGGCCAGACCTCCAGCCGCAACCAGGCCTGCATCAGGGCCAGAACGCGCGCGCGCAGGCCGCCTCCCGTTGTGCCGGTGGCTGCATGAGAATTCGAATCAAACGAAGAAGAGGTGGTCAACATGGGAGGCTCCAGACAAGTGCTTCCCGGTTGGTCGTGCGTGCGGGCGATTTCTTACACGGCACCCGGCGGCGGGCCTGCATCCTCATCCTGCGGCAGGCCGGCATCACCCTCTCGTGCCGCAAAACCCTGCATGGCCTGGCGAATGAAGCCCAGCTGGCCGCCAAAGTTGCGGCAACCTTCGCAGATCCAGGTGTGCACGCGCAGCATGGTGCGCTCGGACATGGCCAGGTCACGCTCCTGAGCCTCCGACATCAGGCGGGTGGCTTGTTCGCAGTTCAACTTCAACATGGTGGCGCGTCCTCAAGCTGCCTGCGCAAACCAGCGCTGATTCAGACACTCACGCAGACGCAGGCGCGCCCGGTGCAACTGCACGAACACATTGCTGCTGGTGATCCCCACGGTGCTGCAGATCTCGTCGGTCTCGAACCCCATGAACTCGCGCATCATGAAAACGCGGGCTTGCGAAGCCGGCATGCCATCGAGGCAGACCTCCAGCACGGCCCAGAACTGCTGTTGCTCCAGGCTGGCTTCAGGGCAATGCCAGGCGGTGGGCGAGCTGTCTTGCAGCCAGTGCCCGCGCTCGTCGAACAGGTCGCTCATGGACTGCTCTTCGCCTTCCTTGAGCAGGCTGCTGGCGTCCACCATGCGCTGCTTGTGGCGCAACAGGTCCGCCACCTTGTTCTTGAGGATGGCAAACACCCAGGTCTTGATGGCCGCACGGCCGGCAAAGCGCTGCGCGCCCGTCCAGGCGCCAGCCAACGCTTCTTGCACCGCGTCCTCCGCCAGGTGCCCGTCGCCCAGATGCAAGCGCGCGAACTTCACCATCTGCGTGCGCAAGGCGGCCAGAAAGCCGGGGTCATGGAGCCCCTGGCGATCCGCACCAGAAACGGCAGAAGCCGACGCACTCAGGTCGGCTTCATCGTTGGGCCCTGGATGCAGAGCAGCTTCGTCGCGAGACATGTGGGGAGCCTGGCTTGATTAAGCAGCCCCCACTGTAACGTCACGCGGCGTCGCCCTCTGGCTCAAAATCCACTTTGTCACGCACGGCGCAGCCCGGGCAGGCCCAGTCGTCGGGAATCAGCTTCCACGGCGTGCCGGGCTTGAAGCCCTCATGGGGCTCGCCTTTCGCTTCGTCGTACACGTAGCCGCAATTGGGGCAGCGGTAGGTCATGTGGAGGTCTCCTCGGTAGCCGGCGTGGGCGCCGGTCAGATCTCGATATCGGCCTGCTGGTCAGGCCCTTGAATCAGGTCGGGCTCATCACCCCGCTCATCAGGCCTCTTAATCAAGCCTTTTGGGCAGCCAGCTGGCGGGCATCGTCGGCGTAGCGCTTCATCAGGGCTTCGCGGCGTGGTGCATACCAGTTGATGCGGCTCATGTCGCCCTGGTAGTGGGCCAGCACGCGCTTGTTCATGACGGCATACCAGATGGGCGGGAAGTAAGCCAGGGTGATCATGCCGGCGTAACCAGAGGGCAGCTGAGGGCTGTTCTCGAAGTGGCGCAGGGCCTGGTACTTGCGGGTCGGGTTGGCGTGGTGATCACTGTGGCGCTGCAGGTGATACAGGAAGAGGTTGGTCACCATGTGGTTGCTGTTCCACGAGTGCTCGGGTTCGCAACGCTCGTAGCGGCCATCGGCCTTCTTCTGCCGGCACAGACCGTAGTGCTCCAGGTAGTTCACCACTTCCAGCAGGTGGAAGCCGTAGATGGCCTGGATGAACAGGAAAGGCAGCGCGGCCCAGCCCAGCACGGCAATCACGGCGGCAAACAGCAGCACCGACATGCCCCAGGACTGCAGGTTCTCGTTATCGGTGCTCCACACGCCCTTGCCCAGACGAGCCAGACGCTCGCTCTCCAGATGCCAGGCCGAACGCACGCTGCCAATCACGGTGCGGGGCAGGAAGGCCCAGAACGACTCGCCAAAGCGCGAGCTGGCAGGATCTTCCGGCGTGGCCACGTTCTTGTGGTGACCACGGTTGTGCTCGACGTAGAAGTGACCGTAGAACGTGGGCGCCAGCGAGATGCGCGCCAGCCAGCGGTCCAGCTTGTCCTTCTTGTGCCCCAGCTCGTGCGAGGTGTTGATGGCGATGCCATTGACCATGCCCACGCTCAAGGCCAGGCCCACCACGTGATACCAGGGCAGATCGGATGTCACCGCCAGCCAGGCGCCAAAGACGGTCACGACCAGTTGCAGGGGCACGAAGGCGTACAGCACCCAGCTGTAGTAACGGTCGCTTTCCAGTCCTTGCAGGGCGCTGTCAGGCGGGTTTTCGGCGTCTTCACCGAAGAGCCAGTCGAGCATGGGCAGAATCACGTGCACCAGACCAACGACAAACCACAGTGTCCACACGGCCTGGGTCTGCATGAACACGTACAACATGGCGATCCCGATGGCGGGTACGGCGGGGCCGAGCAACCACAGGAATCGTTTGGGGTCGGCCCACTTCTGTGCGGGGGCCGTGCTGACACTGGCGTTGGACATCGCTTCAATCTCCTTCAAGTGATGCCAGTGTCATCAATTTGATCTAGATCAGGAAGGGGCAAAAGTCCGTCCAGCCATCGCGATACGCCGGCATCAAATCAGGAAAAACCCGAGGTTTATCAAAGTTCACACAATCCCGGCGTTTGACACCACAAACCCGGATTTTCGGCATGCGTACTTTCCGGCCATTCATGGCATCCTGAGCCAATATGGATAGTCTCAGCCTGATTTTGGACGACATGCACTTTGATGGTGTGGTGTTCGCGTCCACGCACAATTCCACGCCTTGGGCGTGGCATCTGTCGACGCCAGGTCTGGCTGCCTTCCACATGGTTACCAATGGCCAGGCTTGGCTGATCCGCGAAGGCGAAGAGCCCTTGTTGCTTCAGGCCGGCGACTTGATCGTACTGCCCGCAGGCTGCATGCACCGCATCCAGGACAAGCCTCAAACCATGGCCGTGGCCCAGGATCTGGTGCCCTTCATGGCGAAATCCGAACTGGAGCCCCAGCGGCACGGCGGCCAGGGCGAGCCCAAATGCGACCTGATCAGTGGCCACGCACGTTTCGATGTGGACATGGCTGCCCCCTTGATCGCGGCACTGCCCAGCACCCTGCATGTGCGCGGCCTGGGCGAGGCGCCGCCCGTGTGGCTGGCCATCGGCCTGCAGTTCCTGGCGCACGAGGTGTCCTCACCCCGCCCGGCCCAGCAAGCCATCATCAACCGGTTGGGTGACATCCTCTTCATGGAATGCATCCGCGACTATGTCGAAGCCGTGCCGGAAGGCTCAGGCAACTGGCTGGCCGCCCTCAAGGACCGCGCCTTGTCGAACGCGCTGGCCAATATGCACCGCGACCCGCGTCGCAACTGGACGGTGCCTGAACTGGCACAACAGGCCTGCCTGTCACGCTCGGCGTTTGCCGACCGCTTCAGCCAGACTTTGGGCGAACCACCCCTGACTTATCTGACGCGCCATCGCATGCGCCTGGCCGCGCGCCAACTGGCCAATTCGGGTTTATCGATCAGCAAGATTGCCGATCAGGTGGGTTATGCGTCGGAGGCTGCGTTCAGCCAGGCGTTCAAGCGCGAGTACGGTGCATCGCCCTCTGCTTGGCGGCAACAACGCATGAGTGCGAACGCCTCACGACCTGGCCATGGCCCAGGTGAAAACGATTCCCCCAATGAAAAAGCCGCAGCCTGAGGCTGCGGCTTGATGCTGAAGCGAAACCCGTCGACTCAGGCTGTCTTGCGACGGCGGAGCGCCAGGCCCAGCACAGCCAGACCACCGAACACCATGGCATAGGCTTCGGGTTCGGGCACGGCACCCGTGAAGCTCAAGTCATCCACAGCGTACACGCCAATCTGCGGGGTCAGCCGCACGCTGGCAATGCCAACGCCGCTCACCGACAATTGCTGCCAGGCGGCGGAAGCACTGATGGTGGCCGTTGCCATCTCGGCGCCGGTCACGTCATAGGCCGTCAGTGCGATGGTGCCGCCGTTGCTGTTGGCTGCCCAGATGGACACAGCAGACTGCAAGGTGCTGAAAGTGATGTCTTCCACACCCGAAATGCCGTTGACGCCCGTGTTGAACGCCAGGAAATCGGTGCCACTGTGGGCGTCGAAGCCAAAGTTGCCGCTCTGGTTCAGGATGGAGCCACCCGTGCCACCGACGCCGCTGAAGGTCACGCCGAGGCCTGCATAGGCATTGCTCAGGGGCGACGTGTCCACAAAGCAGCAAGGCGCGCTGGTACCTTCGAAGTCGATGGTGGTGGTTGCAGCAAAACTGGTTGCAGGCAAGGCAGCAGTCAAGGCGGCAGCCGCAACGAAGGTACGCAATGTATGCAATGGACGCATGGAAACTCCCGATGGTAATAAAAAGGCAGCCCGCAAGGCTGCCGTTAAACGACTAGAGAAAATTACCATGATCACCGAAGCATGGTTAGTGTCATCGGTCATCTTTTGAGGGATATGCCGCCCCCAGAACAGGGGGCGGCATGCCCTCTCTCAGCGGCGCGTGGTGCCGCTGCCACCCAGCAAGGCTGCTACCTTGCGCTTGGGCTTGATGAAGCGCGACAAACCTGTCGCGCCGCTGGCCGGCGTTGCCGCAGCAGCCTTGTCTTCCCAGACGGGATCGGCTGAGGGATCTGGCTCGTAAGGCTTGTCGAAGAAGGGGTCGCTTGGCTGACGGCGCGGTGCCGGGCGCATCGAGCGGGCCGACTCACGCGGCTCGCGAGCCTCGCGCGAAGGCGCTGAACCGAATGAACCCTCGGCACGCTCACCACCTTCCGGGCGCTCGCGGCGGTAGCTGCCACGGTCACCTCGCTCGCCGCGATCACCACCACGACGGTCACTTTCGAGCTCGAAGGGCTCGACGTCGATCTTCTTCTTGATCAGCTTTTCGATGTCGGCCATCAGGCGGGCATCAGAGCCCGTCACCAGCGACACGGCCAGACCACTGGCGCCTGCACGACCGGTACGGCCAATGCGGTGCACATAGTCTTCGGCATTGAAGGGGATGTCGAAGTTGAACACGGCCGGCAGGGCGGCAATGTCGATGCCACGTGCTGCCACGTCGGTGGCCACGAGCAGGTCAACCTCGCCCTTCTTGAAGGCTTCCAGGGCTTTCAAGCGCTCTTCTTGCGACTTGTCGCCGTGCAGGGCCGTGGTGCGCAGGCCATCACGCTCGAACGTGCGCGCCAAGCGGGCCGCGCCCAGCTTGGAGTTCACGAAGACGATGCTTTGCGTGATGCCGCGGTCGCGCAGGATCTGGCGAATCACGTAACGCTTGTTGTCGTCGTCCACCTTGTAGAAACGCTGCTCGACATTGGTGGCCGTCTGATTGGGGCGGGCCACTTCGACCAGGATCGGGTCTTGCAGGTAGCTTTGCGCCAGCTTCTTGATCTCGGGCGAGAACGTGGCTGAGAACAGCAGCGTCTGGCGTTGCTTGGGCAGGTAGCTCAGGATGCGCTGCAGATCAGGCAGGAAGCCGATGTCCAGCATGCGGTCGGCTTCGTCCAGCACCACGTACTCGACTTGAGACAGGTTGCAGTTCTTGGCTTCGATGTGATCGAGCAGGCGGCCTGGGGTGGCAATCAGCACCTCGACACCAGCCTTGAGCTCCAGCGTCTGCTCTTTCATGTTCATGCCGCCAAACACCACGGCCGAGCGCAAGTTGGACTTGCTGGCGTATTTCTTGATGTTGGCGGCCACTTGCACGGCCAGCTCACGCGTGGGAGCCAGCACGATCGCGCGCACCGGGTGACGCGCGGGCGACACGCTGGGGTTCTCGTGCTTCATCATGCGCTGAAGCAGCGGAATCGAGAAAGCAGCCGTCTTGCCTGTGCCGGTTTGCGCAGCGCCCATGACGTCGCGGCCTGCCAGCACCAGTGGGATGGCCTTGGCCTGGATCGGCGACATCGTCGGGTAGTCGATGGCACTCAGCAGCTTGGGGTCCAGCGGCAGGGTGTCAAAACGGGCTGGTGCGGCGTCTGCTTCGGGCGCAGCCTCCACGGGAGTGGCGGGCGTAACGAGCGTAACGGGCTGGGCGGCGACCGCACCTTCTGGGAGGGTCGCAGGAGAGGTATTCGAATTCATCGGTTGCGCATTATCCGCCTGTTGCTGCATTTTTGCGCAATTTAATTCGCCGCAAATGAGGGGCCATTTTCAGAAGGTGTAGCCGACCTGGGTCTGGGTGCCGCCGTGAGCCGCCTCGGCCTGCTCCAGCAGGTGTGCCAGCGGGCCCAGGCCCTGGTAACGGGAGGCCACGCGGTGGGCGTAGGTCCAGACGCGGGGAATGTCGTCCAGATACTGCTTTTTGCCATCGCGCAGGGCCAGGCGGGCGAAGATGCCCAGCACTTTCAGGTGGCGCTGCAGCCCCATCCACTCGACATCGCGCCAGAACTCGCCGAAATCCGACGACAGCGGCAGGCCGGCCTTGCGGGCCTTTTCCCAGTAACGCACGGCGTAATCGAGCTGGATGTCCTCGTCCCAGATCACGTAGGCGTCGCGAAGCAGGGACACCAGATCGTAGGAGGCCGGGCCCCACACCGCATCCTGAAAATCGATCACCCCAGGGCGAGCCTTGGGATCGGCTGGATCGGCCATGAGGTTGCGCGAGTGGTAATCGCGGTGCACCAGCACGGTGGGCTGACTCAGGACCTGAGCCTTGATCAGGGCGAAAACCTGCGTGAGCTGGGTTTGCTGCTGCGGGGTCAGAACCTGCCCGCGCAGCTTGCTGAAGTACCACTCGGGGAACAGATCCAGCTCGCGCTGCAGCAGCGCGTCATCGTAGGGCGGCACGGCCTGGGCGCCTTCGCCCTGCGCCACGCCCTGCAGTCGCACCAGCTCGTCGATGGCGGCCAGGTAGCGGGCGCGGTTGGCCGAGGCCGGGGCGTGCTCGTAATCCGTGGCCTCCAGCGTGGACAGGAAAGTGTGTTCGCCCAGGTCGCTCAGGAGCATGAAGCCCTGGGGCTCATCCCAGGCCAGGATGTGGGGCACGTTGACACCGCCGGCATCCAGCAGACGGTCCACGGCCACGAAGGGGCGGCAGTCCTCCTTGTCGGGCGGCGCGTCCATGATGATGAAACTGCCCTTGGCACCTCCTTGAACGGCGTCAACCCGGAAATAGCGGCGGAAGCTGGCATCGGCACTGGCCGAGCGTACCGTCTCGGGCTGGAGGCCATGTGCGGGCGCCACGGCAGCCAGCCAGGCCGCAAACGCCTGCTGTCGGGCCGAATCGGCCCAGTGGATATCGTTGGAAGCGGTGGTCGACACGTTGGTCATGAGTGGGGCAATCCAGAAAAATGCCTGCCAGCCGGCAACAGGCGGGCAACATGAAATAATGCACCGATTCTAGGCAAGGCCGGCTCACTGTGATTGAAGGCCCATGCCGCAGCCCCACACTGCGACACCGACGCGCAACTCCCGTGACCGTGACCACCACACAGGCCCGCCCCAGCTCATCGAAGCACAAGCACTCAGCCAAGGCCGCCTTGCGCCTGCGCTGGACCCCCATTGCCCTGGCGGCTGGCCTGCTGACCGTGCAGATGGCCTGGCCTGATGCTGCACAGGCGGATGGCGCCTTGTTGGCTGCGACGCAAGGTTCCAGCAATGGCAACCCGACGGCCGCCACACCGCCACTGCGCCTGAGCTTTTCCTTGCCTGCACCGCAAGGCCAGGAGCACAACGGGAAGCTGCCGCTTTACTTCGAGGCCGACCATCTGGAAGGCGAAGCCGACGCCCGCACCCGTGCAACGGGTTCCGTTCGCCTTCGCCAGGGGGGGCTGACCGTGCGTGCAGATGAATTGACCCACACCCAGGCAGACAACACCGCCAGGGCCCTGGGTCATGTCGTGATCACCCGCAACAGCAACATCTTCAGCGGCCCGGAGTTGATGCTCAAGCTCGACACACTGGAAGGCGAGTTCATCCGACCGCACTTCTGGTTTGCGCGCACCCAAGCCGGCGGGCAGGCTGAGCGGGTCGAGTTTCTGGGATCCAATCGCCTGCGCGCCAGCAAGACCACCTACAGCAGTTGCACCCCCGATGACCTGCCCGACGGCACGCCGGGCGAGCCTGACTGGTCGCTCAAGACCCGCAGCGTCCATCTGGACTTCGATGCCAACGAGGGCACAGCCGACAACGCCGTGATCTGGTTCAAGGGTGTGCCCATCCTGGCATCCCCGACATTGACCTTCCCGCTCAATGACGCACGCAAGTCCGGATGGTTGCCACCCAGTTTTGACTTCGACAGCAAGAGCGGTTTCGAGCTGTCTGCGCCCTACTACTGGAACATCGCGCCAGACAAGGACATGACCCTGGCACCGACGCTGTCGGTGCGCCGCGGTGCAGGCCTGGATGCCGAGTACCGCTACCTGGCACCGCGCGATGAAGGCGTCCTGCGGCTGGCCGGCTTGCCCGATGACCGCGTGGCCATGCGCTCACGCGGGCTGCTGGATTTCGCTCACAAGGGCAACCTCAACGACGGCAATGCGCTGTCTCAGACCCATTACGAACTGCGCTGGCTGCGCGTTTCGGACGACGACTACTGGAAGGACTTCCCGCACGGCCTGCCCACGCTGACGCCCCGCCTGTACGACAGCCACGCCAACGTCGAGCGGCAACTGAACTCGCGCAACTGGGGCCTGGGCGACAGCCAGACCACCTTGTATGGTGGCGTGCAAACCTGGCAGACGCTGCGCGACCTGGACCCGTTGGCCGACCCCACGCTCAGCAACATCAGCACGCCCTATCGTCGCGAACCGCAAGTGGGCGTGCGCAGCCGCAGCGGCAACGACACCGGCCTGACCTGGACCATGCAGGGTGAATTCAACCGCTTCACCAACCCGGACCCCATCAAACCACAAGGCAACCGTCTGCATGCCGTCGGCCAGATCGGCCAGAACTTCAACCTGGGGGGCCTGAGCCTGACGCCTCGCGTGAGCCTCAACGGCACCAGCTACAACATGGACCAGGACTTGCCGAACGCGAGCCGCAGTGCAACGCGCATCCTGCCCACGTTCAGCCTGGATACCGGCCTGGTCATGGAGCGTCCGCTGCGCGCGTTCAGTCGCAACCTGACCCAGACTCTCGAACCCCGTATCCAGTACGTGCGCACGCCGTACAAGGACCAGGGCTTCCTGCCCCTGTTTGACAGCGCCCCACGCGACTTCAACCAGTATGCGATCTACAGCGAAAACGCCTACACCGGCGTGGACCGCATCTCCGACGCCAACCAGGTCACGGTGGGCGTGACATCTCGCTTGCTGGACGATGCCACCGGTGTCGAGGCCCTGCGACTGGGTCTGGTGCAAAAGCTCTTGCTGGCCGACCAGCGCATCAACCCGGATGGCCCTGAGCCGATCACGCAGCGCCTGTCCGACTTGCTGCTGCTGGGCTCGACCTCCGTGATTCCCAACTGGACCCTCGATGGCTCGGCGCAGTTCAACGCCCAGAACCACGCCATGTCGCGCGGCCTGATGGGGGTGCGCTACTCCCCGGGCCCCTGGCGCACCATCGGGGCCGCCTACCGCTACACCCGCCAGGCCAGCGAACAGCTTGATCTGGGCTGGCAATGGCCCCTGGCAGGCCCGGTGCCCTCCTCCACGGCGCAGGTCCGTGACGAAGCGCTGAACGATCCGCTCAACCTCACGGGCCGACGCCCCCGCAGCGGCAGCGCCTGTGGCGGCACCTGGTACAGCGTGGGTCGCATGAGCTACAGCCTGCGCGACAGCCGCCTGACCGACTCGCTCATCGGCTTCGAATATGACGCGGGCTGCTGGATTGGTCGCGTGGTGGCCGAACGCGTATCCGTGGGCCGCTCACAAGCCTCCACCCGCCTGATGTTCCAGCTGGAACTCGCCGGACTGTCTCGCATCAGCCTGGGCTCCAACCCCTTGCGCACCTTGAGGGACAATATCCCCGGCTATCGACTGCTGCACGATGACAGCGCCACGACGGCCTCAACCGGTTCTTCGCCCTTCACGACAGATGATTGATCACACCATTTCAACCCGCAGCCCATCCCGCCCGGCACGCAGCAAGTCATTGAGCGCGCTGGTGCACGGCATTTGCCTGAGTCTGCTGGTTGGCACCGTCGCACCTGCCTGGGCTCAGTTCAAGGCCTCGCCAGCGGTAACGCCGCGCATTCCGGGCAACCGCAGCCTGAGCACCGAACTCAAGATCGAAGGCATGCAGACCACGACGGACTACATCCTCGCCGTGGTCAACCAGGAACCCGTCACGCACACGGACGTTGACAAGCGCGTGGCCCGCATCACCGATACCGCACCGGCCGGCTCGCGTCTACCGCCGCCGGAAGCGCTGCGCCAACAGGTGCTGGACGCCCTGATTGATGAAAAGGTGCAACTCAACCACGCCAGGAACATCGGCATGGACATCTCCGAACAGGAGATTGACGCCTCCATCGAGAACATCGCGGCACAAAACCAGATGTCGTTGGAAGACCTGCGCAAACGCATGCAGGCCGATGGCCTGGACTTCCAGCGCTACCGCAACAGCCTGCGCGAACAGCTGCTGCTGCAACGCTTGCGCGAGCGCGAAGTCAACGGCCGCATCCAGATCACGGAAGAAGAACTGACCACCTTCATGAAGGATGACCCCACCGGCCAGGCAGAGGTCGCCCTCAACGTGGCCCACATCCTGATTGCCGTGCCAGAAAAAGCCACGCAGGTTCAGCTGGCGGCCCTGCAATCCAAGGCCCAGGCCATCCAGGAGCGCGCCGCGCAGGGCGCCAACTTCTCCCAGCTGGCCAAGGATAACTCGGCTGACACGAACACCAAAGACCAGGGCGGGACGCTGGGCCTGCGTCCCGTGAGCCGACTGCCGGAGCTGTTTGTCACTGCCGCAACCAAGCTCAAGGTCGGGCAAGTGGCACCCCTGGTGCGCTCCAACGCGGGCTTTCACATCATCAAGCTCGTCGAGCGAGAAAACAGTGCTCAAGCCACTTACACGCAACAGCGTGCCCGCCACATCCTGCTGCGCACGAACCCGCAACAAGCTGCCCGCGAACAGATCGATCGCATGAACGACATCCGCAAGCAGATCGTCGGCGGTCAGACCAGCTTTGCCCAGATGGCGAGGCAGCACTCTGAAGACGGCAGCGGCGCGCGTGGCGGAGACCTGGGCTGGGCCGCCCCCGGTCAGTTCGTGCCAGAGTTCGAAAAAGCACTGACGGCGCTGCAACCCGGTCAGATCTCCGAACCCGTTGTGAGCCGCTTTGGCGTGCACCTGATCCAGCTGATCGAACGCCGCGAAGTGAAGCTGACCGAGCAACAGCAACGCGAAGCCGCTCGTTCGGTGCTGCGCGAACGCCGTTTCGAGCCCACCTATGAAGAATGGGCCCGCGAACTGCGCGCCGCCGCTTACATCGAGATGCGCGATGCGCCCTGATCGCCCGTCGTCCAAGCCGACACATCGCCCCGGCGGCAAGCGCCCGGTGCAAGGCGGCGGTGGTCACATCGCCCGCAAGCGTTTTGGTCAGAACTTCCTGGTGGACCTGGGCGTCATCGACGAGATCGTGCGCGCCATTTCGCCCAAGCCGGGTCAGGCGCTGGTTGAAATCGGCCCCGGCCTGGGCGCCCTGACCAACCCGGTCGTCGAGCGTTGCGAACACCTGACTGTGGTGGAACTGGACCGCGACCTGGCAGCCCGTCTGCGCAAGCGACCCGAACTGACGGTCATCGAATCCGATGTCCTCAAGGTGGACTTCGGCCAGATTGCGCAGGAGCGCGGCCAGAAGCTGCGCGTGATCGGCAACCTGCCCTACAACATCTCCAGCCCCATCCTCTTTCACCTGCTGCCTTGGGCATCGCAAGTGGAAGATCAGCACTTCATGCTGCAAAAGGAAGTGGTGGACCGCATGGTGGCCTCACCCGGCAGCAAGGATTTCGGGCGCCTGAGCGTGATGCTCCAGTGGCGTTACGACATGGAATGCGTCGTGGATGTGCCGCCCGAATCGTTCGACCCGCCCCCCAAGGTGGACTCGGCCGTGGTGCGCATGGTGCCCTTGGCTGAGCCGCCCAAGGTTGACCCGGCCGTGCTGGAAAGCATGGTGGCCCTGGCCTTCTCGCAGCGTCGCAAGATCCTGCGCAACACACTGGGCGCCTGGATCGACGAGCACGGCCTGCAGACCGATTTCGATCTGCAGCGCCGCGCCGAGGAAGTGCCCGTCAGCGAGTTCGTCGCGCTGGCAGCCTTGAAGTCCGCCAGCAGCGACTGAGCCCACATCGGCGCCTCTCAACGCATGCGCCGGCGGCTCACACTCGCCACGATACCGACACCCGCTAATGCCAGTGCCAGCGATTCAGGCTCCGGTACCGTGGTAACGCTGTAGCTGCCCACGAAACTGCCACCGTACGACTTGCCGAACACCGCAATGGTATGGAAGCCGGCCAGCACGGGCGCGGAAAACGCGTAATAGTCGTTGTAGCCTGGCAGGAGATCCGGCACGCTGTTGCCATCGACCAGCACCTGAAAGATATCGTAGCCAGCCTTGCCGGTAAAAGACGACATCACCGAGCCTGTCAACAGACCTGCATCGGACGCAAAGCCCGTCAGGTACGTTGGCGTCGAACTGACGAAGCTGCCATCCACATCCTCGGCTTTGGCACCTGTTGCAGCCACCGCCAGGGCCATGCCCATCAACACTGCTGTACGTTTCATGACACTCTCCAAAAAGGACCACGCGAGATGTCATGCAGATTACGTACCAGCGTTTACCCTTGCTTTTTGCACCATGACTGCTCGTCATCCTGGCCCTGACGTGACAAAACGCACCACAAAGCTCACTAAACTCACAGCATGAAAACCTACCTTGTTGGCGGTGCTGTGCGCGACAGGCTGCTGGGCCGCCCCTGCGGCGACCGCGATTGGGTGGTCGTGGGCACGACGCCCGAAGCCATGGCCGCGCAAGGTTTCATGCCGGTCGGCAAGGACTTTCCGGTTTTCCTGCATCCGGACACCAAAGAGGAATACGCCCTGGCGCGCACGGAGCGCAAGAGCGGACACGGCTACCACGGCTTCCACGTCCATGCCTCCCCGGACGTCACGCTCGAAGAAGACCTGGCGCGGCGAGACCTGACGATCAATGCCATGGCCCAGGATGAGGCCGGGCTGGTCATTGACCCCTATGGCGGCCAGGCTGATCTGCAAGCCCGCGTGCTGCGCCATGTCTCACCCGCCTTTGCAGAAGACCCGGTGCGCATCCTCCGGCTGGCCCGGTTCGCCGCCCGCTTCCACGACTTCACCGTCGCCGACGAGACCATGGCCCTGATGCGCCAGATGGTGCACAACGGAGAAGTGGATCATCTCGTGCCCGAACGCGTGTGGCAGGAACTGGCGCGCGGCATGATGGAAGACAAACCCTCGCGCATGTTCGACATCCTGCGCAACTGCGGTGCCTTGGCACGGCTGCTGCCGGAAGTGGACCGCCTGTGGGGCGTGGCGCAACGTGCTGACTACCACCCCGAGATCGACACCGGCGTGCACCTGATGATGGTGATGGACATGAGTGCACGCTTGAAGGCTTCCCTGGCCGTGCGCTATGCCTGCCTCGGCCACGACCTGGGCAAAGGCACCACGCCGCCCGACATCCTGCCTCGCCATCTGGGCCATGAGGGCCGCAGCGCGCAGTTGCTCAAGCAGGTCAACGAACGCCTGCGCGTGCCGGTCGAATGCCGGGAACTGGCCGATGTGGTCGCGCGCGAGCACGGCAACGTGCACCGCAGCGGCGAGCTCAACGCGGCCGCCGTGCTGCGCCTGCTGGAACGCTGCGACGCCATTCGCAAGCCGCAACGCTTCCGAGAGATCATGCTGGCCTGTGAGTGCGACGCCCGCGGCCGGCTCGGCAAGGATGAGGAGCCCTACCCTCAGGCCGCGCGCCTCAACCAGGCGCTGGATCTGGTCCTGGCAGTCAAAACCGCCGATGTTTCTGCTGCAGCGCAGCAACATGGCATGAAGGGGGAAGCCATCGGCAAAGCCATCGCCCAAGCCCGATGCGAGGCATTGGTTTGTGGGGGATTTTGACGCGATCGCTTCCTTGCTGTCGTGAGATGTTCAGTCGGCCATTCCCATAAACAGGCCCTGCGCACTAGACTGCCCGGATGGCCAGTCAAACGATCAATTTTTTCCAATGGACAGGCGGTGTCCTGCGTACCGCCCCTGCTCTGCCCAGCGTGGTCAAGGGCTTGTGGAACCTTGTCACGCTCAAGCCGGATCAGATCGGGTCGCTGGGGCTGCGCTATGCCGAACTGGCCGCCAAGCAACCTGACGCGCCTGCGCTGGTCTTCGAAGGCCGCACTTGGACCTACGCGCAATTCAACGCCTGGGCCAACCAGATTGCCCACAGCCTGGAAGCGGCCGGCATCCGCCAAGGCGATTCGGTGGGCGTGCTGATGGAAAACCGCGCCGAGCTGATGGCCTGTGTGCTGGGTATCGTCAAGCTGGGCGCCATCGCCACCTTGCTCAACAACCAGCAACGCGGCGAGCCGCTGGCACACAGCCTGCGCATCACCAAGCCTCGCGTGGTGATCTTTGGCGAAGAATGCGTCGAGGCCTTTGACAGCATCGAGCCAGCGTTGCGTGCAGAACTCTGCCCGCAATGGTGGTTTGAAGGCGCCTCCGCCGGCCCTGTAGGCACCGACAGCCTGCGTCGCCGCGCGCTCAAGGCCGAGACCAGCAACCCGCCGCAGACTGCACAGATCAAGCTGCGCCAGCCCTGCTTCCACATCTTCACCTCGGGCACGACGGGCATGCCCAAAGCCTCGGTGATGACGCACTACCGCTGGCACCGCTGCATGGCCGGCCTGGGCCAGCTCGGCATGCGCCTGAAGTCCGACGACGTGCTGTACTGCCCGCTGCCCATGTACCACAACAACGCCTTGACGGTGTCGTGGAGCTCGGTCATTGGTGCCGGTGCCTGCATGGCCTTGGGCCGCAAGTTCAGTGCCACGCGCTTCTGGGATGAGATCCGCGCCAACAAGGCCACGGCGTTCTGCTACATCGGCGAGCTGTGCCGCTACCTGCTCAACCAGCCAGCCAAGGCCACGGATCAGCAACACAGCGTGCGCACCATCATCGGCAACGGCCTGCGCCCTGACATCTGGGACACCTTCCAGAAGCGCTTCAACATCCCGCACATTGCCGAGTTCTACACGGCCAGCGAGTGCAACCTGGCCTTCGTCAACGCCTTCAACTTCCAGGGCACCGCGGGCTATTGCCCCCTGCCCTACGCCATCGTGGCGTTTGATGTCGAGAACGAGACGCCCATCCGTCAAGCTGACGGCACCATGCGCAAGGTGGCCAAGGGCGAGAGCGGCCTGCTGCTGACCGAGATCACCGACAAGGCCCCGTTGGACGGCTACACCGACAGCAAGGCCACCGAAGCCAAGGTTTTCCGCAACGTGTTCAAGAAGGGTGACGCCTGGTTCAACACCGGCGACCTGATCCGCGACATGGGCTTCGGCCACATCGGCTTTGTGGACCGCGTGGGCGACACCTTCCGCTGGAAGGGTGAGAACGTGGCCACGACCGAAGTCGAAGCCGCGCTAGGCACGATCGACGGCATTGAAGAAGCCGTGGTGTATGGCGTGGAAGTGCCTGGGGCCGATGGCCGCGCCGGCATGGCCGCCATCCGCTGGGATGACAGCAAGGGCCACATCGATGGCGTGGCGCTGGCGGCCGCCTTGAACAAGGCCTTGCCCAAATACGCCGTGCCCCTGTTCATCCGCGTGCGCGAAGAACACGAAGTCACCGCGACGTTCAAACACCGCAAGGTGGAACTCAAGCGCGAAGGCTTTGATGTGGACAAGGTCGAAGACGACCTGTATGCCCTGGGCGACAACGGTTACGAACTGATGCAGCGCGCCCACCCTGTGGCCAAGCGCGCCTGATCCTTCAACCTGATTGCTGTTATTTGTCTGCAGCGTTGCCGGCAAAGCCGAAAAGGCCAAAAGCCCCCCGCACCATCAGGCGCGAGGGGAAAAAGACTTGGCAACGGTACGCGCTGACTGATCAGGTCAGCGTCTGGCTATCAGTCAGCCTGCTTGCGCAGGAAAGCCGGGATCTCGATTTCATCCATGCCGTTGCTGGCTAGGGCGTCCACCTTGGCTGCCGCTTGCGTGCGACCACTGCGCCACACGCTGGGCGTGTTCAGGCCGCTGAAGTCGTTGCCGCCAGCGCTGGCGTGGCCCATGCCAGCCAGGCCGCCGGCCAGACCTTGGGCGTGACCTGCGTGGCCGATAGGCTGCGTCAGCACGGGGATGTTGTCGGTACCGGTGCGCTGGAAGACTTGCGTCTGTGGCGCGCTGTGGACCACGGTCATCGGGGCTTGCTGGCGCTTGGAGCCGCACAGGCCAGTGGCGATCACGGTCACGCGCAGGGCGTCACCCAGGCTTTCGTCGTAAGCCGTGCCGTAGATGACGTGCGCATCTTCAGCAGCATAGCGACGGATGGTGTTCATGGCATTGCGCGACTCGCTCAGCTTGAAGCTGGACTTGCCTGCAGCGATCAGCACCAGCACGCCACGTGCGCCGGACAGGTCGATGCCTTCCAGCAGCGGGCAGGCCACAGCGGCTTCAGCAGCCTTGGTGGCACGGTCAGGGCCACCAGCGGTAGCGGTGCCCATCATGGCCTTGCCGGGCTCGCTCATCACGGTCTTGACGTCTTCAAAGTCGACGTTCACCAGGCCGGGAATGTGGATGATGTCGGAGATGCCGCCGACGGCGTTCTTCAGCACGTCGTTGGCCTTGCCGAATGCTTCTTCCTGCGTGACGTCGTCACCCAGCACTTCCAGCAGCTTCTCGTTGAGCACGACGATCAGCGAATCGACATTGGCTTCGAGTTCGTTCAGGCCGGTGTCGGCCTGCTTCATGCGGCGGTTGCCTTCGAATTCGAAAGGCTTGGTCACCACACCCACGGTCAGGATGCCCATCTCCTTGGCCACACGGGCGATCACGGGAGCCGCACCGGTACCGGTACCACCACCCATGCCCGCGGTGATGAACACCATGTGGGCGCCATCCAGGGCTGCACGGATCTGGTCGGTGGCTTCTTCAGCCGCGGCCTTGCCGGCTTCAGGTTTCGCACCAGCGCCCAGGCCGGAGTTGCCCAGTTGCAGTTGCATCTCGGCGCTGGAGCGCAGCAGAGCTTGCGAGTCGGTGTTGGCGCAGATGAACTGCACGCCTTGCACGCCTTGCGAGATCATGTGCTCGACAGCGTTACCGCCGCCGCCCCCCACACCGATCACCTTGATCTGTGTGCCCATATCGAAGTTGTCGATCATCTCGATTGCCATGTCGTACCTCTTTTTTAATCAAGCAGTTGCCAATTGAAATCGTACCCAAGTTCGGCGCTTAAAAATTGCCGACGAACCAATCGCGTACACGACCAAACAAGGTCTGAACAGACCCGGCTTGTTGTGCCGCCTTCATCCCGCGCATGCGCGCGAGTCTTGCCTCTTCGAGCAAGCCCATGACGGTGGCCGAGCGAGGGCTGGCCACCATGTCGTGCAGTGCGCCTGAGTACAAGGGCGTGCCCTTGCGCACAGGCTTCAAGAAGATGTCTTCG
>NZ_JACRAH010000009.1 GCF_016234775.1 Aquabacterium sp. | reverse complement strand
GCTTTGCGCATCTGCATGGTTTTGCAGGTGGCGCAAGTGGTGATTGATGTATTCACCGGCCGTTGGCGCGTGGTGCGCGGCGTTTTCAGCCGTCGCGGCGTGAGCATCAGCAGACATCAGCAACTCTCGTCAAACAAAATTTTTCCCGCGACGCTGCCACATGAGCAACGCCACCCCAATGACTTTCAAGCACAACAACAGGGTCACCAGCATGGCCACCCAATCCAAGGGCTTGATCCACACAGGCGCCAGCGCGAGCATCGCGCCAGCCATTCCCAGCTTGAGGATCTCCCATACAAGAAGACCCCCCACGCTGCGCCCCGCATTGCGTCCGAACACCCCACGCGCCATCAGCGCATTGGGCACCACCGCCACCGCAGCACCATATAAAGATGACACTGCAGCAACCGGACTGCGCGACAGGGCACCCCACACCAGCGCGACCAGCACCCCGAATGCAGCCTGAACGGCCAGCACTTGCCATACGGACATCGAAGGATGCTTTGCAGCAAGGGCTTGCGCCTCTTCCCGCGTCAGCGGCCGGACAGGAAGGTCGTCGTCTTTGGACCAGTCAGAGTCGTCAAATGGCATATCGGTTGCCTGCATGGCGTCTGCTAATCGGCACAAAAACGCCGACCCTGGCGTCGGCAAAACCTAAAGATTATACGCACTTACCCGGGAACAGTCCAAGCCCTAGTTGCTCGCTTGTTTGAAACAGGCCGGTTTACCCCCTCAAGCACGGGTGCCAGAACGACAAGCTGAGTCGTCCGCGAACCACACCCCCGTATTACCCCCAACGTTAGATACCCCCCATCTAAGTGGTGCACTGGGGCAAGCACTGTGTCGGACAAATCACGCCACAGGCATGCTTCGTTACAAGTTATCAATCGAATTCAATTCAGGTCTCACCCCGCTGCTTGTAGTGGGGTTGGGGCTTGTGTTTTCTGAAGCCCGGTGCTCAGGTGGAGTCCAGCATGTCATCAACGGCGAAAAAAGAAAAAGTCAGCACGTTCTTCCGTCCCATCAAATCGGTGACGGTGAGCAACATCAAGCAGATGTATGACATCTACGCCAGCTACTACGAGAACACCTCGCTGGACATCTTCCTCAATGACCTGAGCAAGAAGTCGGGTGTGATCCTGGTGACACGCAAGTCCGATGACAAGATCGTGGGTTTCTCGACCCAGACGTTTTTTGATATCAAGGTCGATGGCAAGCGCGTGCGCGGCATCTTCAGCGGCGACACCATCATCGAGCAGGCCTACTGGGGCAACAACGCCCTGGCCAACACCTTCTATCGCCGCCTGATCATCGAGCGCATCAAGCGCCCGTTCACACCGTTCTACTGGTTCCTCATCTCCAAGGGTTACAAGACCTATCTGTTGATGACGAACAACTTCTATAACTACTATCCCAAGGTAGACGGCAACCGCGGCGGTCGCAACGAGCGTTATCACAACATCACGCAGGCTTACTGCGAAGCGCTGTTCCCTGAAGCCTTCGACAAGGAAGCCATGCTGCTGGACTTTGGGCAGGAGTATGTGCGCCTGAAGGGCGACGTCGCCGACATCACACCAGAGTTGAAGTCAGCCAATCCGCACATCGCCTTCTTCGAGAAGGTGAACCCCAGCTGGCGCCGCGGCACGGAAGTGCCTTGCCTTGCCGCCTGCGACTACGAAAGCCTGTTCCGCTCCATCGTGGACGTGCCCTGGAAGTGGGTCAAGAAGCACATGCTGGGCACCCACAATCCCGCCGGGCTGGACATCGCCAAGCAACACGCTCATCAGCAACAAAGCCGCCAGGAATGGCTGGAGTCCGACGCTGATCAAGCCAGCGCGGGATCCAAGGCTTCCTGAGCATGGGCGTCGGCACCACACTCGGACACCAACTACTCAAACTGCTGGTCGCCCCCGGGCGGCGTCGCTTTGAACAGCACCTCGGCGAACTGGAATCCGTCCAGCGCGCGCGGCTTGCCCGTTGGTTGTCTGCCGCATCTCGCTCACCCGAAGGCCAGCGCCGCAACATGCGCGCAGACTGGTCCTGGGAGGAGTTCGTCCGCCAGGTCCCTATCTCCACCTACAAGGACTACGCAGACATCATCACGGCGCAGCGCGAGCGCAAGCAATCGCTGCTGATCGACTCGCCCGTGATGCGCTATCAGCCCACCAGCGGCTCGACGTCCGGCGTGAAGTGGGTGCCCTATACGAAGATGTTCCTGGACGAGCTCGACCAGGTCATCACGGCGTGGGTCGGCGATCTGTATCGCCAGTTCCCCGGGCAAGGCCATGGCACGCACTACTGGTCGCTGTCATGGATCCCCACCGAGATGCGCAGCCAGACCGCTGGCGACATCAACGACGACATGAAGATGCTGTCGTGGGGCAAGCGCCTGCTGGCCTATCTGACGCAGGCGGCCCCTCAGGACATCGCGCTTGCCGAAACCTCGGACGACTCGCTGTTTGCCACCATCGCCTACCTGGCTGCCGATCAAAACCTGGGCTTCATCTCGGTGTGGAGCCCCACCTTCGGCCTGGGCTTGCTGGAGCAGATGTCGGCCTGGCGCACGGAACTGGTCAACGTGCTGGGCTCGGGCCATTGGGGTGCACGCACGCCCCGCATGGCCGGCTTGCCCTGCCCGCAATCTCCCCGCGCTGCGCACCTGCTGATGAAGTGGGACGGCGCCTTGCAAGCCAAGTTTTTCGAGCAACTGTGGCCCCAACTGGCGGTGCTCAGTGCCTGGGACACCGCGGCGGCGGCACCATGGGCGGGCAAACTCAAAGGGCTGCTGCCCCACGCGGGCTTCCAGGGCAAAGGCCTTTGGGCCACCGAAGGTGTGGTGACGTTTCCCTTTGACGGCCGATATCCGCTGGCCTATCTCAGCCATTTTTATGAATTTGCCGATGCGGTGGACGGCAAGATCTTCGCGCCATGGCAATTGCGTGAAGGCCAGGATGTGATTCCCATCATGACCACAGGCAGCGGTTTTGCACGCTACCAGATGGCCGATGTGATCCATGTCGAAAAGCCATTGGGCCAGGTTCCCTGCTTCACTTTCCTGGGCCGCAATGATGGCGTGGACCTGGTGGGCGAGAAGACCAGCGCCACCACCGCGCAGATGGTGCAGGACCAGTTGCAATTGGCCGATACCATGCCGGTCACCCTGCTGGCACTGGATGAAGCTCGCAACCGCACACCCGGCTATGTGCTGCTGGTCGAGTGCCGCGCCGATGCCCCACGCGACGCCATGCAGCGCTCACTGGCCGATCAGGTCGAGAAGGCCTTGCAAAGCAACTTCCACTACAAGCTGGCGCGCGAGTTGGGCCAGCTGCAACACGCCGCCTGCGTGGCCTTGCCGCACATGCGTGCCATCTACCTGGATCAGTGCCGTGAGCGCGGCATGATTGAAGGCAACATCAAGATCGAACCCTTGCGACACTGGCGTGGCGATGTGCCGGCCGTGTTGCGTCAGTCGCTGGACAGCTGACCAGGCCCCAGCCCCTTCTCCCACCTATTTGATCCACCGTTCACCATGGCCATCACCGTACGACAGGGCACCCCCGCCGACAACGCCAAGATGCAGGATCTGATCACCAAGATCACGATGCCTGGCGTGGCACAGATGTGTTTCCAGCGCGCACCCGACTTCTTCGTGGGCGCCAAGGTCATTGGCGACGAGTTCGTGCTGACCGTCGCCGATGACGACGAACGCCCCGACGTGCTGGCCGGCTTGACCGTGATCTCCGGCCGCGACCTGTACATCAGTGGCCAGAAGCGCCGCGTGTACTACTCGGGCGACACACGTGTGGACCCGTACTACCGCCGTCGCGGCATCGCCTCGAACCTGTTCATCGAACAGAAAAAGCACCGCTCCAACGACGACCTGCTGCAAGGCATCGTGCTCAAGGAGAACACCGCTCCGCTGGACGCTGCCAAGAACACGGCCGACGGCGTGCTGTTCGACTACTGGATCAGCCACACGATCGAGACCAGCTTCATCTTCACGCGCAAGATCACCCCACGCATCCCTCAGGGTGTGCAGATGCGCGCTGCCACAGCCGCCGATGTGCCCGCCATGCAGGCCTTCTTTGATCGAGAAGCACCGCGCCGCAATGGCTACCCCGTGTATGACTTTGCCAAGCTGCTGGCCGGTGATTCGTACTATGCTGGCCTGAGCATCGGCGACTTCGTGCTGGCCACGCGCAATGGCGAGATCATCGGCATGATTGCCGGCTGGAACCAGAAGGCTTACAAGCAGACGCGCATCGTGGGCTTCAAGCCCATCGTGAAGGTGCTGCGCCCGATCTACAACTTGTACGTGGGCATCACGGGTGGCTTCAAGCTGCCACCGATCGGTGGCGTGCTGAACTACCTGACGCTGTCCAACATCCTGATCGCCAATGACGATCCGGCTGTGCTGCAAGGCCTGATCGACCACGTGATGGCCAACCAGGGCCAGAAGTTTGATGCGCTGGCCACAGCCTTCACGCATGGCGACCCACTGGAAAACGTGCCGCGCAGCTACAAGCGCCAGAAGCTGTTCTCCAGCCACTTCTGGCTGAGCTATGGCGCAGACCCCCGCCCCGGCATCGACAACCGCCCGCTGTATGTGGAGCTGGGCCGGCTGTAAACGCAGCGATCAAGGTAGCCGAGCCACCTCGGCTACCAGGCGCTCGAAGGTTTGATCAAGCCTGGCCAGGAACGCATCGACATCCTCAGGCGATGTTTCCGACAACTGCCAGACATTGGGCAGGGCCAGGCGCCCGTCGGCCTCATAGAGCACCTGCAAAGGCGCCACGCTGCTGACGATGGGGATGAACTGGTCAATGCGCACAGGCACATCCGGCGGATTGATCACCGGCCCGGCATCACCCAGGCTCGTGGCATGGCAGCTGATCAGCGGAAAGCGGTCGTTGCGCTTCATCTGCACGCCGATGTAACCCACCAGCGTGCGCCCGAGTACCTGCATGAACTCTTCCAGCAGATAGGTCCAGGACATCTCGCGGCGGGCAAAGCGCGCCTGGCCTTCTTTCATCTGCTCGCCCACCGAGCGCACGCGATCCGGCAGCGACTTGCCGGCGCCCTGCTCGATGATCAGGAAGGCGCCGACGTGGTTGCCCCACAAGGGCCCGTGCCCAGCCGATTCAGGGTAGTAGCGCCGCATGTTGACGGAAATGCGGATCACCGCAGCCGCTTGCGGATCGTGAGGCGCCTGATCCAGAAAGGTCTGCGCAATGGCCGCCACCTGGAAGGTGTTGGTGGACACGCCCAGCTTGCGTGCCGCCTGCCGCACTTCCTGCGCGCCAATGCTGAGTGCATGGTGCCGAAGGCCCGTGGTCGAGAAGTTGGGCTGCGGCCGTCTGGGGATTCGCTGCACATTCAGGGTCTTGAGCAAGCGCGCCTGCGCGACCTTGTGCTGACGCGAGCGCCAGATCTTGGCGGGCCACTGCCACCAATGATCCGGCGCGATGGCCCCGATCAATGAAGGGGCCTCGATGGGCATGGGCGTCATGGGCATGCCATTGAGGCCGCGCACCATCTGGTTGATCAGGTGCATCATGGTCATGCCGTCGCCAAAGATGTGCGGCACGGCAAACAGGATGACGGCGCGCTGTGCGTGCGGCACGAAGCGCACGCGCATGCCGATGCCGCGCTCCAGCGGGAGCACCTCGTTTACCATGCGCTGATGCCAGGCCTCCAGGGCCTTGGGGTCGTCCACATCGATGTGCGCATCCACCTGAAAGGCCTGCTCGAACAGCTGATCGACCACATGGTCATCCGGCAGGATGCGGAAGTGGTAGCGGTGCGGCCCCGGCTCCAGGATGGCCCGCAGCTTGGGATAGATCGTCACCAGCTCGCGCAAGACGCGTCGCACCAGCGGCTCTTCGAGGGGCGCATTGAAGCGCAGGATGTAAGGCTGCAGCACGCCAGCGGCCAGCCCCTCCAGCGCCGCATAACCATGCTCGGATCGATTGAGGGGAACGACGTCGGAGGTGATGAATGCCATGCATTTGATGCTGCCAGAAGCCCGCACCACCTGGCCTCATGATTTGTGCGGATCACCCCTTGGATAAGGGCCAATGCAGACGCCTTGACCTGCCTTCAGAAGGCTCTCTGGCAGGACTGCCTACAATCCCGGGATGACTGCTGCTGCCACACCCAACATCGCCCTGCCCAAGCTGGCCAATGACCGCTTTCTGCGCGCCTGTTTGCGCCTGCCCACGGACTACACGCCCGTGTGGCTGATGCGTCAGGCCGGCCGCTATCTGCCCGAATACCGCGCCACGCGCGACAAGGCGGGCAGCTTCATGGGCCTGGCCACCAACAAGGAAGCGGCCTGCGAAGTGACCCTGCAGCCGCTGGACCGCTACGCCCTGGATGCGGCCATTCTGTTTTCCGACATCCTGACCGTGCCCGACGCCATGGGCCTGGGTTTGAGCTTTGCCGCAGGAGAAGGCCCCAAGTTCGCCTCGCCCGTACGTGACGAGGCGGCCGTAGCCAAGCTGGCCGTGCCCGACATGGACAAGCTGCGCTACGTGTTCGACGCAGTCAGCACCATCCGCTCGGCGCTGGCCGACAAGGACGGCGTGGGGCGCGTGCCACTGATCGGTTTCTCGGGCAGCCCCTGGACGCTGGCCTGCTACATGGTCGAAGGTGGCGGGTCGGACGACTACCGCCTGGTCAAGACCATGATGTACCAGCGCCCTGATCTGATGCACCGCATCCTGGCCGTCAACGCCGATGCCGTGGCGCTCTACCTCAACACCCAGATCGAAGCCGGCGCACAGGCCGTGATGGTGTTCGACTCCTGGGGCGGCGTGCTGGCCGATGGCGCCTTCCAGGCATTCAGCCTGGCCTACACGAAGCGTGTGCTGGCTCAGTTGAAGAAGGAACACAATGGCTTGCGCATCCCGCACATCGTGTTCACCAAGGGTGGCGGACTCTGGCTGGATCAGATCGCGGACACGGGCTGCGATGTGGTCGGTCTGGACTGGACGATGAACCTGGGCAAGGCCCGCGCCATGGTCGGTGATCGCGTCGCCCTGCAAGGCAATCTGGATCCCAACGTGCTGTTTGCCGGCCCTGAGCAGATTCAGGCCGAGGTCATCAAGACCCTGGACAGCTTTGGTGTGCCCGGCCCGCAATCTGGCCACGTGTTCAACCTGGGCCATGGCATCAGCCAGTTCACGCCGCCTGAGAACGTGAGCGTGCTGGTGGACACCGTGCACGCATACAGCCGCAAGCAACGCGGCTGATCGCCTCGTCGCCCCTGTTCCAGCGTATCAACGGCGCTCGACCACCAGCGGCGTCAACTGCAAGGCATCCCGGGCCTGCTGTGCAGCGGCCAGGGCCTCGCCACGCGAACCATAGGGCCCCACTTGCAGCTTGAAGTAGGGGGCCTCATGAAACACGGCCAGCAAAGGCAGCAAGGACGTCAGCTCGGACGCCACTTTCTGCTGCAGCCGATCCACCCCGTCACGCTTGCCCAGCGCGGCCAGTTGCACCCAGAAGCCCTTGGCATCGGGCGTGTAGGCCCTGGCTTGCGCTTCCTTGACTACAGCGGCCTCCGGTAGCGGCGCCACGGGCAGGCCAGCCTTGCCGGCAACCGACATGATCGGATCCTCTGCCCCATCTGGTGAGGCCGAGGCCTGCGTGATCGACGGCGCGGCAGCCAACTGTGTAGAGGAAGCGGTATCAACCGGATCCCGGCGCCAGGCCCCCGTGCGAATCTGGTCAAACGTCAAGCGCTCGATTTCGACCTCGGCGCTGCCCAGGCTGACGATGCCCAGCTTCACCGCAGCCGCATAACTGAGGTCTATCACCCGAGACGAGTGAAAAGGCCCGCGGTCATTGACGCGCACGATGGTTTCCTTGCCATTGCGCACATTGCGCACGCGCGCATAACTTGGAATGGGCAGCGTGCGGTGCGCCGCAGTCAAGCCATACATGCTGAACATCTCGCCGCTGGCCGTACGCCTGCCATGGAACTTGGTGCCGTACCAGGAGGCCACGCCACGCTCGTTCCAGCTCACATCGGCCGCGACAGGCTCGTAAGCCTGCCCCAGTACCACATAGGGCTTGTTGGGGCCGCTCGCCTTGATGGGCTCGATCTGCGGCACGGGATCAGGCAGCGCAGCCAGATTGGGAGGCGCATCGCTGGGCGCACCGTCGCGGTCGGTCTGCCGCACGCCCGCATCGACCGGACGCACAGCAGCACCCGGCCCCCGTGAGCCAACAGGCGACGGGCTGGAGGCGCAGCCCGCCAACAGTGCCACCGCCACCAGGCTCATGACAGCACCGGCTCGACGGGCTCGCCCCCCGACGAAAGACACGGAGAGAAATAGCGGCATCAGGCTTCGTTGCATGGTGCGCACCATAACCGATACGCGACAAGCTGTGCACACGGTAAGGCCCTGAGGGCTTGTATGACGCAGGCATTGCACATCGCGGCACAATGTCACCCTGTCACCGAACTCGATCAGCCGCCCCACCATGTCCAAACCACTGGAACAGCCCTTCGACCACCCCTTCGAGCGCGGCATGCGCAATCGGCGCGCAGCCCTTGGCGACGCCTGGGTAGACAAGTCGGTGGCCAAAGCCAATACCTTCAATGCCGAGTTCCAGCACTTCATCACCGACTATGCATGGCATGGCGTGTGGGGCCGCCCCGGACTGGACTGGAAGACACGCCGCATCATCGTGATGGCCGTGACCTGCGCACTGGGCCGTTGGGACGAGTTCGAGATCCACATGCGCGGTTCGCTCACGCCTGGCAATGCCCAGACACTGACCCCCGAAGAGGTGCGTGAAGCCCTCATCCAGATCGCCATTTATGCCGGCGTACCGGCCGCCAACACCGGCTTTGCCAAGGCCCTGGGCATCATGCGCGAGTTGGGTATCGAGCCGCCGGCCCATCCGGCGGATCAATCCTGGCACCCCGGCGTAGGCCGCTCGGTCTTCACCAGCACGCGCCCCAAGTTGCACGCGACCGTGCGTGAGCCACGCCACGGCAAGGCGGCCCACACCATCGTGCTGAGCCACGCGCTGGGCCAGGATGGCTCGATGTGGGATCAGGTGGCCAATGAACTGGCCGCGACCTGCCGCGTCATCTGCCCTGACACCCGCGGCCACGGCCGATCACAAACACCATCCGAGCCCCTGTCCATGACCGAACTGGCGGCAGACGCCGCCCGCTTGATCGACGAGATGGCTGAAGGTGAGCCAGTGATCTGGGTAGGCCTGTCGATGGGCGGCATGATCGGCCAGGAACTGGCCATCCGCCACCCGGACAAGGTGAAGGCGCTGGTGCTGGCCAATACAACCAGCAACTACACCGCAGCAGGTCGCGAAGCCATCGGGCAGCGCATTGAAACCGTGGAATCACACGGCTTGAGCGCGATCAGCACGACGACGATGGCACGTTTTTTCAGCGAGGCGTTCCGCCAGCAACAGGCTGCCACCGTGTCACGTCACCAGCGCTTGCTGGAGGCCACCGACCCGGAAGGCTACACGGCTTGCGCCGCCGCACTGTGCGACACCGACACGTCGAGCAAACTGGGGTTGATCCGCGTGCCCACGCTGGTGATTGCGGGCAGCCTGGACGAAGGTACGCCCGTGGACATGGCGCAAAACCTTGCCAAAGGCATCGCCGGCTCACAACTGGTGACACTGCAAGGCTGCGCCCATCTCAGTGCGGTCGAGCAACCGCATGCGTTTGCGGAAGTACTGGGCGAGTTCGTCGCCGGCATCTGACACCGTTTCACACAGTCCGCCAGACAAAAGAAAACCCCACCAAGCGCGATGCATGGTGGGGTTTCGTTTGGTGCCCGGCCGGACTTGGCCTCGCCGGGGCTTGTTTCGCTTGTCTCTTCTAATCTCAGGCTGCGCGACGGCGTGCTGCCGCGGCGATGCCGACCAGGCCCAGGCCCATCAAGGCATAGGTCGCGGGCTCGGGCACAGGGGCAGTCTGCAACTTGCCAATGAAGTGCACTTCGGTATTGAGGCCCAGCAGACCCGTGTAGGGGCTGCCGATGTTACCGAGGTTCAACATGGGCACGGTACCGGCCTTGGCAAAGGCCGCAGCGGTCACACCGGAGCCGGTGATGGTCAGGGTCGTGGTTTCACCTTCGGCAAAGGTCTTCGACGCGAAGTCGATGTTCCAGGGGTAGGTGTAGCCAGCGTCCTTGATCTGGGGCAGCAGCCAGTTGTAGCCGGACCCAAAAGCCAGCGACGTATTGGCCGACGTCAGCTTGAGGGTGCCGTTCGGGCCGGCCAGCCACAAGGCCTCGACAAAGGTCCCGCCGGTCTTGGCAGGGAAAGCGTTGGCCAACTGACTCAGCGTCAGCTGCACACCACCTGTGACATCGGCGATGTTCAGTGTCGCCACCGAATAGCTCAGGGTCTTGGTGTCCAGCAGATCCAGGGTGGTCGACGTGTCAAAGAACGTCTTGAAATCATACGTATAGCTGGCAGCCCAGCTGGCACTGGATGCCAGACTGAGTGCAGCGATGCCGGCGGCAACTGCCGTTCGGCGCACTAGCTTGATCATGGATGCTCCTCTCTTGGCGGGTGGGCGTTGAGGACAGTCCACATACATCTCGAATTGCGTGACTTATTACCCAACGTTAGCCCATCGTATTGATTTAATGCGGCGCATCAAAGAGGGGTTCCCCGCCCCCTCATGTGTGGGGGCCGCAGACGTAAATTTCATCATTTGATAAAAAGGATTGGCGGCGCGCGGCAGGGGCCGCTTGCTCTATGCTTGCCCCCTTGCTCGATTTGTTCCGTTTCTGCCCTGCCTGCGCGCCCGATGTCGTCCCACGCTGCCAACGCCGCCCCGCCCATGATGAACCCGGCCCAGATGGCCGCCGTGCAGCATCTCCACAGCCCCTGCCTCGTACTGGCCGGCGCCGGGTCGGGCAAGACCCGGGTGATCACGCACAAGATCGCGCGCCTGCTGCAACCCGGCGACGGCGCCGACCTCGCCCCGTCGCAAATTGGCGCCATCACCTTCACGAACAAGGCCGCGGCAGAAATGCGCGACCGGGTCAAGGCCCTGATCGGCGCCAAGGCGGCCAGCAAGCTGCTGGTGTGTACTTTCCACTCGCTGGGCGTGCGCCTGCTGCGTGAAGACGGCGCCGAGCTGGGCCTCAAGCCACAGTTCTCCATCCTGGACTCCGACGACGTCACCAGCATCCTGCGCGATGCCGGCGCCACCACCGACGCCAAATTAGCCCGCAGTTGGCAATGGACGATCAGCCTGTGGAAGAACATGGGGCTCAACAGCGCCCAGGCCCTGTCGCACGTCAAAACGGACGAAGAGCAGATCGCCGTGCGCATCATGAAGCTGTACGAAGAACGCCTGCTGGCCTACCAGGCGGTGGACTTCGACGACCTCATCAGCCTGCCACTCAAGTTGCTGGCCGAGCACGAGCATGTGCGCCTGAAATGGCAACGCCAGCTGCGCCATGTGCTGGTGGACGAATACCAGGACACCAACGCCACACAGTACGAACTGCTCAAGTTGCTGGTCGGGCAACAAGGCATCTTCACCGCCGTGGGCGACGACGACCAGTCCATCTATGGCTGGCGCGGCGCCACGCTGGACAACCTCAAGCGCCTGCCGCAGGACTTTCCCAACCTCAAGGTGATCCCACTGGAGCAGAACTACCGCTCCACCAGCGCGATCCTGCGGGCGGCCAACAACGTCATCGAGAGCAACCCCAAGCTCTTTCAAAAGACGCTGTGGTCGGACCTGGGCGAAGGTGACCCGGTCAAGCTCATGGAGTGCGACAACGAAGAGCACGAGGCCGAGCGCACCGTCTCGCACTTCATGATGCTGCGCATGAACCTGCTGGAGCGCCACCCCGGTGACCCAAGCAAGACCGACTGGAACAACTTCGCCATCCTGTACCGGGCCAACCACCAGGCGCGCCCGTTCGAGCAGGCCCTGCGCAAAGCCAACATCCCCTACAAGGTATCGGGTGGCCAAAGCTTCTTTGACCGCACCGAGATCCGCGATCTGTGCGCCTGGCTGCGCCTGCTGCTCAACAACGACGACGACCCGGCCTTCCTGCGCGCCGTGACCACGCCCAAGCGCGGCATCGGCCACCAGACGCTGGGCGCCCTGGGCGAGTTCGCAGGCAAGTGGAAGGTCAGCCTGTTCGAAGCCCTGTTTGCCGATTCGCTCTCAGCCAGCCTGAGCGCCAAGGCGGTGGGCAGCCTGCACGAGTTCGGCCGCTACGTGAACGACTTCGAATACCGCGCCCGCCACACCTTCGGCAGCGAAGACGCGAAGGTGATGCTGCTGGACTGGCTCAAGGACATCGGCTACGAGCAGCACCTCTACGACAACGAAGAAAACGAAAAGGTCGCAGCCGCACGCTGGACCAATGTGATGGACTTCATCGACTGGGTGGCCAAGCGCTGCGGCGGCCAGATCGAAAACGATGGCGGCATGAGCCATGAGGCCGAAAAGAAGAGCGTGATCGAGATCGCGCAACTGATCTCGCTGATCACCAGCCTGGCCGAGCGCGAAAGCGATCAGAAGATGGTGACCCTGTCGACACTGCACGCCTCCAAGGGGCTGGAATGGCCGCACGTGGTGCTGGCCGGCGTCAACGAAGGCTCGCTGCCCTTCTCGCGTGAAGAGGGCGAGATCACGCCGATGCAGGTGGAAGAAGAACGCCGCCTGATGTATGTGGGCATCACCCGCGCCCGGCTGACGCTGGGTGTCAGCGTGCTCAAGCGCCGCAAGAAGGGCCGCGAGTATATCCAGGCGATGCCCAGCCGCTTCATCGCGGAGATGAAACTGAGTGAAGGCGCCGGACCGAAAGAGGATCCGCGCGAAAAACTCAAGCGCCTGCGCGAAGAGATGGCCGCCAAGGCAGCGGCATCCAAGGCTGCATCCAGAGGGCAAAACTAGATAGTAAGCACTCACACACAGTGCATCCGCCAACTTTTGGACAAAAAAAACCCGAGACGGTGATCTCGGGTTTTGAATATCCCACCAAAGGATGAGTGGAGGAGACAAACGAAACAAGCACGTGTAGGACGCCTCAAACTTCGAAAAGTTCCACACGGCTGAAACAAATTGTATCTGTCGTGATGTTTTTACGCAAGGGTTCGCCCGAGGCACAATGCGAGCCCAATACGAGCCCATTTCGCCAGCTTCCTTTCCTGGCGCGCAAGGACACATCACATGGAATGCACGATCAACTGGCAGCCGGCCTCCGGCATGGCCTTCATGGCCGAAACCGGCAGCGGCCACATCATCAACATGGACGGCGCGCCTGAGGGTGGTGGCCGCAATCTGGCCCCCCGGCCCATGGAAACGGTGCTCGCGGGCACGGGCGGCTGCACCGCCTACGACGTGGTCCTGATTCTCAAGCGTGGCCGCCATGACGTGCGAGGCTGCCAGGTCAAGCTGACGGCCGACCGCGCCGAGACCGATCCCAAGGTCTTCACCAAGATCAACATGCACTTCGTGGTGACCGGCGTAAACCTGACGGACACGGCCGTGGCCCGCGCCATCCAGATGTCGCACGAGAAGTACTGCTCGGCCTCGATCATGATCGGCAAAACCGCCGAGATCACGACCAGTTTCGAGATCCTTGCTGCCTGATACAGGCCAGATCAGATGTGGTGCGCCGCCGTCGTCATGACCTTGGCGGCCAAACGCATCAAGCCCCGCACGGGCGCCGGCAACTCGACGCCACCAGCCCGCAAGGCCGCATTGGCATGCGCCACTTCGTCGTCGCGCATCTGAGCCACGATGGCCTTGGACGCCTGATCCCCTGCGGGCAGGCGGTCCATGTGACTGTTGAGGTGGTGCTCCACCTGGCGCTCGGTCTCGACCACAAAACCCAGGCTGATCTTGTCGCCGGCCTTGGCGGCCAGCAGACCGATGCCGAATGCGCCCGCGTACCACAGCGGGTTCAGCAAGCTGGTGCGGCTGCCCAGTTCCTTGAGGCGCTGCTCCGTCCAGGCCAGGTGATCGGTTTCCTCGCGCGCCGCCTCATCGAACTGAGCCTTGAGCACCGGGTTGTTCGTGCCCCAGGCTTGCGAGGCATACAGGGCCTGCGCACAGACCTCGCCCACGTGGTTCACTCGCATCAGTGCCGCTGACAGGCGTTTTTCTTCTGCGCTCAACTCGGTTCCGGCTGCGACCGCCTGAGGGCAAGGGCGTGCCGCCGTGTGCTCGGCGAACACCGTGCGCAAGGCCGTGTCGAAGGACATGATCAGGCGATCCATGCCGTCGTGACGGATGGCCGAAGAAGGGGTGCGGGAAGTGGCGTCCATAAGGTGAATGTTAGCGCTGCCGGGCATCCCCCCGCTTGCGCAGGCTCAACGCTGCATGAGCCCCCGGCTCTTGGCAATCGACATCAACATGCCCAGCCCCAGGCCCAGGGTGACCATGGCTGTGCCCCCGTAGCTGATGAAGGGCAAAGGCACCCCCACGACGGGCAGGATGCCACTGACCATGCCCATGTTGACGAAGGCGTAGGTGAAAAAGCTCAAGGAGATCGCACCGGCCAGCAAGCGCGAGAACAGGGTCGGCGCCAGCGCCGCGATGTACAGCCCCCGAAAGATCAGCGCCAGGAAACCCAACATCAGCGCCACCCCGCCGGCCAGGCCATGCTCCTCGGCGTAAGCCGCGAAAGCAAAGTCGGTGGTGCGCTCGGGAATGAACTCCAGATGGGTCTGCGTGCCTTGCATGAAGCCTTTGCCCGTCACTCCGCCCGCGCCGATCGCGATCATGCCCTGGATGATGTGAAAGCCCTTGCCCAGCGGATCGGTGGTGGGGTCCAGCAGTGTGCAGACGCGGTTCTTCTGGTAGTCGTGCAGCCCGACCCACTTCACCCCAGGCTGGCACAACTGCGACTGGTAGGACACGATCAGGGTGATGCCCAGCAGGGCAGCCACCAGCACGGGCACGATCAAGCGCCAGTTCAGGCCCGCAAAAAAGATCACATACAAGCCCGAGGACATCACCAGCATCGCGGTACCGAGATCCGGCTGTTTGAGGATGAGCGCCGTTGGCAGCAATACCAAGGCACCCGCTGCCGCAAAATCCGGCCCCCGCAACTGCCCTTCACGCCGCTGAAACCACCAGGCCAGCATCAAGGGCATCGCAATCTTCAGAATCTCGGAGGGCTGGATGACCATGCCCACGTTGAGCCAGCGCGTGGCACCCTTTTTGGTGATGCCGAACAAGGCCGTTGCCAGCAGCAGGATCACGCCCACCGTGTACAGCGGCACGGCCATCGCCATCAATCGTTGCGGCGGCACTTGCGCCACCAGGAACAGCACGAGCCCGGCCAGCATCATGTTGCGGGACTGGTCGAAGAAGCGTGAGCCATTGTCAAAGCCCACCGAGTACATATTGACCAAGCCCAGGCCGCACATGAAGACCACGATGCAGATCAGGGGCAGGTCGAAGCCCTGGAACACGGGCTTGATGCGCTGCCACCAGGAGGGTTTGTCAAAGGCCACACTCATGGCTGCTCCTTCGATGCGGCGGGGCTGACCGCGTTGGTCTGCGGACGGGATGCCGGAGCCAGCGCAGGCACACCAACGGCGTTGTGTGAGGCGGGTGCGGGTGCCGATGGCGGCCTGGGAGCTGAAGCCGAAGAAGCTGAGGCAACGGGGCCAGAGGCAGCAGACATTGCGGCAGAGGTCTCCGAAACGGCCGACGCGGCTGAAGCCACCGGCGCCACACCATCGGGTGCCGTCGGCACATCGGCGCCGAAGGCATCCAGGCCACGTGGCAAAGGCATGGCAGAAGCCTTGCGTGACACACCGATCGGGCTGGCGGCCTTGCCCAGTTGCACGGCGGCAATGTCTTCTTCACTGGGGTACTGGTCCATCAGCAGGTAATCCAGAACGCGACGGGCGATAGGGGCAGCCGCCTCTGCGCCAAAGCCCGCGTTCTCCACAATCACGGCCAGGGCGACGCGCGGGTTGGCGACCGGCGCAAAGGCTTCGTACAGGGAATGGTCCCGCTTGAACTCGTCCACCTTGGAGGCCACGTACTTCTCGTTCTGGCGCAAGCCGACAGCTTGGGCGGTTCCGGTCTTGCCCCCGCTCTGGTAGCCGGCCCCCATGAACACACGCGTCGATGTGCCCTCCTGCGTCACCCCGAACATGGCTTCACGGATAAAGGCGGTGTGCTCCGACTTGTAGACCAGAGGCGCAATGGCCTGGCTGGAGCTGACCCGCCGCTCGCGCGTCACGACATTCTCGATTTCACGCACGACACGCGGCTGGAAGCGCTTGCCGTCGCTGGCGACGGTCGACATGGCGGTGGCCATCTGCAGCATGGTGAAGTTGTTGTAGCCCTGGCCAATACCCAGCGAGATGGTTTCGCCCGCATACCAGCGGCGCTGCTCGGCACGCTTGTAGGCGTTGCGTTTCCATTCGGTGGACGGCAGGATGCCGGTCAACTCGCCCTTGAGGTCGATGCCGGTCAGGCGGCCAAAGCCCAGCGGGGACATCTGATCGTGAATCAGGTCCACGCCCAGTTCATTGGCCAGCGAATAGAAGTACACATTGCTGGACTTCACGATGGCGCGCCGCATGTCCATGGCCCCACCCAGTTCGTTCTCCGGGCTGCGGAACTTGTGCCCACCGAACATGAAGACGCCGTTGTCCATGATGATGGTGCTGGGGCTGCGCTTGCCCGAGTTCAGGGCCGCCAGCGCCATGAAGGGCTTGTAGGTCGATCCGGGCGGATACGTGCCCCGCAGCGCGCGATTGAGCAGCGGTTTGTCCGGCGACTCGTTGAGCTCCTTCCAGTTCTCGCTGTCGATGCCATCCACGAACAGATTGGGATCAAACGTGGGCTTGGACACAAAGGCCAGCACCTCGCCGTTGCGCGGATCAATCGCCACCAGGGCGCCTCGGCGAGCGCCGAACAGACGCTCGATCAGGGCCTGCAGCTTGATGTCGATGGACAGGTGAACGGTGTTGCCGGGCGTGGCCGGGTTGGAACGCAGGCGGCGCACCGCTCGGCCACCGGCACTGGTCTCGACCTCTTCAAAGCCGGTGATGCCGTGCAGCTCACGCTCGTAGCTTTGCTCGATGCCCAGCTTGCCGATGTATTCGGTGCCGCGGTAGTTGGCCAGCTCCTCATCGGGCCACTCGTCCATCGCATCAGCCTCTTTCTGGTTGATGCGGCCGATGTAGCCCAGCACGTGGCTGGCCAGCTCGCCATAGGGATAGTGGCGGAACAGGCGCGCCTGGATGTCAACGCCCGGGAAACGGAAACGCTGGGCCGTGAAGCGCGCCACTTCCTCATCCGTCAGTCGCGTGCGGATGGGAATGGACTCGAAGCTCTTGGATTCTTCGCGCAGTCGCTTGAAGCGGCGGCGATCACGGGCCTGGATATCGACGATGTGCGACAGCGCTTCGATCGTAGCCTCGACATTGTCAACCTTGGAGGGCGTGATCTCCAGCGTGTAGGCCGAGTAGTTGTTGGCCAGCACCACACCGTGGCGGTCCACGATCAGGCCCCGGTTGGGCACGATGGGCACCACGGCAATGCGGTTGTTCTCGGCCTGTGTGGCGAGGTCATCGTGGCGCACGACCTGCAGCACGTACAGGCGAAACACCAGCAAACCAAAGCAGAACAGCACGAAGCCAGCCGCTGCCCACAAACGGGCCCGAAAACGGCTGAGCTCCTGCTCGAGGTTCTTGAGTTCGGTCATGCGGGGCACCCGGATGCGGTCCGACTCACAGCGGCCGGTTCTTGTCGCGGTCTGGTGCGCGGCGTTGCGGCGCCAGCAGCACGAAGGACGCCAGCGGCCACATCAGCGACTCCAGCAGCGGCGCCACCACCAGCCCCCACCCTGGGAAGCTGGCCCCGGCCAACATGCGCACCAGCAGGGACACAGCATGCGCGGCCACAAACAGCGGCACGATCTGCACCGCTTGCGAAGCGACGGTAAACCACAGCAGGCGGCGGTGCACGGTGATGGCAAAGAAGCTCAGCAGGGTGTAGGCCAGCGCGTGTTGCCCCAACAGAGCACCCTGGTGCACATCCATGATCAAGCCCAGAACAAAAGCCGAACCCACGCCCACGCGGCGAGGCTGATGCACGTTCCAGAACACCAGCGCCACGGCCAGGAAGTCAGGCACGCCGGCCACCCGGCCCCAGGGCAGCATGTCCAGACTCAAGGCCAGGAACAGCGACAGCCAGATGAAGAAGGGGTTGACGGGCAACAGCAGTTCGCTGCCACGGGGCATCATGGCTTGACTCCTGAAGCGGCCGCTTTGGCGGGGCCATGATGGCCCTTGCCGTGTCGGCCTGACGCATCCACGGCAGAGGCCGAGGCCGCCGCATCGGCCGGCCGTTCAGGCATCTTGCTGGCCGTGGGCTCCAGCAGCAACACATGGCGCGTGCTGTCGGGGTTGGCGGTAGGGGTCAGTGTGATACGGGCAAAGGCCGAGTCGGCACGGCGATCAACCTGCAGCACCTTGGCCACAGGCAAGCCCGCCGGATACACGCCATCCAGACCGGATGTCTGCAGCACATCGCCCACCTGCACATCGGCATTGCCGGCCATGAAGCGCAACTCCATGCCGTGCGCCTGTGGTGTCCCGTAGGCCACGCCGCGTTGTTGTGTCCGCACATTGACCACGGGCACGGCTGCATCCTTGTCCGTCACCAGGGTCACTTCGGAAGTCAGTGGATACACGCGCGTGACCTGCCCCAGCACGCCCGCCTCATCGATCACGGGGGCACCCAGCGCCACGCGATTGGCGCTGCCCTGGTCAATCACGACCTTGCGGGTGAAAGGGTCCGGCGCGTCATACAGGATCTCGGCCGCCATGCTGGCCACCTCGATGCGCGGGCGCAATGCCAGCAAACCACGCAGGCGGGCGTTTTCTCGCTCCAGCTGATCGGCCCGCATCACACGTTCGGATTGCTGGGCCACCAGGCGCTGCGCCGCCAGTTGCGACTGCTTGGCGGCATCCAGCCCGGAAAAGTAATGCCCGGCCGTGTCCCACCAGCGTGCGGGCGCCATCAACACCTCCTGCAAAGGCTGCAGGGCGGTGGCCACCACGGCGCGCAGGGGCTGGGTCATTTTCCAGCGCGCGTCGGCCACCATGAGGAAGACCGCCAGCGCCGAGAAAAACATCAGACGTGTGAACGCCGACGGCCCTTGCTTGAAGAAGGGCGGTGGCGTTCGGTCCAGCGTGGCCAACGGCATGGCGGCGTGTCAGCTCCCAAAACACGACAGGCGCCATCTTGAGGGGCGCCTGTGGTCACGACAAGGGTGGTTTATTCTGATGTGAAAATGCTGCCCAGGCGCTCCATGCGCTCCAGGGCCATGCCGCAACCGCGCACCACGCAGGTCAGCGGGTCTTCGGCCACCAGCACCGGCAGGCCGGTTTCTTCGGCCAGCAGGCGGTCCAGATCGCGCAGCAGCGCGCCGCCGCCGGTCAGCATCATGCCGCGCTCGGCGATGTCGGCGCCCAGTTCGGGCGGTGTCTGCTCCAGCGCGTTCTTGACGGCCGACACGATCTGGTTGAGCGGATCGGTCAGGGCTTCCAGGATCTCGTTGGACGAGATGGTGAAGCTGCGTGGCACGCCTTCGGACAGGTTGCGGCCCTTGACTTCCATCTCCTTGACCTCGGAGCCGGGGAAGGCCGAACCGATTTCCTTCTTGATGGCTTCAGCCGTGGGCTCACCGATCAACATGCCGTAGTTGCGGCGGATGTAGTTGATGATGGATTCGTCGAACTTGTCGCCGCCCACGCGGACAGAGCCCTTGTAGACCATGCCGCCCAGCGAGATCACGCCGACTTCGGTCGTGCCGCCGCCGATGTCGACCACCATGGAGCCGGACGCCTCGGACACCGGCAGGCCGGCACCGATGGCCGCGGCCATGGGTTCTTCGATCAGGTAGACCTCGGAGGCACCGGCGCCCAGCGCGGATTCGCGGATGGCGCGGCGCTCGACCTGGGTCGAACCGCAGGGCACGCAGATGATGATGCGGGGCGAGGGCTTCAAGACCGAGCGCGGGTGCACCATCTTGATGAACTGCTTGAGCATCTGCTCGGTGACGGTGAAGTCGGCGATCACGCCGTCCTTCATCGGGCGGATGGCCTCGATGTTGCCGGGCACCTTGCCCAGCATGGCCTTGGCCTCGGCGCCCACGGCCTGGATGGTTTTCTTGCCGTTGGGGCCACCTTCGTGGCGGATCGACACCACAGAGGGCTCGTCCAGCACGATGCCCTTGTCACGCACATAAATCAGCGTGTTGGCGGTGCCCAGGTCGATGGCCAGGTCGGTAGAAAAATACTTGCGAAACATTGAATACATGCGACGACGCTCCAGCTCCGGACCTTTTCCGCTGCTGCCGCCCTGACACAAAAATGTGCGCAAACTCGAAAACCGGCTCTCCCGGGCTAACGGGGGCAGGCTGGTGCGAGGCGGGACGCTGGCGGGCAAAAGGCCCTGAAACAAGGCGCGCAGCCCGCTGAACGGCGCGGCTACGCGTTAAAAAAACTCTCCGCACCACGTTTGAGCCCAATCGGTACAAACGTGACTTGTGGATAACCTAGGATAATACCCCAAGGCCTCGCCCTTTCCGGCGCCGAGCCCCACTCTGTTACCCCTGGATGAAGCCATGGCCCTGACCCCTGCAGACGTCAGCCGCATTGCCCAACTCGCCCGCCTGGAACTCAGCGGCGACGAGCAAGGTGCGATGCTGACGCAATTGAATGAATTCTTCGACATCGTCGAAAAAATGCGTGCGGTCGATACCTCCGGTGTCGAGCCCCTGTACACCCCCCTGTCCGCCATCGAGGACGTGACCCTGCGCCTGCGTGAAGACGCGGTCACCGAGCCCAACAACCGCGAGGCCAACATGGCCAACGCCCCCGCTCAGGATGGCGGCCTGTTCCTCGTGCCCAAGGTGATCGAATGACGACCGCATTGCATGACCTGACACTGGCCGAGCAGAGCCAGCAACTGGCGTCTGGCCAGACCACCAGCGTGGCCCTGACCCAGCATGTGCTGGACCGCATTGCCGCGCACACCGAGCTGGGCGCCTTCCTGCATGTGGATACCGCTGGCGCGCTGGCTGCTGCCGCCGCATCCGATGCGCGTCGTGTGGCCGGCCAGGCCCTGGGCCCGCTTGATGGCGTGCCCATCGCGCACAAGGACATCTTCGTCACGCAGGGCCTGCCCACCACGGCTGCATCCAAGATGCTCAAGGGCTACCAGTCGCCATTCGACGCGACCGTCGTGGCGCAACTCAAGGCTGCGGGCGTGGTGAACGTGGGCAAGCTCAACTGCGACGAGTTCGCCATGGGCGGCGCCAACGAGAACTCCGCCTACGGTGTGGCCCGCAACCCGTGGGACACGACCCGCATCCCGGGTGGCTCGTCCGGTGCATCGGCTGTGGCCGTGTCCGCACGCCTCGTGGCCGGCGCCACTGGCACCGACACCGGCGGCTCGATCCGCCAACCGGCTGCACTCACCGGCATCACCGGCATCAAGCCCACATACGGCCGCTGCTCGCGCTACGGCATGATCGCCTTTGCCTCCTCACTGGACCAGGCCGGCCCCATGGCCCGCACCGCCGAAGACTGTGCCCTGCTGCTGCAGGCCATGAGCGGTTTTGACGAGCGCGATGCCACCAGTGCGCAAGAGCCCGTGCCCGACTTCATGGCCGTGATCAACACGCCACGAGCCGATGCCACCACGGCTCAGCCACTCAAAGGCCTGCGCGTGGGTGTACCCAAGGAGTTCTTCGGTGAAGGCGTGAGCGCCGATGTGCTGGCCGCCACACGCGCCGCGCTGTCGCAACTGGAAGCCATGGGCGCCACACTGGTGGACATCAGCCTGCCGCGTACCGAGCTGTCCATCCCCGTGTACTACATCATCGCGCCAGCCGAGGCCTCGTCCAACCTGAGCCGCTTCGATGGCGTCAAGTTCGGCCACCGTGCAGCCAAGTACGGTGATCTCAACGACATGTACCGCAAGACCCGCGCCGAAGGTTTCGGTGCCGAGGTCAAGCGCCGCATCATGATCGGCACCTATGTGCTGTCGCATGGTTATTACGATGCCTATTACTTGCAGGCCCAGAAGTTGAGGCGCATGATCGCCGATGACTTCCAGGCTGCCTTCAAGGTGTGCGACGTGATCGCCGGCCCCGTCTCACCCAGCGTAGCCCGCCCCATTGGTTCACAAACCGACCCGGTGGCCGAGTACCTGGCCGACATCTTCACGCTGCCTGCTTCGCTGGCTGGCTTGCCAGGCATGAGCGTGCCTTGTGGCTTTGGTGAACACGGCTTGCCAGTAGGGCTGCAGCTGATCGGCAACTACTGGCAGGAAGCCGGTTTGCTGCACACGGCGCACGCCTTCCAGCAAGCCACCGACTGGCACCAGCGCACACCAGCGAGCCTGTCATGAACACCCCTGCTTCGCCCATCCACACGGACGGCATGACCGTGCGCCACCTCGATGTGGACATCAGTCAGGGCTTTCCGATCTACTGGAACAACAACGATGCCTACCGTTCGCAACTGCTGAACGGCCTGTCGTTCATGTTCCCGGTGGGCGAGCAGTTCTTCATCGACAGCGTGCGCCATTTCGCCAAGGATGTGGCCGCGCAAGGCAAGACGGAACTGTTTGATGAGATCAAGCTCTTCATCGGGCAAGAGGCCACGCATCGCCATCTGCATCAGCAGTACAACGACCACCTCGTATCCAAGGGCTACAGCGCCTGGGTCGAGCGCACGCTGGCCCGCGTGATCAAGCACACCGCGTTCTTTGACCCGCGCACCAAGCTGGCGATCACGGTGGCTTACGAGCACTTCACGGCCATCCTCGGTGATGGCCTGCTGCGCTACCCCAGCTGGACTGAAGGCATGGAGCCCACCATGCGCAAGATCTGGATGTGGCATGCGGCTGAAGAGTCCGAACACAAGGCCGTGGCGCTCGACACCTACCACGCCGTAGGTGGCGGTTATGTGCGCCGTGTGGCCATGTACCTGCTGATCTCGCTGGAGTTCATGTACTACGCCTTCGTGCAAAGCGCGCTGATGCTGAGCAAGGATGGCCAGTTCCTCCAACGCAAGACCTGGGGCAGCGCACTGCGCTTCTGGCTGGGCCGCGACGGCATCCTGTGGCACACCATGCCGCACTGGTTTGCCTTCCTCAAGCCCAGCTTCCACCCCTGGCAACACGACAACCGGGCCCTGGTAGCGCGCTGGCGACAAGACTTCGCCACCACCTACCGGCCCTTGAACCATCAACCTACGCGACACCCCGCCTGACGCCCATGAGCTCTCTGTTGATCCGCGGCTACGAAGTCGTCATTGGCCTGGAAACACACGTCCAGCTGTCAACGCAATCCAAGATCTTCTCTGGCGCCTCGACGCAATTCGGCGCCGAGCCCAATACCCAATCCTGCCCGGTGGACCTGGCCCTGCCCGGCTCCCTGCCAGTGATGAACAAGGGGGCCGTTGAACGCGCCATTGCCTTCGGCTTGTCGGTGGGTTCGCACATCGCCCCGCGCTCGATCTTCGCGCGCAAGAACTACTTCTACCCTGACCTGCCCAAGGGCTATCAGATCAGCCAGTACGAGATCCCCGTGGTGCAAGGTGGTTCGGTCAGCTTCTTCGTGGGCGACAAGGAACACACCGTGCGCCTGGTGCGCGCCCACCTGGAAGAAGACGCCGGCAAATCGCTGCACGACGACTTCATCGGCTTCAACGGCGAGAAGTCGTCGGGCATCGACCTCAACCGCGCCGGCACGCCGCTGATCGAGATCGTGACCGAGCCCGACATGCATGCCAGCGTCGAAGCCGCCGAATACGCCAAGGCCCTGCACACCCTGGTGGTGTGGCTGGGCATCTGCGACGGCAACATGCAGGAAGGCTCCTTCCGCTGCGACGTGAACATCTCGGTGCGCCGTCCCGGTGCGCCTTTGGGCACCCGCCGCGAGATCAAGAACCTCAACAGCTTCAAGCACATCGTGCAGGCGGCTGACTACGAGATCAACTGGCAGATCGACGAGATCGAAGACGGCCGCGCCATCCAGCAGGCCACCGTGCTGTTCAACCCCGATACGGGCGAGACACGCGCGATGCGCACCAAGGAAGACGCACACGACTACCGCTACTTCCCCGACCCTGATCTGCCCCCGCTGGTGATCTCGCCGGAGTGGGTGGAGCGCGTGCGCAGCGAGATGCCCGAGCTGCCTCGCGTGATGGCCGCGCGCTTCGAGAGCGACTACGGCCTGCCGGCTTATGACTGCGCCACGCTTATTCAATCGCGATCCAAGGCCATGTACTTTGAGAACGTAGTTAAATGGACTAGCCACTACAAGACCGCGAGCAACTGGGTAATGGGTGAAGTCTTTCGACGCACAAAGAATTCGCTCGAAAACCTCGAACAAAAGATTGACTTCCTATCAAACCGTACGGTTCATGCCTTGCTAGAGGCGGCTGATTCGCTCGAACAAGACCGGGACACCACCTCCGTGCCAGAGGGTCTTCGAACTGCGATTGGTATTACCCCCGCTGAGTATTTGAGGCAATTTGAACTAGCGGGGGCAATAGAGTGCCCCGTATTGCCCTGCCAGCTTGGAATCCTGGTAAATCGAATCGGAGATGGAACAATCAGCAATAGCGCTGCCAAACAGGTCTTCGATGGGCTATGGAATGGTGAAGGGGAGGTTGATGCGATTATCGAAGCCAAGGGCCTCAAGCAGATGAGCGACACCGGCGAGCTGGAAAAGATCCTCGACGACATCCTGGCAGCCAATGCCAAGTCGGTCGAAGAGTTCCGTGCCGGCAAGGAAAAGGCCTTCAACGCCTTGGTAGGTCAGGCCATGAAGGCTACCAAGGGCAAGGCCAACCCGGCCACCGTCAACGAGCTGCTCAAGAAGAAGCTCGAGGGCTGATGTGATGCGAAGAGGCGGCTTGATGCCGCCTCTGCTTACCGCGCCCCGGCCCGCGAATCGGACTGAATCACCAGCGCCGAGAACAGCGCCATCAAGGCCTGCCCGCCAAAGTACACGATCCAGTTGTAGGCATACAGCTGGAAGCTGGGCACGGCCGGGTCCACGCCACTGTGCAACCACGATCCAAACAGGATCAGATCCGAGTAGGGGATCAGGACCCCGCCGATCAGCACCATCAGGCCGCCGATGTGCCACTGGCTGTTGATGAAAAAGCGCATGGCCAGCACGGGCATGGCCACATAGATCGTCATGTTGAACACGAGCGAGCCGTTGCACAACAGCGGGTGAGCCTGCACGCCGGGCTCCACGTGCTTCAACCACGCCAACAGATTGAGCGCCGCCACAGGCAAGGCCAGGGCATAGCGCCAAGGGCCTGAAGCGCCCTGCCCGGCAGCTGCCATTTCTCGGTCGTGCCGCCACAGCATCAGCACGTAGATGACGTAACCCACGCCGAACAGCAACATCGCCCAGGTCAGTTTGAGCGACACCGGCTCCACCCCGCTCATGGCGCCGTTGACGTAATCGCCCGCCGCTGTGGACGCCATGCCCAGCGCCATCCACAAGGCATAGCCCGCGTGAGGTGATGTGCCCTTGTTCGACAGATACAAGGCGAACTGCGAGATCACCACCGCGGCCATCAACGCGACATGCAGCCCGTGGTAGACCGCATCACTCACCAGCTCGATGCCCGCCAGCAGGTTGACCTCGATGGCGATGGACGCGGCGAGCAGGCCGGCCACCACCTTGATGTGTTGCCGCGGGCTCATGCGGCCTGCACCTGCTTGTCAAGCTGAGCCGCCATGGCTGCCAGCATGCCCGAGAAGCCTTGCGTGAACTGCGCCACCATCTTGCGGCCGATCAGGCCACCGATCAGCGGCACCGGCACCTCGAATGTGCTGACCCAGCGCACGCGCGTCATGCGGCCCTGCGCCTCCAGCGTGATTACCGCACCCTTGTGCCGCATGGGCAGCCACTTGTTGAGGATCAGATAGTCCATGCGCTTGCCGGGCTCGAAGCGGGTGATCGCTTCCACAAAGGTCACCCCACCGTCAACGGACAAGGCCCGCACCGCGCCCTGGCCATCAGCCTCGCGCTGGCCTGGACTGATCAGCCTGGCCGCTTTCACGCCGGGGTAACGCGCATACGCACGGTGATCGCTGATCAGCTTGAACACCTGCTCTCGCGTGGCCGCCATGTCGCGCACCACTTCCACTCGGAATACCTCAGCCATACATCACCTTTTGAGTCGAAGAAGCAGACAACCAGTCCGCCACGGAAGCATTGAATTCATCGGCGCAGTCCACCATCACCCAGTGGCCGCTGTTGAAGCCGCGCACCTCGTTGCCTTCGCGGCCAGCCAGGCGCTTCACCCACTGCGGCGAATGGAACATGAAGGGCTTCTTGCGCCCATAGGCGTAGAAGAATGGGCACTCTGGCTCGATCTGGCGCATGGCGTCGAAGCCTCCAAACGCTTTCATCCAGCGCATGGCATAGGGGTAGTTCATGCCCGCGTGCACGTGGCGCGGATCAGCCTTGGCCTGCAATGCCCGGGCCATGCCGCGCGTGATCCCGTTGCCAATCGCGCCCCCGACGTACCAGGCCAAGGCCAGCGTGATCTGGTAGGTGAAGACCATGCCTTTGGCCACGATGGACAAAGACTGCTGAAAAGCCGGCGAGTTGGCATCCCCCACATCAATGGCCACGATGCGGGCCACGCGCTCGGGGTGCAGCATGGCGAACTGGTAACCGAAGGCACAACCCCAGTCGTGCAGCATCAGCGTGACCTTCTGATGCGGGCTGACGGTCTCCACCACCTTCGCGATCACGGCCACGACATGATCCAGCGAGAAACCACCGTCCAGGCCCACCTTGTCAAAGCCCGGCAGGGTCATGGTCACACAGCGGTGGTGCGCGCTGAAAAACGCCACCTGCCGATCCCACAGTCGATGGGTGTCGGGCCAACCATGCAGCATGAGGATGGTCTCGGGGCCCTCGCCTTCGATGAACACAGGCACACCGGCGATCACTTGCTCACGGGCCATGGCCAACTCCTGGGAAATTGATCTGTCTGAAGAAACCAGCCCGTATTTCAGCAGCGCTGACCATGCCTGAAACGCCAATGCCGTGCCGAACGCGTCAACATGCACACGACACCAGCCTGGCGCCTGAGGCACATGATTGACCGTTCAGGCACGCTACACCTGCCTAAGCTGAGGCCACTCATCAAGCCACCACCGCCGCCATGCCCGACCCGGACCGCATCCTTCAGAGCCTGTCCTTCCCTGCCAGCTATCTGGACGCGGGTGAATCCATCGTGCGGGAAAAAGGACTGGACGTGGCCGAGTTCTATCAATTTTGCGGCGTCACCTACCCGAGGGTGGCCCTGCCCTGGCAGACCATCAACGGCAAGCAAATGCAGCGGGCGATGGCCAGATTTCTGCAAACCCACACAGCCGGGGTGCCGCCCCTGGTGAGCTACATGGCGCACTGCGCCGTCACCACGCACGGCCCCATTGGCGTGCTGGCGATCACCGCCCGCAACATGGGTGAAGCCCTGCAGGGCGCGCTGGACTATTCGTCTCTGGTGATGCCTGCCTACGCCATGCGCCGCCATGACGTACACGATCAGGTGCACATGGTCTTTGAACGCCAGCACGACTTTGGCGAGGTCAATGACTTTTTCACCGAGACCGTCGTGGCGGCCTTCCTGCAGATCGGCCCCTTTCTGAGCCGGCTGCCGACACATCTGCCGGAAGTGCACTTCAGGCACGCCCCCCTGGGCCCGGTCGCCGACTACGAACAGGCCTTCAACGCCCGCTTCCTCTTCAACAGCCAGCAAGACAAGATCGTGCTGGCACGCGAAGACCTGAGCATCCCCTTGCTGGCGCCCAGCCGCACCTCTCACATGCTGATGAAGGCCACACTGGAGCAGCAACAGCAACTGCGCCCACAAAGCCGCCCCGTAACCCAGGAAGTACGGCGCCTGCTGGACAAGGCCGTGCGCGAAAACCTGTTGATCGACCTGGCCAAGATCGCCCAAGCACTGGCGATCTCAGCCCGAACACTGAGCCGACGCCTGCAACAAGAGGGCACGACCCTGCCTCAGTTGCGCACCGAAGCCAGCATCGCCTACGCCGAAGTACTGCTGCTGGAGACGAGCAAGAGCATCCTGCAGATTGCCAACGCATCAGGATTTCAGGATGCGGCCGCCTTTACGCGAGCCTTCAGGCGCGGCACGGGCCGCACCCCCACACAGCTTCGCCAGGGCACCCGGAGGGAGGCCACCGTGCCCTCGTCAGGGCCCCCGCAACATGGCGAATCGAGCACACCATTGACCGATAAGGTCAAGCCCCCAAATCCAGAATGAGCCCACCCGACGGATCGGCCGCAGGGTCCGCCTGGGGGCAGAACCTCAAACCCACTTGCGGCGGCACGAGCAGATTCAACCAAATAGACAGCATTGTCTGAAGAAGCAGTAACCCATATGAAATTTGCAATGAAAACCCTGGTGGCCACGGCTGCCTTCGTCGCAGCCGGCGTGGCGAACGCCAACAGTGTCTCCCTGCTTGCCAATGGCACCGTGACGGAGTCCGGCTACACCCTGTCAGACCTGATAGGCACGGACACGCTGACGTTCTCCAGCACCTTGATCGGGGCATTGAACGCGGGCAAGGTGCAAGTCGCTGGCGTGGCGCCCGCCACCACCACCGTGACCTACAAGACCAATGCGGCCACCAAGGTGGTGTCGATCTCGTCGGCCTCGGCCGCGGCACCTGTCACCTCGCTGAGCGCCGACCTCACCGGCACGACCCTGACGGTGACTGGCGCGGGCACAGCGGGTGGTTCGCTGCAAAGCGCCCTGACGACCAACATCTCCACCACCGGTGGCTCGCTGAAGATTCTCAACCTGAGCGTCGACCTGACCGCCAGGAAGGTCTACGCGGACCTGGTCGGCGCCAACGGCGTGGGCACACGGAACAATGTCTGGCTGTGGGACATCGCCACCGTCACCGGTCCTACCGCGCTGGACCTGTCACTCGCATCTGCTGGCGGCGGCGTGATGTCCCTCACCAACACCCGCTCTGGCCTGACCATCAACCCGGCAGCATTCGACTTGTTCGCCACAGCCATGGGCCTGACTGCCAACGGCATCACCTCGCTGAAGACAGTGACCGACTTCGGCACCATCGTGTCGACCGTCAGCCTCAAGGTCACGCCCGCGGTTCCTGAGCCATCCACCTACGCGCTGATGGGCCTGGGCTTGGCTGGCCTGGGCCTGGCGGCTCGCCGCCGTCGCGCCCGTTAACCCAGACTGGTCTGCCTGCGGCCGCCAATGGCGGCAGGCAGACCGGGCTGAATATTCGCTGACACCGGCGACCTGAGCAGGCAAAAGCATGGCCATTCGAGCACACCATTGGCCGATAAGGTCAAGTCGCCATCCTTAGCATCACGCCATCATCCGCCCGCACCTCGACAGGACCACCATGAGCCTTGCCGCCGATACCCCCATCTCCACCCCCGCCATGAAGGGCGCCTGGCTGGTGCGCGCCATCGCCGTCGTGCTGGCGCTGGCCATGCTGCTGTATGGCGTCGTGGCCATCGACACGGGCATCGTGAACTACAAGGGCGCCGGCAACGCCGAGGTGGCGGCCAAGCGCATCGAGATGCAGCGCGCCGCCGAAGCAGGCGACAGCAGCGGATCAGCGGCCGAACACAGTGGCATCGGCTTTGACTTCCTGCGCAAGCACAGCTCACCCCAATACAGCTTTGGCAAGGACGGTCTGAGCGAGCCGGCCATCCACTACGCGCTGATGCCCAAATTCAACGGCATCACCTTGTCCATCCACAACGCGCTGGGTGGGGTCTGCATGCTCTTCGGTGCCCTGCAGTTCTGGCCGGCTTTCCGCCGCCGCTTCCCGCTGTGGCACCGTGCCTTCGGTGGGCTCTACATCCTGGCTGCGCAATCGGCCATGATCGCCGCGATGATCTACCTGTCGCGCACAGCCGTGGTGGACATCTATGACCACCTCACCTTTTACGTGGGCCTGTGGGCGCTGGCCATTGGCGTGACGGTGACCTTGTGGATGGCGATCTACTCGATGCTGCAAAAGCGCATTGCCCAGCACCAGGCCTTCATGTGCCTGAACTTCGGCCTGCTGCTGACCGCACCCATCCAGCGCTACGGCTGGCTGGCCTTCGGCATGTTCGGCCCGCAGGACATGCGCCAGCTGGAAGGCAACTACGCTGTCACCGGCGTGCTGGTGCCGCTGACGGTGATGATCGGCTACGGCCTGTTCACGATCAACCGCTGGCTGCAGGCTGACCGCTCGGCCGCCTCCGCACAGAAGGTGGCGCAGCCCTTTGGCCTGTACGCCAGCGCGGGCCGCCTGCTGGCCATGCTGAGCCCGCTGGTGCTCCTGGCTGCCGGCGCCACCACCGTTCAACACTACCTGTTGCAGCCTGGCCTGCAACACATCGAACACGCCGCGCAATGGATCCCTGCTGGCGTCATCCAGCTGGAAGACCAGGTGATCGTGGCGCAAGCCGCCACACGCCAACTGTTCACGATCGCCACCTTGCTGGGCCTGATCGCTGGTGCGCATCTGATGTGGACGGCCTTTGTGGCCAAGGCCTCACCGGCCCGCTACATGGGCCTCAGCGGCTGGGCACTGGCCGCCGCAGGCGGTGCTGTGGGCGCGGTGTTGGTGCAATGGGGCGTGCAGATGGGTCTGCCCAGCTTTGCCACCCTCGCTGGCGGTGCCATCTACCTGTTTGGCGGCAGCGTGACGCTGCTGTTGTCCGCCCTGCTGGCCTTTGCACTGGTCACAAAGCGCCATGTCTGGGTCAAGGAATGGGGCGTGTTCGTGATCGCCTGCCTGGTGGCCACACCCAGCTTCTACTGGGCCCTGCCGCTGATTGGCGCGCAGCCCATCGACCCGCAGTTCGTGCAGGAGGGCCACGTCTTCCGCATGGCCAGCTATGGCGAATGGATGCTGCTGATGGGCGCTTTCGTGTACGCCCTGTTCAGCGAAGCCACGCACAGTAAACTGGCCCGATAAACACGCATCGGCCCATGGTGAGTTCAGACCGCATACTCAAGAGCCTGACCTTCCCCATCCAGTACATGGAGATCGGGGAAGCGCTCGCCCGCGACCTGCATCAGGACGTGGAGGAGCTGTACCGCTATTGCGGCATCGAGCTGCCCCGGCCCTTCATGCCCTGGCAGACCATCAATGGCCTGCAGATGCAGCGTGCACTGGCGCACTTCCTGGCCCAGTGCCCGCCCGGTCCGCCGCCGCTGGTCACCTTCATGGCCCACTTCCCGGTGACCACACATGGCCCGGTGGGCATGCTGGCCATCACGTCGGCCAACCTGGGTGAGGCCTTGCAAGGGGCGCTCAAGTATTCGTCACTGGTGATGCCTGCGTTCGAGATGCGGCGCCAGGATGTGGGCGATGAGGCGCACGTCATCATCGAGCGCAAGTACGACTTCGGCCCCGTCAACGACTTCTTCACGGAAACCGTGGTGCTGGCACCGCTGAAGATCATGCCCTTCCTGACCCGGCCCATCTCCGGTGGCACGGTCTACCTGATGCACAGCCCCATGGGCGATCCGGCCGAGTACGAAGCCGCCTTCGGCGTGAAGTTCGTGTTCAATGCCAGGCAGAACAAGTTCGTGGTGCCCAGGCAGGATCTGAACATCCCGCTGATGGCCCCCAGCCGCGCCTCGCACCTGCTGATGAAAGCCACGCTGGAGCAGCAAAGCCAGGCTCGCCAGGACACGAAACCCACATCGCGCGAGGTCAAGCGCCGCCTGCAGACCGCCGTGCGCCAGAAGCAGTTGCTGGACGCCGATGCCCTGGCTGAAGCGCTGGCCATGTCACCCCGCACCTTGAGCCGCCGCCTGAAAGACGAAGGCACCACCTTGCCGCAACTGCGCACGGAAGTTGGCATCGAATACGCCGAGGTCTTGCTGCTGGAGACCGACAAGACCATCGCGCAAATTGCTCACGCAGCAGGCTTTGCCGATGCCGCCGCCTTCACGCGCGCTTTCAAACGCGCCACAGGCAAGACGCCATCGCAACTGCGCGGCGGCCCCGGCAACGCTGACACCCCCATCCACACAGAATCCACGCAAGGGTCCGACACATGAACAGCAAACAGACCGCCCTGTGCGTTTTCTACGGCCTGATCGCCGTGGCCGCTCTGACCGGCACGGCCGCCCAACTCAAGCCCTACCTGTCGCTGGGTATCGTGCAAGGCAATGTGCACTTCTGGCAGGATACGTTGGTCAATGCGGCCAGCCGCTTCATCACGGTGGACATCATGTTCGTGTTCGCCGTGGTGTGGCGCTGGATGCTGACCGAAGGCCGCCGCCTGAAGATGGGCGGCTACTTCTGGTACTTGCCAGCCTCCCTGCTGATCGCCTTCAGTGCCGCCCTGCCCGTGTTCATGATCCACCGCGAAATCGCCCGCAGCCGCCTGAACCCGGCCGAGGTCGATGACACCGGTGCCGCTGGCGCGCTCAGCGTGCTGCTGGTGACGGCAGTAGCTTTGGCCTACACCTGGCGCGCACTGGCTGCCATCATCTGATGGGCGCGGCGAAGCTCGGCACCAGGCTGGAGGACGCCGCACCAGCCACCTACCAGCGGCCCACCGCCATGGCACCCGCACGCACGCCCTGTGAACGCGCCATATAGGCCAGGGCCTCGGCGGTGTCGCCCTCATCCACGGGCTCATAACGTGGCTTCAGGTAACGCAACTCCTCCTTGAGGAACCAGCCGATGCCAGGCAGAAAGCCGCCCTTGCCAGCTCGGCGCCATTGCCGCCAGAACGACAGGCTGAAGGGCCCGGCCCCACGTCCCTTGAAGGCAGGATCCTGACGCACGATGTGCTCCACACCACGCGCATACACGTACAGAAACCAGGGGATCCAGATCAATTTGTGCACCCAGCGCGTGGCGTAGTGGCCACCCAGATGGCGGTACAGATCGAAGGCCACGCAGCGGTGCTCGACCTCTTCGGCGCAATGCCAACGCAGGATGTCCAGCACGGTCTCGTCAGCCCCCACCTCATCCCATCGCTGATTGCGCAGGATGTATGTGCCCACCGTGCAGGTCGTGTGCTCGATGTTGGCGATGATGCCCAGGCGGAAGATCAGCCACCGCCGAGCCAGCCACTTGGGCAAGGGCCGGCCAAAGGGCTCATCTGACAAAGGCCCCTCCTGAAACAGCCAGGTCACACGATCGATGAAGCTTTGCGTCTCGATGCCATGCGCACCCAGATAATGTTTCGACGCGCCCTGATGGGATCGCGCATGCACGGCTTCCTGGCGAATGAAGGCATTGACATCTTCAGCCAGGCGCTCGTCGCGCACCAGCGGCAAGGCCTGGTTGAACAGCTTGCAGAACCAGAACTCGCCAATGGGCAACATCATGTGCAACTGGCTCAGAAAATGGCTGGCAAAGGGCTGATCGGGGATCCAGTGCAAGGGCACGTCAGACCAGTCGAACTGCACCTTGCGAGGTGCCAGGTGGGTCGGTGAAGTGGAACCGGTAAGTGCGTTCATGGCAGGCAGGTCAAGCTGTACTTGGGGCAAGAAGTGACAGCCTTCAGCGTAAACAGCGCCCCCCTCGGCGAGAATGGCGTATGCGGCCCCAACTTGACATTTGAGGCCACACGTTTCAACCGCCATGGCCATGTCACCCAACCGCCCCCGCTGGGATTTCCCACGCAACATTGCCAGCACCCGCATCCTGTTCGGCCTGGGGCGCGAACATGGCTTGAGCGCGCGTGACTGCCTGGCCGGCACGGGCCTGAGCGAGCTGCAACTGGCCCAGCCCGAGCGCATGGTCGAGGCCATGCAGGAAATGCAAGTCGCACGCAATCTGCTCAGGCACCTGGGCCCCGACATCGGCCTGGGCCTGGACGCCGGGCTGCGCTACCACCCCACCACCTTCGGCATCTGGGGCTTCGCGCTGCAAAGCAGCCCGAGCGCGTGGAAGGCGGTGGAGGTCGGCATCCGCTACACGCGCCTGACCTGTGCGTTCTGCCAGCCCGTCATGGCCGACACGGCCGACGAGGCCCTGCTGATCTGCGAAGACAAGGACGTGCCCGAAGACGTGCGGGACTTTTTCGTTGACCGCGACAGCACCATGATCCTGCAACTGCAGCGTGACGTGCTGCCCATGCAACTGCCCTTGACGCGGCTCGAACTCAGGCGACCGCGCCCGGCTTACGCGGACCGGATCGAAGCGCTCTACGGGCATGCGCCGGTTTTCAATCAGGCCCAGAACCGGGTAGGCATCAGCCAGGCTTTGGCGCAACTGCCGCTGCCTCAAGGGGATGCGGCCGCACTCCAGCTGTGCGAGGATGAATGCCAGCGGCTGCTGACCCGGCGCAAGCTGCAAGGCGGTCTGGCCGGGCGCATCCGCGATCAGCTGATGATGCACAGCCGCGCCATGCCCACCATGCTGCAAGTGGCCGATTCAATGCAGATGAGCGTGCGCACCTTGCGGCGGCGGCTCGCCGATGAGGGCGTGGTGTTTGAAGCGCTGGCCGATGATGCGCGCCGCGTGCTGGCGGAAGAGTTGCTGCACACCACCGACATGACCGTGGAGGATATCGCCGAGCGATTGGGCTATGCGGAGCCTTCGTGTTTTTCCAGGGCGTTCAAGCGCTGGAGCGGCTTGTCACCGCGGCACTTCCGACAAGGGCGGGTGACGCGCCGGTGAGCATCAGCGCTGAACAGCGTCAGAGGCTGACGGACCGGACCCCGGCACTGCCCCGCCCCACAAGCGCCGCAATCGCGCCAGTTCGGCGTCATACAAGGCATTCACACGCGCAATCTCGGCGGTCTGCTGCGTGATGATGTCCTTTTGAGCCTGCTGCTGGGCGTCATTGGCTTCCAGCCGGGTCTTGAGCTTGAACGGCAGACGCTTGCCCTTGTAGAACTCGGCCTCATCCAGCAAGGGCTTGCGGTCAGATTGCAATTCCTTGAGATGCAATTCGGACGCATCAATGCCGCGACGCAGATCATCGATCACGGCCTCGCGCGCCTTGTTGTGCGCAGCCTCATTGGGATAGCGCAGCATCAGGTTGCGATCGCGCCGGATGGCATCCTTCTGAGCAGCATCTGCCAGCGCCTTCTGGTGCTGGCGCTCTTCAGCCAGCGCGCGCTCTTCCGCGTTCATGCGTGGCGGCACAGTCTGCTTCTGGGAACCGTCCTTGTTGAGCACGCGCTGCTCGCGATCCAGGCACTCCCGGATCGGCCGATCGGAGGTGTACTTCTTGCCGGATGAATCCACACACGAGTAAATGCCAGGCGCAGCCCAGCTTGCCGATGCCACCAGGAGCAGAACGCCACACGCCGCAGCCTGGCGCACCACCTTGCCGGTGATGGCCATGCGCTCAAGGGCTCCCAACTCAAACGTCATCGTGGCTCCGTGTGTGGCGCGCTCCAGCACGCCGCATTCTGATCAGTTCAATTGTCAATATTAGTTCTAAACGGATCAGACGCCATAACGTTGACGATAAGCCAGCACCGCAGGGTGAAATGCTGTCAAGGCAGGGTCGGACTCCGTCTGCAGATACTGCAACAAATCACCCAGCGTGGCGATGGCAACAACGGGCAAGCCGTAGTGCTGTTCCACCTGCTGCACAGCGCTCTCCGCGGCGTCCTGTCCGTTGGCCGTGGCTTTTTCCTGGCGGTCCAGGGCAATGGTGACGCCAGCCGGCTTGGCACCCGCCTTGATGATCAGGTCGATCGACTCGCGCACCGAGGTGCCGGCGGAGATCACATCGTCGATGATCAGCACGCGGCCCTGCACGGGCGCGCCCACCAGGGTGCCGCCTTCGCCGTGGTCCTTGGCTTCCTTGCGGTTGTAGGCAAAGGGCTTGTTGTGGCCCAGGCGCGCCAGTTCGATCGACACGGCCGCCGCCAGGGTGATGCCCTTGTAGGCAGGCCCGAACAACATGTCGAACTCGACGCCGGACGCGATCAGCCGACGTGCATAGAATTGCGCCAGACGGCCGAGCTTGGCGCCGTCATCGAACAAGCCGGCGTTGAAGAAATAGGGCGACAGGCGCCCCGCCTTGGTCTTGAATTCCCCGAAACGCAGCACCTTGGATTGCACTGCGAAGGCCACGAAGTCCTGGGCCAACGTGTCATTGGAAGAGGTGTTGCTCATGATTGATTGGGTATTTCGTCGTGTTTCGTCTGGTCTCACTGAACCTCAACGGCATCCGTTCTGCCGCCACCAAGGGCCTCGTGCCCTGGACTGAAACCATGTCCGCCGATTGTATGGGCGTGCAGGAGCTCAAAGTTCATGTCGACGACATGCCCGAGCCTCTGAAAGCCTTCGCCGGCATGAATGGCCATTTCCACCATGCAGAAAAGAAGGGTTACTCCGGCGTCGGGCTTTACACGAAGCACGAACCTTCTGACGTGATCATCGGCCTGGGCGGCAAGGACCCCAGCGGCGAATTCGACCCGGAAGGCCGCTACGTGGAGCTGCGCTTTGACAAACCGGGCCGCAAGCTGTCGCTGATCAGTTGCTACTTCCCCAGCGGCTCCAGCTCGGAAGAACGCCAGGAAGCCAAGTACCGCTTTCTGGACATCATCCAGCCGCATCTGGCCGCCCTGCGTGGCGAGCGCGAGTTCATCCTGATCGGCGACGTCAACATCGCCCACAAGGAAGCCGACCTGAAGAACTGGAAGGGCAACCTCAAGAACAGCGGCTTCCTGCCCGAGGAGCGCGCCTGGATGACCAAGCTGCTGGATCCGGCCGGCGAGACGCGCCTGGTGGATGTCTACCGCACGCTGCACCCCGACACCACGGACGAGTGCTACACATGGTGGAGCAACCGGGGCCAGGCGCGCGCGAAGAACGTGGGGTGGCGCATTGACTACCATTTGGCGACGCCTGGGCTGGCGGCCACGGCCAAGCACGCCAGTGTGTACAAGGACAGCTGGTTCAGCGACCATGCGCCGCTGACCATTGACTACGCCTTCAGCCTCTGACCGGCGACGAGTCCTTCACTCAGCATAGGGCTGGGGCAAGCGATTCACATGCCTCATCAGGGCTGAAGTGCCTTCTCGTCCAGCAGTTGCTGAACGATGTCCGCCTGAAGCTTGTCTCTGCGGCGTTTGCCAGGCGGCCTATTGTCGAGTTCGGCCATCCAGCGCTTGAACGCCACGAACACGGCAGGCGACACGGTGCGCATCAGCGCCATGCGGCCCGTGACCGAGAACACCACCCGCTCGTACCTCGGCGCATTGAGGAAGGCTTCCGCACGCTGCGCCTGAACGGGCCACAGATCGCCTTCGTCCTCGGTAAAACGAAAGGGGTGCGGGTCGCCCTCGGTGGCCATGCGGCGAAGGAAATCCACCATGAACCCCTTGTCGTTGACGGCCGACTCAATCTGTCCTTCCATGCGCTGAAAGGTGGGATCCGCACGCTGCAGCAGCTTGAGCAAAGAGCTGTCCAATTTGGCCATCGTGCTGACGAACTGGACGCGCTTGCGCGCATCCCACAGAAGGTCGACATCCTGTGTGGCCAGCGCACCCGCCTCGATGCGCATGGACGCCGCCGCCTCGTAGGCATACAGGGCATGGGTGCCCACCACCGTGAAGTGCGCGCCAAGCCCCGCTAGCTCCAACTCGTTGAGCACGTCCACAACCGGGTTGGGCACCCTCCCCACGCGCAAGGCTTTATTGAGCCGTTCAGATTCGCGCAGGCTCGCCCGCAAGGACCTTTGCCGGGCTTCCATCTTCTGCTTGCCTTCGGTGAAGGCTCGCAGCGTCTCCTCCGTCTTCTCGTCGCGGGGCCCCAACCTGCTTTGCCGATTGTCAGGCGAGGTCTTGACCAAGTACTCGTACGAGCCCTCTCGCTTGAAATACATCCCGCCCGCAAATTTTTTGGCTTCCTTGACCACGCGCAGCCACTCCAAGAAGATCGCCTCGGAGTCGATGGCTTGCCGCGCGGCGCTGTCAGGCAATGGGAGATGGTTCACAGCGTCATCACCTTATAAAAATACAAACGTGATTTTATACGGTGACTCTTTTAAAATCAATGACTTGCATTACACGGCATCGCGGAAAGGCGTGATTTCCGTCGGCGATGTCATCACTGGGCATTGCGAGGCACGGCTGGTTCAGCGACCATGCGCCCTTGACGGTCGATTACGACTTCCAGCTCTGAAAAGCAAAAGGGGCGACCCAGTCGCCCCTTCTTCTTCATGGCTTGCGAGCCATCCCTGCCCTATATCAGGGCGTGTACACGATCGGCGTCAGCGCGTTGCCCACGGCAATGCTGGAGCAGTTCTGCGGTGCGGCCTTGCCGGCAAAGCGGTCGTCCACCCAGGCGGTTGCCCAAGGCAGCCAGTTGGCGATGGACAGGAAGTGGCTCGAACCCCACTCCTTGTGCTGCACAGGCACGCCCTTGCCGCAGTACTGGCGCGCCAGTGTGCGAACGTCACCAGCCAGCATCACGCCGTCACCCTTGCCCCAGATCGGCGAGGTCTTGGTCAACTCCAGGGTGCCGCCGGTGCCTTGACCGATCTGCAGCGGAATGGTCGGCGTGCCGCCCGTGCCCATGATGACCTTGTTCACGGCTTCCACATACTCAGGGATCTTGGTGCGGTCCTGGAACTCGGGCTTGACGAGGTCCTTCCAGGTCACCTTGCTGTACTGACCCAGCACGTAGGCGATCGACGCCTTCTGCATCCTGTCAAAGACTTCCAGACCACGCGGGGTCAGGTACTTCTTGATGTCGATCTCGTAAGAGCGCGAAACGCCCAGCACCGCCATGGGCATCACACCACCCCAGATGGGTGCGCCTTCGACGTAGGTCAGGTTGTGCTCAGGGCTCACCAGGGTGCCGCCGAACGCCGCGCCGATCAGGTTGTCATTCAGATCAGGTGCGTAGCTTGGCGCCAGCTCGGCCGCCCACTCGGTGGCAATCGCGCCGCCCGAGTAGCCCATCATCACGACCTTGGCGCTGCTGGCCAGACCGATCTGCGAAGAGCTGAAAGCCGCACGGATCGAGTCCAGCGTGTTGTAGCCGTATTCAGGGCCGGCGGCGAAGTTGGCCTTCTGGCCTTCGGTATCAGAGATGATGACCGTGTAACCCTTCTTCACGTAGCTGCCAAACAGCACGGCTTCAACAGCAGGCAGGACCTCCGGCAGGCGGGTGCCACCAGCATAGGCGCGCGAGGGGCCATCTTCCGGGTTCAGCGAGTCATAGAACGACTGGTACGAGATCACCTTGTTCTTGTTGGCGCAACTGACCTTGCTGCAGTCGGGCGAGAAGATGGTCGTCACGTTGGCGGCAGGACGCTGCAGGGCATCAGTCGAGCGGTAAACGATCTGGGTGGCCTGGTACGACGTCTTGATGCCCGCGAGGTAAGCCGTGATCGTGCGGCTCTTGAGGATCGTGCCTGGTGCGGCGGCCGCCAGTTGAGCGCTGTCCGTGTACTGGAAGAAGGGGTCGGTTGTAGTGGCAGCGCTGGACATGGCCGGCACCATGAGTGCGGCTACTGCGACCTGGGTTGCTGTCAGCAAGTTTCGGGTGCTGGGGCGAATGGGCATCAATGTCTCCTGGGGTCTCTCTTGCGAGATGCGTTAAACCGAATGGGGCAATCTTTTTGTTTGCCTTGGCAGCGCTTGTCATGAGCTGATACGTTGCATCGTGCCCGTGCAACCCTGCCCAATATGTCCGGCACCAGACAGATCCAGGGTTTGTGATAACGGTGGTTTCCTCAATGGCGCCACGGCTGCAAGCCCAGTTTTGGCGCCATCTGCGCACCATGTGAGTGCATCAACACCCAAAATACACTGGCACACCTATTGCTTAACTATCTGCACCCGCAGGTATCGTCGCCTCGGTGCACGCTTTTTGTTCTCCGCTAACGACGGCGGAATGCAGTCAGGGCCACTTCACGGTGGCGTGATCTGGCTGTTCTTTCATTGGTTTCGGCTCGCCGGCATTGGCCGGGCAAGCGCACCTCTACCGTCGCAGGAGTTCACATGAAGATCGTCGTCGTTGGTCATGGCATGGTTGGCCACAAGTTCCTCGAAAGCCTGGCCGAATCCGGCCTGAAGGATGCCGAGGTCACGGTACTGTGCGAAGAACCCCGCCCCGCTTACGACCGGGTTCACCTCTCCGAATACTTCTCTGGCAAGACGGCTGAAGACCTCTCCCTGGTCGAGCCTGGCTTCTTCGAGCGCACCGGTTTCAAGCTGCGCCTGGCCGCCAAGGCCGTGGCCATCGAGCGGCGCACCAATACGGTGACCACGGCGGACGGTGAGGAGCTGCAGTACGACAAACTGGTGCTGGCCACCGGCTCGGTGCCTTTCGTCCCCCCTGTTCCAGGCCGTGAGCGCAACAAGTGCTTCGTCTACCGCACGATTGAAGATCTCGAAGGCATGAAGGCCGCGGGCGCCAAGGCCAAAAACGGCGTGGTGGTCGGCGGTGGCCTGCTGGGTCTGGAATGCGCCAAGGCGCTGCGCGACATGGGCCTGGACACCCACGTCATCGAGTTCGCTCCTCGCCTGATGGCAGCACAAGTGGATGACATGGGTGGCCGCGTGCTGCGCAACAAGATCGAGGCCTTGGGCTTGCACGTGCACACCAGCCGCAGCACGGTCAAGATCACCGATGGCGCAGAGCACCTGCACCGCATGGTCTTTGAAGATGGCAGCTACCTTGAAACCGACATGATCGTGTTCTCGGCCGGTATCCGCCCGCGCGACGAACTGGCCCGCCAATGTGTACTGGCCATCGGCCCACGTGGTGGCGTCGTGATCGACGATCACTGCCGCGCCAGCGACCACCACATCTACGCCATCGGCGAATGCGCATCCTGGAACGAGCAGACCTTCGGTCTGGTGGCGCCTGGTTATGACATGGCCCGCATTGCCGCCAAACACATCGCGGGTGACGCTGCCGCCAGCTTCGCGGGCGCCGACATGAGCACCAAGCTCAAGTTGATGGGTGTGGATGTCGCCTCCATTGGCGACGCTCATGCCAAGACGCCTCATTGCCACAGCTTCCAGTACATCGACGAGATCAAGCAGATCTACAAGAAGATCGTCGTCAGCCAAGACAGCAAGAAGCTGCTGGGCGCGGTGCTGGTGGGCAATGCCGATGAATACGGCACGCTGCTGCAGATGGCGCTCAATGGCATCGACCTGCCGGCCGACCCCGAGTTCCTGATCCTGCCGTCCAGCGACGGCAAGGCCAAGCCCGGCCTGGGCCCCGACGCCCTGCCCGACAGCGCCATGATCTGCTCGTGCAACAGCGTGACCAAAGGCCAGATCTGTTCGGCCGTGGGTGAAGGCGCCACGTCCATCTCGCTGCTGAAGTCCTGCACCAAGGCTGGCGCCACCTGCGGCGGTTGCGTGCCCCTGGTCACCCAGGTCATGAAGGCCGAGATGAAGAAGCAGGGTCTGGCGGTCAACAACCACATCTGCGAACACTTCGCCTACTCGCGCCAGGAGCTGTACCACCTGATCCGCGTTGGCGAGATCAAGTCTTTTGCCGACCTGCTGAGCAAGCACGGCAAGGGCCTGGGCTGCGACATCTGCAAGCCGGCTGCCGCCAACATCCTGGCATCCGTCTGGAACGAGTTCGTGCTCAAGAAGGAGCTCGCCAGCCTGCAAGACAGCAACGACTACTTCCTGGGCAACATTCAAAAAGATGGCACCTACTCCGTCGTGCCCCGCATGCCAGGTGGCGAAGTGACGCCCGAGGGCCTGATCGCTGTGGGCCAGGTTGCCAAGAAGTATGGCCTGTACACCAAGATCACTGGCGGCCAACGTGTGGACTTGTTCGGAGCCCGGGTGGAGCAACTGCCCCTGATCTGGGAAGAGTTGATCGCCGCAGGTTTCGAATCGGGACACGCCTATGGCAAGTCGCTGCGCACGGTCAAGAGCTGCGTGGGTTCGACCTGGTGCCGTTACGGTGTCGATGATTCGGTGGGCCTGGCCGTCGAGCTGGAGAACCGCTACAAGGGCCTGCGCGCGCCGCACAAGATCAAGTTCGGCGTATCCGGTTGCACGCGCGAGTGCGCCGAAGCACAGGGCAAGGACGTGGGCGTGATCGCCACGGAAAAGGGCTGGAATCTGTACGTGTGTGGCAACGGTGGCATGAAGCCCCGCCACGCCGAGCTGATTGCCTCTGATCTGAGCAAGGTCGAGTTGATCAAATTGATCGACCGCTTCCTGATGTTCTATGTGCGCACCGCAGACCGCCTGCAACGCACCAGCACCTGGCGCGACAACCTCGAAGGGGGCCTGGACTACCTCAAGGGCGTGCTGATCAATGACACGCTGGGTCTGGCCGCCGAACTGGAAGGCCAGATGCAGCATGTGGTCGATACCTACCAGTGCGAATGGAAGACGGCCGTGACCAACCCCGAAGTTCGCCAGCGCTTCCGCTCCTTCGTCAACAGCGATGCCAAGGATGAACGCATCGTCTTCGTCAAGGAACGCGGCCAGATCCGCCCGGCCCGCCCTGAAGAGCGCGACGACGCATCGACCGAGGCCACTCTGGCCTGATCCCGCTGAGAGGAATCCACCCATGAATGCTGCTGTTTTGAATTTTCCGACTGACGCCTCCGCCTGGACCTCCGTCTGCGCCGTCGATGCCATCGTGCCCAACACGGGGGTGTGCGCCCTGGTGGCGAGCCGGCACGTCGCGGTCTTCCGTGTCGGTGAAGACCAGTTCTTCGCCATTGACAACATCGACCCCAAATCCGGCGCCAGCGTGCTCTCTCGCGGTCTGGTGGGCAACCTGGGCGACCAGATCGTCGTGGCCTCGCCGCTGTACAAGAACCACTTCGATCTGCGTACCGGCGCCTGCCTGGAGTCGCCCGAGCATTCGGTGCGCGCGCACGAAGTCCGCGTGGTAGATGGGCAGGTCCTGGTGTCGGGCAACTGACCCACCCCGCATCTGACGGACAATGGGGGGCTCACTCCCAGTCCGTCAGCCCATGCAACTGTCCGTCTCACAACTTGTTCTGCGCGCCAAACAACTGGAAATCGATGCCGTCGGGCACCTGATGGGCCGCGTCGAGCTGGTGGATGTCATCGGCCAGCTTGTGCACGCGCTGCAAAGGGAGCGTGGTGCCACCAGCATCTATCTGGCCTCTGGCGGCCAGCGCTTTGAAGAAGAGCGGCAGGCTGCGCTGGCTGCAGCCCGGCCCATGGAAGCCAGTTTGCGCGACTTGCTCGCCCGGCAACTGGCGCCAGAACAGGGCGCCTCGGCGCGCATGCTGTCCCTGATGGCGTGGGTGCTGCTCGACCTCGATGCCCTGGCCGATCTGCGCGCGCGCATTGATCAGCGCCAGCCCAGTGCCCATGATGCCGTCGCGGCCTTCAGCCGCTTGATCGCGGGCATGGTCGAGCTGGTCTTTCACGTGGCCGATGCCGCAGCGCTGCCCGGCATTTCGCGGCTGCTCGTGGCCTTTGTGCACCTGGTGCAGGGCAAGGAAGCGGCCGGGCAGGAGCGCGCCGTGGGGGCGCAACTGTTTGCGTCCGGCGCCAGCGATGACGCCGAACAGCAGCGCATCGTGCACCTGATTGACGCGCAGGAGCGCAGCCTCCAGGTGTTCGACGAGTTTGCCGAGCCCAGCTTGCGCGCACGCTGGCAGCAGCATCAGCTGACGCCCCATGTCGCGCAACTGGAGCGCCTGCGGCGCACGCTGTGCACGGCCAGACCAGGTGCGAAACTTGACAGCGGCTTGAGCGATCTCTGGTTCGACATCACCAGTGAACGCATCTCCGAGATGTGGGCGCTGCAAATCGAACTGGTGCAATGCCTGCGTCAGGCCTGCCAGGCTCAATGGACGGCCACCCGCCAGGACTTGCAGGACTCTGAAGGCCTGCTGCAACGCTTGCGCGACAACCCGCCGCCGCACACCCACGCGGTGGACCGTTTCTTCAACGCAGCAGAGCAACCGGATGCGGCGCCCGTGCTGCCCAACCTGCTCGAAGCCACCGCCGCAAGCTCAACAGACCCGGCACATGAGGCCCAGGTGTCGTCGCTGGAGGATCTGCTGCAGACACAGTCCGCACGATTGGCCAGCATGGAGGTTGAACTCGACGCCGCACGGCGCGCCCTGCATGAGCGCAAGGTGATCGAACGCGCCAAGGGTGCGTTGATGTCGCGACTGGGGCTCACGGAAGAAGCGGCCTTCCGGTCTTTGCAGAAAGCCTCGATGGATCACAACCGTCGCTTGCTTGACGTGGCTGAGGCTACGTTGGCCTTGCCGGATGTCTTCTTCACAGGATCGACAAGCTCGCTCAGGAAGTGAACGCCACACTCATTCGATGACCGGCGAAAAGGCAGCAGTTCAGGTGACGACGTCACCTGCTTGATCCACACCTTTTGCCTCACATACCCTGATCGAGCGACGCCCGGACTGCTTGGCCTGGTACATGGCGGCATCGGCCCGCTTGAGGCACTCGTCTTCCGTGCCTGGCTCACCATGAAACAGCACCAGCCCGAGGCTCGCACTGCCATGGTGCTCAATGAGCTTGCTCAGGCCAGATGCCGTGGGCACGGCGAGCCGATATACCTGTGTCAACGAACTCAGGATCTTGTCAGCCACGCCTAGCCCATGCGTCATGGCATGGCTGCGATCCAGGCCCAGATCGCTGAGCACCACCACAAACTCATCCCCACCAAAGCGGGCCACGGTATCGGCCTCCCGCACGCAGTGCTTGAGGCGTTGGGCCACTTCGATCAACAGCATGTCACCCGCATCGTGTCCATGCAGGTCATTGAGCGGCTTGAAGTTGTCCAGATCGAGAAAAATCAGCGCGGCATACTGGCCGGAACGCTTGTGCCTCGCCATGGCCAGCCCCAGCCTGTCCATCAGCAAACGGCGATTAGGCAGCATGGTGAGGGCATCCTGGTAGGCCAACTGCCGAACACGCTCTTCCATCTGCTTGCGGTCGGTCACATCGGTCAGGAAATTCAGTGAGGCGGACTGCCCCTCCCAATCAATGGTGGTGCCACTCAACTCGAACCAGCGTTGCCCCTGATGACGCGTGAGAATGCGCACCAGGTAGGTGAAATCCTGCGCCCCTGCCAGCTTGCGCTTGCGCCGGTTGAGCAACAACATCTCACGGTCTTCTTCGTGGATGAACTGACCGAAAGACTGCCCGACGAGTTCCGACTCTGCCAGCCCGGCCTGTTTGCACAGCTTGGGATTGGCGAATCGGATGATGTCGCCTTGCACGACACAGATGCCTTCATTGGCCGTATCAATCAACCTGCGATAGCGCTGTTCACTGCGCCGGAGGGCCTCCGCCTCACGGCTGCGTTCAATGGCGATGCTGGCCAGGCTGGCTGACTGTTCAATCAGCGCCATATCTGCAGGGGAAGGCACATGCGGCTGCCGATGATAGATGGCGAACGTGCCCAGTATGGTGCCCAGTGAGGAGCGGATGGGCTGAGACCAGCACGCCCCCAAGCCAGACCTGGCGGCCAGCTCCTTGTAGCCAGACCAATAGGGGTGCTGGGAGATGTCTTCCACCACCACGCGCTCACCCGTATAGGCCGCCGTGCCACAGGAACCAACGCCCGGCCCGATGGCCAGGCCGTGAATGGCCGCGTTATAGGCATCAGGCAGGCTGGGCGCCACACCCTCACCGAGGTGCAGGCCTTGCCGATCCAGCAGCAACACACTGCACAGCATGCCCGGGTGCAGTTGTTCGACCCCCCTCACCATCGCAGACAGGACCTGTTGCAGCGGTACCCCAGTGGACAACTGCTCCAGGATCCGGCTGCGAAACTGATCGGCTGCGCGCTCGGCCTGCAAGGCATACTCCGCACGCTCCTGGTTCATCATGACCAGGCCCAGAGACAACCACAGCACGCCCACCAGTGCAGCCATGAAGGTCAGACCCTGAGCCGGCCCCGTGTCCGTCACCGCGGCAACCTGCATCGCCCCAACGGATATGCCCAACACCCGCACGAACATGACCAGCAGCACCGCCAGTGCGCCAGCGGACAGGATATAGGCCCCTCTCCCGGGCAACTCCGCACGGCTTTGCCACAGGGCCAACAGCAGGGTCAGACACTGAAAGCTGAACACCAGGCCAGCCAGAAGGAATCGCGCTTGCTGCGCATGTTGGAGGAAGCTGAAGGCGACCCCTACAAAGACGACCGGAGTCCACAGCCACCAACGCGGTGATGGCCGCCCGACGAACCGGAAAAATCCTTCACCAAACAGCGCAAACATGGCCGATACCGCCACATTGGCCACCACAATCGACCACACATCGGGTATCTGTCCGCGCAAACTGTAAAGCGCGTATCCCACAGCATGCAACATCAGGCCAGCCGCCCACAACAGCATATTGACATGCTGCCTGTGCGCGATGAAGGCGATGGCCGCGCCCATGACAGCGCTGGCGATCACGATCACCAGAAACAGTGTCGGTGTGTGCACGACCATGGGCAAGAAGGTGAATCCTGTTGTGGGGGAACAGCTTGCGATGTTGCGCCCGAAGCGCAGACCCATCCGATTGCAAACACACCGAAAGGAAGGTTTGTTTGGTGGATCCTTGTTCAATCGGCCATCGCCCCTGGCACCTAAAGTCTGAAAAACGCTGAAAAAGAGGCCATTGCCTGACGATCGCGTGCGACGCCCTCTGACTAAAGTCCGGGCTCTGTCGTCGACATCGCGATGCCGACGCGCCCACCTCATGAGGAGCCCGACATGATGACCTTCCGCCAAGCAGTCCAGCATATGCCCGCGACGGCCACCGCGCTGAGCGGCTTGATGGTCAGTCTGGCCGCGATGTCGGCCTATGCAGGCGAATCCTATGTGCAGGTTGGGGCGCCTGGTGTGGTGGTGGGCTACGCGGTGACGGTCAACCAGAAGCTGGGCTTGCGTGTCGATGCGGGCACCACAGGCATCGTCAACCGCACCCACAGCATCACTGGCGTGGGCTTCGACACCAAAGCACAATACAACCGCTTCGGGGCGTTTGCGGACTACTTTCCGTTCACCGGTCGCTTTCGCCTGACCGGTGGCCTGACCTTGAACAAGGCCCGCCTGGACCTGAAATCGCGATTTGACGGCGCCTCGTCCATCACGGTCAATGGCCATGACATCACGCCGTCGGCCACCGATTACTACAACGCCCAGTTCAAGTTCCCGACCGTCATGCCCTACATCGGTCTGGGCTGGGGCCACCAGGAGCGCGCCGCTGGCATGGGCTTTGTGGCCGATGTGGGTGTGTCCATCGGGCGCGCCAAATTCACGCCCGACACCAACATCGTTGGCAAGACCTACAACACCTACACCATCACCCAGGCGGACGTGGACGCCAAGACCGATGAAATCAACGACAAGATCGGTCGCATCACCTTGCTGCCCAGCGCCAGCATCGGCGTGAACTACCGCTATTGACCCTCCTGTTTTTTGGCTTGGTCGCTGCCGATGGTCGCCACGGCGGGACAATTGCAAGTCTTGGGCGCAAGCCCCGGATGCCGATACCGTTTCATCACGGTGTCGGCATTTTGTTTTGGGGCGCGGGCAAGCCCGTGAAACCCTCGGACTTGATGCGCCTCAACTACTGCGCAGTTAGGTCGTGAAGCCATCCGCCCACGTGCGCATGATGAAGACTTGTTTACCTCGTTGACCACAACATGGGCCAGGAGATCAGCGCGACGCGCTTCAATGCCGACGACATGGCGCGCTTTGCGCAATGCCTGGAGACGGAAACCAGTCTGGCCGCAGACACGTTCAAGCTCGGGGGCTTTGCACAGCAAGGCCGCGTTGCGGGTTTCGAGCTGGAAGCCTGGCTGCTGGACCGCAACTTTTACCCCGTCCCTTGCAACCAGTCCTTTCTGGCGCGCATGGCCGACCCGCAGGTGGTGGCCGAGCTCTCGCGCTTCAACATCGAACTCAACGGTGAACCTCAAGCACTCACCGGCCATGCGCTGTCGAAGCTGGAGTGGGAGCTGGCCGACACCTGGTCTCGCTGCCTGAAGACAGCGCACGAAGACGAAGCCACCGCGATCGCCATCGGCACCCTGCCTACCCTGCGTGAGTCCGACCTCAACTTGTCGACCATGACGCCGTCCAAGCGCTACGTGGCGCTCAACCAGCAGGTGCTCAAGGCCAGACAGGGACGCCCTTTGACGCTGGACATCGCTGCGCCTGCGCGCGGGGATCACCTGCGCACCACGCATGCCGATGTGATGTTGGAGGCTGCCACCACCTCCTTCCAGATCCACCTGCAAGTCCCGGCCGATCAGATCGTGCGGCACATGAACGCCTCCATGGTGCTGAGTGCCCCACTGACCGCACTGTCGGCCAACTCTCCCTTCCTGTTCGGACACCGCCTGTGGCACGAGACGCGCATCCCGCTGTTCGAACAATCAGTGGACTGTGGCAGCGATGTGCAAGCCCATGGCCAGCGCGTCAGCTTTGGTGACGCCTATCTGGGCGAGGACCCGACCAGCTACTTCACGGACAACGCCGCGCAGTTCCCTGTGCTGCTGCCCATCTGCAGCGACACACCACCAGAGGCCTTTGCGCATCTGCGCTTGCACAACGGTACCGTATGGCGCTGGAACCGGCTGCTGATCGGCTTTGATGACGCACGCCAGCCTCATCTGCGCATTGAGCAACGCGTTATGCCCGCCGGGCCCAGCGTGATCGACATGATCGCCAACGCCGCTTTCTACTACGGTGTGGTGCACATGCTCGCGGCCAACCCGACGGCACCGGAAACGTCACTGCCCTTCGCCACGGCCAAAGCCAATTTCTATCGCGCAGCTCAGGACGGCCTGGATGCCCCGCTCACGTGGCTCGATGGCCGCACACGCAGCGCCACTGACATCCTGATCGACCTGTTGCCCATGGCACGAGAAGGCCTGCAACAGCAAGGCATCGATGGCCGTGACATCGACCGCTATCTGGACGTGCTGGCCGTGCGCCTGCGCACCCGCCGTAACGGTGCGGCCTGGCAACTGGCCCATCATGCGCAATATGGTGACCTCTTCAAGCTGACCGCCGATTACCTTGAACACCAGCGCAGCGGCATGCCCGTGCACGAATGGCCGATCTGAACACCCCATGGACCACACCATGCTGACCCGACTTGATGCCCTTCCAGCAGGCTTTCTTGACACCCCGGCACGGGAACTTCACCAACTCCTGCCCGGCCCCACACTGATCCACGTCCCCGGCAGACGCACGCCAGAACTGTTCGTCTCCGTGCTGTTGCACGGCAATGAAGATGTGGGCCTGGTGGCGATCCAGCAGGTTCTCAAGGCGCACGCAGGGCGTGAGTTGCCACGCGCCATGAGCCTGTTTATCGGCAATGTAGCGGCTGCAAGCGAAGGCCTGCGCCGGCTCGATCAACAGCCCGACTACAACCGGGTCTGGCCCGGCACCGTGGTGCACGCTGGCACGCCGGAAGCCGAGGTCATGCAACAGGTGCACCAGATCATGGTCGAGCGCGGCCTGTTCGCCAGCATCGACATCCACAACAACACCGGGCTCAACCCCCATTACAGCGTGGTCTGCCAGCTTGATGCCAACACGCTGCACCTGGCCATGCTGCTGACACGCACGGTCGTGTGGTTCCGAGGCCCGGAGGGCTCGCAAACCGCGTCATTCGCGCAACACTGCCCCTCGGTGGCCGTGGAATGCGGCAAGCCAGGCTACCCGGCCAACGAAGCCGCCGCAACACGCTTCATCGAAGCCTGCCTGCATCTGGCCGCCTTTCCTGAACACGGCGTGCGCGAGTCCGACATCGACCTGTATCACACGGTCGCCCTGGTCAAGGTCGCCCCGGATGTGGACTTCGGCTTCGGCACGCCCGAGCTGCCGCTGAACTTCAAGCCGCAACTCGATCACCTGAACTTCGTGGAACTGGATGCGGGCGCCGTTTTTGGCCAGACTCAATTGAGCCGACCGCTGGACGTGCGCGACGAGCTCGGTCAGGATGTGGCTGACACCTTCTTCCGCACCCGAAACGGCGAACTTCAGTTGCAACGCCCCTCCATGCCCGCCATGCTGACACTGGATGCCAAGGTTGTTCGCCAGGACTGCCTGTGCTATCTCATGGATCGTGTGCCTTTCGAACTGCTCAATCAGCCAGATCAGCCTCCGTCACCTCGTTGAGCGAATGACACAAGTGTTGATCCTGGGGGCTTGATTCCGTCACATCTCGCTGCGACCATGGACATTGATGTGGCCTGCGCATGGCCAGCAAGATTTCAAGGAAGGTGTCATGACCCAGCAACCGCCCGCCAACGAGCCTGACAACAAGCCCGTCATGGCCGACAACGATCTGCCAGACGAAGACAGCGAAGCCACCGTGATCGTGCCGGCCTCGCAGCAGGCGCGCTACTTTGCGGCGGCTGCGGCGGCCACCCCGGGCCATACCCCCACCGCGCCGGCCACACCTTCGGCGCCGGCCTCGTCAGCGGCACCCGCCCCAACAGCCACCCTGCCCCCCAGCAGCATCCACAAGGAGCCTGGCACAGAGCCACGCACCGGCACCCTGCCCGGCAACACCGTGCACCACGGCGAGTTGACCACCCGCCAGGTCGGCCGCTACGAAGTGCGTGACTGCCTGGGCCGAGGCGGCATGGCCACGGTCTACCGCGCCCACGACCCCGACATCGGCCGCGACGTGGCCATCAAGTTCCTGCATGCCTCGCTGTGTGAGGATGCCGACTGCCGCGAGCGTTTCGTGCGGGAGGCCAAGGCCGCCGGCGGCTTGTCCCACCCCAATATCGTCATCGTGCATGACGTGGGCGAGATCGAGCATCGCCCCTACATGGCCATGGAACTGCTTGATGGCGCCTCCCTGGCCGATGTACTGGCAGAAGGCAAGCCCCTGCCCATCCGCGACACGGTCGTGATGGGCATCCAGCTGGCCCGCGCGCTCGACTATGCGCACCAGCACGGCATCGTCCACCGCGACATCAAGCCCGGCAACATCGTGCGCCTGAAGGATGGCAACACCATCAAGGTGACCGACTTCGGCATCGCCCATGTCGAGTCCAGCAAAGGCGAACAGCACACACGCTCGGGCGAAGTGCTGGGCACGCCGCAATACATGTCACCTGAACAGACTGTGGGCGGCAAGATAGATGGACGCTCCGACCTGTTCTCAGCCGGCGTGGTGCTCTATCAGATGCTCACCGGCCAGCGCCCCTTCCAGGGTGACAGCATGGTCGCCATCGCCCTGAAGATCGCCAAGGACCAGCCCACGCCGCTGGACAAGCTGCGTGACGATGTGCCAGCGGCCCTGCGTCGCGTGGTCGATCGCTGCATGGTCAAGGAGCCCGACAGCCGCTATCAGAGCGGCAAGGAACTGGCCGATGCCCTTGTCAAAGTGCTCAACGAGATCGACGAAGCAGCTCTGGCCCGCAACCGTCCGCGCATCATCCCCCTGCGGGTGAAGTGGGCGCTGACCATGGCCTTGATCGTGGCCGTCGTCATGGGGCTGACCGCCACGGTCACCACCCGTCGCCAGTACGCAGCCATGATGGACCAGGTGGCAGACAACGGCGCCGCACTGTCGCGCTTCATTGCGGCGCAGAACGCGGTGGCGGCCCTGTCGGAAGACTGGGTGGCCGTGGACGTGACGCTGCAGGAGATCATGAAGACCAAGGACTTCGACAGCGTGACCGTCATCGACCGCGGTGGCATCGTGCGCGCCGCCAGCCAGGCCGCGCTGGTCGGCCAGGCTTACCGCCCGCCACAAGGCGAGGCCTTGCCCGAACGTTCCGGGGGCATCAAGACCTGGCGCGCCATCAACACGGACAGCCAGCACGGCACGGTGCTGGGCTTTGAAGCGCCCATCACCTTTGCCGGCAAGAACGTGGGCCGCGTGGTGCTGGGCCTGCCTGAAGCCCCGCTCACCCATGTGGCGCGCTTGTCCATGAGCCTGATGGGCGTGCTGGTGCTGGTCACCGTGCTGGCCGTGGCCCTGGCCATGTACTTCGTGGCCAACTGGTTCGCCAGGCCGATCAAGCTGGTGGCAGAGTCCATGGAACAGATCGCCAAAGGCCGGCTCGACCACCGCATCCACGAGCAACGCAAGGACGAGTTCGGTGAACTGTACGTGGCCTTCGATCAGATGGCCCAGGCGCTGCAGGATCGGGCCTCCGGCGCCGGCGCCACCACGCCTCCTCCCACGCAGAAGCTGGCGGCCTGAACACCGCGCAAGCATCATGAGGAGACACGCGCGCCCCCTGCTGGCCCTGCTCATCGCCAGCGCGTTGGCCGCCTGCTCGGTGACGCCCTTGCGACCCGGCACAGGCCAGGATCGCCAGGGAACTGGCGCCACGGGCAGCCCCAGTTCCATGCTCAAAGGCCAGGTGCTCGGTCGCAACGAACGCCTGCTCATCTACCAGCCGGCCCCGGGCGACACGCTGGCAGAAATGGCCCGGCACTTTCTGGGCTCGGCCGATCTGGCCTGGCGCATCACCGATTTCAACCAGACAGCCCCAGGCACCACAGACCAGGCCACTCGACCCTTGGTCATCCCGCTCACCGAACACAACCCGCTGGGCATCTACAGCGACCGCTACCAGACCATTCCCATCCTCTGCTACCACCGCTTCGGTCGGGCCAACGGCGGCGGCGCCAGCAGCAAGATGACGGTGTCAGCCACGGCCTTTGCAGCGCAGCTCGCCTGGCTCAAACGCAACGGCTACCACGTGCTCAAGCTGGCCGATCTGCGCGCCTGGCTGGATGGTCAGCGCGCCCTGCCGCTCAAGTCTGTGGTCATCACGGCGGACGATGGCTACGCCTCTTTCTACCACCAGGCCTACCCCTTGCTGCAGCAATACGGCGCGCCCGCCACCCTGTTCGTCTACACCGACTTCATCGGCGCAGGCGATGCGGTGGACTGGTCAGAACTGCAGGAAATGACACGCTCCGGCCTGATCGACGTGCAATCCCATTCACGCACTCACCGCAATCTGATCGAACACCCCAATGGTGAGAGCGAAGGCGTCTACCAACAGGCCCTGTTCAATGAAATCAAGCTGCCACGCGAGTTGCTGGCGCAAAAGCTGGGCACAGAACAAAGCAGTTATGCCTATCCATACGGCGATGCCAATGAGGCCGTACTGGCCATGCTGGGCAAGCAGAACGTCCACCTTGCCGTAACCGTCAACGCCGGTGGCAACGCCTTCTTCGCCCAGCCCTTGATGCTCCGCCGCACCATGATCTTCGGTGACATGAGCCTGGAGGATTTCAAGGCCAGGCTGCAGATCAGCCGGCCCACGGGGGGCCATGCGCCATGATGCAACACCGCGCGCGCGCGCCGGGCATCGCACTGATGTGCGCCTTGCTTGCGGCCTGTACAGCCATGCCCTCTGGCGAACGCGGCCGCGCCCTCTCGCCCGCAGCCGAGGCCTTCGAGCAGGCCACCCTCGCCAACGCGCAGGCCCAGATGCAGCAAGGGCATCTGGCCGAGGCTGCCGTGAACTGGGAGGTCCTCAGTGTGCTGCGCCCGGACAAGCCAAACTACGCCCAACAACTGGCGCAGACCCGCGCGCAGATCACGCAAAAAGTGAATGAACAGCTGCCCGCCGCACGCCAGGCCCGACAACGCGGGGCGCTGGATGAGGCCACTCAACGCAATCTGGCCATCCTCGCCCTGCAGCCCGACAACACCACAGCAGCACAGGCCCTGCGCGACATCGAACAACAACGCAACAAACAGCTCTACCTGGGGCGCTACTCGCGCCTGACGCTGGCCAAAGCGACATCCGGCAAGCAGACCGCACTGGGCACACATGGCCATCAAGCCGCCAACACGACCTTGTCAGTCGAGCGCAATGCGCTGGAACACGCCGCCTTGCTGGCCGGCCAGGGCGAGTTCGATGACGCCATCGCCTTGTTGAAACAGGATCTGGCGGCCCATCCCAAGGACGCCGCCACCCGCTCGCTGCTGGCCGATGTGTACTACCGGCAGGCCGCCTCCCTGGAAAGCAAGGACAAGCCCGCCGCACTGGCAGCGCTGCGCCTGTGCCTGCGGCTGGAGCCCGGGCACACCCAGGCGCGCCACAAGCTGGCTCAACTCACTTCAAGGCCTTGACCTTCTCCTTGAGCGTCAGGGCCTTCTGCTTTTCCAGTCGGGCCATGTCGTTGCCAGGATCGAGCTCCAGCACGCGGTTCCAGTTGGCAATGGCGCCATCCAGATCCTGCCGGGCCATGGCGGCGCGCGCTTTCTGAACATGGCGATCAACCAGTTGCTTGCGCACGGCCTCGGCCTTGTTCGCCGAACCAGACTGCCCCAGCGAGGCGGCCAGGCGGTAGTCGGCCAGCGCCTTGTCCAGATTGCCTGCCCGCTCGGCCGCCTGGGCCGCCTGCATGGCCTTGGCACCTGGGCTCAGTTCAGTGGACTGAGCCGGTGCGGAGGGCGCAGGTGCCGGCGACGGCTCGGCGGCGGGCGGCGCCACAGGCGTGGGGGCGCTCACCGCAGCAGGTGCAGGGGCCGGAGGTGGTGCAGGCGGTTCACTCTTGCCGCCGCCCTTGGCCCCGGTCTTGCCACTTGATTTGGTGGGTTTGGGGGGCTCACGGTCTTCCACCGGTGGCGCCTTGCCAGGCACCCGGATCACCTGCCCGCCAGCCACCTGCTTGGGCACCTTGATGTCGTTGTAGCGGGCCAGCCCGTAGAACAGGTAGATGTCCCCGAGAAGATGCCCAGCAATGCGCGACAGGGACTCCCCCGCCTTGACCGTGTAGCTGAACGACTCCTTGCCCAGCAACATGACGGGGTCGGTCGTCAGCTGACGCATCAGGCTCAAGGCCAGCTTGTTGTTCGGGTCCAGCGTCAACGCACGCCGCAAAATCACGCGGGCGTCGTCCTCGTGACCATCTTCCAGCTCGTCCACCGCCGACTGGGCCTCCTTCTGGGCCTGCTGCATCGCTGCCTGGGTAGGCGGCGCGCCAGGAGGGGGTGGCACAGGGGGCCCCACCAAGGGCGGCTGCGCAGACGAAGCAGCCTGGTCACTGGCCTGCTGAGGCGAAGCACAGGCGGCGACCAGCCAGGCGCATGCCATGGCGGCGGCCCGCATCCCCCAGACTCGCCCGATTGTTTGATTTGCGTGCATAGTGATGTCCATTTTGCAGCGTTTCAGCGATGCGCACCTTCTGCGCTTCATATACGATTTGCGCAGCGTCAGCCCCGTCAGGTAAAAATCACTTGACCTTGCCCCCATGTCAAGGTTCATAGTGCAAGATCAGACATCTTTGAGATCCTGTACCGCCATGCCCTTTCGCACCAGCTCCACCACCTTGCGCCGTCTCTGCGGCCTGGTGCTGCTGGCGTGGTTGTTCGGGGTACTGAGCGGAACGGTCAACGCCTGCATGCTGGCGGACCAGGCGCCAGAAGCGCCTGCCACGCACCATCACCACGACGAGCCGTCCGCCGAGCACGAACACGCTCATGCCCCATCGACCATGCATGCGCATGCCGATGAACAAGCCCAAGCGGCCCATCACAAGGCAGACGAACATGTCCTGTGTCACAAGTTCTGCAAGGATCAAAGCCTTACCCTGCCCCACCACAAGGGCGCAGATGAGCGGGATTTCAGCCCCACGCTGATCGCCTTGAGCGGCCCCTTGTTGCCGCCCACCCCTGCCCTCCCTCCCACCACGCGCTGGATGGAGGGCCCGCAAGCCCAAGGGCCGCCATTGGTCATTCGCCTGCTGCGACTGACCCTATGACCTCACCTGGCGACTGACCGGCCCGGGCTTGCACGCCCAGGCTGGCGGTCGCTTTTGCATGGCTCCTCGTGGCACTTCGCCACGACCGGGGCCATTCGCCGTGGCCTCTCAGGCCACCCTGGCCACAGGCCCCTTCTCTTGACGTCTTTCCGCCATGAGCACATTGCAATTGCAATTGCGCGCGCTGGCTTGCGTGCCCGCCTACCTCCTCACGCTGTGGAGCGGCCCTGCCCAGGCCGCCCTCGACCCACCAGCCACGGATCTGGCCGGCGCCCTGCAGGCCGCCACCGCGCGCGACCCCGAAACCGCCCAACTGCGCCTTCGCCAAGCCGCCGCCGAAGCAGGCGTGCAGGTGGCGCAGGGCCTCACCCCGGCGCCAGCGGCCGTGTCACTCCATCACCTCAGTGACCGCCTGAACCAGAATCTCGGCAGGCGCGAGTGGGAGGTGGAGCTTGGCGCACCGTTGTGGCTGCCAGGGCAACGCCAGGCCAGCCTCGACACCGCCCGGCATGCCCTCGCCGAATCACAGGCCCGCTTGAACTGGCGCCGACTGCAACTCAGCGGCGAACTGCGCGAGGCCTGGTGGCTGGTGGCCCAAGCGCGCGCCGCCAACACCCTGGCGCAGCAGCGCCTGCAAACCGCGCAAGCGCTGCAGGCAGAGGTGCTGCGCCGCTATCAGCACGGCGACCTGGCCCGCGTCGACGCCAACCTCGCGCGCACCGAAGCGCTGTCGGCCCAGGCCGAACTGATGGAAGCGGGCCAGAAGGCGCGCCAGTCCGAACAAGCCTATGCGAATCTGACTGGCGCAGAACCGCCCGCCAAGCTGCCGCCCGAAACCATCCCTGCCACGGGCACCTCAGCCGATCTCGATCACCCTCAATGGCAAGCCTTGCAAGCCACGACAGCGCTCGCCAGTGACAAGTTGGCCCTACAGGATGCCAGTGACCGCGCCCCACCCGAACTGGCCGTGCGCTGGACCCAGCAACGCAGTGACGCCTTGAACCCATACGACCAGGCCATCGGCGTCAAGCTGACCCTGCCTTTGTCGTCCGGCCCACGCGTGCGACAAGACAGCGCACTCGCCCGCGCCGAGCTGACGCAAGCCGAGATGGCGCTGGCCCGCGCACGTGAGCACATCGACCGAGGTATCGCGCAAGCCCGAAGCGAGCTCGACATGGCCGCGCAGCAACTGACGCTGGCGCAAGAGCGCAGCCAGCTCACCGCCGACAACCTGCAACTCGCCCAGAAGGCCTTCAGCCTGGGCGAACAGGACCTGAACGCCTTGCTGCGCGCGCGCCTGGCCGACCACGAAGCGCAATCCGCCCTCATCCAGCAAACGTTGGCCCGCGACGCCGCCATCTCCCGACTCCGACAAGCCCTGGGCCTGCTGCCCGAGGAGACCCAGCCATGACATCGCCCCGCCCCCCTCGCGCCTTGTTGGCGCTTGCCCTTGCCGCCATCGTCGTGGCCCTGACACCGCATGCTGCCTGGTCGCATGACGGCGAAGACCACGGCGAGGCCACGCCCGCCGCCGTCACCCCGCCCACACCACAAGCACCGCGCGCCACCGCACAGACCGACAGCTTCGAACTGGTTGCCGTGCTGCAAACCGGCGACACGCCCACCCTCACCCTGTACCTGGACCGTGCCGACACCAATGCCCCTGTTGCGGGCGCCAGCATCGAGATCGAAAGCGGCGCCTTCAAAGGCACGGCCAAGGCGATGGAGCCTGGCGTGTACACGTTGCCTGCGCCGGCTTTGGCCAAACCAGGCCACTACCCCTTGGCCATCACCGTTCAAAGCGGAGACACCGCTGACCTGCTTGATGCCACGCTGAACGTCGAAGCCCCGTCAGACCACGAGCCCGATCACACCGCCAGCACAGGCTCTCGCTGGCCCTGGTTCACCGCCGCCGCCCTGCTGATCACGATCACCTCGGCGTGGCTGCTGCAGCGCCGCACCACCGCGCGCAAGGAGCCCGCATGAAATCCCCACTGATGACCATCCTGCACGGGCTGACGGCCCTGCTGTTCACGCAAGCTGTCTGGGCCCACGGCGGTGAAGACCATGGCGACCACGCCCCTGCCGCGCCCGCAGTAGCGACCGGGCAAACCGCATCCCCGCAGCGCTTGCCCGATGGCAGCATCTGGGCCCCCAAACCCGCCCAATACAGGCTGGGCTTGCGCACGATCCGCGCCCTCGCCCAGGACCATGCGCAAGCCATCGAACTCAACGGCAAGGTGCTGCCCGACCCCAATGCCGGTGGGCGCGTGCAGACCACCCAGACCGGCCGCATCGAAGCCGGCCCGCAAGGCCTGCCTGTGCTGGGCCAGCGCGTGAACAAAGGCCAGGTGCTGGCCTACCTGCATCCCGCCGCCAGCAGCCTGGAACGCGGCAACCAGCAAGCCACCCTGGCCGATCTTGACGCGCAGTACGCCGTGGCCGAACGCAAGTTGACGCGCTATGCCCAACTCGAAGGTGCCATCGCCCAGAAAGACATCGAGACCGCCCGCATCGAGCGCGATGCCCTGAAAAGACGGCGTGATGCCATTCGCGGCAGCCTCACCGCGCCTGAGCCTTTACTGGCTCCGGCGAGCGGCGTCATCGCCAGCAGCAGCGCCAGCTTGGGCCAGGTCATCGAAGCGCACGACGTGGTGTTCGAAATCATGGATCCGAGCCGATTGATGGTCGAAGCCCTGGCCTATGACGCCAGTCAACTCGATGGCCTGACAGATGCCAGCGCCAGCACCCCGACGGGCACCGTCACCTTGCGCTTTGCGGGCGCGGGCAGGCAACTGCGCGACCAGGCCATGCCCGTGCTGTTTCGTGTCGTGCGGGCTCAGGCGCCACTGGCCATCGGCCAGACACTCAAGATCACCGCGCAAACCGCACGGACGGTACGCGGCATGGCCGTGCCACGCGCTGCCCTGCAGCGCCTGCCCAGTGGCGACACCATGGTCTGGCTGCACGAACAAGCCGAGCGCTTCACGCCGCACATCGTCAGCACCATGCCTTTGAGCGACAGCACCGTGATCGTGCTCAAGGGCCTCCAGGCAGGCGACCGCGTGGTCACCGAAGGCGCCAACCTGCTGAGCCAGGTGCGCTGAGCCCACAAGGATGAACCATGTTTGACGCCCTCATCCATACCAGCCTGCGCCAGCGACTGATCGTGCTGGCGGTGGCCGCGCTGCTGGTGCTTTATGGCGCCTTCACCGTGCGCCAGATGCCCATCGACGTCTTTCCGGACCTGAACAAGCCCACCGTCACCTTGATGACGGAGGCCGGCGGCATGGCGCCCGAAGAAGTCGAACAGCAGATCAGCATCCCGATTGAATCCAGCCTGAACGGCATGCCCGGTGTGAGCCGGGTGCGCTCGGTCTCCGGCATCGGCCTGTCCGTCATCAACGTCGAGTTCGACTGGGGCAGCGACATCCACCTCAACCGCCAGCAGGTCAACGAACGGCTGAGCCTGGTGCGCGAACAACTGCCGGCAGGCATCACACCGCAACTGGGCCCCATCTCGTCCATCATGGGCGAGATCCTGCTGATCGCGCTGCCAGCCGATCCCGCCAAGGTCAGCCCCATGCAAGTGCGCGACTATGCGGACTGGGTCATGCGCCCACGCTTGTTGACGATACCCGGCATCGCCCAGGTGATCCCGATCGGTGGCGAAGTCAGCCAATACCGCATCGAGATCCAGCCCGAGCGCCTGCAGGCACTGGGCATCGAACGCGAGCAGGTGGCACGGGCTCTGAGGGACTTCGGCAGCAACACCAGCGGCGGCTTCCTGCAAGCTAATGGCCGCGAATACCTGGTGCGCCAGATAGGCCGCACCAACCGCATCGATGACCTCAAGCAGGTGGTGGTGGGCACGGTGCATGGTCAGCCCATACCGCTCATGCAGGTCGCGCAGGTCAGCCTGGCACCCGCCAACAAACGGGGTGACGCCAGCTACCAGGCCAAACCAGCCGTGATCCTGTCGGTGCAAAAGCAACCGGGCACGGACAGCGTCAAGGTCACCCGCGCAGTCGAGCAGGCCGTGGCCGAACTGGCCCGCTCACGCCCTGGCGGCATGGCCTCGCCCCAATTCCTGTTCAGGCAGGCCGACTTCATCGAACACTCCGTGCGCAATGTCGAAGAGGCCTTGCGTGATGGCGCCGTGCTCGTGGCCGTGGTGCTCTTCCTCTTCCTGCTCAATGTGCGCACCACGCTCATCTCCTTGACGGCCATCCCCTTGTCCTTGCTGGCAACGGCGCTGGTATTTCACTACATGGGCCTGTCCATCAACACCATGACACTGGGCGGCCTGGCCATTGCCATTGGCGAACTGGTGGACGACGCCGTGGTGGGCGTGGAGAACGTGCTGCGGCGACTGCAACTCAATCGCCTGCTGGCGGCGCCCAAGCCCGTCATCGAAGTGATCGCCGCCGCCACCCTGGAGGTGCGCTCGGCCATCGTGTACGCCACCTTCATCATCGTGCTGGTGTTTGTGCCGCTGTTCGCGCTGCCCGGCATCGAGGGGCGCCTGTTCACGCCATTGGGCCTGGCTTACATCGTGTCCATCCTGGCCAGCATGATTGTGTCGATCACCGTGACGCCCGTGCTGGCCCACTACCTGCTGCCCGGACTGATACAGCGCATGCCCTCCCAGCATCGGGACACGCCCGTGGTCCGCCATCTCAAACGACTCGACACCCGCTTGCTGAACTGGTCCTTCCAGCACGGCCGCGCCCTGCTGGCCCTCGCGGCACTCGCTACCGTCGTGGCTGCCGCCTCACTGGCCTGGATGCCCCGCGCCTTCCTGCCCCCCTTCAACGAAGGCACCTTGACGCTGAGCCTGCAACTCAACCCGGGCACCTCACTGGCCGAGTCCGATCGCATCGGGCGCCTGGCCGAGCAACTGATCGCCAGCGTGCCAGAGGTGACCCAGGTCGGGCGACGCACCGGGCGGGCCGAACTGGACGAACACGCCGAAGGTGTGCATGCCTCCGAGATCGATGTGGACCTGCGCGCCTCCGATCGTTCACGCGACCAGGTCCTGGGTGACCTGCGTGAGCGCCTGGCTGTGTTGCCTGCAGTGATCAGCATCGGGCAACCCATCTCCCATCGGCTTGATCATTTGCTGTCTGGGGTGCGTGCCCAGATCGCCCTGAAGATCTATGGGGATGATCTGGATACCCTGCGTGGCCTGGCCTCCGATCTGCAAGGCCGCTTGAAAGCCGTTCCGGGCCTGACCGATCTGCAGATCGAAAAGCAGGTGCTCATCCCGCAACTCAAGATCCACCTGGACTACGAAGCCGCTTCACGCCTGGGTGTGCCACCTGGCCAGGTCCTGCGCGCCCTGCAGGAGCTGATCGAAGGCGAAAAGTTGGGCCAGGTGCTGGAAGGCCACCGACGCTTCGACATGGTCATGCGCCTGCCTGAAGCGCAGCGCCAGGCGACCCAACTGGCATCCGTGCTGATTGAAACACCCAACGGCCGGGTGCCCCTGTCGCAACTCGCGCGCATCGAAGATGGCGACGGCCCCAACCAGATCAGTCGCGAGAACGCCCGCCGGCGCATCGTGATCTCGGCCAACACGGCAGGCCGCGACCAGGCCGCCGTGATCAAGGACATCCGTGCCGCGTTGACTGCTCAAGCGTTGCCGCAAGGCTATTTCACCGCACTGGAAGGCCAGTTCCAGGCACAGGAACAAGCCGCACAACGCATGGCCTGGCTGAGTGCCATCTCGATGCTGCTGATCTTCATGGTGCTGTACAGCCGCTATCGATCGGCCGTGCTGAGCGCCATCATCATGTGCAACATCCCACTGGCGCTGGTGGGCAGTGTGGCGGCCTTGTGGTGGTCAGGGCAGCCCTTGTCGATCGCGGCCCTGGTGGGTTTCATCACGCTCACGGGCATCGCCACCCGCAACGGCATCCTCAAGATCAGCCACTACATCAACCTGTGCCTGCATGAGGGCGAGACCTTCAGCCAGAGCATGATCGTGCGCGGCTCGCTGGAGCGCCTCACGCCCGTGCTGATGACCGCGCTGGTGGCCGTCTTCGCGCTGCTGCCCTTGCTCATGTCGGCATCCGCGCCGGGCAAGGAGGTGCTGCATCCGGTGGCTGTCGTCATCTTCGGCGGGCTGATCAGCGCCACGCTGCTCGACACCCTGTTGACGCCGGTGATGTTCTGGCTGTGGGGTAAGGCGCCACTGGCGCGGCTTCAGGCCGAAGCCGAGGCTACGCAGGCTGCCTCGGCCACGCCATCGACCTCATCCACCACGCCGAGTTTCTGAGCCCCGATCCATCCAAGGAGAAACACATGACCCGCACCTTCATGCACCGCCGCCACATCCTGCAAGCCCTCACTGCATCACTGGTTGGCATGCTGGCATCAGCACCTGCATGGGCCCATGACGACGCCTACCTCGATACGGTAAAAGCACCGCATGGTGGCCAACTGCGCATGGCCGGCCCTGTGCACCTGGAACTGGTGCTGGTCAAGACGCCTCTCGAAGCGAGGGACAAGGCCATCGCCGTGTACGTGACGGACCACGCCGGCAAGCCGCAAACCACGGCGGGCGCCAGCGGCACCATCACCATCCTGTCTGGCAAGACCAAGGTCAGCGTTGCACTCAAGCCCGATGGCGACAACAAGCTGAGCGCACAGGCCACTTATGCCTCCACACCAGACCTCAAGGCCATCGTGAGCGTGACGATGGCGGGGCAGCCTGCGCAACAGGCGCGCTTCACGCCCATGCACCCATGATGGTCGGCAACTGGCTCAGGCCTTTCTGACCCAGGGCCTCACCATGCCTTCCTGCATCACCGACGCCACCAGCTTGCCATCGCGTGTGAAGAAGCGCCCCTGGCACAGGCCTCGCGCGCCACTCGCGCTGGGTGAATCAAACACATAGAGCAGCCAGTCATCCAGGCGGAAATCACGGTGGAACCACATGGCGTGGTCCAGGCTGGCCATGCGCACCTCACCGCGGAACAGGCTCAAGCCATGCGGTGCAATGGCGGCCAGCAACAAGCCGTGATCAGAGGCATAGGCCAGCAAGGCGCGGTGCAGGGCGGCGTCATCGGGCAAGGTGTCCATGGCGCGCACCCACAGCGCGATCTGACCTTCGCGCTTGGGTGGGTTCATGAGGTCGACAGGCTCGACCGGGCGGTACTCCAGGCCCCGCGGTGCCAGGGTCTTGTCATGGAAGTACGGTGGCAGATGCGGGATGATGGCCTGGCGCAAGGCATGCTCGCTTTGCAGGCCTTCAGGGCCCGCCACCTGCGGCATGGCTGCCTGATGCTCGACACCATCGGACGCTGTCTGAAAAGACGCATTCATCTCGAAGATGATGTTGTCACCCTGGCGGGCCACCACGCGTCGCATGCTGAAGCTGCGGCCATCACGCACGCGGGTGACCTCGTAGTCGATGGGCGCATGCTCGCCTGGCAACAGGAAGTAGGCATGCAGGGAGTGCACGGCCCGGTCCGCTTCAACTGTGAGCTGGGCGGCCTGCAAGGACTGCCCCAGCACCTGCCCACCAAACACGGCGGGCGTGCCAATGTTGTCGCTCTGAGCGAGGAAGTGATCGTGGCCTGCGGCATGCAGCTCCATCAACTGCCGCAATTGGTCAAGCTGCTGACGGGCGTAGGTGGAATCGGTCATGGGTACAAAAACAATGGACAAACAGGTGAGGACAGTATGCAGGCATTGCCATGCATTCACTTGGGCACAATACGGCCTGCCGCGTTTCGCCCCATGCCATGAAGTCTTCCATCTACATCGTCGACGTTGACCGCACCGACACCTGGACCCGTTACCGCAATGGTCTGTGTGACAACTGCGTGGCCAATTGCTGCACCATGCCGGTGGAGGTGAAGCTGCCCGATCTGGTTCGCCTGGAACTGGTCGACCCCTTCGAGGCTGAACACGAAGCGCCCAAGCAGATTGCCAAGCGCCTGATGAAGGCCGGCCTGGTTCAGCACTTCAACTTCAAGTACGAGATCTTCACCCTGGCTCGCCGCGCCAACGGCGACTGCCATTTTCTGGACGCCACCACGCGCCGCTGCAAGGTCTACGACAAGCGCCCCAACACCTGCCGCAAACATCCGCAGGTTGGGCCACGGCCGAACTACTGCCCTTTTGGCGCCAAGACGGCACCCGGACGCTGATCAGGACGCCAGCAGCGCGGACAAGGCCGTCAGCCCGACGGGCGCTTGAGGCAACCAAGGCACGGCAAAGGTCTTGTGCGCCAGCCCACCGCTCAATCGCGCCATCTGCCGGCGCTCGCCTGCCAGCCTGGCTTGCAGCAAAGGATCATGCGTGCCAGCGGCCAGGATGGATTTGTTGACCACCCAGGCATAGGGCTCGATGTGCGCGCGCCGCAAGTCATCCTGCAAGGCCGCGGCTTGCGAGACTGGCGTCACCTCCGGCAAGGTAACCAGGATGATGCGGGTGTAACTCGCGTCCTGCAGGCGCATCAGGGGCGTGACCATGTGCACAGCGGCCTTGCCTTCAAACTCGCGTGTCATCTGCCGGTGATAAGCCCCGGTGGCATCCATCAACAAGAGCGAATGCCCGGTGGGCGCGGTATCCAGCACCACGAAGGCACTGCGCGCTTCGCTGACCGTGCGCGAGAACGCATGAAACACCGCCACCTCTTCCGTGCAAGGCGACTGCAGATCCTCCAGCAGCAGCGCACGTTCCTGAGCATCCAGACGAGGCCCACGCGCGGCCATGATCTTGTCGATATAGCGCTGCGTTTCCACCTTGGGATCAATGCGACCCAGTTGCAGGCCGGGCAACTCGCCTTCCAGCGTCATGGCCAGATGCGCAGCGGGATCGGTGGTGCTCAGATGCACCGCATGGCCCTTCTTCACGAGACCGATCGCCAGTGCCGCGGCGATGGTGGTCTTGCCGACCCCGCCCTTGCCCATCACCATGATCAGGCCTCGCCCCGCAGCGGCCAGTTCATCCACGAGTTTGTCGATGTGATCGGATGGCAGGTGCGCCTCTTCACCCGCCGTGGTGAGGGTTGCGGGCTGCGCTGCGGTCGGGTTCAACAGCGCACGCAAGGCGGGCAGGCCCACGGTATCAAATGCACGCAATGGCACGATGGATTGGGGCAAGGCACGCAAGGCATCGGGCATGGCATCCAGCGCATGCTGTCCCAGGGCCTCGATGGCTTTGGCTACTTCATCGTGTGGATCGCTCGCCTTGAACAGCCCGTTGATCACCAGTTGCTGCTGGTTCAATCCCAGCACGCGCAACTCGTCGGACGTTCGCGCCGCCTCGGACAGCGCGCTGCGGTCGGCGCGCGCCACCAGCACGATCGTCGTAAGGGTCTCGTCGCACAAGGCCTTCAAGGCCGCATTGAAGCGGGTCTCCTGCATCTTCAAGCCCGAGTGGGGGCCCAGGCAGGACGCGCCTCGATCGTTGCCCTTGAGGAAGCCGCTCCAGGCCTTGGGCAAGCTCAGCAGCCGCAAGGTGTGCCCGGTAGGCGCCGTGTCAAACACGATGTGATCGTAGTCAGCCGCGGCACCCGCCAGCAGGTTGGAGAACTCGTCAAACGACGCGATCTCGGTGGTGCAGGAACCGGACAATTGCTCTCGCACCGTGGCCCGCTCGGCCTCCGTGGTGTGATCGGCCATCTGCGCCAACACGCGCTGCCGGTAAGTCTCTGCCGCCACGTCAGGATCGATGTTGAGAACCGACAGGCCCGGGGCACCAGGCACCGCTACCGGCACATTGCGCAGCTCGATGCCCAGCATCTCGTCCAGATTGGAAGCGGCATCGGTGCTGACCAGCAGCACCTTCTTGCCGGTATCGGCCAGTGTCAAGGCCGTGGCCGTCGACAAAGAGGTTTTGCCCACGCCGCCCTTGCCCGTGAAAAACAGGTGCCTGGTCGGTTCGCGCAGAAAACCCAGCAACGGAGGTGCCAGCCAGCTCTGCACTTTTTCATGAGCAGGCAGGCCGCCACTGTGAACGATCTGCCCTCCGATCATCACGGCGGGCGTGGCTTTCACGCCCAGACGCATGATCTCTTCGGGTGCCTCGATCTTGACCACCTCAACGGCCACACCCATCGCTTTCGCTTCTCGCTCGATCATCTCGACCGTCAGGTGGCATTTGCTACACCCCCGGCCTAGAACCGTGACCTTCATGCGGAACCTCCATCGCTTGACCCAAACTTGCCTGACTCACACCTTGGCGGCCGCCGCCTGTGACGGCGTCACCCAGGAAGCCAAAGCCCAACCCACCAAGCCACCCAGCAGTTGAGCCCAGATGAAGCCGGGCACGCTGCTGGGCGCAATGCCTGCGAACGTGTCGGTCATCATGCGCCCAAAAGCGGCTGCTGGGTTGGCAAACGACGTCGATGCGGTGAACCAGTACGCCGCACCGATGTAGGCGGCCACCATGGCGCTGGCCTTGCCTGCGGGCGCACGCAAAATCACCAGCAACAGGCCTGCTGTGGCCACGGCCTCCGCGATCCATTGCCCCTGCCCCGTTCGCAGCTTGGTCGATATCTGCTGCAGTGGCAGATCAAACATGGCATGGGCCAACATCGCCCCCAGCACGGCAGCCGCCAGTTGAACAGGCACATAGGCCATCGCGTGTGAGCGAGGCAAAGTGCCGCGCAACATCATCACCAGGGAGACCACCGGGTTGAAATGCGCACCACTGACAGGGCCGAACACCTCAATCAGGATATAGAGCCCGCCAACCGTGGCGGCCGTGTTAGCCAGCAAGGCAACGGCGGTGTTGCCTGCTGACAGGCGATCAGCCATGATGCCCGAGCCGATGACGATGGCCAGCAGGAGCATGGTGCCCAGTGCCTCAGCCAGAAGTGCGCGCCCCAATGCTGGCGAGCTGGCGTTGACTTGATCAGGCACGACCGATCTCCTCCAGAGCAGAACGCAGGGCGTCCTGGCTCATGGTCTCGAGTGGCAGCGCCAGGAGTTGCAGCATCTTGTAGCCTATGGCTTGACGCGTCAGCTCGAACGCGCGGCGCTTGCCCTCATCGCCGCCTTCGGCATTGGAGGGATCCGGATAGCCCCAATGCACTTTGACGGGCTGCCCCTTGCCACCGAAGAACACGGGGCAGGCTTCGGCGGCGGCGCTGTCACACACGGTGATGACGATGGACAAAGGCGGCGCGCCATCGACACTGAACTCATCCCAGCTCTTGCTGCGATAGGCGGACGTGTCGATGCCTGCGTTGTTGAGCGCCTCAATGGCAAAGGGGTTCAGCCGCCCGCTGGGTGCGCTGCCGGCGCTGTGCGCCTTGACGTCCTTGCCCAGCCTGGCGGCCAGATGGTTGAGCATGCCTTCAGAGAGCACGCTGCGGGCGGAGTTGTGTGTGCACAGAATCAGAACGTGAGTGGTCATGACGGACTTCAAGTTTTGCCGATGGCGTTGAGTTGGGACTGAATGGACAAGGAATGGAGGCTCTCGGGCGGCAAGGCCAGCATCAGTTCAATGCGGCGCTTGAGAATATGCGCAACCTCATGGAAGGCCCGGCGCTGCTTGGCTTCCTCGCCATCGACCCCTGCTGGGTCGTACACCCCCCAGTGAGCGGTCAGAGGCTGGCCGGGCCATATGGGGCAGACCTCGCCAGCGGCGTTGTCGCAGACAGTGAAGACGAAGCTCAGGGCTGGTGAGGTGGGCTTCGCAAACTCGTCCCAGCTTTTGCTGCGATAGCCTTCTTGGGCCATAGCCAGATGCTGCAGCACATCCAGCGCCATAGGGTGAACCTCGCCTTTGGGATGGCTGCCCGCCGAATACGCCTTGAAGCGGTTAGCCCCCAATGCGTTGAGGATGCCCTCAGCCAGAATCGACCGCGCCGAGTTGCCGGTACAAACAAACAGCACGTTCATCAACTGCTCGCTCATGATCCACCTCAGCAGCAGGAAGATTTGACAGGAATGCCGATGGGCTTGCCCGTAACCTTGGGCGCGACCGTGGGGGTGCAGCAGGCACCCGCCTCATCGCCTTGTGCAGGCTCGCCTTCACGGAAGACAGGAATGTTGCCCAGCGTCTGGAAGTGCTCCCAAGGCAAGCCTTGTGGATCGACCACCCAATGCTTGTCGCTACGCGCATAGCAGCAGGTGGTGGCCCCTTCGTCGATCAAGGACAAGTCAGCCGCCTGGGCTTGCGCCTTCATGGCCTGCAGATCTGCCTCGTTGTCAACCTGGATGCCCAGGTGATCGACGCCTGTATGGCCATGACCACGCGTAGAGATGGCGAAGTTCACCGCGGGCTCGTCCAGCATCCACTTGGCGTAGTCAGCTTCAAGGCGGCTTGGCTGCACGCCAAACATCTTCGAATAGAAGTCAACGTTCTGGGCCAGATCGGTGACATGCACATGGACATGGAAACGCTTCATGGTGAGCTCCTTCAGCAGGTGGAGCAAGCCCGCTTGCGCGCAGGCTTGCCAGAGGATGGGTCGACGGTTGGCGCACAAGGCTGCCCCTGGCAGCAGTGCTCGGTCAGATAGCCCAACAGGCCATCCATGTGCTCGAACGCGGCGCGGTAGATCAAATGGCGACCATCCCGCTCCTGGGTGACCAGGCCGGCATGGGTGAGTTCCTTGAGATGAAAAGACAGCGTGGTGGCTGCGGCGTCCAGCGCGACCGCCAGATCACCCGGGGTCAAGCCTTGCGGCCCCGCCACCACCAGGGCTCGAAAAATCCGCAAACGCAAGGGCTGAGCCAGCGCGGCGAGCGATGTGACGACAGTGTTTTCTTCCATAATTCAATTATTGTTGAACTATTGGATGATGTCAAGGGGCCTGGCCTCGATGCGCTCAGGTAAAGTCCCGCCAGAATCGCTTCACACCAAACCAGGCCATGACCAGACTGCAATCCCAATGGTGCCGCCTGTATGCCCCACAGGCAACCGACAACCAGGTAGGCACCGATACCGATGCACCCATGGCGTTGGCCGATGCCCAGGGCCAGGTTCGCGCCATGGTGCTGGAACTGTGTCGCCCAGCGGAATGGCCCCCCCTGGCCGTCCTGTGGCAAGGCGTACAGGCCGATTGGGGCTGGCCTGCGCCGGCGATCGCCATCAATGGGCATGACGGCTATCAGTTGTGGTTCTCACTGCAAACCCCTGTCGGGGCGGCTCAGGCGGCCATGGTGCTCCACGCCCTGCGCGTGCGCTATCTGCCAGATGTGGCGCCGCATCGCCTGCGCCTGATGCCCCATGCACACAACGCATCACCCGCGGCCGGTGAACAAGCCATCCGGATGCCGGGCTTGCCCGTACACACCGAGCAGTGGTCTGCCTTTGTCGCGCAAGATCTCGCCCCCGTGTTTGCCGAGACCCCATGGTTGGACATGCAACCCAGCGTGGAGGGGCAAGCTGAGCTGCTGTCTCGACTGCGCAGCATCTCGGATGAGGCTTTTCAGGCGGCCCTGGATGCCTGCCAGAAAGATGCCCACACCTGCGCCAAACGGAACGAGGCCGCGCAGCAACGGACCGACTCAGGCGCCAGCGTCATTCGAGCCGACGACGGCGATGACCCTAAGCGCTTTCTGCTGAACATCATGAACGACACCGCCGTGGCACTGGCTCTGCGCATTGAGGCTGCCAAAGCACTGCTGCTGCATGACAAGCCGCGTCGCCACGACTGATCATGGCAGGCAGGCTCACAGCGACATGGATGGCCGCAAGGCCATGGCCGCCCGCCAGCGTTGCAGGTGCGGGTGTTGCTCGCCGGGCTTGACCTTCACCACGCGCGCAAAATCAACGGCCACCACGGCTGTGATGTCGGCCACGCTGAAGCGCCCGGCGGCGATGAACTCGCGCCCGGCCAGTCGCTCATCGAGATCGACGAAGAACTGTTGCACACGGGCCTGCCCGCGTTGCGACAGCTCTGGGATCTGCGGGTAGTTCACGGGCCCGGGCAAAGCCCGGTTGGCCATGGCGGGCGTGCTGTTGCGCAAAGCCTCGGCAATGGCCAGCAGGCCTTCGAACTCCACGCGCCAGTTCCAGCTGGCAATCTCGGCCTTCTCTTCGGGTGTCTCACCCAGCAGCGCCGGCTGAGGGTAGCGGGCCTCCACATAGGCCGTGATCGCGGCGTTGTCCGTCAACACCAGCCCATCCTCTGTGCGCAAGGCGGGCACCGTACATTGCGGGTTCACGCGTCGGTAAGCCTCGCTGAGCTGTTCGCCGGTGCGCAGGTCCACCTGCACGGTCTCGTGAGCGAGGCCCTTCTCGGCCAGCAGAATGCGGGCTCGGCGTGGGCTCGGGGCGGTGGCGCAATCGTAGAGCGTGATCATTTGGCAGGCACCTTGTCGAAGTCACTGGCGTCATGGCGTTCAGGCAACTGGCTCGATGCGTCGCCCCAGTTGCGGTTGACGATGCGCCCTCGTCGGGCAGCCGGGCGTTGTGCGATCTTGTCTGCCCACGCCACGACATGGGTGTATTCGTGCACCTGCAGGAACTCGCCTGCGCCATACAGCTGGCCTTTGACCAGGGCGCCATACCAGGGCCACACGGCGATGTCGGCGATGGAGTAGTCATCACCCGCGAGATAAGGGCTCTCGGCCAGACGGCGGTTGAGCACATCCAGCTGACGCTTGACTTCCATGGCGTAGCGGTCAATCGCGTATTCGATCTTGATGGGCGCATACGCGTAGAAGTGGCCGAAGCCGCCACCCAGGAAGGGCGCACTGCCCATCTGCCAGAACAACCACGACAGACACTCGGCACGCTGCGGCATGGTGGTGGGCAACAAGGCGCCGAACTTCTCTGCCAGGTACAGCAGGATCGCACCGGATTCGAAAACGCGAATGGGCTCAGGGCCGCTGCGGTCCATCAAGGCCGGGATCTTGGCGTTCGGATTCACGTCAACGAAGCCGCTACCGAACTGAGCGCCTTCCTTGATCGGAATCAGCCAGGCGTCATACTCGGCGCCCGCATGGCCAAGCGCCAGGAGCTCCTCCAGCATCACCGTGACCTTGACCCCATTGGGCGTGGCCAGTGAGTAGAGCTGCAACGGATGCTGGCCAACCGGCAAGACCTTCTCATGCGTGGGGCCGGCTACGGGCCGGTTGATGTTGGCAAACTGGCCGCCGTTTTCTTTCTGCCAGGTCCAGATGGCGGGTGGCGTGTAATCAGAAGTGTCGGTCATCTAGGGGGCTCCTCTGGCGCCAAAGGCTGCAAAACAGTCTACCTGCCCGCCCGGATCTTTGCCTGGGTTGGCTCGGTTGACGCTGATTCTGGCTTCATGGCAAACTGATCCGCTCAATCCACAAAGCCATCACAGGGATACCCACACATGTTCCGGCTACGTCGTCGCACTGCCTTGCTAGCCGGTGCCGGCCTGGCCTCCCTGTCCGCTTTCCCACGAGCCGCAAACGCCCAGAGCAGTGAGCTCATGGACCTGGTGCTGGCCACCCCTGGCCCGGGCAGTTCCGTCTCCACCATTCCCGAACTGGCCGTCAAGATTGGCGCCGACCGGGCCGAAGGCGTGTCACTGCGCCTGAAGTTCGTCGGTGGAGGCGGCATCGCCATCCGCGAGGTGCTGAACGGCAATGCCCACTTCGGCGTGTTCGGCGCCACGGCCGCCATGAACGAAAACCTGCGCGAGCCGCGGCTGCTTGCCTTGTCGGCGGTCGAGAACCGCGCGCCCTTGTCCCTCATGGTTCGATCTGGCCTGGCAGGCCAGGTCAAGCGTGTGCAAGACCTGCGCGGCCGCGTCGTCGGCATCCACAGCAACTCTCTGAGCACCACAACCAATGGCCAGCAGTTCCTGAACCTCCTGCTTCGCCAGCATGGCCTCCCGGCAGACAGCGTGAAGCTGGTAGCGGCCGGCCAGTCATGGGACACCCAATCCAGCGCGCTGCGTGGCCAGGTGGTGGATGCCGTGGTATCGGAAGAGCCCTTTGGCCTGCGCATGGAGCAGGAAGGCCTGGCCTACCCCCTGGTTCGACTGGGGCTGGCTGACAGCCGCGAGCCCCTGCCGGGAGAGGGCTTCCTGCGCGGGACGCTCATTGCGCAACGCAGCCTGGTGGAAGCCCAAGCGCAAGCGGCGCAACGCATGGTCAAGGTGATCCAGCGCACGCTGGCCTGGCGCAAGACGCACTCCGCCCAGGAAACCGTGACCGCACTGGGCCTGAGCGGTGCAGAGGCATCCGCCTTCATGGCCATGCTCAAACAGTACCCGAACCAGTTCAGCGAAGATGGCCGCTTCTCTGAAGCACAGATTCAGCAGACCGATGCTTTCTTCCGCGAAAGCGCTGGTGCGTCGCCACAGGCCATGGGCTATCGCTTCAACAACATGATCGATGCCCGGTGGGCCGGACGCAAGCCGTGATGGCGCAGGATCAGGCCGACGCGGCATCGTATCGATCAGGCGCGGCGCTGACCTTCAGGTTGCTGGCCATCCTGCTGCTGATTTTCGTGGTGGTGGCCGCGGGCTTTGCCTTCGTGGCCCGTGCAGGGATCGAGCGTGAACGCACGCAGCAACTGAGCGATACCCGCGCGCACTTTTCAGCCCGCTTGGCGGCACTGGATCAGAGTTGGCACAACAATGCTTACGCGCTGGCACAGCAAATCGAGCTGTGGCAATCCAGCGCACAGGCGACCGCTCGAGACGTGCATGACGCACGCATGCGCACCCTGCTGATCACACTGCTGGATCAAAGCGACTTCACGCATGTCGCCATTCAGGACCGGCAAGGCCACACCCTTTTTCGCTTTGGTTCTCGCTCACAGGATACGCCCGACGCCGGCCCCGCACCAGGCGCCAGCACACAGGCGATCGATGGGCTGAGATGGGCTTACAGCGAACTCGATCGAACGGTTTATCGCGTCATTGAAGGGTCCGTCCGCTACCGTGATGAGCCAGCTCGGCTGCTGGTGTATGTGCCGCTGGACAACGCGCTGCTGGGGCGATTGACCTATCCCAGCACGTCGCTGATCTTGCGCCACCACAACGCGGCGACGGCCAGCTCATCCCCCATTGCCTCACTGGCGCAAACGTCCGGTGAGATCTTGCAGGCGCAGCAATTGCTGCCGTGGGACACCCTGCCCAACGCGCCTCAGTTGCAGATCAACCGCCAGTTCGAAGCGCCCTTGTCGCCGGCCCACTGGCTACGGGCCTTGGCCGTGTGCGGCACCAGCTACATCCTGTTGGGCTGGTTCGTGCTGGGCCGCTGGATCCGGTTGCAGGCGCAACGCCTGCATGCCCTGCGCAAGGCGGCATCCGCCTTTGCCGATGCGCCGGCACAGGCCGACGGATCCAAGGACCAGGCTGCCTGGTTGGCGCTGGCGTCAAGCTCGCACGACGACATCGGCATGCTGGCCAACAGCCTGGCTGACATGATGCAACGCATCGAGCAGGCCAGGCAGGATCAGGCCCGTGTACAGGCCAACCTGGCCGAACTCAACGTAGATCTGGAAGCCCGCGTGGCCACGCGCACCCGGCAGCTGGAAAGCGTCAATGCCACTTTGGCCGAACAAGAGCGCTTCATCCGCACGGTGACGGACAGCATGCCCGGCATGATTGCCTATTGGGATGCGAACCTGAGCTGCCGCTTTGCCAATGCCGCCCACCTGACCTGGTTCGGGCAGCAGCCCCAAGACATGCTGGGCAAACACCTGCGAGACGTCCTGGGGCCGGACCTGTACGCCATCGAAGAACCCCGCATCCAGCAGGTGCTTTTGGGGCGCAGACAGGACACGGTGCAGACACTGTCCAAGGCTGATGGCAGCCAGGGCCACGTGCTGGCCAGCTTCATCCCCGATGTGGTCAACGGCGAGGTGCAAGGTTTCAACGTCGTGGTCTCCGATGTCACAGCGCTGCGGCAGGCCGAGCTGCGACTGTCGGCGCTGAACGAGGAACTGGCCACACGCGCAGAGCAAGCCGAAGCAGCCAATCTGGCCAAGAGCTCCTTCCTGGCCAATATGAGCCACGAGATCCGCACGCCCATGAACGCCATCATCGGGCTGACCTACCTGATGGCACGCGACACCCGTGATGCCCTGCTGCGCGAGCGCCTCGACAAGATCGATCAGGCCGCCAAGCACCTGCTGCACGTGATCAACGACATCCTGGACCTGTCCAAGATCGAGGCCGGCAAGATGGAACTGGAGGACATCGAGTTCTCGCTGGACGATCTGCTCACCCGCGTGTTCGAACTCGTGCGCGTGCCTGCGCATGACAAAGGTCTGGAGTTGATTGTGGACACCGATCACCTGCCGGCACGCATGCGCGGTGACCCAACCCGCCTGGCACAGTCCCTGATCAACTTGCTGGGCAACGCGGTGAAGTTCACCGCCCAAGGCTGGGTTCGCTTGCGTGGCGAGTTGCTGGCGCGGGAAGGTGGCCAACTGCATGTGCGCTTTGAGGTGCAGGACACCGGCGAAGGCATCGCCCCTGATCGGCAGGCCAGCTTGTTCCAGGCATTCGAACAGGCAGACAGCTCGCTGACCCGACGACACGGCGGCACTGGCCTGGGCCTGGCGCTGACCAAACGCCTGGCCGAGATGATGGGCGGCGAGATCGGCCTGCACAGCACGCCGGGCACTGGCAGCACATTCTGGTTCACAGCCCGGCTGGGTCGAGCTCAGAGCGCCAGCGAGATGGCGGCCCCCATCGCACTGGATGGGCTCAGGGCTTTGCTCGTGGATGACCTGGCCGAAGCGCGCAAGGCACTGGATGACCGGCTGCAGATGCTGGGCCTGAAGGTCGACACGCTGGAAAGCGGCCAGGCCGCACTGGACAAGGTGGACGCCGAGATGGCGGCCGGGCGCCCCTACGACGTCATGCTCATCGACTGGCGCATGGCGCCCATGGACGGCATCGACACACTGCGCCGACTGTCTGCGCGACTGGGTGCCGGCATGCCACCCAGCATCCTGGTGACCGCGTTCGATGAGCCCGAGATGCGACAGCAGGCGCGCATGATCCGTTGCGACACGGTGCTGGTCAAGCCCATCACGGCATCGGCGCTTCAAGATGCCCTGGCCCGTGTACTGCGGCAACAGGCCAGCAGTCAGAACACCTCGCTGCCAGACCCCAGCGATGCACAGGCACAGCTCCAAAGCCGCTATGCAGGCCAACGCATCCTGCTCGCTGAAGACAACCCCATTAACCAGGAAGTGGCCTGCGAGTTGCTCACCAAGGCCGGCCTGGTGGTAGAGACAGCATCAGATGGCGCCACGGCCATCGAGCTGGTACTGTCGCGCGCCTACGACCTGGTGTTGATGGATGTGCAGATGCCCGTGATGGACGGCCTGAGCGCCACAAGACAGATACGCGCTCGCCTGGGCGAGCAGTTGCCCATCGTGGCCATGACTGCCAATGCGTTCGTGGAAGATCGCCGCAGTTGCCTGGATGCCGGCATGAATGACCACGTGAGCAAGCCGGTGGACCCTCGCGCGCTTTACGCGACTTTGTTGCGCTGGCTGCCCATGCGTCGGCAGGAACCGGACAGTCCAGACCCGGCTGACCTGATCGCGCACCAGGGTTTGAGCAACGATCAGCGTCTGGCGCAAAGCCTCGGCAACATCGCCGGGCTGGACCTTCAGGTTGCACTGCTCAACGTGGGAGGCAGCTGGACCTTGCTCGCACGCGTGATGCGCAACTTCGTACAGGTCTATGCACGAGGCGAACCGACCTTCATGCAGGCGCCAGGTGATGGCACCACGGCGGCATGGCGTCAGGCTTGTCACTCGCTGCGCGGCGCGGCATCGACGGTGGGTGCACAAGCACTGGCCGATCGCCTGCACGCCTTTGAGCGGGAACTGGGCGAGGCCACACCACCCTCGGCCGCGCACCAGGCTACCGCCTTGCGGCTGCACGAAGAACTGCTGACACTCGTGGCCCACCTGTCCGCTGCACTGCAGGCCTGAACGCCCGATACCAAGGCCCAATACCAAGGTCAATACCGTTCAATTTCCACGAACACGGCGGCGGCTTGCGCCCATACTCGTGACAGCAGGTGTGCGCCCTCGCGCGCAAGGAGCACCCATATGTCCATGCCACGCGTATCCAAGCCATGCCAGGCCCGACAGCCATGATCCAGTCGGCCCGCATTGACAAGACCCGGCCCCACAAGCTGGCCATGCCGCCAGGCCTGGACGCGAGCCAGTCGCCCACGCTGGTCTACCAGTATCTGGACGATGGCGAGTGTGTGGAAGTCCCCAACAACCTCAGCAACCAGACTCCCGGTGTGCTCGCGCAGGAAATGCGCAACCGCCAGGCCCAGTTCCTGAAGATGGCGCAAGACGCCCTGCAGGCCAAAGGCAACCCCGACTGGCAGCGCCAGTTCGAGCACGACAACGCCCTTAGGCAGGCGCAGGAGATGACCGAACGCGCCCAGGTCTACGATGATCTGGAGCAAGCCATGTGCTGCGGCTATCACAGCAGCGGCCTGCCCTTGCCCGATCGCGTGCACTTCGCGCGCACCCGGGAAGCCCTGGCCGAGTACATCGCCACCAAGCCAGAGCGTGACGCCATGCGGGATACCATCTCGGACCCGCCGTCATGCCGCGCCTGGGAGATCGTCGAGCAGCAAGCCGAAGTCAGCCTGCAGTACGCCTACTTCTTTGACACCAGCGACATCCACGACCGCGAACAATGCCGGCGCATCAGCGCGCTGGACATCTTCCAGCAGATGAGCGCTGACTAGGCAGGACGACGCGCCGTACACGCTGCGCGATCCTTTGCAGGTAAGCTGTCATCTGACGGCCACCACGCACAGGCCGGCGACGACGGAGATCAGGTCAACATGCAAGTCATCATTGCGGGAACCGGCAAGCTGGCGACCGAATTGCGCCATGCCTTGAGCAAGGACGCCACCTTTCAAATCCAATCCTGGGCCGAACTGAGCAACAAGACAGACAAGGCCATCGTGGTGCACGCGGGCTCCGGGCGGGAGCTGGAGGCCATTGCAGCTTTTTGTGCCGCCACCCACTCGCCCTTGATCGAGCTGGCGACCGGGTCACAGATCGAGGCCATGCCTCTGACCTTCCCCGTGGTGCTGTGTCCCAACACGAACATCCTCATGCTCAAGTTCATGGCCATGCTGGAACGTTGCGGCCCGCTGTTTCGCACCTACGACGTCAAGGTGCTTGAATCGCACCAGGCATCGAAAACGTCCGTGCCGGGCACGGCCGTCAACATCGCCCATTCACTCGGGGTGGGCAGCAGCGAGATCGAATCCGTGCGTGATGTCGGCATACAGCGAACGCTCACAGGGTTTGCTGATGCCGACCTGGCTCGCCATGCCTTCCACCAGATCCGGATCGAGGATGGCAGCTGCAGTGTGCTGCTTGAGACGCGCGTCTGCGGGGATGCACCGTATGCGAAGGGTGTGGAACAGATCGTTGCCGCCGTGATGGCGCATGAACTGCAGGATCGTTGCTACAACGTGATGGAGTTTGTTCACAATGGGTGGATCTAGCAACCTCAAGCGTGAGCACACAAGGGAGACCCACCGTGCCGATATTCGAACGTGCATCAGCATCAGACATCGCGGCGCTCAGCGAGTTGCTGACGGTTCTGTTCACACAAGAAGTTGAATTCCAGCCCGATACCGCAGCGCAATGCAAAGGGTTGGCAGCGATCATCAACAACCCCGACATGGGCATCATCCTGGTTGCGAGGGAGGGCAAAGCCATCCAGGCCATGGTCAGCCTGTTGTTCACCATATCGACAGCCATCGGTGAACGCGTAGCGCTGCTTGAAGACATGATCGTGGCACCCACTGCACGCGGCTCGGGTGTGGGATCGGCGCTCCTGAATCACGCCATCGACGTTGCTCGGCGCAGTGGCGCCAAACGCGTGACGCTGCTCACTGATCGCGAGAACACCGCTGCACAGCGGTTCTATGCCAGGCATGGCTTCACCTTGTCCACCATGGTGCCGATGCGTCGAACGCTCGGGGCCTTCGACGTCGAACTGGGAACACGACGCGACGAACCGCCGACGTGACCTGCAAACAAATATCGAAACGGGATAAGGTCGTCACGCATACCCGCACGCGCTCACCATGACAAGCCCGTATGGCTGAGCCCGGGAGCGCCCCCCATACTGCAGCCTCGTCACCCACCCAGCCAGATGCCGCTCGCCCAGCAATCCACGCACTCGCACGCGAGTGGCAGCACCCGCGCCAGCTACGCGGTCGCCGTCATCGAATGCCTGCAGCAACAGGGCCTGGACCCGAACCAGGTATTGGGTGCAACACGGGTAGGAGGCATCTTGCAAGGCAGGAGCGATGACCGGATCGCGCTGGCCGAGTGGCTGGACATCATCGACAGTGCCTGCCGATTCACCGGCAACCCACTGTTCACGCTCAAGGTGGCCGAGGCCATTCGCCTGCGCCACATCGGCGTGTTGGGTTTCCTGCTGAGCACCTGCGGCAACCTCGCACAAGCGGGCCAGATCCTGCTGCGTTACGAGCCCCTGCTCGATGGCGTCAACACCGTCGACCTGCACATCACAGAGCGAGCATGCACCCTGGTGTGGCTTCCGTTGATCGACCACCCGCCACCCTCGCTCGCCATGCTGGCCATGGCCATCTGGGCGCACCAGATCCGCTGGCTGACCGACCGGCCCGACCTCACCTTCGGTGCCGACTTCACCTTCGCCCCGCCCACCCGGGCAGAAGACCTGCGCGCCTTGCAGGCCACCTTCGGCGGTCCACTGAAATTCAACGCGCCGCGCTCGGCACTCATCGCATCACGCGCCGCGCTCGACCTGCCCATTGCGCAGCGTGACCCTGTCGTGCACAACTTGCTCAAACAACGCGCCGACGCCGAACTCGAATCGCTCAGCAGCACCATCCCCGGCCTACCGCAGGACATCGAAGCCCTGCTCATGCGCGAGCTGCTCAAGGGCGACGCCACGCTGCCGCACATCAGCCAGTTGCTGGGCATGCCGCCCCGCACCTTGCAAAGCCGCCTGACCTGCGCCGGCCTCAATTACCGCGACCTGATCGAACGCGTCAGACTCAAGCTCGCACTGCAGCATCTGAGCGACCACCAAACGCCACTGATCCAGATCGCCAACCTGCTGGGCTACGCCAACCAAACGGGTTTTCAGAGTGCGTTCAAGAAATGGACCGGGCTGACGCCGGGCGAGTTTCGCCGCCAGCAGTACGCCATCACCCAGAACTGACGCCCACGCCTAGGGTTTGACCCGCCCCGGCAAACCCGCTGTCCTGCGGGATCCCGCTATCGCTTGCGCATTTGCGAAAGACGCCATCGACAGGGGCTCCAAAGAATGACGTCATCGACAACTCATTCACCAACGGAGTCCCCACATGCAGCGCCATTCCAAGCCGTCCCGCGCCCATCAACACCGCCGCCATCGCATCACACGCCCCCTGGCCAGCGCCTGCGTCGCCGGGGCCCTGTTGTGCGGGCTGGCCACACCGGCCCACGCCGGCCTGTTCGACTTCTTGTCGCAACCGAAGAACGACACCGCCACGCAGTACCCCATCGTCATGGTTCACGGCCTGTTTGGCTTCGGCAATGCGTTGGGAGTAGTGGACTACTTCTGGGGCATCCCCGGCGACCTGCGCAAAGGCGGCGCCAAGGTCTACATCGCCGAGGTCTCATCCGTGAGCTCCAACGAGGTCCGCGGTGAACAGTTGCTCGCACAGATCAACCACATCATGGCCGTCACCGGCGCCAGAAAGGTCAACATCATTGCCCACTCCCAAGGTGGCACCACCGCCCGCTATGTCACGGCCGTGGCGCCAGAGAAGGTGGCCTCGCTGACCACCGTCGGGGCGCCGCACAAGGGCTCCCCGCTTGGCGACCTGGTGACGCAGGTCACCGATGGGCTGGCGCCCGAAGGCTCGCCCCTGCGCGGCATCGTCGTGCAAATCGTGAGCGCCATCGGCCGCGTGATGGACACCGTCGTCGGCAAGCCCGGCCCCGCGACCTCCGACCCGCTGGGCGCGCTGCGCGACAACGCCACGCCCGCCCAACTGGTCTTCAATGCCAAGTTCCCAGAAGGCCTGCCGCCAACCCGCTGTGGCACAAACGGCGCAGCCCAAGCCAAGGGCGTTCGCTACTACTCGTGGGTAGGCAACAAGGCCGTCACCAACATTGTTGACCCGTTCGACTGGCTGACCAGCGTCGTTCAACTCATCTACAAGGAGCCCAACGACGGCATCAATGACGCCTGCACGCAGCGTCTGGGCACCGTGGTGGGCGAGTACGCCTGGAACCACTTCGACGAGATCAACCAGCTCGCCGGCCTTCGCGGGCTGTTCACGCCTGACCCGGTGGGGGTGTACCACGCGCACGTGGCCCGTCTGAAGCAGGCAGGCTTGTGATGCGCCGAGCCTGGTTGGTGATGACAGGCGCCCTGACCGTCGCTGGGCTGGGCGGTGCTGCCATGCTGTGGGAAGACGGTGGGGCCTCTGTGGCAGGCCCCAATGCCCGAGCAGGCCTGGCCCTGCCCTGGATCACGGCCACGGCCGGCCCTCAGCCCGCAACGGCACCGGCTGGATCAAGCCTGGACGCGGTCACGCGTCAGGCCCTGCTGAGCCCCGAGATGATGCGCATGGTCAAGGATGCGCTCGGCCACGCCAAAGGCGACGACCGCGCCGCTCTGTTGGCGCACGCTCGCCAGACCTTGCTGCAACGCTTCCCGACGCTCTCGCACCCACTGGTGCTGAACCTGTTCGAGCGTTACGTGGCGTACCAGGATGCGTTGCTGGCAAGCGCGGTGCCCCGCGAAGGCGACCTGGACGCCTGGCGGCAGCACCTGGGTCAGCGCGACCGGTTGCGCCGAGCGCACTTCTCGACGCAAGAGATCGAAGCCTTCTGGTCAGATGAAGCGCGTGCCGAAACGCACCTGCTCAAGCGTATGACCGTGCTGGCCGCCCCCGGCTTGACTGACGCCGAACGCGACGCCGCATTGCAACAGGTCGAAGCGCAGAGCTTCGCGCCCGAGGAGGTGGCGGCGAGGCGCGCGAGCGTGCTGCCACTTTCGGCGTTGAAGCAAACGGAGTCCTTCCATGTGCAGCAAGTGCCCGATGCCGAGCGCCTTGCGCAACGCGCGCAGTTGGTGGGCGCCGATGCCGCTGAGCGCTTGGCGTTGCTGGATCGGCAAGAAGCAGACTGGCAGCGCAGGTTGGATCTGTATGCGCAGGCGCCTGACGCAGAGCGGGCAACGTTGGTGAACGTGTTGTTCAGCGAAGGCGAGCGACGGCGACTGGAGGGCGCGATGGGGCTGAGGGCACAGCGGTGACGCACGGCACACGGCATCACACGCGTCACAGCATGACGTCAAGATACAGCAGGCCTCGGGCGTGAACTTGCTGGCAGCTTATTGAACCCGCAGCACCTCAAACTGCTGTCGGATTGGCGCGCCCTGTATCGACACTGTTGAATCATCAGAAAGAGCACTTCGCGCAAAGAGGCATCAGCTTTCGTTCGTTCATCGACGAGTTGCGACAGGCCCTGGCGCTAGGCTACATGCGGGATCCGAACCTCAGCCTGGTGGACATTGCTTACCTGCTGGGCTTCTCTGAACAAAGTGCGTTTCAAAGGGCCTTCAAACGCTGGACAGGGCAGACACCTGGAGACTATCGAAGAAAACCTGCCCCTCCGGCAAGTTGAGGTGCCAACCGTTCAACTCACATGCACGGGGTCAATTACATGCGACTGCAACCAACCAGGTACTGACATCAATGACCGGGGGCCAAAGAGTGCGCCACCGTCAGTGGAAATCTTCTTCGCGCTGGTGGCGCGCGCCGATGACGAGGACCAACTCAGGGGTGCGTATGTCGAAGCGAAGGACGTACCCGGTGGAGCCGAACGGGATGATAAGTTCACGCAAGGTTGGACGTTGACCGACCCGGCGATAGCTGTAGGGCGTGGTCGCGAGATGACTATTGGCAGCGGTGCGAATGGACTCGACAGCCTCATAGGCACGCGTGGCTTCTTCGACGGTCTCGGCGCGATCCAGCAGGAAGTCGAACAATCGATCCAGATCGGCTTCGGCCTCAGGCGTGAACTCGACTCTGAACGTCATTTGCGCAGTTGCTTCACTCGCGCGGCGACCTTCGCCTCAAGCTTCGACAGGACAACGTCCGACGCAATGGAAACCCCGGTGCGCTCGTACGCAGCCAATGAGGCATCGCACCGCGCGGCGAAGTCCGTTTGCACGCGGCGAAATTCGACGGCGCGACGCACCGATGCCTCGACAAATTCAGTCAGCGTCTCGCCGGGCAGCAGCACCGAATCGAGATCAGCGCGCAACTCAGGTTCGACACGGACTTGGGGGATGACGGCAGTTTTCATGGCTTCATTGTAGTGCGTTTGCACTACAGCATCAAGCGCCGGGCTGGATCTCAGACGGCCTTGACGCCACACCAGCGCGAGTGGCGTCAATCTGGCGAGCCCGTTCGGTGTGCCTAGGATGTTTGGTTGCCGAAGCCAATGCTGGCGGGGCGAGAAGCAATGTCAGCAAGGCGGTAGCCAAATCGTTTGAAAGTCTGGGGCCGCATTAATCGACGTTTTAGGCTGAAACCAGGCGCCGGCGTAGCACCACCGACCCCGATCCAAAGCAGGCACTCAGTTCTGGTCGAACCAGACCAGCCTTTGGGCTGCTCCCGGCCACTTGCTGTCTTTCGTGTTCGAGCTGCGTGTGGGCCACGGACGCCGGGTGGACAACTCCGCTCGTGTCCCCCGGGGCGGACTGCGTCCACCCCTCCTCCTTTACCTCGCTGCGTTGTCCACCCGACGTCCGCAGCTTGAGACATGGGTGGCGTGCGACCGTTTAACAGCCTCAGCGTCTCAGGATCAGGCTGGTGGGGCGTTCTGCGTAGCGAGGTAAAGGAGGAGGAATGGGCTGCAAGCCCGTTCCGGAGGACACGAGCGGAGCAGAGTGCCCCACCGGCCTGATCTCGCACCAATGCGCTATGGCGTAGCGCCCGCGACTAACCGGCATGACCGACTGCTCTGGGTCTATAGCTGTCGGCCACAGTGCCCAGGACGGATAACCTCACCCAGCCTAAAGCAGCCGCAAACCCACCACCCCGAGACACCCCACTCACGTGCTGGTCGCCGCCTGATACCTCACTACCCTCGCCAATCCTGCCGCTTGATGCGCCAGGCTGAACTCCCCCCCACAGGTAGTGCTACGCTTCCCGCAGTCGCATCAGTTCAAAGTGTTTCGAGACCATGTTCCAACGCATCACCATCCCCGTCACCCAGTTTGAACAGAACTGCTCATTGGTTTTTTGCTCAGACACCAAGGAAGCCGCCCTGATCGATCCGGGTGGTGATGTCGGCACGCTGCTCGAAGCCGTGGAAGCACGCGGCCTCACGCTCAAGGCCTTGTGGCTCACCCACGCGCACATCGACCACGCCGGGGCCACGGGCCATCTGGCCAACACGCTGAGCCTGCCCATCATCGGGCCGCATCTGGGTGACAAGTTCTGGATCGATGCCTTGCCCCAGCAAAGCCAGATGTTCGGCTTCCCGCTGGCTGAAGATTTCACGCCCACGCAATGGCTCAATGAGGGTGATACGGTTCAGATCGGCCACTGCAAGCTCAATGTGCTGCACTGCCCTGGCCACACGCCCGGCCACGTGGTGTTCTTCGAGCCCACCACGCGCCATGCCTTTGTAGGCGATGTGCTGTTTGCGGGCAGCATCGGCCGCACGGACTTCCCTGGCGGCAACCACGCGGATCTGATCAACGCAATCAAGACCAAGCTGCTGCCACTGGGTGAAGACGTCACCTTCACGCCCGGCCACGGCCCCGAGAGCACCTTCGGCGAAGAGCGTATCGGCAATCCTTATTTGTGAGCCGCGCCCCAGTAGGCCAAGGCAGGCGCGTCGTCCAGATAGGCGGCGCCGGTCTTGCGGGGCGCATCGAAACGCTGTACTGGCTTGGCTGCGCGATCGTAAACAGGTAGCACCTTGCCCAACTGGGCTTGCATGTCGGCAATGCGGGTGGTGCTGGCGGGGTGGGTTGACATCCACTGCGGTGGCGCGCCCTTGTTGGCCGCGCTCATCTTGCGCCACAGGCTGATGCCGGCGCGGGGGTCATAGCCGGCGTGCGCGGCCAGGTCCATGCCGACCAGATCGGCCTCGGTTTCGTCTTCGCGGCTGAACTTCAGCGTAAGCAACTGGCTGCCTACATTGAGCAAGGCGTCGCCCGTATTGCCCAGGCCCAGGATGCTGGAGAGGATGCCCGCACCCAGTGAGGTCGCGCGCGTCTTGCCCGTCTGTGCGCGGGCGTGTTCGCGCAAGGCGTGCGCCATCTCGTGCCCCATCACCATCGCCACTTCGTCGTCCGTCAACTGCAGTTCGGTGACGATGCCCGAGAAGAAAGCGATCTTGCCGCCCGGCATGCAAAATGCGTTGAGCTCCTTGGCGTTCAGGGCCATGACCTGCCAGCGCCACTGCTGGGCGCGCGGGTTCCATTCGTAGGTATGGGGGATGAGGCGCGTCGCGATCGTCTTGAGGCGGATCGACAGAGGATGGTTGTCCGGCAGCAGCGCATTTTGCTGGCGAGCCTTCTCGGCCAGTTGCATGTAATTGCGTTGCGCGGCCGTTTCCAGATCGTCGGCACTGACCATGTACGCAAAGCGGGAGCGCGGGCCCACTTCCACACCATCACGGGCCATGGCCACCGGCGCCAGCGCGGCCAGCGACAGCACCGCAGCACTGGCCACGCGCGCTGCCCAACGATTCAACTGCAAACCACCCATCACACGGAGCCTCTTCTCAACATCTTGTTGTTTCACTGCCTGATCCTGCCTGATCCCACCTGATCCTGCTTAACGCACGTCGGCCCTGTGCAGCATACGTCGCACGGCGGGCAGCAGCAAATAAGCGGGGAAGGACAACCAGAAAGTCAGGAAGAAGAAGGTGGCATAGCCCATTTGCTCCACACCCAGGCCCCCGGCCCAGCCCGCCACCGCGCGCGAAAACGCGAAGATCGACGAGAGGATGGCGTACTCGGTGGTGGCGCGCTCCTTGCTGGTTATGCCCATCAGGAAAGCCATGAAGGCACCGCTGCCCAGGCCACTGGTGAAGCTTTCCAGCCCGCTGGCGCCATAAACCGCCAACTGATAGTGTGCGCTCACTTGCAAGCCAGGCTCCGTGTGCGGTACATACCAGGCTGCCAGGGCGTAACCCAGATTGGACGCGGCCTGCGCCAGGCCCAGCACCCACAGGCCCTTGAAGATGCCGACACGGTCTACATACCAGCCGCCCGCCAGCCCACCGGCAATCGACAGCCCCAGGCCCACGTTGACGCTGACCAGGCCGATCTGGGCGGGCGTGAAACCGGCATCCACCCAGAAGGGTTTGACCATGAAGCCCATGGCCGCATCGCCCAGTTTGAACAGGAGGATGAAGAGCAGCACGGCCAGCATGCCCGGGCGCGCCAGCAGCTCCACCCAGGCACCGAAGATGGGGCCGTCGGCCATGGCGTGGGCCTGTGGGCCGCGCGCGGCGGTCACCATCAGGCTGGCGCCGGCGAACATCAGGCCCACCGGCACGGCGCCCTTGAACCACCAGGTGCCGCTCACAGCCTGAATGGCCGACCACTGCGCGGCCTTGGCTATCGGGCCGAGCACCGGCCACAGCAAGCCGGCCATGACCAGGCCCAGCGCCAGCAGCCACAGCGGTTGTTCGCGCACCGCCGCCCACTCACGGGCAGAAGCGCCTTCATCGCGTGCGGCACGCGGTGGCTGCGCGGGCGCAAACAGAATGGACAACCCGTTGATCAGCATGAGCACCGCGCCCAGGCCGTAGGCGGCCGTCCAGTTGGGCTGCCCCGGCTCGCCCATGGCACCGGCCACCACCAGCATGCCCCCGGCTGCCAGCATCCCCACGCGGTAGAAACCGATGCGCAGGCCGTTGGCCACGCCGTATTGCCCCTTGGACAAGAGCTCGATCGTGTAGCCATCGGTGGCGATGTCATTGGTGGCCGACAGCATCGTGAAGGCCGCCAGCAAGGCCCAGGGCCAGGTGGCGCCCTGCCCCAACGCCTGCGGGTGCAGGGCCAGTGCCACCAGCACCAGGGCCATGCCCGCATTGGCGCCGGCAATCCACCAGCGGTGGCCGCGCCAGGCGTCGATCAACGGCGCCCACAGGAACTTCACCGTCCAGGCCAGGCCCAGCAGGCTCAGCAGGCCGATTTCCGCCGGGCCAACACCCGCTTGCCGCAGATTGACCGGAAACAGGTCATAAAACAGGCCCAGCGGCAGTCCCTCTGAAAAGTACAGCAGCGCCACCCAGGCCATCAAGGCCTTCGGGCTGTGCAAGGGAGACAAGGGGGATGAAGCCGCGCTGGAAGGCGGCGTTGGCGGCGATTGCATCCGGGGATTGTAGGAACAGCGAGCACCAGGGCCGAAAAACGGCCGGGAATGGCCCTGGTAAAGCGGACTTTTCAAGGCTTCCCATTTCAGCGAAAGCGGGAAGATGCCGATAGGGTCGATGCGGCGTTTGCTGCCATCGCTTGCTTGACGCGGCCCGGCCCAGGAGGCTTACATGAACTTTCGCACCAAAATCCGGATGCTGCCCATCAGTGCAGCGGCTGTCTTCGTCATCGGCGTGGCCGTCAGCTTCTTTGTGGGTGAGCGCACCTCCAGCGTCCTGACGCACCTGCACGAAGTCGACAACCCGCACATGAGTTACGTGACGGCGGTGGACCGCAGCGTCGAACAATTGCGCCTCACCCTGCAGACGGCCGCTGCCGAAGGCGACACCGAGCGCCTGAAGGAAGCCGACGCCATGGTGGCCAGCGCCAAGGATGCGCTGGGCGGCATGCAGAAACTGCCCGAGAAAACGGCCATCGCCCGAGAGTTGAGCGATGCGTTCGAGGCCTACCAGTCGTCTGCCATCGGGGCGACCCGGGCCCTGGTCAGCAAGAAGGATCCTGGCGAGCAGTTGGGCAAGATGCAAAGCTCACAGGTGGCACTGCAAAAGCTGCTGGAGCAGAACAAGAAGGCCGCCCGCGCCGCCATCGATGATGTCCAAGCCTCCGCCACGCAAGGCGTGAGCACCAATTTGTGGGTCACCTTGCTGACTGGCGTGATCGTGTTGAGCGTGCTGGGCATCGCCTCGCAAGCCATCGTGACCTCCGTATGGCATGACCTGGGCGGCGAGCCCGCCGATCTGCGCGATCTGGTGGGCCGCATCGCCGAAGGTGATCTGGACATGGACCTGCAGCACAACCCCAAGGACAGCAGATCCTTGAAGGCGTCTGTCATCACCATGAAGCACAAGCTGCACGACACCATCGGCGTGATCCGCCACGCCACGGATTCGATCGGCACGGCCTCGTCCGAAATAGCCTCGGGCAACCAGGACCTGTCCAACCGCACGGAACACACCGCCTCGAACCTGCAGCAAACCGCCAGCTCGATGGACGACCTGACCAACACCGTGCGCCAGAGCGCCGATGCCGCGCGCCAGGCCAACCAGATGGCCACGGGCGCGGCCACGGCAGCCCAGCGTGGTGAAAGCATCGTGACGCAGGTGGTGGCCAACATGGCCGAGATCAACGACGCCAGCCGCAAGATCACCGACATCATCACCGTGATCGACGGCATCGCCTTCCAGACCAACATCCTGGCGCTGAATGCTGCCGTGGAAGCGGCACGAGCCGGCGAGCAAGGCCGCGGTTTTGCCGTGGTGGCCGGTGAAGTGCGCACGCTGGCCCAGCGCAGTGCGCAGGCCGCCAAGGAAATCAAGACGCTGATCAACTCGTCGAGCGAGAAGGTCGAATCCGGTTCGAAGCTGGTGCAAGACGCCGGCCACTCCATGACCGAGATCCTGGGCAGCGTGCAGCGCGTATCGGACATCATCGGCGAGATCACGGCAGCGGCTGGCGAACAAAGCCAGGGCATCAGCCACGTGAACCAGTCGGTCAACCAGCTTGACCAGATGACGCAACAAAACGCCGCCCTGGTGGAGCAATCTGCCGCTGCAGCCGAAAGCCTGAAGGACCAGGCGCACAAGCTGGCCGATGCCGTGGCCGCCTTCAAGCTGGGCCGACAAACGGGCACCAGCTCGTTCAGCACGAGCACGGTGACGACCAAGTTCCCGACCAGCTCGTCAAGCAGCTATACACCGGTCACCCCGATGCTCAAGGCCGAGCCGGCCTACAAACCGGCGCCCTCGGCCGCAGCCAAGCCTGCGCCACTGTTGCGCCCCAGCCTGCCCCAGCCCGAAGCCACCCCGGCCCCCGCCGCCACAGCCAAGTCGGACGACGAATGGGAAACCTTCTGATCGCCTGAGCGCACCGCTTCACCGCCGCGCTACACCACGCCGACCGGCCCCGCGCCCGTCGGCGGTCGGTTTTTCAGGGGGGTGGCGGCACACGCTTTTGGGCTACGCTTGCGGCTTCTTGCAGTTGTGCTGCAAGAATCTTGCTGCCCCATCCAAGCCCATGCCTGCCCCCACAACGTCCTGCACACTGAAATTCGCCGCCAACTTATCCTGGCTCTACACCGATCTGCCCTTTCTGGATCGATTCGAGGCGGCTGCGCGCGATGGCTTTCAGGGTGTGGAGTGCCTGTTCCCACATGAACACCCCAGCGCCGAGGTGGCAGCCCGCCTGCGTGACAACGGCCTGCAACTCGTGCTGTTCAACGCGGCCCCAGGCAACTGGGCACAAGGCGAACGCGGCCTGGCCAGCCTGGGTGGCCGCGAGGCGGATTTCCAGGCCAGCATCCACGCAGCCCTGCAACTGGCAGGCGAACTGGATTGCCCACGTGTTCATGTGATGGCGGGGCTGTGCATCGAAGCCGGCCGTGACGCTGCCTGGGCCCGCTACGGCCAACGCCTGCAATGGGCCGCCGAACAGGCGCGGGCCCATGGGCGCACGCTGATGATCGAACCCATCAATGGCCGCGACATGCCCGGCTACCTGCTGACGCACCAGGCGCAGGCCCACGAACTGGTTCAAACCATCGGTTCGCCGCATCTGCAGGTGCAGATGGACCTGTATCACTGCCAGATCGTGGAAGGCGATGTGAGCATGCGCCTGCGCCAGTACCTGCCCACAGGCCGCGTGGGCCATCTGCAGATTGCCGCCGTGCCGGATCGAGGCGAGCCCGATCAAGGCGAGCTGAACTACGACTGGGTGTTCAAGGAACTACACGCGCTGAACTGGCAAGGCTGGATCGGCTGCGAATACAAGCCGCGCGCCGGCACTTCGGCCGGCCTGGGGTGGTTGCGCGCACCAAGTCTGGCCTGATCGCCCCTTCGCACGCTCCGCCCACCACACCCCAACAGCCCCGCCCCAGGAACACGCACCATGAGCCCCACACCGAACTTCCCCGCCACCGTCCGCACCCGTGATGGCCTGGCGCTGGTCACCCAGCACTGGCCTGTGGCGGCCGGCCAGGCACCGCGTGGCGTGGCCGTGATCGTGCACGGCCTGGGCGAACACTGCCTGCGCTATGCCCATGTGGCAGCCTACCTGAACCAGCAAGGCTGGGCGGCCATCGGCTACGACCACCGTGGGCACGGCAACTCGCCCGGCAAGCGTGGCGGCCTGAACACCGACGACGACTTCCTGCATGACCTGGCCAGCGTGGTGGACGCCGCCCGCGCCGCCTACCCCGGCCAGCGCCTGCTGGTGGTGGGGCACAGCCTGGGTGGCGCGATTGCAGGCCGCTTTGTATCGGCCCTGGCCACACCGAAGGAAGCCGCGCCCTGGTCTCGCCCGGTGGACGCGCTGGTGCTGTCATCCCCCGCGCTGGACGTGCCCACAAGCGCCATCCAGAAGGTCCTGCTGGCCACGATCGGCAAGCTCACGCCCGATGTACCCGTGGGCAACGGCCTCAAGCCCGAGTGGGTGTGCAACAACCCCGCCACGGTCAAAGCCTATATGGCCGACCCGCTGGTGCACGACCGCATCACCGGCCGCATGACCATGTTCATCATCGCCGCCGGTGAAAACGTGCGCGCCCGCGCCCCGCAGTGGACGGTGCCCACCCTCATCATGTGGGGCGGCCAGGATCGCTGCGTCAAGCCTGAAGGCTCGGCAGCCTTCGCCGCCACGGCGCCCACCTCGCTGGTCAGCAGCCGCCCCTTCCCCGCTTTGTCACACGAAATCTTCAACGAAGTCGAGCAAGGCGAGGTGCTCAAGACCATGGGCGATTGGTTGAACCGCGTTTTTGGAGGATGATCGCAGTCTTTGCTGTTTTCCGTTAGATCGACATCATGGCGCTCAAAGCCACCATCTTCAAAGCCCAGCTGCAGCTGGCCGACATGGACCGCAACGTCTATGCCGATCCATCCATGACCATCGCCCGGCACCCGTCCGAGGCCGATGAGCGCATGATGATCCGCGTGCTGGCGCTGGCCCTGAACTGGCCGGCCGACACCAAGGAAGGCACGCTGGAGCTGGCCAAGGACATGTGGGAGCCTGACGAGCCCGCGCTGTGGCACAAGAGCTTCTCCGACGAGATCATGCACTGGGTGGAAGTGGGCCAGCCTGATGACAAGCGCATCATGAAGGCCTGTGGCCGCGCCCGCAAGGTCAGCGTCTACGCCTTCCAGAGCAGCACCAACGTCTGGTGGGACAACATCGCCAACAAGCTCACACGCCCTCAGAACCTGACCGTGTGGCAGATCCCCACCGAGCAGAGCCAGGCCCTGGCCACGCTGGCCAAGCGCACCATGCAGCTGCAGTTCACCGTGCAGGATGGCACCGCGTGGATCAACGATGGCGAGCAGACCATCGAGGTCACCCCCGTCAAGCTCATGGGGCCTCAGTAAGCGCCTGTTCGGCCTGCCGTGCACTGGCCTCGGCCACCACGGCGGGCTCCGCATCGCGCAAGGCCCGGCGCAGCACCTTGCCGATGGGCGTCTTGGGCAGATCCTGCCTGAACGCCACCACCTTGGGGCGCTTGTAGCCCGTCAGCACTTGTGCGCAATGATCTCGCACGGCCTGCTCGCTCAAGTCAGCCCGATCCCGCACCACGAACAGCTTGACGGCCTCGCCCGAACGTTCATCGGGGATGCCGATGGCCGCACACTCCTTGACCCCGGGCAGCAAGGCCACCGCGTCTTCGATCTCGTTGGGGTAGACATTGAAGCCCGACACCAGGATCATGTCCTTCTTGCGGTCGATGAGCTTGATGTAGCCGCGCTCGTCCATCACGCAGATGTCGCCCGTGCGCATGAAGCCATCGAGCGTCATCACCTTGGCCGTTTCATCCGGACGCTGCCAGTAGCCTGACATGACCTGGGGGCCACGCACGGCCAGCTCACCGGGTGAGCCTGTTGGCAACTCTCGCCCATCTTCATCGAGGATCACCACCTCGGTGGAAGGCAAGGGCAAACCGATGCCGCCGGTGAAGGCCTGCTGCTGGCCTGGGTTGCAGGTGACCCCGGCTGTGGTCTCGGACAAGCCATAGCCTTCACAGATGACCAGGCCGGTCTTGTCCTTCCACAACTTGGCCGTGGCCTGATGCACGGCCATGCCACCGCCCACGGACTGTCTGAGTGCGCTCCAGTCCACGCTGCGGAAATCAGGGTGGCGCGCCATGGCGGCAAACAGGGTGTTGACCGCCGGGAAGCTGTGAAAGCGGTAGCGTGACAGCTCCTTGAACATGGCCGGCAGATCACGTGGATTGGGAATGAGGATGTTGCAGGCGCCCAGGTGCATGCCCAGCATCATGTTCACCGCAAAACCGAAGATGTGATAGAGCGGCAAAGCCGCCACCATGGTGAACTGCTCCTGGCGCGCGATGGGGTCGATCACCGCCTTGTTCCAGGCCTCGGACAGGAGCATGCTGGCCACCACATTGCGATGCGTGAGCGTGGCGCCCTTGCTCACGCCCGTGGTGCCGCCGGTGTACTGCAGCACGGCCACATCATCGGGCCCGGGTCTGGCCGGCGTGAAGGCCTGGCCTCGTCCAATACGCAAAGCCTTGTTGAAGCGAACCGCACTTGGCAAATCGAAAGGCGGCACCAGCTTGCGCACACGGCGCACCACCATATTGACCACCGCGCCTTTGACCAGGCCGAGCATGTCCCCCAGGCTGGTGAGCACCACATGCCGCACGGGCGTGGCACCGATCACCTCCTGCAGGGTGTGCGCGAAGTTCTCCAGGATGAAGATGGCCGCGCTGCCCGAATCCTTCAACTGATGTTCCAGCTCGCGCGGCGTGTACAGCGGGTTCACATTGACCACCACCATGCCGGCGCGCAAGATGGCCGCCACCACCACCGGGTACTGCGGCACGTTGGGCAGCATCACGGCCACACGGTCACCCGGCTTGAGGCCCAGGCCGTGGAGATACGCCGCCATGCGTCGCGAGGCCGCATCAATGTCCGAAAACAACCAGGCACGCCCCATGAAGCGATAGGCCGGCAAGGGGGCATGCCGCGTCAGGCCTTCATCCAGCAACTCGACCAGAGAGTTGTAAGCCGCAGGGTCAACCGAATGCGGGACACCTGGCGGATAGTGCTTCAGCCAGATCTTTTCCATAGGGGCTCCTCAGCGATGAGCCGGATGGCTCAGGCACGTGTCCGATTCTTCTACGGATGGCACTGAATGCGTGCACGGGATGCCCCCTATGGCGCAGCGCGTTAAGCGTCAGTTTGCACCCTCATTTCTTCGCAACGCGTCAAAGGCCTTTCGCGCAACATCGGTTTGCTGGATGAGCGTTTGCCATCCAGGCGCCGTCCGGAGTCGCATTGCTTCGCAGGCGGAAATGCGATCCCGGTTGGCGTGACCAGCAGTCAACATCACCAACGGATTTCAACATGTTCAATTGGTTCAGACAATTCAGTGTCGCCTCACGGCTGAGGGCGCTCGCCTTGCTCGCTGGGGTCGCAGTCGTCGGCGTGGCCTGCGCGCTGATGTGGTCCAGCTATCAGCAGCAACTGGGTGCACGGCAAGACGCGGTTCGCCAAACCGTGGAGGTGGCGCACGCCACCGTGCAGTGGGTCCACGCCCGACAACAGTCAGGCGAACTCAGCGAGGCACAGGCACAAAAAATGGCGCTGTCCGCGCTCGACAAGCTGCGTTACAGCGGCAACGAGTACTTCTGGGTCAATGACCTGAACCACCGCATGGTGCACCACCCCATCAAGCCCCAACTGGATGGTCAGGATGTGGCCGAGATGAAGGACCCCAACGGCGTTTTTCTGTTCAAACACTTTGTGAGCACCGTGAAGGAAAAGGGCCAGGGTTTTGTGAACTATCAATGGCCCAAACCCGGCATGGACCAACCGCAGGACAAGGTCTCCTACGTCAAGGGCTTCGAGCCCTGGGGCTGGGTGCTGGGTTCGGGCCTCTACATCGATGATGTGCAGGCGGCCTTCCACCAGCAGTTGACCAAGGCCTTGATCGTGGTGACCTTGACTGCCCTCGCGATGGCTGTGTTCATTGAAGTCACGGCTCGCGATCTGAGCCAAGGTGTGAAGGTGGCGGTTCAGCGCGCCGAGGCCATTGCAGAAGGCGATCTGGCCACTGGGCAAGCCCCCCACCCTTTGACACAAGGCGACGACGAAATCGCCCGCCTGCTACAAGCCATGCAGCTGATGTGTGCCGGCCTGGCCAGCACAGTCGCTGAAGTGCGCAACAGCGTGGACAGTGTGGCCATGGCCAGCCAGCAGATTGCCGCTGGCAACCTGGATTTGAGCCAGCGCACGGAGAACACAGCCGCACGGTTGCAGTACACCGCCTCATCCATGGATGAGTTGTCGGGCACGGTGAGCCACAACGCGCAATCGTCTACATCCGCACAGGAGATGGCGGCAGAAGCCTCCAGCCAGGCACAACGTGGCGGCGAGGTGGTATCGCAGGTGGTGCACACGATGGAGGCGATCCATGCGAGCGCGCGCAAGATCACGGACATCATCACCGTGATCGATGGCATCGCCTTCCAGACCAACATCCTCGCTTTGAACGCTGCAGTGGAAGCGGCACGAGCTGGCGAGCAAGGCCGTGGTTTCGCCGTGGTGGCCGGTGAGGTTCGCACCTTGGCACAACGCAGCGCCCAGGCCGCGCGCGAGATCAAGACCTTGATTCAGACATCGACCGAGCATGTCGAATCAGGCGCCACACTGGTTCAGAACGCGGGGCAGACCATGCAGTCCATCGTCGCATCGGTGGACAAGGTGGCGTCGTTGATCCATGAGATCGCGCATGCCACAACGGAGCAGACGCAAGGCGTGGGTGCCATCCACTCAGCCGTGTCGGAGCTCGATCAGATGACGCAGCAAAACGCGGCGTTGGTGGAAGAGTCAGCCGCCGCTGCGGCCAGCCTGAAGGATCAGGCCGATTCACTGGCCGTGGTGGTCAGCCGCTTCAGGGTGGCGGGCGCCTTCTGACGCCCTCGCCTCCCTGGCTGCTCAGATCACGGCGGCCAACGCCTCGGCCACACGGTCCACGTTGTGGCTGTTGAGGCCCGCCACGCACATGCGGCCGGAGCGCAGCAGGTACACCCCGTGCTGCTCACGCAGTGCATCAGCCTGCTCGGCACTCAGGCCGGTGTAACTGAACATGCCGCGCTGGGTGATGAAGTAGCTGAAGTCACGCCCCGGCACACGCTGCACCAGGCCGTCATGCAAGCGACGGCGCATCAGCTGGATGCGCTCGCGCATGCCACCCAGCTCATCGGCCCACAGCTTGTGCAGGGCGGGCGTCTGCAACACACGCGCCACGATCTGGCCACCGTGGGTGGGCGGGCTGGAGTAGTTGCGGCGCACGGCCGACATCAGCTGGCCAAACACGCGCCCGGCCTGGTCCTTGTCAGGGCAGACCACGCTCAGGCCACCCACGCGCTCGCCATACAGCGAGAAGCTCTTGGAAAACGAGTTGGCCACGAAGAAGGGCACGCCGGCATCGGCCAAGGCGCGGATGGCATGCGCGTCTTCATCGATGCCATCGCCAAAGCCCTGGTAGGCGATGTCCAGGTAGGGCAGCAACTGGCGCTCACGCATCACGGGAATCAGCTCGCCCCATTGCGCCACGCTCAGGTCCACACCCGTGGGGTTGTGGCAGCAGGCATGCAGCAGCACGATGCTGTGCCTGGGCAGCGATTTGATCGTGTCCAGCATGGCATCGAACTTCAGGCCGCCCGTGGCCGGGTCGTAATACGGGTAGGTGTTGACCTGGAAGCCCGCGCCTTCGAACATCGCGCGGTGGTTGTCCCACGTCGGGTCGCTCACCCACACCTGCGAATCAGGGAAGTAGCGCTTGAGGAAGTCGCCACCCACCTTGAGGCCGCCTGAGCCGCCCAGGGTCTGCAAGGTGGCGATGCGGCCGCTCCTGACGGCTTCGTGATCGGCACCGAACAGCAGGTGCTGCACGGCCTCACGGTAGTTGGGGGCGCCGGCCATGGGCAGATAGGGCTTGGGGCCGATGTGGGCCAGCATGGCGCTTTCGGCCTCACGCACGGCGGCCATCACGGGCAGGCGGCCCTGTTCGTCGAAGTAGATGCCGATGCTCAGGTTGATCTTGCCCTGACGCGGGTCTTTCTGGAAATCCTCGTTGAGCGTGAGGATGGGGTCGCCGGGATAGGCATAAACGTGCTGAAACATGGGGCTCCTCCAAGGGTTCGGATCGCATTATCGCAAGGGGCACACCGCACCCGAAAACTTGAGGGTGAAAAAGGCGCCCAAACGCCCTTGTTCATGCGCGATTACCCGGGGGGGCTTCGCGGCATTGTGTGCGTTGCCACTGGCTTGCGCCTGGAGCCCTCATATGCACACATCAGCCCCCTCTTCCCTCACCCCACTGGCGCGTTCCGCCCGAGCCGCTCGCCTGCGCGCCCTTCGACTGACCACCACCTTGATGATGGCCGGCCTGCTGCAAGCCTGCGGCGGTGGCGGCGGCGGTGGCGGCAGCACCAGCGAGACGGCCGGCGTGCCGAATGCCGGCGTCGCCCCCACGTCGACCTGGCCATTCCCGTTCGGGATGTCCGTGGCATCGCCCACAGCGCTGGCCCCCGCCAGCGACGTGATCCCGGGCGCACTGGGCATCGACAACCTGGGCTTGAGTACCGCCATGGCCACGCAGCAAGCGGTGTCATCCAGCCAGGTCGATGCCCTGGCCACCGGCCGTCTGAGCTTGTCTGGCAGCGCCCTGCTGGACGTGAGCGCCCTGTTTGACACCGACCCGCGCAGCCACGCCGCGTGCTACGGTCAAAGCGTGGCTTACACCCACCACGACAACGCCACGAACGCCAGCGGCACCTTGCCCGCCGGCGAGGTGGGGATCTGGCGAGCCACCGATGACAGCAGCACACCGCAGGCCTGTGCGGTCGCAGAAGTGGCCGCGCAATCGCAGGCCCTGAGTGCGCGGGCGCATCAGGCCATCTTGCTGCTGGCGGCCATGCGTGATCAGATCGCCAACAACAGCGGCAACAGTATCGCCTTGCCCGCAGCGGGCGCCACAACGGATGTCACCAGCCTGGCCAGCAACCTGCTGACCTCGCAACTGCAGGGCGCGTCGATCCAGGCCGCCAGCGTGACACTCAATGCTGGTGGCAGCGAATACACCTACCGCCTCTTGCTGACCCGAGGCAGCGGCACCAGTGCCCAGTCTCTGGAAATCAGCCTGCTGCACACCCCCGCCGATACCGATGCCCACTACGCTGGCACCTTGCGCATGGCCCTGGCCTACCTGAGCCCCGATGCCAGCATCGGCTGCGCGGACCAGGTAGACAGCGGCTCCGGCCGCTACAAGGTGGCTCGCATGATGTCGGTCGGCTACAACCGCCAGGATCAATGGCTGAGCCTGCGCCTGCGCGCCGGACAGTACTGCGGCAAGCCCGGCAGCACCAACCATTTCGACGAGCTGGCGGCCACAGCCATGTCGGGCGAGCTCGATCCCGCCGTGTACCTGCCAGGCACTGTGCGCGGCAGCACCCTGGGGTGGCGCCAGGGCTTTGTCCGCATGGGCAACGATGTGCTCGTGTCTGCACAGACCAGCGACTTCATCCTCGCCTGGCAGGATCAGCCCTTGAACGGCACCAGCAACGCGCGCCTGTTTGCCGGCCACAGCAGCCTCGACACCAACGCGCAGACACGCACGCTGGCCCTGTTCCATGGCTACACCAACGACATCAGCCACACCGATGGCACGATGCTGGGCATGGCTTGCAACTGGAGCGGCCCCGGCAGCACCCAAACCCTTCACAACGCCTACCAATATCAGGCCGTCAGCCTGAGCCAAAGCGCCACGAGCTGGAGCCTGAGCAGCTCCCGCATCGCCTACGCCCCGACCAACAGCTGCCAATCCAGCAGCGCCATGAGCTTTGACGCCAATGGCGACGGCGCGCTCGACAGTGCCGAAGGCCAGAGCTTCAACTCAGGGCTGGCTGTGCCAACGGGCAGCAACGATGTGCAGGATGAACTGCAGCAGCAAGGCTTCCTGGCCCCGGTTTTGTTGCTGTAAGACAGTTCGCTCCGACCGGGCCACCTTCGGGTGGCCTTTTTCATGGGTGGCGCATGGTGGCTTCCAAGCTGTGGAATAGTGGCGGATTGATAGCAAAACCTTCGCGCCTAGGAGCCCACCGATGAAGACCAAAGCCGCCGTCGCCTGGAAAGCTGGCGCCCCCCTGACCATTGAAGAACTGGATCTGCAAGGCCCCCGCGAAGGCGAGGTTCTCGTCGAGATCAAGGCCACTGGCATCTGCCACACCGATTACTACACGCTCTCCGGCGCCGACCCGGAAGGGCTGTTTCCCGCCATCTTGGGCCATGAAGGCGCCGGCGTGGTGGTGGACGTGGGCCCGGGCGTCAAGAGCCTGCGCAAGAACGACCACGTCATCCCGCTCTACACACCGGAATGCCGCGAGTGCAAGTTCTGCCTGAGCCGCAAGACCAATCTGTGCCAGAAGATCCGCGCCACGCAGGGCAAAGGCCTGATGCCTGACGGCACCTCGCGCTTTTCGCTCAATGGCCAGCCCATCCTGCACTACATGGGCACCTCCACCTTCAGCAACTACATCGTGGTGCCCGAGATCGCCCTGGCCAAGATCCGGGAAGACGCGCCCTTCGAGACCGTCTGCTACATCGGCTGCGGTGTGACCACCGGCGTGGGCGCCGTACTGTTCACGGCCCAGGTGGAAGCCGGCGCCAACGTGGTCGTGTTCGGCCTGGGCGGCATCGGCCTGAACGTGATCCAGGGCGCCAAGATGGTGGGCGCCGACAAGATCATCGGCATCGACATCAACCCGAACCGCGAAGCCATGGCGCGCCAGTTCGGCATGACCCACTTCCTCAACCCCAAGGACATCGAAGCCGCAGGCGGCAACATCGTGGATGCCATCGTGCAACTGACGGATGGCGGCGCCGACTACAGCTTCGAGTGCATCGGCAGCACCAGGACCATGCGCCAGGCACTGGAGTGCTGTCACAAGGGCTGGGGCCGCTCCATCATCATCGGCGTGGCCGAAGCCGGCGCCGAAATCAGCACCCGCCCCTTCCAGCTGGTGACCGGCCGCAAGTGGGAAGGCTCGGCTTTCGGCGGCGCGCGCGGCCGCACCGATGTGCCCAAAATTGTGGACTGGTACATGGACGGCAAGCTCAACATCGACAGCCTGATCACGCACAAGCTTCGCCTGGATCAAATCAATGAAGGTTTTGATTTGATGAAACGCGGGGAGTCGATCCGCTCCGTGGTGATCTACTGAGGCTTTCACATACCAGGGAACCAGCCGATGGGCACACTTCAATTGCTGACGGAGCACGCCTGCTTTGGCGGCGTGCAGCGCTTTTACCGCCACGCCTCGGGCGCCACAGGCGTCCCCATGCAGTTCGGCCTGTACCTGCCACCGCAGGCCCTGCAAGGCCAGAAGGTGCCCGTGGTGTTCTACCTGGCGGGCCTGACCTGCTCGGAAGAAACCTTCGCCATCAAGGCCGGAGCCCAGCAGCATGCCGCGCGCCTGGGCCTGGCCCTCATCACGCCGGACACCAGCCCGCGTGACACCGATCTGGACGAAGCCAATGAAGCCTGGGATTTCGGCGAGGCCGCCAGCTTCTACCTGGATGCCACCGAGCGCCCCTGGTCGGCCGCCTGGCAGATGGAAACCTACATCACGCAGGAACTGCCCACGCTGCTGAGCCACCACCTGCCGGTGGACACCGATCGCATGGGCATCTTCGGGCACTCGATGGGCGGGCATGGGGCCTTGACGCTGGCCCTGCGCAACCCGGGCCTGTTCAAGAGCCTGTCAGCGCTGGCACCGATCTGCGCGCCCACGCAGTGCCCCTGGGGTGAAAAAGCCTTCAGCGGCTACCTGGGGCCGGATCGCAGCGCATGGCCAGCCCACGACGCCAGCGCCCTGATGGCCGAGTACCCCATGCCGCCCTACCCGGATGGCATCCTCATCGACCAGGGTCTGGCCGACAAGTTTCTGCCCACGCAACTGCACCCTGAAAAGTTCGAAGAGGCTTGCACGAAGATCGGGCAGCCTCTTGCATTGCGTCGCCATGAAGGTTATGACCACGGTTACTACTTCATCCAGAGCTTCGTGGCAGACCATCTGGCCCACCATGCGCAGGCGCTGGGTAGCCAGCAGTCCTGATCGGCATCAGTTCATTTTGAACACCGATACGGCCTGAACCAGTTGCTGCGCCTGCTGCTTCAGGCTCTCCGCAGCGGCTGCGCTTTCTTCCACCAATGCTGCATTTTGCTGGGTGGCCTGGTCCATCTGGCTCACGGCCTCGCTCACCTGTGACACGCCGGAGCTTTGCTCTGCGCTGGCGCTGGTGATCTCGCCCACGATGTCATTGACACGGCGGATGGCATTAACCACTTCCTGCATGGTCGAGCCAGCCTGGTCCACCAGATTGGAGCCACGCTCCACGCGCTCCACGCTGGCCCCGATCAGGGACTTGATCTCCTTGGCGGCCTCGGCAGAGCGTTGCGCCAGGTTGCGCACCTCGCCGGCCACCACGGCAAAGCCACGGCCTTGCTCACCGGCACGGGCGGCTTCCACGGCGGCGTTCAAGGCCAGAATATTGGTCTGGAAGGCGATGCCGTCGATCACGGTGATGATGTCGGAGATCTTGCGCGAGCTCTCGTTGATCTCGCGCATGGTCTCCACCACCTGGCTGACCACTTCGCCGCCCTGAATGGCCACCGTCGAGGCGCCATTGGCCAGTTGATTGGCCTGACGGGCGCTGTCGGCGTTCTGGGTCACGGTAGAGCCCAGCTCCTCCATGGAAGCCGCCGTTTGTTGCAAGGCCGAAGCCTGCTCTTCCGTGCGCTGACTCAGATCCTGGTTGCCTTGGGCGATCTGCGAGCTGGCTGTGGCCACGCTTTCGGCCCCCATGCGCACACCGCCCACCATTTGCACCAGGTTCTCTTTCATGTCCACCAGGGACTGGATCAGGTTGCCGATTTCATCGCGGCCCGTCACCTTGAGCCGCCCGGTCAGGTCACCATCGGCGATGCGACGCGCCACCGCGGCTGCCTCGTTGACCGGCACCGTCACCATGCGGGTGATCCACAAGGCCAGGAAGGAGGCCAGACCAACCGCCCCGATCAGCAAGGCCAACACCCAACCACGCGCTTGCCCATACGTGGCTTGCGCGTGCTCGAAGGCCTGATCAGCACCCTTCTTGTTCAAAGCGATGTCCTGCTCCAGCGTGGCCCGCATGCCACGAAATGCCACGCGAGACGCGCCCTTGTAGATCTGATGGACCTCGGTCTCACCGGCTTCGCCTTTTCTGGCAGCCTCGATCAAGCGGTTGTTGGCCTCGTAATAGGCGCCGAGTTGTTGCTTGAACTGATCGGCCAACTGACGCTCTTCGGGCGTGGTCACCGTCGGTTCATACACAGCCAGCAGGTCGGCAATCTGCTGCTTGGCCTTGACAATCCGCGCCTCCTCGCCAAGCCGCTCCTGATCGCTGTCGAGCACCATCATCAGGGATTCGGCACGGCGGATCTCGGCCACCGCGTCGCGCAGGTCACCCAGTGCACGCACACCCACCATCCAGTTGGTCGCAATCTCTTCGGTGTCGCTGTGAAGGCGGGACAACTGCGTCACTGCAAAGCCCCCCACAACCAGATTCAACAACACGACAAATCCAAAAGCTGCGCCCAGCTTCTTGCCCAGCTTGATGTCTGAAAAATTCATGGGTACACCTGTCATCGACGCCTGCGTCGTCACTTTGTATTGGCGGCCTTGGCGAAGGGTGCCTCCCAACGACCGCCATGAAACGACTTTTTCGGCCAGAATCGCCAATACTTGAGTCGTCAAGGCCTTATACGAGGCGCAAGCGCCTGCGCATCCAACGTGTCACCAGCGTCGCCAGACCCAGGTAGCACAGCAAGATGCCGCACAAGGCCAGCCAGTACGGCCACGGCAGGGCGACCAAGCCCAAAGCACCTGCCAGGGGCGAGAATGGCAGGTACGCGCCCACCGCGCACACCGCCAGCGTGGTGCCGGTCAAGGCCCGACTGGCCCGGCTCTGGATGAAGGGCAGGCGCCCCGTGCGGATCACATGGATGATCAACGTTTGAGACAGCAGTGACTCCACGAACCAGCCCGTGTGGAAAAGCGCCCCCTGCTCTGGCGTCTGGGCCTTGAAGTAGAAATACATCAGCGCAAAGGTGGCGTAATCGAACAGCGAACTGATCGGCCCGACCATCAGGATGTAATGCGCGATGTGGCTGATGTCCCAGTGCCGCGGCTGAGACAACTCTTCCTCGTCCACCTCGTCGGATGGAATCGCGGTCTGCGAGATGTCATACAGCAGGTTGTTGGTCAGCACCTGGATCGGCGCCATGGGCAAGAAAGGCAACCAGGCACTGGCCCCCAGCACACTGAACATGTTGCCGAAGTTCGAACTGGCACCCATGCGGATGTACTTGAGCAAGTTGCCGAAGACCTTTCGGCCCTCGATCACGCCATCATCCAGCACCAGCAGGCTCTTTTTGAGCAGGATGATGTCGGCAGACTCCTTGGCGATGTCCACAGCCGTGTCCACCGAGACGCCTACATCCGCCGCCTGCAACGCCGGCCCATCGTTGATGCCATCACCCAGATAGCCGACTACATGGCCTTTTGCACGGAGTGCCTGGATCACACGGGACTTCTGTCCGGGCGACAACTTGGCAAACACCTGCGTCTGTTCGACGACCTCGCCCAGCGCCACATCGCTCATGGCCTCGATGTCCCGGCCCAGCAAAATGCGGTCGATGTGCAAATCCACATCGCGGCAGATCTTGCGTGTAACCACCTCGTTGTCACCGGTCAGGATCTTCACGGCCACGCCGTGGCGAGCCAGGGCCGACAAGGCCTCGCGCACGCCTTCCTTGGGTGGATCGAGAAACGCGATGAAGCCCAGCAGCACGAGATCGCGCTCATCAGCCACGGTCACGGGAGGCTGGCCTTCCGCCAGAGGCTTGTAGGCGATGGCGATCACGCGAAAGCCATCTTCATTGAGCGCACGGCTGGTGGCTTGCACCGTCTCCAGGTGGCTCGCATCCAGCGCGAAACGCCGCCCGCCAGACTCTGCCTGTGAGCAGGCCGCAAAGACCTCTTCGACGGCGCCTTTGCAGATCAACAGGCGCTGCCCCTGCCCCTCCACCACCACCGACATGCGACGACGCTGGAAGTCAAACGGGATTTCGTCGACCTTCTCGTATTGGCCGCGCGCGTGCAGCTTGTCGTGCACCTCGGTGTACTTGAGCACGGCCTGATCCAGCTGGCTCTTGAGGCCGGACTGGTAGTAGCTGTTGAGGTAGGCGAAATCCAGCACCCAGTCACTGGGCTGGCCATCCAGATCCACATACTTTTCCAGGATGATGCGGTCCTGCGTGAGCGTGCCGGTCTTGTCGGTGCACAGCACATCCATGGCGCCGAAGTTCTGGATCGCCTGCAGGCGTTTGACGATGACCTGCTTGCGTGACATGGTCAGCGCGCCCTTGGCCAGGTTCACCGTGACCAGCATGGGCAACATCTCGGGCGTCAGGCCCACCGCCACCGCCGTGGCAAACAAGAGCGCTTCCAACCAGTCGCCCTTGGTCAGGCCATTGATCAGGAACACCAGTGGCACCATGACCATCATGAAGCGCAGCATCAACCACGTGAAGCGGTTGAGGCCCTGATCAAAACTGCTGGGGCCACGTTCGCCCGTCATGGCCTGTGCGATGCCGCCAAATACCGCCCTGGGCCCGGTGTTCACCACCACGGCGGTGGCCGAGCCACTGGCCACATGCGTGCCCATGAAGCAGGCATTGCGCAAGGCCATGGTGTCCACGCCTGCGGCCTCCACCAAGGCATGCTTTTCAACCGGCATGGACTCGCCCGTCAAGGCGGCCTCGTTGACAAAGAAGTCTCGTGCGCTGAGCACAAGCACATCCGCAGGGATCAGGTCGCCCACCGACAGGTGCACCACATCGCCCGGCACCAATTGCGCGATGGGCACCTCCCGGACATCTGGTGCGGCACTGGGCGCGGCAGGCGCCGCACTTCGGGCACCAGCCGTACCGCGCCGTACCACGGCCGCGGTGGTATGAACCATGGCACGCAAAGCCACAGCAGCCTTGTCGGAGCGACGCTCCTGCACAAAGCCCAGGGTGATGCTCAGCACCACCATCAGCAAGATCAGAACAGCGGATTCGGCATTGCCCGTCAGCAAGGAAACCAGTGACAGCCCGACCAACAGGAAGTTCAAAGGATTGGCCACCCGTTGCACCAACTGAACCAGCAACTTGCGCGTTCCGGGTGGTGACACCTGATTGGGGCCGAACTGCTTCAGGCGCTGACGGGCCTGAGCCGCATCCAGTCCATCGACACGCGCATCCAGCGCCTTCAGGATCTGGTCGACAGGCTTGGTAGCCAGATCAACCAGACGCTGGCCCGGCTGCACAGGTGTCGTGGTGGGGCGATTCATGCATGGCATCATCGCCCCATTTTTCGACCGGATCATGACACCCGGGCGAATCAGATCAACGAGACATCAGTTGATCGTCAGGCGCTTCCCGTTGGACGCGGCCTTCTTGGGCAAGGTCAAACTCGTTCGGCCTCACGGTAGCGCGATGGCACCTGTGCGACGTTCTGAAAGCCCATCCACCGGGCACTTTTCTGGCGTTTGCCCCCCATCTGACGGCGCTATGGTCACTGGATGCAAATGCCAAAGTGGACCGCAGGCTTGTCCCTACCCGGTATGGGTGGTGCCTTGATGCTGTCCGTCGTGGCGCATGCGCTGGCGGTAGCAGGGTGGCTGTATGGGCATCAACCACCCGGGGCCACGGTCAGCGTCGCTCAAAAGCGCGGGGGGCTCACCGTGCAGTTGATGCCTGCGACCCCGGCCCCCGTCCGCCAGACAGCCCCAAAGCCCCCCAAGGTCGTCTCGGCGTCAGTTCCACTGCATCGCCCTCCTGCGCCCACGGCGCAGAAGCCCACCACCCAGCCGCCCATCGAGCCGGCCCCCGCCACACCGCCGGTGACGGGCGAGCCGCCAGCGCCAGCCACGGCGACCGCATCGGCACCCATGGCCGCCCCGCCGCCTGCAGTCCGCCCCGGCGCACGGTTCGCCAGCCTGTTTGCCCCCATCGTGAGCCAGCCCTTGGGGCGAGGGCGCTGGGGCGGTGCGGCTGCACCATCACCTCAATGGCAGGACGATGCCCAGGCCGCCATGCGCCGCGAGCAAGCCATTGCCGCGACCCGGCGCCAACTGCAGCTGGGCACCGATCAAATCCAGGCTCAATTGCAGGCACAAGCTCTGAATGGTGTTTGCGATGCGCGCCTGTCACTGGAGCGCCAGACGGCGCAGGTGCAATGCGCGGATCCCGCCGATCAAGCTCGCCTGAGCGCCGCCTTGAGTGCCTTCGTGCGCGTGCTGCCCCCCGATGTCGCCGCTGCCGCGGAAACCTGCCTGCACATTGAAGGGCAAACACTGGGCTGGCCCAGCTGTTCAGCCGCGCAACCATGAAAAACGGCCCCGCAGGGCCGCTGGTTCAATCCGCCGAGGAGGGCATCACTGAACGATGCCGTCAATCACCGATGGCTTGGTGCTTGTAGGCGTGGGCTCTACAGTGAGCACCCCCATCACGGCGGCCTTGGCATTCACATCCACCAGACTCGCGTCAGGCAGCGCCAGGGCACTGGCCGCCGTCAGGCTGAGTGAGCCCGACACCACACCGCAGCTGACCTTGCTCAAGCGCATTTCACGCTCCAGGAACTTGACGTAGTAGTTCTGCGAACCATCCGTCACGGCACTGCCATCAACGATATCAAAGGCGGGCACCCAACGGGCCATGGCACCACCTTGCAGTTGACCGCACTGCACAGCTTCATTGGTGTCCGGGTCCACGCAACCACCAGGAATGCCTTGCAGTTCACCAAAGCCGCTGAACTGCAACTGCACCTTGTTGCCGTGATAGCGGGTGAGCTGGTTCTCAGAGCCACCGCGAATGTTGTTGCCGTTGTTGGGGTTGCCGCTGGTGAAGGTGGCCACCGCATCCAGGCTCAGCGTTTTGGGCGGGCTGATGGTCACACCGGAAGCGCCGAAGTACTTGTTCCACTGGTTCGGGCCGGTCTCCCATTGGTAGATCGTGGTCAACCGGTCAGCCAGGGACGAGCAGTAGTGGTCACCACTGGTATTGGCCACGCCGTTGCTGTTGCAACGGATGCTGGCCAGGTCGGCATCGGCCACCATGAAACCACTGGTCAAGCCCCACTGGTTGCCGCCCATGCCGTTCTTGCTGGCGCCGGATGCATCCGCATCCGCGCTGCCGTCATTGATCATGCCGGCTTGGAAGGTGTAGGCATAGTTGGTGCTGCTGGGGCCCCAGACGCCACCGTCCTTGAATGGCGATCCGTTCAAGCTGCCGCTGCTGACCAGGTTCGTCCCTGTCTTGGGGCACATGCTCACACAGTTGAGCCCGATAGCGGAGCCAGAGGGGGCCACCACCTCACGGGTGCGGTAAGACACCTCGGTATCAGCCCCAAACGCACCGGTAGCCGGCACGACGATGGCGCCATTGCCACCACCGGACGGGAAGAACACCGGCAACGCATTCGTATAGTTGCTGCGCAAAGTGGCCGCGCTCAGCGGGACGCTGGCGTGCAGCGGATTGGGCGTACAGCCATTGTCACCGCATTGCTGGTAGCCCACCACATTCAGCGTGCTGCCATCCCACTGCACCTCGTAGTTCGTGTCTGTTGGGGCCGGCGTGGAGCCGTCGGTGGTGCCGATCGCTGCATGCGACCAGTACATCATCGACACGTTCTTCAACTCATCCAGGGTTGAGGTGTCGCGGGTGAGGCGCCAGAGCTTGCCGCCCTTGCTGATCGGTGTCAGCGTCACGTCCGACGAGCCCACGCGGCGTGTCAGCGTGCCATTGCCCAGTGCAATATCGTCCAGGGCCGAGTCAGGCAACCACAAACCCCAGAAACTCCAGAAGCCATAGTAGGTATTGCCGCCGTTGACATACTTGACAGAAAAACCCGGGTTGTCGATGTCCAGTCGCTCGCCAGAACTGCCATAGGTGCCGTAGCGCCAGGTCGAGGTTTCACCTTGCGACTGCCGACGGTCGAAGCACGCATTGGCGTTCGCACCTTCCTTGCGGATGAAGTGGTTCCCGTCATAGGTGAACGTGTAATCATAGGGCGAGCCGCCTTCAGTCCCGCTGATCTTGCCGGAGCCGGTATCCAGGCTGGGGTTGTTGATCAGCTTTAGCTGCGTGATGTAGCTGCCGCCACCTCCGCCGCCACCGCCACCACCACCTATCTCATCCTGGTAGAAGCTCAACCCCGTTTCGTCAGACTGCAGGGAGCCGCTGAAGCCGCAGGTGCCTGGCTGAGCGTCATCCTCCCCACAGAAGTACATGCGGAATCGTCCGTTCGGGTAGGTCTCGGATTTGCCTTCAAACGCCTCCACATAGACATAGATGGTCGACTTCATGGCGCCACCACCATCGTCTTGCTCTTCATGCAGCCAGGACTTGATGATCAGCGGCGCAGATTCGGATGCTTGCGTAGCCTGCACCACCGCCGTCATGTAGTTGGTTGCATTGGACGCACCCGCACTGGTGCTGGTGGACTTGCTGCTGTCACCCCGCCCTTTGCACTTGTTCTGATCGATCAAGGCCACATAGGTGCCCTGGTTGACCATCGCATCGCCGCGCATGCTGCCGATGATGCACATGATCATGTTGACGGTGCCTACCCTATCGCCAACGCGATCCTGCACCCAGGTGTTCTGAGCGTCGGTGACATAAGCACCACTGGTGGGGGGCGTGGCCATGGCCATCTGGGCAGCGCCGAGCGACAGCGCACTCAAGGCAAACGGGACTCCTCTGCGAAGCAGTGTCATGTCGGCCTCCGTCTCAGTTGGCAGAGACCACCTGCACCGACGAGGGCAGGGTGATGTTGGACGACGTGACGGTTGAACCGCCACCACCGCCGCCGCCCGAAGAGGCGCTCGAATCCCCGCCACCGCCGCAGGCCGACAGCAGCAAAGCCGTCAGTGCAACACCCATCACACCCATCCAACGACGCATAAGACCTCCAGACAAGGACACGCGGTCAATCCGCAACCTATGCGCTTTCGACCTGGCCAATGTCCGCTTTAGCGGGGTTTTCTGGAATAAAACGACCGTTCGTGATTTACGGTCGTTCCATGGGCTTTGCCACGTAGCTACGCATCGCCCAGGCAAACAACAAGCCGCCGATGTACATCATCACGCCGTAGAGAGCGCCAGGAATGGCCATGTATTCTTCAGTACCGAACTGGCGATCACCAGGGAGAGCGCCGCATTTTGAACCGCCGTCTCGATGCCCAGGGTGATGGACTGACTCCGTGAAAGACGTGCCAACCAGGCCACGGTAAAGCCCAAGCAGAGCATGCTCAAGTTGAGGGCCAGGGACAAGGGTGCCAGCAACATGAAATGGCTTTGCACAACGCCCCAGTTCCTGAACATGGCCATCACAAGGATGAGTACGAACAACACCGTGGCAATGCGCGTGGCAGTCGGCTCGAACCGCTTGGCCCAAGCCGCCCATCGGTGGCGTGCCACCATGCCAAATGACACAGGTAACCCCATGAGACCGGCCACCTGCATCATCATGAAACCAACAGGGACATCAACCGGACGCTCGGCGCCCATGAAGTGAGCCAACGCCGCCGTCACGATCACAGGCAAGGTGAAGATGGTCAGCACGCTGGCCAGCGCCGTGAAACTCAGCGCCAGGGCCACATCCCCTCGAGCCAGGTAGGTCAGCAAGTTGGAGGTGGCGCCGGTGGGGCACGCCGCCAGGATCATGAACCCAACCGCAAAAGCCCCCCCATGCCCATCAGCTTGAGCATGCCGAAACAGGCCAGCGGCAGCAGCACGAAGTGGCAAAGCACACCTACCACCAAGGCACGGGGCTGCATCAGGATGCGCTTAAAGTCGCCCAGCGTGAGCCCCAGGCCAAGCGAAAACATGATGAAAGCGAGAATCAACGGCAACAGCACGCTGGAAACGACGTCACCTTGCACCAGAGCCCTCCTTAAGTGAACAGACCCATGTCAGGGCCAAGTCTCCCTGGCCGCGCGGGCCTCGATTCTGGCCGCGCCAAAGGCTGCGTGACGGGCGAGAAAGCCCTTGATGACCCACCCTGTCCGGGTCAATCTCACCCGACGGCCAAGGCCTTTTCGATGTCGGCCAGCAAGCCCTTGGGCGTATCGGTAGGGGCATAGCGCCCCAGCACGCGGCCATCACGGCCGATGAGGAACTTGGTGAAGTTCCACTTGATGGACTTGGTGCCCAGGATGCCGGGCGCCTCCTTGACCAGCCACTGGTACAGCGGGTGGGCCTTGGGGCCATTGACGTCGATCTTGGCCATCATCGGGAAGCTCACACCATAGTTGAGCTGGCAGAACGAGGCGATGTCGCTGTCGGCACCCGGATCCTGCGAGCCGAACTGGTTGCACGGGAAGCCCACCACCGCCAGGCCCTTGGCGCCATGGTCTTTCCACAGCTTCTCCAGCCCCTCAAACTGAGGCGTGAAGCCGCACTTGCTGGCCGTATTGACGATCAGGAGCACCTTGCCCCGGTACTGGTCCAGCTTGACGGATTCACCGGTGATGGTTTGCGCTTCAAAATCGTAAACAGACGTCATGTTGGCACCGTGGCTGAAAGTGGCGGAAGGTTGAATCCGGCCAGCAGATTACCGCAAGGTCGCAGCCCGATGGGTTGAAGGGTCAAGTCGTCGCGTGGCTCAACGTTTGATCAGGGCGCCAGCGGCTTCGCCAGCAGGCTGCAGAGGCCCCAGCGGATTGGAGTGGCGCTCCGTCTGCTTGATCTGAGGCTCGCCACCATGGTTGCGAAACAGCACCACGCCATCCCTGGCCACGATCAGTCCCTGGAACTTCCAGCCGCTGATCTCCGTGCGGCGACGAAAGTTGAGGAAATCGGCCCAGAAGCTGCCCTCGCGGTGGCTGTTCTGGCGACCAAAACTGAATTCATAGGCACGACACAGTTGCCGCGCCTCGATGCAATCGCGGATACCGGGATCCAGCATGGCCAGCGGCACACTGGGATTGGGCGCCAGGCGGGCCACCACTTCCGGATAAGGAATCAGACGCACATTGGCCGAGGCCAGCACATCAAAGCCCAGTTCCTTGAGCTGCGCCACGGTGGTTTCGTAGGGTTTGACGCGCTCAATGGCATCGCGCGCCTCCTCAAAAGTGCCAAAGCCGGACTGGCTCTCCGTGCTGCCGCGCGGCAAGAGGCTGCTGCAGCCCGTGAGCAACAGCATCAGCGCTGACAAAAAGTAAATGCGCGAGAGACCCATGACCTCATCACAAATGACTGCTGCAGCGATATCCGCCGCGATTGGTCGAATGTAGCGCATGCCCCAGGCATTGGCCGGCCGGTTAATGCGTCGTGCAGTTCACAACGACATCGTAAACACTAGGCCCTCTACATGGTCAAAGCTGTCAGAAGTGCCTACACTGCACATTCCCAGGCGCTGAAACCGAGCTTGTATCTGGTCGTCGGCGCAGGCTTGCTTCAAGCCCGAAAGCGAACAAGACGATGGGTCACGACGTGAGGAGAATCGCCATGCCTGACATCCGCTCAGCCTCTTCTGAAGACACCCCCCTCTTCCCTCCCGCCGGACTGGCCGACACGGCCACATGGCGCCCCGCCAACGTACGCCGCTCACTACCCGTGGGCGTTTCCGACACCATGGCAGACGACGCACAACGCCTTCTCGACGAACTCCAGCTCCGCCACGACGCTTTCGAGCAGCAAGGGCAGGTCATGCGCCAGCTGCAGGCTGCCTTGCAACGCTCACAGGCCACCAACCAGGAGCTGGCGCTGGTGGCAGACCGGGTCACCGATGCGATCCTGATCTGCGATGCCCAGCGCTGCATCAGCTGGGTCAACCCGGCCTTCACCCGCCTGACGGGTTTTTCGCTGACCGAGTGCCACGGCCAGTTGCCGGAGGAGCTGCTCAGCGGCCCGCACACCGACCCCGCCACCATCACCCGCATCAACCAGGTGCTGGCCCAAGGCGGCAGCGTCGAACGGCTGGAGGTCTGCCACCACCGCAAGGATGGCGAGCCCTTCTGGGTTTCGCGCTCGGTGCAACCTGTGCACGGGCCCGACGGCCAGATCAACCGCTACATCGAGGTCCTGACCGACATCAGCGATCGCCGCCGCGCGGACAACGAACACGCCAAGCGCCTGGAAGCCGAAGTGGCCCTGGCCACCAAGGTCGAGTTCCTCTCCCGCATGAGCCACAGCATGCGCTCGCCGCTCAACGCCATCCTGGGCTTCACGCAGCTGCTGGACATGGCCAACGACACGCAGTTGCCCGAAGCGCAACGCCGCCAGATCGGCCACATCCACACGGCTGGGCAGCAGTTGCTGTCGCTGCTGGATCAGGCCCTGGAATACGCCAAGCTGGACGACAAGCCGCTGGGCATTCGCCCGCAACGTGTGGAGCTGTCGGTGCTGCTGCGCGAAGTGCGGGCCGCCCTGGAAGACGACGCCCTGGCGCAGGACATCACCGTGGTGGTGGACAGCCAGTGCCCCGCTGTCTGGGCCGACCCGCAACACACCCGCGCCATCCTCCTGAACCTGATGAGCAATGCCATCAAGTTCAGTCCGCAGGGATCGACCATCTGGCTGCAAGGCAAGATCTCGCAGGATGACCGCGTGGGCATCATCGAAGTGCGCGACCAGGGCTTCGGCATCGAGCAGAACGACCTGCCCCGCCTGTTCCAGCCCTTCATGCGCTTTGACACGGCACCCGGCAAACCCTCCGGCAACGGACTGGGTCTGGCGGTGTCGCAACGCCTGGCCGAACTGATGCACGGCCGCATCGATGTCACCAGTACCCTGGGCAAGGGCAGCGTGTTTGCCCTGAGGCTGCCACTGGCTGAAGGCCCCGGCAACCTGCGCTCCACCGTGAACCGCGGCAGCAACGAGCCCGCCGTGTCGCTGCCACCGCTGCGCGTGGTGCACATCGAGGACAACGCGCTGAACCGCAGCCTGGTGGAAGCCATGTTTGCAGCCTATCCGCAAGTCAGGCTCTACTCGGCCGAAACGGCGGCGGAAGGCATGGCCAGCATCGAAGCCACCCACCCCGACGTGGCCCTGGTGGACATCAACCTGCCCGATGGCTCCGGCCTCGATCTCTGCCGCCGCCTGCGTGCCCAGCCTGACTTCAAGAAGCTGCCACTGATTGCACTGAGTGCGGACGCCCTGCCCGATCACATCGCCAAGGCGCTGCAAACGGGCTTCAGCCATTACCTGGTCAAGCCGCTGCAGATCAACCGGCTGCTGCAGATCCTGGCGGCCCTGCCCAGCGCACAAGCGGCACCGCCCACGCGCTGATCGCCGCCCTGAGGCTCAACCGGCGCCCAGGCGCTCGGCGGTCCAGCGCAGCAGATCCAGCCACATCTGGCGGATCTCTGCCTCCTGAGGGGTGCGCAATGCGCTGGGCAGCTCGATGGTCACCACCGGCACCTTCTTGTGCACCCCGCCATAGTTGCCCAGGCTGCCAGGAAAGATGCCGACCTGATCCAGATACAGCCGCCCCAGCCGCTGAGGCGGCGAGGTGGGACCGTCAAAGTCCAGCACACCATAGGGCGCATGCACTGACACGATCAGATTGGGCTTCCAGCGCTCCATCTCGTCAAACAGCCACTTGGATTCGGGCTCGGACAACGCCTTCGGCCCAGGGTAGCGGCGTGGGTCTTTCTGCGTGCGCTGGTTCCAGTACATCGGCGCTTCCTTGTCCCAGTTCGGGGTCGGGAAGTTACGATTGAGGTCGACCCCGCGCGAGTTGGTGCGCGTGGGCTTGTCCAGCAACATGCCGTCCGGGTTCATCAGCGGGATGAAACGCCAATGGATGTTGGAAGGCGTCTCACCTGCGGCCGCAATCCAGTGCATGACCAATGAAGTCGACGAGAGTTCATCACCATGGATGCCGCCGATGACCAGCACGCGCAGGTGGGCATTGCTGGAAATCACATCACGCTGGAACAAGGGGCGCCCTTGCGCCGAACGCGCAGCAATGGGCATCAACTGGGCCTTGGCGCACACGGCGAGGGGCAGATTGGGCAAACGCCTGGCCATGTCCTGACAAAACGCTTGCGCCGTGTCATGCACAGGCACCGCCTTGGCTGCGGGCTTGGGCGGGGGCTTGACCGAGGTCATCGCCATCAGGGATCCCCCCCCGAAAAGCCCCATCGCCAACAGCGCTGTTTGTTGCAGGGCGCGTCGACCAGCGCCGTCGAAAAGCCAGGAAGTCATGCCGTTCAGATCAGGAAAATTGCAAGGCCACTCAAGCCGCCTATGATGCCCTGAATCGGGGGGCCCACCAGGCTCAGCGAGCCAGGGATTTCAGGGCTTGCTTGATGCCCTCGCTGACCGACACGTCGGGCGGCAAGGCTTTCAAGGCAGCCTGCGCTTCCTTGTCGGAATAACCCAGGGCGATCAGGGCCTGCAGGATGTCAGCCTGGCTATCGCTCACGGCGGCAAAACCGGGAGTGGCCAGCGCGGGCGCCAACTTACCCTTGAGTTCGAGCAACAAGCGCTCGGCCGTCTTCTTGCCGATGCCCGGCACCTTGACCAGGCGCGTGGTGTCTTGTGCGGCCACCGCCTGCGCCAGTTCGCTGGAACTCAAGCCCGACAACAGTGCCAAGGCGATGCGCGGGCCCACGCCGCTGATCTTGATCAGCTCACGGAAGGATTCGCGCTCGGCAGCCGTCAGGAAGCCAAACAGCAGTTGCGCATCTTCACGCACGATGAACTGGGTCAGCAAGGTAACCTTGGCGCCCAGTTCAGGCAAGTTGTAGAAGGTGCTCATGGGCACCTGCACTTCGTAGCCGACGCCATTGACGTCGACCAGTACAAAGGGCGGCTGCTTTTCGGCCAGCAGCCCGGTCAGGCGAGCAATCATCTACAAGACTTAACGGCGGAACAAACCCAGACGCTGGGCTTCCAGCGCGGCCTCGGCACGCGAGGACACATTGAGCTTGCGGTAGATCTGCTTGACGTAGTCGGCGATCGTGTGGCGCGACAGGTTCAGCTGCTGGCCGATTTCGGGCAGCGTGAAGCCCTTGGCCACGCGCAACAGCACTTCGTTTTCGCGATCGGTGAGCTGCACGTGCGGCGTCACGGTATCGGGCTGGATGGGCTGCTGACGTGCTTGTGCGGTGAAGTACTGGATCACGCGACGGGCAATCGAGGGCGACAGCGGGGGCTCACCCTGGCTGATGCGGTGCAACTGCTCGGCCAGTTGCTCGCGCGACTGCTCTTTGAGCAGGTAGCCGAAGGCGCCGGCCTGCAGGGCGGGGAAGAGGTGATCGTCGTCATCGTGAATGGTCACGACCACGGACTGCACATCGGGCTGCTTTTCGCGCAAGGCCTGCACCACCTCGACGCCGGAGCCGTCTGGCAGACCCAGGTCGACCATGGCGACGTCAAAGCGCACCGCGTTGACCAACTCCAGCGCGTCATGAATACGCGAGGCCTCGCTGATCTGGGCACCGGGGAACACCTGAAGCGCGAGGGTCTTGAGCCACACGCGGATTTCGGGCAGGTCTTCAAGTAAAAGGATTTGCTTCATGGTGGACGGGCCTCACTTCAAACTAGGAACGCTGGGATCAGTGTCCACGCGCAATATTTCGCATGCTAGCAGCGCCGGGGCTTCCCGAGAGCGATGTTGGCAAGACTTGTTGCATGGTGGCGATTTCCAATGGCAGGGTCAAACGGATCACGGTGCCAAAACCCGGCCCCGATTCGACCAGACACTGGCCGCTCAACTGCTTGGCACGGTGCTTCATGCTGGTCATGCCGTGGCCACGGTCCAGGCGACCGTCCAACTCCATCGGAATGCCCTTGCCGTTGTCCTGAATGACCAGCACGAAATCGTGGTGCTCCAGGTGCACCTCGGCCGAGATCACCACATGCGAGGCACCACTGTGCTTGATCACATTGCTGACCGCCTCCCTCAGGATACGCGTGGTCTGCACATAAGTACGTGACGAAAGTGGCTCTTCGATGATGTCATTGGGGTTGCGCCACTCGCATTCGATGCCCGCCTGCCCCAGACGGGACACCACTTCGGCCCGCCAGTCGGCCAGGGCGTCGGACAGCACCATGGGCTTGCCGGTCAGGCCACGCACGGACAGGCGCATTTCTTCCAGCGCTTCACGCGCCAGGGTGGAGATGCGGTCGTTGTCACTGGTGTGCACGATGGTCAGCAGTTTGGCGCCCAGGTCATCGTGCAGGTCGGCCGCGATGCGCTTGCGCTCCTTCTCGGCGATCTGCTCGACGCGCAGTTCGGCTATCTGGTTGAAGTTGCGCTCGATCTCGCCACTGATTTCCTGCACGCGGCGCTCCAGTTGCTTGCGGGCACCCTCAGCGGTCTGCAGCGCGCGGGCGTAAACCTGAATCAAACGCACCGCCACCGCCGCATACAGCAGCGGCATCACGAAGTGGGTGATGTGTACGCCCCACAACTTGACCAAGCCGCTCTGGAATGTCAGCTCGATGCCCAGCACTGCGGCCACCACACCCAGGGCGGCGCTCATCAGCCAGAACTCGGTGCGGCGCTTCTTGCCTGCCACCCACAGGAAGAAGCCGATCGTCACGAACAGCTCCAGCGCAAACAGCACGTACCAGATGCGGGCACCCATGAAGAGACGGTCCGTGCCCATGGCCAACAGGCTGATGGGAAACAGCACGCACTGGGCCCACAGCACGGCGTTGAGCTGGCGCTTGCGTGCGCCACGGTTGACCGCCCCCATGCTCTGCCCGGCATAGCCCAGCAGGAATTTAATGGCAAAGGCCGTCATGGGCGCGAACATCATGGCAATCAGCACCTCGACGCCCGCATTGGGCACCGCCACATCGCTGAGCCACATCCGCCCGGTCATCATCGACCAGCCGATGGTCAGGAACCCGAAGTACAGCAGGTAATCGAGCCGGCGCACCCAGGCCAGGCCCAGGGCAAACACGCCCAGCACAGCCAGGATGCCGCCCAGCACCTGAGACACGGTGGTCGTCCAGAACTCCTGTTGCTCATACAGTTCGCGGATTTCCTGCAGCGGCCCGATGCTCACGGCGGCCAGCCCGCCGGCACGTTGCCGCGCCGTCACGCGGTTGATGGGATAACCCGCCACCTTGATGTCCAACTGGTTGTGTGCCTCGCGCAGCAGGAAGGTCGGCAACGGGATGACGTGCGAGCGATAGCAGTTGCGCGCATAAGGTTCGGTCATGCGGCCACCACGGTAGAGCAACTGGCCATTGAGATGCGCCTCCACGTTGGAGCAGGCACGCTCGATGTAGACCGCCATGACCTGATCCGGCGCGGGCAGCTTGTTGGCATCAAAGTTGAAGCGATACCAGACGGCGCCCTGGTAGCCAATCTGCGTCTTGGCCCACTCGTCAGGCAGGCTCTGCAAATGCCCAGTCTGCCCGGCGGGAAACTGGTTGGCGTTGCTGCGCACTGACCAAGCCTGATCGAGTGACTGGACTGAGCTTTCTGCCGCCATGGCTGCCACGATGGTGGATGGACGGCTCAGTCGAACGGTTTCCCGGTTCAGGGCGACCATGACGTAGGCCACCACCAAGGCCAGGATCAGGCCCAGCCCCAACAACAGCCACAAACGACGAACCTGGGCAGGCGAGCGCCCGACCGTACCCGATGGACCACCTTCGCCGTCGGTATCCGAATCGGCAGACGATGACCTTTGGGCCCAGGACTGCCACCAACGATGCAATTTGCTCAAGGAAGACTCCAAAGCCCGTCGCACACACCATGTGTGCGAAGACTCTCCGATTTTCGCAATATATGTCACATGGTGAAGCCTCGGGCAGGCGACAATTTGCATGCTTTCTCTCCCTACCGGGGCTTTCATGCAACTGCGGCACAGCTTTTCCCCCCCTGACAACACCCGACTGGCCCACTTGTGCGGTCCGCTGGATGAACACCTGCGCACCATCGAGGCCGCTTTTGGCGTGACGATGACGCGGCGCGGCGAGCAATTCCGCGTCGAAGGGGCCCGGGGCGTCCCCCAACAGGTGGTCGAATTGCTGGATGCGCTGTACGCGCGCAGCGCCAAGCCCATCAGCGCCGAAATGGTGCAACTGGCCATCACCTCCAGCCTGGCCAGTCAGCAGCGGGCCCGCCAGCCCAAATCGGCCGACGAGGTGCAGGCGCTGCCCGACGAAGAAGCCGACGGCCCCACCCTGCACACCCGCCGCGCCGACCTGCACGGCCGCACGCCCAACCAGGTCCAGTACCTGCGCAACATCCTGTCGCACGACCTGAGCTTCGGCATCGGCCCGGCCGGCACGGGCAAAACCTTTCTGGCGGTGGCCTGCGCGGTGGATGCCCTGGAGCGCAGTGCCGTGCAGCGCATCGTGCTGACCCGCCCCGCAGTAGAAGCCGGTGAGCGCCTGGGCTTCCTGCCTGGCGACCTGACGCAAAAGGTCGACCCCTACTTGCGCCCGCTGTATGACGCCCTGTACGACCTGATGGGTTTTGACCGCGTCACCAAGGCTTTCGAGAAGGGCCTGATCGAGATCGCACCGTTGGCTTTCATGCGCGGGCGCACGCTCAACCACGCTTTCGTGATCCTGGACGAGGCGCAGAACACCACGCCCGAGCAGATGAAGATGTTCCTCACCCGCATCGGCTTTGGTGCCCGCGCCGTGGTCACGGGCGATGTCAGCCAGATCGACCTGCCCAAAGGGGCCAAGAGCGGCTTGATCGAGGCAGAGCGCATCCTCAAACGGGTCAAGGGCGTGGCCTTCACCCGCTTTACGTCCGCAGACGTCGTGCGCCATCCGCTGGTCGCCCGCATCGTAGAGGCCTACGACGCAGCCCAGGCCAGCGAGATCGAACCCCGTCAGGCCACGCGCGGCAACAAGACAACCGACACATCACGGCAAGACGCATGAAACCGACCCTCAGCCTGAGCCTGCAGTTCGCAGACAAAAGCCACCGCGACACCCTGGCCCGCCACAAGGTGGCCCGCTGGCTGAAAGCCGCGCTCGACACCGATGCCGAATTCGCGGTGCGCATCGTCGGTGAAGAAGAAGGCCGCGCGCTGAACAAGGACTTCCGCAAGAAGAACTACGCCACCAATGTGCTGACCTTCGACTATGCGATCGAACCGGTGGTCATGGCCGACCTGATCATCTGCGCCCCTGTCATTGAGCGCGAAGCCCGAGAGCAGGGCAAGACACTGGAAGCCCACTACGCGCATATGCTGGTGCACGGTGCCTTGCACGCGCAAGGTTGGGATCACATGAAAAAGAAGGACGCCGAAGCCATGGAAGCGCAAGAACGCGAGATCATGGCCGCGCTGGGCTTCGAGGATCCTTACGCGGACTGAGCATGCGCAACAACAGCCCAAGTCAAAGCAGCGACATCAGCTACTACATGCGCCGCCTGGTGGACCACGTACCCTCCATGCTGGCCTACTGGGACAAGGATCTGCGCTGCCGCTTTGCCAACAAGGCCTACAAGGTCTGGTTCGGCCGCACGCCCGAGCAGATCATCGGCATCCGCATGGAGGATCTGCTGGGGGCCAAGCTGTTCGCACTCAACGAGGCCTATATAAGGGGCGCCCTGGCGGGCCAGGAGCAGCAGTTCGAGCGCATCGTGCCGGGCCCGGACGGCGTGCAAAGGCACAGCCTGGCCAGCTACCTGCCCGACATCGTCGATGGACAAGTGCAAGGCTTTCTGGTCCAGGTCACAGAGGTCACCAAACTCAAGGAAACCGAGGCTGCCTTGCGTGCCAGCGAGGCCTTTCTGGACCAGACCGGGCGCATGGCCAGTGTGGGTGGCTGGGAAGTGGACCTGCGCACCAATGCCGTGAAATGGTCGGATCAGGTGTGTCGCATCTACGATCTGCCACCAGGCTATCAACCCACGCGCGAAGAAGCGCGCCAGTTTGTCGATCCGGAAGCCCGCGACTGGCTCAACGCCATGGTGGCCTCAGGCACGCAGAGCGGCAAGCCGTGGGAAGCCGAGTTCCCCGTCATCACAGCCACGGGGCGTCGAGCCTGGGTGCGCTGTTTCTGCGAGGTGGCCTTCGAAGGCGGGCTGCCGGTGCGCATGTTCGGGGCCGTACAGGACATCACCGAACAACGCACCAAGGAGGCCGAACTGCGACAGGAGCAGTCCATGCGGCAGCGCATCGAGCAGCAGGTGGCGGAGCTCGATCGCCTGCTCAAGGAACGCAGCGAAATGCTGGACGTGCTCGCGCATGAAGTGAGGCAACCCCTCAACAATGCATCGGCCGCGCTGCAAAGCGCCAAAGCCAGCCTCTCAAGCCTCAATGACGTGGCTGCCACACAAAGGGTGGCACGCGCCCAGAAGGTCATGAATCAGGTCATGGCCAACATCGACAACACCCTGGCCGTCGCCGCCTTGCTGGCCCAGTCGGCCCCCATCGCGCGGCAGGATGCGGATGTCGACACACTGATCGGCGTTGCCGTGGCCGACATGCCGGCGGAAGAACAGGCCCGCATCCACATCGAGCGGCTGACCTCCACCCGCACCGTCTCCATGGACATGAGCTTGATGCGACTGGCGCTGCGCAACCTGCTGTCCAATGCCCTGAAATTCAGCCCGCCGGATGCCCCCATTACCATCCGGGTCAGCGACTCGGATGCGCCGCTGGCACTCGTCATCGACGTGATCGATGAAGGCCCGGGCGTAGCGCCGGACGTGCTGCCGCACCTGTTTGAGCGGGGCGCGCACGACCACCACCACAGCCAGCCTGGCCATGGGCTGGGGCTCTACATCGTTCGACGGGTGATGGAACTCCACGGCGGGCAGGTGAACCTGCTCGTCCAGGGGCAATCAGGCACCACAATGCGACTGACCATGGTTCAGGCACCCAGCCACTGACCAACCTGTCAGGCTTGATCGATCAAGCCGCCGTCAAAGGCGCACGGAACACATAGCCCACCCTGGACTTGGACTGCAAGGGCACCAGCAAGGGCGTCGCACGCTCAATGCAGCGACGCAAGCGGTAGATGGTCGCATTGAGCCCATCCGTGGTCTCGTTGTCATCGCTTTTGCCAATGCGTTGGCGCAGGGTGTCCCGGCTGACCACCTCACCGCCGGCCTCCACGAAACACTCCATCAGCGTCTGGTCGATGTCGCTCAGGTCCACCCGTGCGCCGTCTGGTGCCACCAACTGGCCAGTGCGCCGCTCAAGTCGCCACTCCGCGGATATCTGCCCGTTGCTGTTGATCCGGCGATGAACCGCCTTGATGGCCAAGGCGACCTGTTCGAACTGCACCGGCTTGGTCAGGTACATGTCCGCACCGGCACTGATGACGTCCTTGAAGACATCGGGTGCCAGGCGACCGGACACCACCACCAGACCAGCCGTGGTCCGTCGGCGCAACAGCTTGATCAGATCGACGCCATCGATGCCAGGCAGCATGAGGTCAACCAGATAGAACTGGTAGCCGTAAGGGTCTGCATGCACCAACAGATCATTGCTGTCAGAGAACACAACCACACGCACGCCCTGCTCCTGCAGATACTGCGCCAGGAACTCCGCGTACTCTTTGTCGTCATCAATGAGCGCTAGTGATTTGGGAAGCATAACCGCATGGGAAAAACAATGATCAGCAGATTAAAGCACAGGCAGCATCCTCAGCAAAATGCGCCATTCATCACATATACCTGCACGAAACGCCACCGATCACATAAATGACTTAACAAAACATTTGTGTGATCCGATAAGCTGTCATAAGCACATATATGGAGTTATCACTCTAGAAATCAAGCCCCACTCACTTGCTGCCACCCATGATGGAGTTGTCACACGTGCAATCGTCAACTTGAGACGTGCATGCTGATGACTCCATGAAATATTGCTCAAAAGCACGTTGCGCCTCATCAAGGTGCATGCGCTTTTGGACGAATAGCTGCCTACGCCTATTCGCAGGAGCAAAACCATGGAACTGGCAGCTGGGGTGATTTCCCCCACCGATGAAGGCTCGACGCCCTCATCACCCTTGTGGCAGGGGCTGTCTGTTGCCACGCTGGGTACCTTGTGCATTCACATCAGTTTGGCCGCGCCGGCATGGGTTTGGCCAATCTGTTTGGCATTCGCCACACTGGCCACGCTGATTTGTGGCCCGCTGAGTTCGTGGTTGACACGCCGACAGCAGCAAGTGAAGCCCGCGAGCCACGCCCACCAGCCCCAGGACCATCTGCCATCCCTGTGTGGTGCGGTGCTGCCCATCTGGTCAAGGCATCTGCACGCCGCCAGGCAACAACTCTCACACGCCATGGACGTGCTGACGCAGCGTTTTGCGGGCATGTCCCAACGGCTGTGCGACACCATGGACCGTGCCTCTCAAGGCGGCCAGGACGGCGGACTGCATCACGCCCTCACGGATGCGCAATCACAACTCACGGGCCTGCTGCATGACTTGCGCGACGCCCTGGAGGTACGCAGCCAGTTGCTCAATGAGGTCGTGACCGTCACCCAGTTCGTGGGGCAACTCCAGAGCATGGCCGCAGAAGTGGGCGCCATCGCCAGGCAAACCAACCTGCTGTCCATCAACGCGGCCATTGAAGCGGCACGCGCAGGTGAAAGCGGCCGGGGCTTTGCGGTGGTGGCCAAGGAAGTGCGACTCCTGTCGCTGGAATCCGGCCAGACGGGTGAGCGCATCACCTCGGTCATCGCCCAGGTCAGCGAGGCCATCGACCGCGCACGCCACAGCTACGAATCGTTCACCAAGCACGACAAGGCGCTGATGGACCAGGCCTCGCAAACCATCGAAGGTGTCGTGCAACGCATTCACAGCACGGCCACCGACGTGATGAGCAACACGCAAAGCCTGCTGACCGAGAGCCAGGCCATCCGAAACGAAATTGACCAGGTGCTCGTGGCCGTGCAGGCCCAGGATCGCATCAGCCAGATCCTGCAGCACACCAGCGACAACCAGGAGCAGTTGCTGCGCACCCTGGGCGTGAACGACAGCGCGCCCCCGGCGGCCAGCGCCTCAGCCGAGCAATGGCTGGCACAGCTGCGTAGCACCTACACCACGCCAGAAGAACAGGCCGCGCACGAGGGGCGTCCGATCGAGCTGGCGGACTTGATCCCGGCGACCAGTTCGGCCGACGACGGCGACACCACTTTTTTCTGACAAGGGAGCTGCACCATCATGAGCAAAACCATTCTGGTCGTCGATGACTCGTCTTCACTGCGAACCGCTGTTCGCATTGCCCTCAGTGGCGCAGGCTTTGACGTGATTGAAGCCGAAGACGGCAAACAGGCGCTGACCAAGCTGGATGGCCGCAAGTACCACCTGGTCATCAGCGATGTGAACATGCCCAACCTGGATGGTTTCGGCTTCGTCACCGCCATGAAGCAGATGCCCGCCTACAAGTACACGCCGGTGGTCATGCTGACCACGGAAGCCGGTGATGACAAGAAGGAAAAGGGCAAGGCCGCTGGTGCCAAAGCCTGGATCGTCAAGCCCTTCCTGCCACCTCAATTGCTGAGCGTGGTGTCCAAGCTGGTGATGCCATGAGCACGCCCGTAAAGGTCGAGGGCGAGCTCACGGTGTATGCCGTGCACGACTTGAAAGCCCGCCTGCTGGCCGCCTTGAGCGACGGCAGCCCGCTGCAGATCGACCTCAGCGAGGTGTCCGAGATCGATGGTGCAGGCATCCAGCTCCTGCTGGCCACACAGCGAGAAGCCCGCCAGAACGGCACAAGCATCAGCCTGAACTCGATGGCACCGCAGGTGGCGCACGCGCTGGCCCTGATGGATCTCACCCACGAATTTGCCACCGTTCCTGACGGGCACCCGGAGCAGACCGCATGAAACTTGACGAAGCACTTCAGGCCTTCATCACGGAGAGCAAGGAACTGCTCGACCGCATGGAAGAGGCCCTGCTGTTCATCGAGCAGCAACCGGACGATGCCGAGACCATCAACGCCATCTTCCGTGCGGCCCACACGATCAAAGGCTCCGCCGGCATCTTCGGCCTCAACGACATCGTGGCCTTCACGCACGTGGCAGAGAACGTGCTGGACGATGTTCGCCGAGGCTTGATCCGGTTCGACGGCGCGCTGGCCAACCTGTTTCTGTCGGTGGGTGACCACATTCACTCGCTGGTCGAACTCATCGCCAAAGGCCATGAGCCTGACGAGGCCTGCGCCCAACGCGGCGCAGCGCTGACAGTCAAGCTCGAAGCGGTGCTGCAGGCAGGCGGCAGCGCATCGGGCAAGGCCGAGCCCCCCACCGCATCACGGACTGACGAACAGACAGAACGCAGCGAATCGCCCGGCGCCATGGTCGATACCGACAACTGGCACATCTCGCTGCGATTCGGCAGGGACACCATGCGCGAGGGATTCGACCCTTTGAGCTTCGTGCGCTTTCTCACCACCCTGGGCGAGATCGTGCACATCGTCACGCTCACCGAAAACGTGCCCGCGCTGTCAGACCTGGATCCCGATGAGTGCCATCTGGGTTTCGAGATCAGCTTGCGCAGCCAGGCGGACAAGGCCGCCATTGAAGGCGCATTCGAGTTCGTGCGGGATGACAGCCAGATCCGCATACTGCCGCCACGCAGCAAGATCAGCGAATACACCGACCTGATCGCCGCCCTGCCCGAATCGGAACTGCGCCTGGGCGAGATCCTGATTCGCTGCGGCACCCTGACGCGCGCCGAACTGGATGCCGCACTGGACGAGCAGACCGTATCGGGGCATGAAGGCCGCCCCGTCGAGCCCCTGGGGCAAATATTGATCGACCGTGCCCAGGTGCACCCGTCAGTCGTGGATGCCGCACTGGTCAAGCAAAGCAAGGCACGCGAGTCCACGCGACAGGGCGACACCAATCTGTTGCGCGTAGATGCCAGCAAGCTGGACCACCTGATCGACCTGGTCGGTGAGTTGATCATCGCGGGCGCCGGGGCCCACCTGATCGCCCGCAAGCACAAGATCAAGGACCTCACCCAAGCCACCTCGGCCGTGAGCCGGCTGATGGAAGAGGTGCGGGACTCGGCCCTGAACCTGCGCATGGTCCAGATCGCGGGCACCTTCAACCGCTTTCAACGGGTGGTGCGCGACGTCAGCCAGGAACTGGGCAAGGACATCGCCCTGAAGATCACGGGTGCCGAGACGGAGCTCGACAAGACCGTCGTGGAGAAACTGGCCGATCCCCTGACCCACCTGGTGCGCAACGCCATGGATCACGGCATCGAATCCGCCGAACGCCGCGCCCAGTCCGGCAAACCCGTTCAAGGTACGGTCAGCCTGCACGCCAAACACGAAGCGGGCCAGGTGGTGATCGAAGTCAGCGACGATGGAGGCGGCCTGAGCAAGGACCGCATCCTGCGCAAAGGCATCGAACGCGGCCTGGTGGCCCCCGATGCCGCACTGAGCGACAAGGACATCTACGACCTGGTCTTCCAGCCCGGGTTCTCGACGGCCGAGCAGGTCAGCAACCTCTCCGGGCGCGGCGTGGGCATGGATGTGGTCAAGCGCAGCATTCTGGCGCTGCGCGGCTCGATCGACCTGCGCAGCACCGAAGGCGTGGGCACCACCGTGTGCATCCGTTTGCCGCTGACGCTGGCCATCATCGACGGCTTCCTGCTGGGTGTGGGCAAGTCGTCCTATGTGGTGCCGCTGAGCATGGTGGTGGAGTGCATCGAGATGTCTCGCCAGCAGACTGCGGGCAGCGACTGGCTGGATCTGCGTGGCGAGGTGCTGCCCCTGGTGCGCCTGCGCGAACTGTATGACATCGAAGGAGAACCTGGCCGCCGCCAGAACGTGGTGGTGGTCAAGGGCGGCGGCAAGCGCGTCGGCCTGGTCGTCGATCAGTTGATGGGCGAATTGCAGACGGTCATCAAGCCACTTGGAAAGGTCTTCCAGCACGTCCGCGGCGTCGGCGGCTTCACGATCCTGGGCAACGGGGCCGTGGCCCTGCTGCTGGATGTTCCCAACCTGGTCACGCAAGTGACCCAAGAGAGCGAGGCGGGCTTCCAGCCCAGGCATTTCCACGCTCGACACCCTGCGCTGCACGAAGCCCATTGAGCTCGCAGCGCCACTCACAACGTCAAGCACCTGGAAAGGTCACTCACATCATGAACAACCTGTCACTGAAGGCCAAGCTGATCAGCTTGCTCGCCGTCGCCTTGCTGGCCCTGGCCATGGTCGGCGCCGTCGGCTGGAGCGGTCTGGTCAAAACCGCGGGCTCCCTGTCGGAGGTGGGCAAAGTGCGCCTGCCCTCCGTGCTGGGCCTTGAAATGATCAACGAGGCCCAGACGGCCATCACGGCGGCCAACCGGCTGGTGGCCTTCTATGAAAACGACAATCAGGCTCAAGCCAAGTTTGCCGAAAGCTTGAAAGAAAAGGACACCGTGTGGAAGCGCGCCGAGGATGGCTGGAAGCTCTACGCACCTCTGCCTCAAACGCCCGAAGAGGAGGTGCTGTGGAAGCAGTTTGTCAAAGATTGGACTGACTGGAAGGCCGCCGACGCGAAGATCACCGAAACCATCGCGACGCTGAGCGCCAACACAGATGCCGCACGCCAGAAGGCCCTGTTCACCGAGTTCTACCAGCGCAGCGCCCATGCCGAGCCCTTGTTCGACAAGGCGGAAGTCACCCTGGACAAGATCGTCGACCTGAACGTCAAGGTGGGCGACGAAGCGGTCAAGGAAGGCGACGCCCAGGTGGCCTCCGCGAAGATGTTCATGCTGACATGTGCCGCTGTGGCGCTGGTCATCCTCGGCCTGATCGGCGCCTGGATCACCCGCAGCATCCTGCGCCAGCTGGGTGGTGAGCCCGCCTACGTCAGCGAGATCGTGAACAAGGTGTCCAACGGTGACTTGACGGTGGACGTGCAGCTGGCGCCGGGCGACAACAGCAGCATGCTGGCGGCCGTCAAGGCGATGGCCGTCAAACTCTCCCAGATCATTGGTGAGGTTCGCACAGCGTCTGACGCTCTGTCGGTCGCGGCAGAGCAGGTGTCGGCCACCGCCCAAAGCATCAGCCAGGGCGCCAGCGAGCAAGCCTCCAGTGTGGAAGAAACCTCCGCCTCGATCGAGCAGATGACCAGCTCGGTGCAACAAAACGCCGACAACGCCAAGGTGACCGAAGGCATGTCGGGCAAGGCCTCCAAGGAAGCCACGGAAGGCGGCCAGGCGGTGAAAGACACCGTGGTGGCCATGAAGACCATTGCCGACAAGATCAGCATCGTGGACGACATCGCCTACCAGACCAACCTGCTGGCCCTGAATGCCGCCATCGAAGCCGCCCGTGCAGGTGAGCACGGCAAGGGCTTTGCCGTGGTGGCCGACGAGGTCCGCAAGCTGGCCGAGCGCAGCCAGGAGGCCGCACAGGAAATCGGCGAAGTGGCCAAGTCCAGCGTGGCCCTGGCCGAACGGGCAGGAGACCTGCTGGATGCCATCGTGCCCACGATCGCCAAGACATCCGATCTGGTGCAGGAAATTGCCTCCGCGTCCGACGAACAGTCGTCGGGCATCGGGCAGATCAATACCGCCGTGACGCAACTGTCGCAGCTCACGCAGGAGAACTCCAGCTCGTCTGAAGAGCTCGCGGCCACCGCCGAGGAAATGAGCAGCCAGGCAGAGCAATTGCAGGAGCTGATGAACTTCTTCAAGACAGAAGCGCAGCCAGGCCCGGCCGTCAGCGCCTCACAGGCCATCAACCGCATTGCGCGCTCGGCCAGGTCTTCAGGATCGCCTGCACGCCAGCCTCAAATCGGCAAACGCAAGCACGACAACACCCCGGTGAACACGCAAGAGTTCGTCAAGTTCGAGGACTAATCCATGAGCACAGCCACATCGACCGCACCCTTGAAGTCTCAAGCTGACGGCAAGCCCGGCATGATCAGCCAGTACCTCATCTTCAGCCTGGGCAAAGAGCTGTTCGCAGTGGGCACCTTGCGAGTGAGGGAGATCATCGAATACGGCAACCTCACCTCGGTGCCGATGATGCCGTCCTTCATACGCGGCGTCATCAACCTGCGCGGCGCCGTCGTGCCGGTGATCGATCTCAATGCCCGTTTCGGACGGGCCCGCACCGAGATCTCTCGCCGAACCTGCATCGTGATCCTGGAAGTCCAGTCCGATGAGGACACGCATGTGCTGGGTATCGTCGTGGACGCGGTCAGCGCGGTGCGCCAGATCGACAGCGCGAGCATCGAGCCCCCACCGAGCTTCGGCACCCGCATCCGCGCCGACTTCATCGATGGCATGGCCAAGATCAACAACAACTTCGTGATCCTGCTGGATCTGGGCAAGGTCTTGTCTGTGGATGAGATCTCGGTGCTCAACGGCATCACCACGAGCAACGAAGCTCAAGTCACAGCGGGGTAGATCAGGATGATGCCCACGTTGACCGACAAGGAGTTCAAGAGCTTTCGTGAGCTGATGTTCGACCTGGCAGGCATCAACCTCACCGAAGCCAAAAAACCGCTGGTGAGCGGGCGACTGGCCAAGCGCCTCGGGCAGCATGCACTGGACAGCTATGGCGACTACTTCAAGCTGATTCAGAGCGACCAGGCCGAACGTCAGATGGCGCTCGACCTGCTGACCACCAACGAAACCTATTTCTTTCGCGAGCCCAAGCACTTCGATTTTCTGGCCAACACCATCGCGCCAACCTTGCGCAACCAGGGACCCGTTCGCATCTGGTGCGGCGCCAGCTCCACAGGTGAGGAGCCCTACACGATCGCCATGACGCTGGCTGAGTCTCTTGGGCACATGCGGTTTGACATCCTGGCCTCCGACATCAGCTCCCGCGTGCTGCACACGGCCCAGCAGGCGCTCTACCCGATGGAAGATGCCGGCGACATCCCCAAGCCACTGCGCGCGAAGTACTGCCTCAAGGGCATCGGCAGCCAGGAAGGTCGCTTCCTGATTGACCGCCCCTTGCGCGAGCGGGTTCGCTTCGAATCGATCAACCTGTGTGCGCCCCTGCCCGACATGCCGCGCTTCGACGTGATCTTTCTGCGCAACGTGATGATCTACTTTTCGATGGAGACCAAGCGCGAGGTGGTGGCACGCATGCTGCCGCTGCTGCGCCCGGGCGGCCATTTCATCATCAGCCACTCCGAGAGCCTGCATGGCGTGACGGACCAGCTTCAGCTGATCAAGCCGTCCATTTATTTCAAACGCCCGAACTGACACGCGAAACCTCTCCCCGCCCACCACAAGGCGCACCCTGCGCCATCAAGCCAAAACCGAGGACGTCAACATGAAATCACTGACCGTTGCACAGAAGTTCAGCCTGCTGGTGTTGTCAGCCGTGATCGGCATCACCGTTCTGGCCGGCGTAGCCCGCGTCCAGATGAGCAAGGTGTATGACGGCGCCAACTTCGCCAACGTCAACGTGGTGCCCAGCTTGCTGCTGATCGCCGAAGCGTCCGACGCCGCAGCGAATATCCGCGTGAGAACCTGGCGACGCATTGCCGACAACGACAAGGCGCATAACCTCGACAACGACAAAGTGGTGGCCGACAGCATGGCCAAGCTGGAAGATGCCCTGAAGCGGTACGAACCCCTGGTCACGGACGAGAAGGACAAGGCCATGCTGGTCGCAGACCGGGCAGCCGTGGCCGATTTCATGTCCATGCGGGCGGTAGCGACCAGGTACGACGACGAAGGCAAGCAAGATGCAGCTGTCGAGCACATGAATGCCAATCAGGCGCTGATCGCCAGGATGATCACCGTGTTCAATGAACACCGCCAGTACAACATGGAAATAGGCCAACATGGTGCCGATGAAGCCACGACCATCCAGCAAACCGCCAATACCATCTCCTTGATCGTGTCCGGGGTGACGCTGATCACGATCAGCCTGATTGGCTGGGCCATCGCGCGCAGCCTGATCAAGCAGCTCGGCGGTGAACCTGCTTACGCCGCCGAGGTGGTCAGCCGCGTGGCGCAAGGTGACCTGACCGTCCAGGTCGAGGTCAAGCCTGGTGACAACACGAGCATGCTGGCCGCCATCAAGGGCATGACCGACCGCCTGTCACACATCATCGGCGACGTACGCAGTTCGTCGAACGCCTTGTCTGCGGCGGCCGAGCAGGTTTCGGCCACGGCACAAAGCATCAGCCAGGGCGCCGCCGAGCAAGCCTCCAGTGTGGAAGAAACCTCCGCAACGATTGAGCAGGCCGCCAGCTCCGTTCAGCAAAATGCCGATAACGCCAAGGTCACGGAGAGCCTGTCGACCAAGGCAGCCAAGGAAGCGCTGGAAGGCGGGCAGGCGGTGAAGGACACGGTCACCGCCATGAAGACCATTGCCGACAAGATCGGTATCGTCGATGACATCGCCTATCAGACCAATCTGCTGGCTCTGAACGCGGCCATCGAAGCAGCCCGCGCCGGAGAACATGGCAAGGGCTTTGCCGTGGTGGCTGATGAAGTGCGCAAACTGGCCGAGCGCAGCCAGGAAGCCGCACAGGAGATCGGTGAAGTGGCCAAAGCCAGCGTGTCACTGGCAGAGCGTGCGGGGCACTTGCTCGATACCATCGTGCCCTCGATCTCCAAGACCTCGGACCTGGTGCAGGAGATCGCTTCGGCATCCAATGAACAAGCCGCCGGCATTGGCCAGATCAACACCGCCGTGACCCAATTGTCGCAACTCACGCAAGAAAGTTCCAGCTCGTCGGAAGAACTGGCCGCCACAGCCGAGGAAATGAGCGGACAGGCAGAGCAGCTTCAGGAGCTGATGAACTTCTTCATCACGGAGGGGCACCACGTGTCCGCGCCAAAAGCCACAGCCACCACTCGCGCCACCCACCGCACGGCCCGCGCCGCCACGCACGCAGGCGCCTCACGCACGCCAGCGTCATCCAGACCCGCACCAAGCCAGCGCAAGCATGACGAGTCCACCTCGGTGAGGATGCATGACTTCTCCAACTTTGAAGCCTGACCGATGAGCAAACCCATACGCGTCCTGATCGTGGACGACTCTGCGGTTGTCAGGCAGGTGATGACACAACGCCTGTCGGCCGATCGCGCCATCAACGTGATCGGGGCCGCAGCGGATCCTGTCTTTGCGATGGACCGCATGGCCAAGGAATGGCCGGACGTGATCGTGCTGGATGTGGAGATGCCCCGCATGGATGGGCTGACCTTCCTGCGCAAGATCATGGCGGAACGCCCGACCCCGGTGGTCATCTGCTCGACCCTGACCACGCAAGGCGCAGAAACCACCATGCAGGCCATGGCCGCCGGTGCGGTGAGCATCGTGGCCAAGCCCAAAGCCAACCTGAAGCAATACCTGCTGGAAGAATCCGACGATCTGGTCGCCGTCGTCAAGGCAGCGGCACATGCCCGTGTCAGGCGCATGACGGGCGGAGCCCGCCTGGCCCCCGCGCCGGCCAAGCTGTCAGCCGATGCCGTGCTCCCCTCGCAGGTCGGCAGCCCGACACGCGCCATGAGCGAAACCACAGACCGGGTGGTGGCCCTGGGCACATCCACCGGCGGCACGCAGGCGCTGGAGCAAGTGCTGAGCGCCCTGCCGGTGGACAGCCCCGGCATGGTCATCGTGCAGCACATGCCGGAGGCCTTCACGGCGGCCTTCGCGCAGCGGCTCAACAAGGTATGCGACATCGAAGTACGCGAAGCCGTGCATGGCGACCGCGTTCACACCGGCCTGGCCTTGATCGCCCCTGGCGGGCGCCATCTCGTGCTGGAGCGCAACGGCGCGCAGTACCGCGTGGCCGTGGTGGACGGCCCCCCGGTCAGCCGCCACCGCCCCTCTGTCGACGTGTTGTTCCGATCCGTGGCCCGCTCAGCCGGCCGTAACGCGCTGGGCGTGATCATGACCGGCATGGGCGACGATGGTGCGCGCGGCCTCAAGGAGATGCGCGAGGCTGGTGCGCGCACCCTGGGCCAGGATGAAGACAGCTGCGTGGTCTACGGCATGCCCAGGGAGGCCATGAAGCTGGGCGGCGTGGAGCGTGAGCTGCCACTTGACGCCATTCCTGCCGCCATCGTGTCGGGCCGCTGACCCACCAGCGATCGTCAGGCGGCCTTCAGCTCGCTCAGAAAGCCTGTGTTGCCCTCATGCAGGCAACGGGGCTTGTAGGCGCTCACACGCTTGGCAATCGCCGCGATATGGCCCGGCGTCGTGCCGCAGCAACCGCCCGCGATGTTGAGAAAGCCCGCCTTGGCAAACTCTTCCACCAGGCCGCCGGTGATCTCGGGGGTTTCGTCGAAACCCGTGTCGCTCATCGGGTTGGGCAGGCCAGCGTTGGGGTAGCAGCTGATGAAGGTGTCGCCCGCGATCTTGGACAGCTCTTCGATATAGGGGCGCATCAGCGTGGCACCCAGCGCGCAGTTCAAGCCGATGGCCAGTGGATGCGCGTGACGCACCGAGTGCCAGAAGGCGCTCACCGTCTGCCCCGACAGTATGCGGCCGGAGGCGTCCGTCACCGTACCCGAGATGATGATGGGCAAACGCTCGCCGGTGTCTTCAAACAACTGGTCAACGGCAAAGATGGCGGCCTTGGCATTGAGCGTGTCGAAAATGGTTTCGATCAGGAAGACGTCGCAACCGCCTTCCATCAAGGCCTTGGCCTGGTCGTAATACGCCTGGCGCAGGGTGTCGAAATCCACGTTGCGGGCGCCGGGATCATTCACATCGGGGCTGATGCTGGCAGTCTTGGGCGTCGGGCCGATGGCGCCGGCAGCAAAACGGGGTTTGTCAGGCGTGCTGTACTTGTCGCAGCATTCGCGCGCCAGGCGGGCTGCGGCCACATTCATCTCGTAGGCCAGTTCGGGCAGATCGTAATCATCCTGGGCCACCGTGGTCGCCCCGAAGGTATTGGTCTCGATCAGATCGGCACCGGCGGCCAGGTACTGCTCATGGATCTCACGGATGACTTCAGGCTTGGTGAGCTGCAGCAGCTCGTTGTTGCCCTTGAGGTCCTTGGCGTGATCAGCAAAACGGGCGCCGCGGTAATCGGCCTCACCCAGCTTGTAGCGCTGGATCATGGTGCCCATGGCGCCGTCGAGCACGACGATGCGCTGGCGCATGATCTCCGGCAACTGGGCTGCACGGGTGTAGGGGCGGCGGGCGACGGGCGCGAGGGTGACGGGCGTGTTCATTCCGCCATTTTAGTGAGAAGCCGCAAAGCCCCCCGAGCCTGACGTATAACCACCCCATGAACAAGGATCTGGACAAACCACTGGAAGGCTGGCGGCTGCGCCTCTACACCATCATTTTCGAGGCCGACACCCTGGCGGGCAGGCGCTTCGATCAAACCTTGATCGCCCTGATCCTGCTGAGCGTGAGCGTGGTCACCCTCGACAGCGTGACCAGCATCCAGGCCCGTTGGGGCGGGCAGTTCGACGCCCTTGAGTGGGTCTTCACCGGCCTTTTCACGCTCGAATACCTGCTGCGCCTTCTTTGCGTACGGCGCCCGCTGGCCTACGCCACCAGCTTTTTCGGCGTCATCGATCTGCTGTCGATCCTGCCCACCTACTTTGCACTGCTGATACCCGAGGCCAGCGTGTTCATGGACGTGCGCATCCTGCGCTTGATGCGTGTTTTCAGGATATTCAAACTGGGCAGCTACGTCACTGAATACACCGGGCTGGCCGCCGCGCTGAGCGCGAGTCGCCGCAAGATCATGGTCTTTCTGGGCTTCGTGATGATGGTCGTGCTCATCATGGGCACGGTCATGTACGTGGTGGAAGGCCCCGCCAACGGATTCACCAGCATTCCCACGTCGATGTACTGGGCCGTGACCACGATGACGACCGTCGGGTTCGGTGACATCACCCCCAAGACGGATCTTGGGCGCCTGATCTCGGCCCTGATGATGATGCTGGGCTGGGGCGTGCTGGCCGTGCCGACCGGCATCGTGAGCGCCGAAATCAGCGCTCAGCGCGGACGCCCGACCACGCGAACCTGTCAGCATTGCCTCACGGAGGGCCACGCGGCGCAAGCGCGCTTCTGCTTTCATTGCGGCGCAGTATTGCCACCTTACCAACATGACTGACCCCCGCCATGCCGCATGACGTCAGCCTGATCTCTACCATCGCAGCGGGCTTCGGCCTGGCGCTGCTATTGGGACTCGGGGCATCTTGGCTGCGCATGCCGCCGCTGGTCGGCTACCTGGTGGCCGGCGTACTCATCGGGCCTGGAACGCCCGGCTTCGTAGCGGATGTCGGCCTGGCGGGGCAATTGGCCGAAATCGGGGTGATGCTCCTCATGTTCGGTGTTGGCCTGCACTTTTCCATGTCCGATCTCATGGCTGTGAAGCGCATCGCCATTCCCGGTGCATTGGTGCAGATCGCTGCAGCGGTGGCCATGGGCATGGGGGCGGCGAGCTGGTGGGGGTGGTCCGTCGGCGCAGCCTTGGTGTTTGGACTGTGCCTGTCGGTGGCCAGTACCGTGGTGCTGCTCAAAGCGCTGGAGGCGCGCGGCCAACTCGATACGGTCAATGGTCGCATCGCCGTGGGCTGGCTGATTGTAGAAGACCTGGTCATGGTCCTCGTGCTGGTGCTCCTGCCCGCGTTTGCCAGCTTGCTGCCCCAGAGCAACACACCCACATCGACCCAGCCCTTGTGGCTCTCCGTCTCACTCACCTTGGCCAAGGTCGTCGCCTTTGTGGCGACCATGCTGGTGTTGGGCCGCCGACTGTTACCTCGCATGCTGTGGTGGGTAGCCCGATCCGGATCGCGTGAGTTGTTCACGCTGTGCGTGGTGGCCGTCGCCGTGGGCGTGGCGTTTGGTGCTGCCAAACTGTTCGATGTGTCCTTTGCCTTGGGCGCATTCTTCGCAGGCATGATGATGCGCGAATCGGAGTTCAGTCACCGTGCAGCAGCCGAGTCGCTGCCACTGCGTGATGCGTTCGCCGTGCTCTTTTTCGTATCGGTCGGCATGCTGTTCGATCCGTCCATCTTGTGGCAATCGCCAGGCAAGTTGCTGCTGACGGCCACCATCATTTTGCTGGGCAAGACCGTTGCGGCCATCGCCCTGGTCCTTCTTTTCCGCTACCCACTCAATACGGCACTCACGGTCGGCGCAGGCCTGGCACAGATCGGCGAGTTTTCCTTCATCCTGGCCGGGCTGGGTAGCGCGCTGGGTCTGCTACCTCAAGAAGGACGCGATCTGATCCTGGCAGGTGCACTGGTGTCAATTGCAGCCAACTCTGCGCTGTTCGCCGCACTGGATCCGCTACTTGGCTGGCTTCAGACCAGGTCATCGTTGGCCCAAAGCCTGGCTTCCAGAGACGATCCGCTTGCGCAACTGCCCAACACGGTAGACCCGGCCCACCTGACAGGGCAGGTGGTGCTGGTAGGCTACGGAGCCCTGGGGCAAGGCGTCGCAACGCTTCTGGACACAGCCAATGTTCGCTACGTGGTTGCCGAGGAAAACCGCGCGATCGTCGAGCGCTTGCGCCAGAACCAGGTTCCAGCCGTGTCTGGCGATCTGGCGGATCCTGCCACCCTGATCCAGGCACACATCGCTCGCGCCAAGGCCTTGGTCATCACCACAGGCGACAGCATCCTCACGCAACAACTCATCGACATGGCGCGACAACTCAATGAATCCGCCGCCATTTATCTGGTCGCGCACAATCAGAGTGAAGCGAGCTTGTTATTGAATCAACCAGGTCTGACCGTGATCACCCCTGACTCCGCGATGGCCGAAGTTCTGACCAAACATACGCTGGCACACTTGTCTGCCCAGTGATTCTCAACGATGGACCACAGTTCCTCCTTGCCCTTTCTCAGAGAGACTCTGCTCTTTCTCGCACTCGCCGGGGTTCTGATCCCCCTGCTGCAGCGCATGCGCGTCAACCAGGTCCTGGGGTTTCTTGGCGTGGGCGTGGTGGTCGGCCCCTTTGGTACAGGCAGCCTCGTGAGCGAATGGCCCAGCCTGTCGTGGGTGAGCATTCCTCGCCACCAGGGTGTGCACGCCCTGGCCGAACTGGGTGTGATCTTTCTGATGTTCCTCATCGGACTGGAGCTGTCGCTTCAACGAGTCTGGGCGCTGCGCAAATGGGTGTTCGGCACGGGCAGTGCCCAGATCCTCGTGAGCGCGCTGGTGATCGGTGCAGCAGCATCCTGGTTTGGCAACCCATTGGAGGTGGCACTGATCCTCGGCCTGGTGCTGTCCTTGTCATCTACGGCCGTGGTCATGCAATTGATGTCCCAGGATCGGACCCTGGCCACACCCATGGGGCAAGTGTGCTTTTCAGTGCTGATGATGCAGGATTTTGCCGTTGTGCCGCTGCTGATCGTGATCGACCTGCTGGCCACCGACAGTCGCCACGGCATGCTGGGGCAGTTGCTCGGTACCGCAGCTTTGTCCATCGGCGTCGTCGGCGTGATATTGGTCATGGGCCGCCTGGCGATCGGCCCCTTGTTCCGGTTCTTCGCGAAAGACCGCCAGCCAGAGGTGTTCATGGCCCTGACCCTGCTTGTGGCCCTGGGTACGGCGGGCGCAACGGCACTGGCAGGCCTGTCGATGGCTTTGGGCGCCTTTCTGGCAGGCTTGCTGCTCGCTGAAACCGCCTATCGGCACGAGGTCGAAGTCAGCGTCGAGCCCTTCAAGGGTCTGCTCATGGGACTGTTTTTCATGTCGGTCGGCATGGGCATTGACCTGCGGGAAGTGCTGCGTGATCCACTGTGGATCATCTCCTCCGTGCTGGGACTGCTCCTGATCAAAAGCCTCATCACGGGCATCTTGCTGCGCCTCAGTGGCCTCACTGCAGGCCAGGCCTTGGAGGGCGGCACCCTGCTGGGTCAGGGTGGCGAGTTCGCCTTCATCGTGATTGGCTCAGCTTTGAGCAGCCACCTGCTGACACCCGAAACTGGGCAGTTCATGCTGTTGGTGGTCAGCCTCAGCCTGGTGGTCACCCCCGGCCTCGCCCGCCTGGGCCAGTATTGGGGCAGGCGCTGGGATGCGCTCCAGCAAGGCAGCGACAGCCAGCAAAGCTCCGCCGAGTTACCCGCGCCAGGCGGCAAGGTCGTCGTGATCGGCATGGGCCGTGTAGGGCAACAACTGGCTGCCGTTTTCGATGAACGGCATGTGCCGTATATGGGGATCGAACACGATGTGGAGCGTGTGGCCAGCCTCAGCGCGCGGGGTATGCCGGTCTACTTTGGGCGGGCCACTCGCCCGGAGCTTTTGCAGAAGCTGAGCCTCGCACGAGCCACCTGCCTCGTTGTCACCATGGATCAGCCGGCCGCAGCCGACCGAGTGGTGCGGTACGCCAGAACGCTCTATCCGGATCTATCCATCTTTGTGCGCTCGCACGACGACTCCCACGCGCAGGCACTGCGCGAGGCCGGTGCCACCATGGTGGTACCCGAGATGCTGGAGGCAGGACTGGTCCTGACCACGCATGCATTGCAAGCGGTGGGCCTGCCTGATGGCGAGGTGCGTGCGATCGTCGCAACCGAGCGAGATCGCCGAGGCGGCTATTCGCTCTGAACTGGCCCGGGCCGACCTGCAGATGGCTCATCCATGTTGAACGCTGACAAACGAAATCCTGGCCTGTCGCCAGCATCGCCTGATTTGTCCAGGCTTACCCACCTATTCAAATGGGCAGCAGGCATCGGTTTGGCGAACAAGTACCCTTGCATTTCATCACACCCGAGGTGACGAAGTATGCCTTGCTGCGCCTGCGTCTCGACGCCCTCGGCCACTACCGTTAGCCCAAGCGCATGGGCGAGCTTGATCACAGCGCGCACAATGGCCTTGGCGTCTTCTTCCTGGTCTACGTCCTGAACGAAGCTGCGGTCGATCTTGAGCTGGGTGGCCGGCAGCTTGCGCAGATGGCTCAGGCTGGAGTAACCCGTTCCGAAGTCGTCGATGGACAAGTGAACGCCGATGCTGGAGAGACGTTCAAATATGCGCATGGACGCTTTGGCGTCCTCCATGGCGGCAGACTCGGTGACCTCGAAGGTGATGAGCTCGGCCGGCACCTTGTGGCGAGTCAGGGCCTCCTGGATCTTGTCCACCAGATCCGACTGGCGCAACTGGTGCACCGACAGGTTGATGGCCACATGCATGCGCAAGCCCTGATCCAACCAGACATGCACTTGCCTGCAGGCTTCATCGGTGACCCATTGGCCCAGGGCACCGATCAGGCCGAACCGCTCGGCGATCGGGATGAACACTGCGGGGCTGACCATGCCGCGTTCCGGGTGATGCCAGCGCAGCAGCGCTTCAGCCCCGGTGATGTCGCCCGTGCGGCCATCAATCTTGGGTTGATAGTGCAGCTCCAGGCCCGTGCGGGTTTCGATGGCCCGGCGCAGATCGCGCTGCAGGTCGATGGTGTTTTCCGAGTCGTGGTCCATGCTGGCATCGAAGAAGCAATGCATGTTGCCGCCCGCATGTTTGGCCGCCAGCATGGCTGCATCGGCGCGGGCAATCAGCTTGGCGCGCGGGCCATGTTCGGGGTACATCACGATGCCGATGGAACACGACAGGCGTACCTCGCGACCGGCCACCACGTAGGGGATCTGCAGCTTGTGGCGCACGCGGTCGGCCACCAGCGCGGCCGATGCGCTGTCCGGATCGCCGTCGAGCAGCATGATGAACTCGTCGGAGCCCATGCGGGCAATGGTGTCCGTACCCCGCCCCATGCTCGCCAGCCGGTGGCCCACTTCGCGCAACAAGGCGTCACCACTGGCATAGCCAAAGGAATCATTGACCGGTTTGAATCCGTCCATATCCACGTAGAGCAAGGCCAGGCGCCGCTGGCGTGCTTCCGCGCGCATCACGGCGGCGGCAAGCTGATCTTCCAGCCACAGTCGTGTGGCCAGGCCAGTCAAAGGATCCTGAACTTGTGTGGCAGGCTTTTCTGGGGACGCCACGGGCGGTGGCGCACGGTGCAGGCCCTGCTCGGCGTGTGCCGCTCGCTGACGTGCTGCCAGCCAGGCGCGCAGAATCGACATCAACACACCCACACCAACAAGGGCGGCAAGCATCCACCACCATTGCAACGATGACGGGTGATCAGGGCTCATGGACCAGCAGCCTCCAGTTCCGACCAGCAACGCCGGTCCTCTTCCTCCAGGCCCGCGTGAACCTGCGCCGACTGACTCACAGAAGGCACGCTCGTTCCACGCTGAACCAACCAGGCCAGCAGGGCACTTTCAGGCATGGGCTTGGCAAAGAGGAACCCTTGAAGCTCATCACACTGAAGATGCGCCAATATCTGCGCCTGCTCTTGCGTTTCGACGCCTTCGGCCACCACCTTGAGGCCCAGCGCGTGTGAAAGCCTCACAACGGCCTCCACAATCGCCTGCGCATCCAGGCTGGATGCCAGATCCTTCACGAAACTGCGGTCGATCTTGAGCTGACGTGCGGGCAGTCGGCGCAAGTAGCTCAGGCTGGAATAGCCCGTACCAAAGTCGTCGATCGACAGGCGCACACCGATGTCATCGAGCATGTCAAACACCCGCAGTGAAGCATCGATGTCGTCCATCGCGGCGCTTTCGGTGATCTCCATGATCAGCATCCGCGCGGGCACGCGGTGGCGCTTCAAGGCATCGCGCACACGCAACTCCAGGTCCGGCTGGCGCAACTGATGGGCGGACAAGTTGATGGCGACAGGCACATTGAGCCCGGCGTCGTGCCACATGCGGATATGGCGGCAGGCCTCGTTGAGCACCCACAGACCCAGTTCGCCAATCAAGCCGAAGCGCTCGGCCACCGGAATGAACTGAACAGGGCTGACGGAGCCCCGAACCGGGTGCGTCCAGCGCAGCAAGGCCTCCACGCCGGCCAGCGCGTTGTCGCTGGCGCGCAGCTTGGGCTGGAAGTGCAAGGTCAACTCATTGCGCTCGATCGCATGGCGCAGATCGCGCTGCATTTCCACTTGATCGAGGCCCATGTGGTCCATGCCGCGCTCGTAGACGCAGTACACGCCGCCGCCCGCCTTGCGCGCCGTCAGCATGGCATCGCGCGAGTGGTGCAACAACTGCTCGGCGTTCGCGCTGGCCGGGAAGCTGGCGATGCCGATGGAGCAACTCAGGATGATGTCCTGGTCCTTGATCAGACAGGGCTCATGAACGGCGTCTCCCAGGCGCTGAGCCAATTGGGCCACCTGGTGTTCATCACTCAAGCCGTGGCACAGCAAGAGGTATTCGTCGGTGTCGGAGCGAGCGAGCACATCGCCGTCTCTGACCAGGCCGCGCAGGCGCCCCGCCAGAAAGCTCACGATGGTGTCCCCCATGTCCGGCCCGTAGGTCTCCACATGGCTCTTGAAGCCATCCAGGTTCAGGCGAAACACGCTCAGTGCCTGATCGCCGCTGCCCTCGCCATCGAGCTGGAGGCGCAAGGCTTTTTCAAAGCCCAGGCGGTTGAGCATGCCGGTTGATGCATCCTGCTGGGCCGCTTCCTCCAGCGCGGCCTGAGCCTGTGCCAGGGAGGCCGTCAGTACTTCCTGCTTGCGCATGGCGCGATCGTCCAGCACGGTTCCCAGGTGCACCAACCCAAGCAGGATAAGCACCGGCGCCGTCAGCAGGAACTGCAAGGAATCCACCGAGACCTGATCGGCACTCAGGCACACCACCGCAGATGACACGTTCATGCCCATCAGAATCAGCATCTGCCCGCCCCGGAACAGCGTGGCCACGACAGCGGCTACCGCCAGCGTGCGCAGATGGCTCAATCGTCCTTGCAAAGCCCATCGAATGAAAATCGAGGCGAAGACGCAAGTTGCCAGCATGAGCGCAATGGCGCCGGCCACATAGGTCCCATCCCATTCGATCGCGGGTTGCAAGACGATCGCAGAAGCATTGACGAAGGTCAGCAGACACAGGGCACCCGTGACCAGCAGCCCCCCCATGATCCGCATCCCTACAGCCAGTTGACGGTAGCAATGCATCCAGATCGTGCCCGCACTCAGCACCATGGCCGGCAACCACGAGGCCAGCAAGATCGCCTGCACGTAGCCGACTTGAATGGGCAGTTGCATCGCGATCAGCCCCAAGAGGCCTTCCGCCCAGATGCCTGTGCCGACGCCTACCGCGCCGCCCAGAACCCAGGCAAATCCCGTATCCCTGTCATGGGCTCGCACGCGGCGAACCACCAGGCTTTGTAAGTAAAGAGCGTACACCGCGACGACCCACGCTGCGAGCAGCGAAGTGGCGTCGTAGTGGGGCTCCATCCACTGTTGTGACATGCGCATTTCCCCTGAAAGGCCCCACCTCCCAGGAGGGCCTCGCGCTTTACCCGATCATTTGCTTTTATCCGTGATCGGTTATCGGCAGGGAATGGCTGTCACTTGAGCCCTCACGGGCTCATCAATCACAGCTTTGTGTTCAATGCATCACAACTGGTTGCTGCGCCATGCCGGCGAAGCGCTCCAGATAGGCGTCGAATTCCTCGACGCTGGGCGAGGTCTCGATCAAGGCCTCGACACCTTCCTTGAAGGATTCGGCCAATGCACCCTCGATGAACAGTTCCTTGCGGGCGAACTTGTCCACGATCTCGTAGCCGCCCCGTGTCAGGCTGTTGGCGTGGTGCTCCACGGCCAGCGTGACATCGGATGTGGGCAGCTCGATCTGTACGACCGCATAACTGTCCGAGTTGTAAAGCATGTGCATGAACGATACTCCGTGGTCCTTCAGGCTTGCCTTGTAGGTAAGGTCGGTCTGTCAGACCTCAAGCCCATCATGACGTGTCCATCGGTGTCGTCATCCCCCAACTTGAGGGTCGAGCAGACCGCCCTCCTTCAACGCGTGGCTTTGTGCACAAGCACCCCCCTGTTTAAGTGGTCATCCCACCGCGCCATCTCACTCCCCCAGGGGGATTGACGCTTGCTATGCCCTTGACGCAAACAGCACCCCTCTAGAGGGGGATACGCGCCTTGTCGGAACCCTCTACATTTTTAATACGTGCTGTCACACGGTTCCAGGGAGAACACAGAACAAGAGGGTTTGCGCCAGTCGGCGACACACCGATACCGGCTCCAGACAGGTCAGAGTTCAACAACAAGTACAGGGTTTGCGCAGCCCCGCCTTTGTGGCGGGGTTTTTTTTGCCCATTGAAATCAGAGTTGCATGCTCGGATGCCGCCATAGCGGCACTGGGTCGATCACTTATTCGTGCTCAACTGCTTTTCAATGTCCTCGATGAGCTCGCGGTCATCCGGTGAGGTCATGCTGCTGTAGGCCTTGACGGCCCGCCCGTCTCGCCCGATGAGGTACTTGTAGAAATTCCACTTAGGGCGCGTACCCGTGGCCTTGCGCAGTTCGGCGTGCAGGGGGTTGGCCTCATCGCCCACCACATGGCTCTTGGCAAACATCGGGAACTTCACGCCGTAGGTGTTGGCACAGAACTCGGCGATTTCCTTGGCTGAACCGGGCTCCTGGCTGCCAAAATCGTTGGACGGGAAGCCCAGCACGACCAAGCCCTTGTCCTTGTACTGGCTGTAGAGCGTCTCCAGGCCTTTGAACTGCTTGGTAAAGCCGCAATAGCTGGCGGTGTTGACAACCAAAATGACCTGCCCGCTGTATTGGCACAAAGACTGTGGCTTTTCATCCTGCAATCGAGGGAAGGTCTTGTTCAGCAAGGCTGGGCACGCCGAATCAGATGCTGCGGCCGTGACGACCACAGCAGGTGCGGCCGAGGCCACGTCCGGTTGGCTGACTGCGCCCAAAACGAACAGGCTCAACAGGGTCAAAGCGCAAGGGGAAGACAGGTTGGCACGTTTCATGAGAGAAGCGCTCTGGGCAAGAACGCAAAAGCAATATCGAACGCACAGTGTGCACCGAAGTGTCATATCCAGACCAAGGGCATGGCTGTTGCATGACAAGGGCTTGTCACGGCATTGTCCACATTTGTTCTTCTGCCCGTCACGAATCTGATTTAGCCTGCTGCCGCGCACCTCATGGAGAACGTCATGCTTTACCCCGAACTGTTCAAGCAACTCGAATCCGTCCGCTGGAACATGGATACCGACATTCCATGGGACCGCTTTGACGCCAGCCAGCTCAGCGACGAACAAGCGCAGACCATCAAGATGAACGCGATCACAGAGTGGGCCGCCTTGCCAGCGACGGAAATGTTCTTGCGTGACAACCGCGACGACAGCGACTTTTGCGCCTTCATGAGCGTGTGGTTCTTCGAAGAGCAGAAGCACTCCCTGGTGATGATGGAGTACCTGCGCCGCTTCCGCCCCGACCTGGTCCCGACCGAGAAGGAACTGGACGAAGTGCGCTTCGAGTTTGATCCGGCGCCAGCTCTGGAAACGCTGATGCTGCACTTCTGCGGCGAGGTGCGCCTGCACCACTGGTATCGCCGCGCGGCCGAATGGCACACCGAGCCGGTGATCAAGGCCATCTATGAAACCTTGTCACGTGACGAAGCACGCCATGGCGGCGCCTACCTGCGCTACATGAAGAAGGCCCTCAACCGCTTTGGTGACGAGGCCCGTGCGGCCTTCAGCAAGGTGGGTGTGCTGATGGCCAGTGCGCGCCGCACGGCACAAGCTCTGCACCCCACCAATCTGCATGTGAACGCCAAACTGTTCCCCCGTGACACCATTCAGTCGCGCCTGCCTGATCCGGCCTGGCTGGAGCACTGGCTGGACAAGCAGATCCAGTTTGACGCGGTCTGGGAGGGCAAGGTGGCCGAGCGCATCCTGCACAACCTGGGCTCACTGATGGACCGCAGCTTTGCGAGCGTGCAGGAGCTCAATCGTTTTCGCAAAGAGATGGCGCGGGCGTTGGAAGCCCAGGTTCATCCTGCAGAGGACGCGCCGCAAGCACGTGCAGCCTGAAAAAAATACGGGCCTGGCGCCAAAACTCACCAGGCCCGTACCAGTCTGACCCCCCGGTCAGTCTTGCAAAACGTCGATCAAACCTTCAAGCAACCTGCGTCCAAGGCTGCACCTGGGCCTGGCCTTCAAACAGCGGGTGAGCTTGCGCTTCCGCCAAAGTCAGCACAGGTGTGACACAGGCATCGGCCTGCTCGAAGCGTTCGGCCCAATACGCCATCGGCTGGGATGCCACCAAGGCAGCCACATCCTGGCGCAATTCGGCGCAATCGGCCGAACCCGGCATCTGGCCACGCTGCCAGTGACGGTTCACCCAATCAGGGCGCTCGAACACCTCACAGGCGGCTTTCCAGAACTTGAACTCCAGGGAGCCCACAGCCAGGTGGCGGCCGTCAGCCGTGCCATACAGGTTGTAGCAAGGCAGCACCCCATTGAGCATGTCCTGCCCGGCACCCGGCATGCGACCACCCAGCATCGGCGCCAACAAGGCCCCGGTGGATTTGGGCATCACCAGATGCGTGTGCAGGCCATGGGTCATGCTCACATCGATGTGACGGCCCTTGCCGCGCTTGCCGGCGTCGTACACGCCAGACAGGATGGCGATGCAGGCCATGGAAGAGCCTGCGGCCAGGTCACCCCATTGCACATTGGACATCGCCAGCTCGCCCGTCGTGGCACGCACCTGATCGAGCACGCCCGAGATCGCCATGAAGTTGATGTCATGGCCGGCACGCTGGGCCCAAGGTCCTTGCTGCCCATAGCCCGTGATCGAGACCATGACCAGCTTCGGATTGAGGCCCTTGAGCGCCTCCCAGTCCAGGCCCATGGCCTTGAGCACACCGGGGCGGAAGCTGTCGACCATCACGTCTGCGGTGGCGATCCAGTCGCGCAACTGAGTGAGTTCAGCCGCGTTCTTGAAATCGATCTTGCGGCATTCCTTGCCGTGATTGAGCGCCTCGAACAAGGTGCCCAGGGGGCGAGCGGGGTCGCCTTCCGGCGGCTCCACCTTGATGATCTCGGCGCCCAGATCGGCCAGCATGCGCGTGCCGAAAGGCCCTGGCAGGTTGCGCGTGAGGTCGATCACGCGCAGGCCTGACAGGAGGCCGGACAGGGGTCCAGCCTCAGTGCTCACAGCTTGTCCTCGAAGCGACCACCTTCCGCCGCTTGCTTGACGACGATGGCAGCGGGCTCGAAGCGCGGGCCGTAGGCCTTGGCCAGCTCACGCGAACGCTCGACGAACTGCTTCGCACCCACGGCGTTGATGAACTGCAGTGCACCACCCTGGTTGGGTGCGAAGCCCCAGCCGAAGATCGAGCCGATGTTGGTATCGGCCACCGAGCGCACCACGTTTTCCTCGTAGCAACGCGCGGCTTCATTGGCCTGGGCGTAGAGCATGCGGTCCACCAGCTCTTGCTGCGAAGGCTGCACGGCCTTGGGGGGATAGACCTCGGTCAGGCCAGACCACAGGGTCTTTTCCTTGCCGTTGTAATCGTAGAAGCCCTTGGACGCCTTCTTGCCGATACGGTTGTGCTCGCCACCGATCTTCTGCACCACGGCGAAACCAGGGTGCACGGGCAAGCTCAGGCCTTCGGCTTCCAGATCCTTGCGGGTCTGCTCGGCGATGTGCAACGACAGGCTCAGCGAGACTTCATCTTGCAGCGCCAGAGGCGGCATGGGCATGCCCGCCTTCATGCCGGCGACTTCCACCGAGCGGGGGTGCACGCCCTCGCCCAGCATGGCCATGCCTTCCATGATGTAGGTCGTGAACACACGCGAGGTGTAGAAGCCGCGCTTGTCATTGACCACGATCGGGGTCTTGCCGATCTGCAGCACGTAGTCGAAACCACGGGCCAGCGTTTCATCCGAGGTTTCCTTGCCCACGATGATCTCGACCAGGGGCATCTTGTCCACGGGCGAGAAGAAGTGCAGGCCCAGGAAGTTGGCCGGACGCGAACTGGCCTTGGCCAGGCCGGTGATGGGCAGCGTCGAGGTGTTCGAGGCGTAAACGGCGGTGGCAGGGATCACGGCCTCGGACTTCTGCGTGCAGACAGCCTTGATGTCGCGGTCTTCGAACACGGCCTCGATCACCAGATCGCAGCCTTCCAGATCGTCATACGAGGTGGTGGGCTTGATGCGGGCCAGCAGGGCATCACGCTTGTCAGGCGTGCTGCGGCCACGGGCCACGGCCTTGTCCAGGATGCCTTGCGAGTAGGCCTTGCCCTTTTCGGCGTTGTCCAGGCTGGTGTCCAGCAAGACGACATTGATGCCGACCTTGGCCGACACGTAGGCGATGCCCGCACCCATCATGCCGGCGCCCAGCACGCCCAGCTTCTTGACCTTGGATTCAGCCGGGCCCTTGGGACGCGACTGGCCCTTCTTGATGGCGTTCAATTGATGCCACAAGGTGTTGATCATGTTCTTGCTGGTCTGCGACACGACGCAGGCAGCGAAGTAACGCGACTCCACTTGCGAGGCGGCATCGAAGTCCAGCAGGCAGCCTTCGAACAGGCAGGACATGATGTGCGTGAGCGCGGGGTAGTTGCCATGCGCCTTGGCATTGGCCATCGACGGGGCAATGGCCAGCACCTGAACCACAGCGGGGCTCTTGCTGTCGCCACCGGGGATGCGGAAGCCCTTGGTGTCCCAGGGTGCCGAGGGCTTGGGGTTGGCCGCGCACCAGGCCTTGGCCTTGGCCAGCAGCTCGTCGCGGTTGGCGGCCAGGTC
>NZ_JACRAH010000010.1 GCF_016234775.1 Aquabacterium sp. | reverse complement strand
GATCCAAATGCAATCGCGACTTGACGTCGCTGACAACACTGGTGCTAAGAGCGTCATGTGCATCAAGGTGCTCGGTGGCTCTAAGCGTCGTTACGCCGGTATCGGCGACATCATCAAGGTGAGCATCAAAGAAGCTGCACCCCGTGGCCGCGTCAAGAAGGGCGAGGTCTATAGCGCTGTGGTTGTCCGCACCGCCAAGGGTGTTCGCCGCCAAGACGGCTCTCTGGTGAAGTTCGACGGCAATGCCGCCGTTCTGCTCAACGCCAAGCTGGAGCCTATCGGCACCCGCATCTTCGGCCCGGTGACGCGTGAACTGCGTACCGAGCGCTTCATGAAGATCGTGTCTCTGGCTCCCGAGGTTCTGTAATCTCGGTGCAACGCAAAGGACAGCTCTAATGAACAAGCTCAAGACAGGCGACCAGGTCATCGTTCTGACCGGTCGCGACAAAGGCAAGCGTGGCACCGTGTCCGCTCGCGTCGATGATTCCCATCTGCTGGTTGAAGGCGTGAACGTTGCCAAGAAGCACGTCAAGCCCAACCCCATGAAGGGCACCACCGGCGGCATCGTTGACAAGACCATGCCCATCCACCAGTCCAACGTGGCGATTTTCAACCCTGCTTCTGGCAAGGCTGACCGCGTCGGTATCAAGCTCCTGGCTGACGGCAAGAAAGTGCGCGTCTACAAGTCCAGCGGCGAAGAACTCAAGGCTTGAGGTCAAACATGGCTCAACAACAAGCTCGCCTGCAGCAGATCTACCGCGAAAAGATCGTGCCCGAATTGATGGCCAAGTTTGGCTACAAGTCGATCATGGAAGTGCCGCGTCTGACGAAGATCACCCTGAACATGGGTGTCTCCGAAGCCGTGTCGGACAAGAAGGTCATGGAACACGCCGTGAGCGACCTGACCAAGATCGCCGGCCAAAAGCCTGTGATCACGATGTCCAAGAAGGCTATCGCCGGTTTCAAGATCCGCGAAAACATGCCTATCGGCACGATGGTCACCCTGCGCGGTGTCACCATGTTCGAATTCCTGGACCGCTTCGTCACCATCTCGCTGCCACGCGTTCGTGACTTCCGCGGTATCTCTGGTCGTTCTTTTGACGGTCGCGGCAACTACAACGTCGGCGTCAAGGAACAGATCATTTTCCCGGAAATCGAGTACGACAAGATCGACGCCATCCGTGGTCTGAACATCAGCATCACGACGACGGCCAAGACCGACGACGAGGCCAAGGCTCTCCTGGCTGCTTTCAAGTTCCCGTTCAAGAACTGAGGTACATCGTGGCAAAAGTCTCTCTGAAGCAACGCGAAGAAAAGCGCGAAAAGCTGGTTGCCAAGTACGCCAAGAAAACCGCCGAACTGAAGGCTGTCATCAACGACAGCAAGAAGTCCGACGAAGAGCGCTACGCCGCTCGTCTTGAACTGCAAAAGCTGCCCCGTAACGCCAACCCCACCCGTCTGCGCGCACGCTGCAGTCTGACAGGGCGCCCACGTGGCACCTTCCGTCAGTTCGGCCTGGGCCGTACGAAGATCCGTGAATTGGCATTCGCTGGCGACATCCCCGGTGTCACCAAGGCGAGCTGGTAATCCCAGCAGGGCACGAACAGGAGTTATCCCATGAGCATGAGTGATCCCATCGCCGACATGCTGACACGCATTCGCAACGCACAAATGGTCGCTAAGACCAGCGTTGCACTGCCGTCGTCCAAGCTGAAAGTCGCGATTGCCCAGGTCCTGAAGGACGAAGGCTACATTGACGGTTTCGCCGTCACCGGTGAGGCTGCAAAGCCAACGCTGGAAATTTCGCTGAAATACTACGCAGGTCGCCCGGTTATCGAGCGCATCGAGCGGGTGTCTCGTCCTGGTCTGCGCATTTACAAGGGCCGTCACGACATCCCTCAGGTCCAAAACGGCCTGGGCGTCGCTATCGTGACAACCCCCAAGGGTGTGATGACCGATCGTAAGGCTCGCGCCGCCGGTATCGGTGGCGAAGTGATCGCCTACGTCGCCTAATCGAGGAGCAATCGCAATGTCCCGCGTTGGAAAAATGCCGATCGCCGTCCCTCAAGGTGTGGACGTGAAGATCACCCCCGAAGCCGTGACCGTCAAGGGTGCCCTGGGCACCTTGAGCCTGCCACAGAACGCCCTGGTGACCGTTTCGAACGAAGCCGGCGTCCTGAAGGTGGCTCCAGTCAACGAATCCGCAGCCGCCAATGCCATGTCCGGCACCTTCCGCGCTCTGCTGAACAACACCGTCAACGGTGTCAGCAAGGGCTTCGAGAAGAAGCTGACCCTGGTTGGCGTGGGTTTCCGTGCCCAGGCTGTCGGTCAGAAGCTGAACCTGCAAATCGGTTTCTCTCACCCCGTCGTGAAGGACATGCCTGAAGGCATCAAGGTTGAGACCCCGTCTCAAACCGAAATCCTGATCAAGGGTATGGACCGTCAAGTAGTCGGACAGATCGCCGCTGAAGTGCGCGCCTTCCGTTCGCCCGAGCCTTACAAGGGCAAGGGGATCCGCTACGCCGACGAGCGCGTGGTCTTGAAAGAGACCAAGAAGAAGTAAGGAGCTGATTCATCATGGCAACAAGCAAGAAGGAACAGCGCCTGCGCCGCGCACGTCAGACACGTGCACGTATCGCCCTCCAAGGCGCCGTGCGTTTGACAGTCAACCGTACAAACCTGCACATCTACGCCAGCGTGATTTCTGGCGACGGCACCAAGGTCCTGGCTACAGCCTCGACAGCCGAAAAAGAAGTGCGCGAACAGCTGACAGCCGCTGGCAGCAACGTGGCTGCCGCTACGTTGGTTGGCAAGCGTATCGCCGAGAAGGCCAAGGCCGCTGGCGTCGAGAAGGTTGCTTTCGACCGCGCTGGTTTCCAGTACCACGGTCGTATCAAGGCCTTGGCTGATGCCGCGCGTGAAGCCGGTCTTCAGTTCTAAGCCACCGGAAGGAATTTCAAATGGCTAAGTTTCAACCCAAGGTAGCAGACGAAGGTCGTGACGACGGTCTGCGCGAGAAGATGATCCAGGTGAACCGCGTGACCAAAGTGGTCAAGGGCGGCCGGATCATGGGCTTCGCAGCTCT
>NZ_JACRAH010000013.1 GCF_016234775.1 Aquabacterium sp. | reverse complement strand
TGATCGCTCACAGCCAGATTGGCAGACAGGCGCCAGACCTTGCGGCCGGCGATGTCCAGCCCTTCGAAGGCTTGCGGGCTGGTGACTTCATGCACCAGATGACGGTCGATGTACAGCACGGCAGTGCCGTCTTCTTCGGTGTGGACGACGTGCTCGTCCCAGATCTTGTCGTAGAGGGTGCGTCCCATGATGCTCGATGCGCAAAGGGCCGGAAGGCCCCGAGTGGGGAAAAGATGACGATTTTAAGGCACCCGTGCGAAGAAATGCCCCACACGGAGGCCGGGTTTCCTTGTGGAAAAGGGTTTTCGGGTCGATTCGGCGCGCCGAATACAAAAAAACCCCGGCAAGCCGGGGTTTTGATAGTTTGAGACGAGCAGCAGATCAGCGCGAAGCGATCGGCTTGACGTCACGCTTGTCGGCGCCGACGAACAGCTGACGGGGACGACCGATCTTGTACTCGGGATCGCCGATCATTTCGTCCAGCTGGGCAATCCAGCCCACGGTACGTGCCAGGGCGAAGATGGCGGTGAACAGCTGCACGGGGATGCCGATGGCGCGCTGAACGATGCCGGAGTAGAAGTCGACGTTCGGGTACAGCTTGCGCGACACGAAGTAATCGTCTTCCAGGGCGATCTTTTCCAGGGCCATGGCCAGCTTGAACATCGGGTCGTTTTGCAGGCCCAGTTCAGTCAGCACTTCGTGGCAGGTTTCACGCATCAGCTTGGCGCGTGGGTCGTAGTTCTTGTACACGCGGTGACCGAAGCCCATCAGCTTGACGCTGGAATTCTTGTCCTTGACCTGAGCGATGAAGTCACCGATCTTTTCGACACCGCCATTGCGCTGGATGTCTTCCAGCATGTTCAGCGCGGCTTCGTTGGCGCCACCGTGAGCAGGGCCCCACAGGCAGGCCACGCCAGCAGCGATGGCTGCGAACGGGTTGGTACCGGACGAACCGCACAGACGCACGGTCGAGGTCGAGGCGTTCTGCTCGTGGTCGGCGTGCAGGATGAAGATGCGGTCCATGGCGCGCACCAGCACGTCGTTGACCTTGTACTCTTCGCACGGCGTCGCGAACATCATGTGCATGAAGTTCTCGGTGTACGACAGGTTGTTCTTCGGGTAGACGAAGGGTTGGCCGATCGAATACTTGTAAGCCATGGCCACCAGGGTGGGCAACTTGGCGATCAAGCGGATGGCGGCAACCTTGCGGTGCTCAGGATTGTTGATGTCGGTGCTGTCGTGATAGAAGGCCGACAGCGCGCCCACCAGACCGGTCAGCACAGCCATCGGGTGCGCATCACGACGGAAACCACGCAGGAAGAACTGCATCTGCTCGTTGACCATGGTGTGGTTGGTCACGCGGGCCACGAATTCCGACTTTTCCGTTGCATTGGGCAGTTCGCCGTTCAGCAGCAGGTAGCAGGTTTCCAGGAAGTCGCAGTTGGTAGCCAGTTGCTCGATGGGGTAGCCGCGGTACAGCAGCTCACCCTTGTCACCATCGATGTAGGTGATCTTCGAGTTACACGAAGCAGTGGACAGGAAGCCAGGGTCGTAGGTGAACTTGCCGGTCTGGCCGTACAGCTTGCGGATGTCAATCACATCCGGGCCGACTGAACCCTTGTAAATGGGCAGTTCCATGCTGGGGCTGCCGTCTGAAAACGACAGGGTGGCTTTCACGTCGGACGGTGTCATGAGCACTCCTAGGGGTCGGTCTTGTGTGGGAAAAATTATCGGTGACTAGGGATTATTCCTTAGCCGGCATTATGGGTCTTAGTCCACACCCTTCAGCCATTTGACTGAGGGGATGAATCCTGACGAACAAGCCAGACTCAGGCCTTGGCAACCCGCATCATCGACAGCACCTGCGTGACTTCTGAATTGACCAGATCACCTTCAGGCTCCTTGCGGGCCAAAAGCAGATCCAGCAGATCATTGTCTGACAGGTCCATCAACTGAAGCAAGCCTTGGACCAGGCCTGTTGTCAAACTATCGCCGTACTTGTCAAAAAACTTGTCAATGAACAAGTCGTTTTCAAGCAGCCCCCGACGACAGCGCCAGCGCAGACGCCTCAGCACATCCGCATCGGGTGCCTGGTCGGCTGCTGGGCTGGTGTCGGTCATCGGGGTGATTCTTAGAGGTCTAAAACAGTCGGGGTCGCGTGTCGATCAGATTGATCAAACAGCGCGCTTGACCATCAGTTCCTTGATCTTGCCAATGGCCTTCGTGGGGTTCAGGCCCTTCGGGCAGACATCCACGCAGTTCATGATGGTGTGGCAACGGAACAGACGATAGGGGTCTTCCAGGTTGTCCAGGCGCTCGGACGTGGCCTGATCGCGGCTGTCGGCGATGAAGCGGTAGGCCTGCAGCAGACCGGCAGGCCCCACGAACTTGTCGGGGTTCCACCAGAAGCTGGGGCAGCTGGTCGAGCAGCTGGCACACAGGATGCACTCGTACAGACCGTCGAGCTCTTCGCGCTCTTCAGGCGACTGCAGACGCTCTTTTTCAGGCGGCAGCGAGTCGTTGATGAGGTAAGGCTTGATGGAGTTGTACTGCTTGAAGAACTGGGTCATGTCCACGATCAGATCGCGGACCACAGGCAGACCTGGCAGCGGCTTGAGCACGATCGTGCCAGGCAGCGTGCGCATGTTGGTCAGGCAGGCCAGACCGTTCTTGCCGTTGATGTTCATGGCGTCCGAACCGCAGACGCCTTCACGGCAGGAGCGGCGGAACGACAGGGTCGGGTCCACAGCCTTGAGCTTGATCAAGGCGTCCAGCAGCATGCGCTCGTGACCGTCGAGTTCGATCTCGATGGTCTGCATGTAGGGCTTGGCATCCTTGTCCGGATCGTAGCGGTAGATTTGGAAAGTGCGCTTTTGAGTGCTCATGTTCGATTCCTGAAGGTTGGCGCTACGGGATCAGAAGGTACGGACCTTAGGCGGCACCGATTCCACGGTCAGCGGCGTCAGGTTCACAGGCTTGTAGTCCAGGCGGTTGCCTTCGGAGTACCACAGCGAGTGCTTCATCCAGTTGGCATCGTCGCGGTTCGGGAAGTCGTCGTGGGCGTGGGCGCCACGGCTTTCCGGACGGGCTGCAGCAGCCACCATGGTGGCTTGTGCGGCTTCGATCAGGTTGTCGACTTCCAGGGCTTCGATGCGGGCGGTGTTGAAGACCTTGGAGTTGTCCTTCAGGCCGATCGACTTGACGCGCTCTCGCACGGCAGCGATCTTCTTGACGCCTTCGTCCATGCTCTTTTGTGTGCGGAACACACCAGCGTGGGCCTGCATCGTGGCGCGCATCTCGTTGGCCACGTCTTGCGAGTACTCGCCGCTCTTGGCGCTGTCCAGGCGAGCCAGGCGCGACATGGTGAAGTCAGCAGCGTCCTTGGGCAGCGGCTTGTGCGCCTTGGTCTTGCTGGCGAACTCGACAATGTGGTTGCCAGCGGCGCGACCGAACACGACCAAGTCCAGCAGCGAGTTGGTGCCCAGGCGGTTGGCGCCGTGCACCGACACGCAGGAGCACTCACCCACGGCGTACAGACCGTTGATGATTTCGTTGGGCTTGCCGTTGGCGGGCACGACCACTTGACCGTGCACGTTCGTGGGGATACCGCCCATCTGATAGTGGATGGTGGGCACCACAGGGATCGGCTCCTTGGTGATGTCGACGTTGGCAAAATTATGGCCAATCTCGAACACCGAAGGCAGGCGCTTCATGATGGTGTCGGCGCCCAGGTGGGTCATGTCCAGCAGGACGTAGTCCTTGTTGGGACCGCAGCCACGGCCTTCCTTGATTTCCTGGTCCATCGAGCGGGACACAAAGTCACGCGGGGCCAGATCCTTCAGGGTCGGGGCGTAACGCTCCATGAAGCGCTCGCCATTGGCGTTGCGCAGGATGGCGCCTTCACCACGGCAGCCTTCGGTCAGCAGCACGCCAGCACCGGCCACGCCAGTGGGGTGGAACTGCCAGAACTCCATGTCCTCCAGCGGGATGCCAGCGCGGGCAGCCATCCCCAGGCCGTCACCGGTGTTGATGAAGGCATTGGTGGAAGCCTGGAAGATGCGGCCGGCGCCACCGGTGGCGAACAACACGGTCTTGGCGTGCAGCACGTGCACATCGCCGGTTTCCATTTCCAGGGCGGTCACGCCGACCACGTCGCCTTCAGCATCACGGATCAGGTCCAGCGCCATCCATTCCACGAAGAACTGGGTGCGGGCCTTGACGTTTTGCTGGTACAGCGTGTGCAGCAGGGCGTGGCCGGTACGGTCAGCCGCAGCGCAAGCGCGTTGCACGGGCTTTTCGCCGTAGTTGGCCGTGTGGCCACCGAATGGGCGCTGGTAGATGGTGCCGTCGGCATTGCGGTCGAACGGCATGCCGAAGTGTTCCAGCTCGTACACGACCTTGGGCGCTTCACGGCACATGAACTCGATGGCGTCCTGGTCACCCAGGTAGTCAGAGCCCTTGATGGTGTCGAAGAAGTGATAGTGCCAGTTGTCTTCGGACATATTGCCCAGCGAGGCACCGATACCGCCCTGAGCGGCCACCGTGTGCGAACGGGTGGGGAAGACCTTGGACAGCACGGCCACGTTCAGGCCAGCCAGAGACAGTTGCAGCGACGCGCGCATGCCGGAGCCGCCGGCCCCGACGATCACGACGTCAAACTTGCGGGTAGGAAGGGAAGTA
>NZ_JACRAH010000012.1 GCF_016234775.1 Aquabacterium sp. | reverse complement strand
TCCACGATCACGTCGTAGACGTTGTTGCCGCCTGCGTCAGTGGGTGACTCGAAGTCGGGCGCTGAAGCAAAAGTCAGCACGCCCGTTGAGCTGTTGATGCTGAACTTGGCTGAGTCGGCCCCACCGGAGATGCTGTAGGTGAGCGTGCTGCCGGCGTCCGCATCGGTGGCGGTGACGGTGGTCACAGCAGTGCTGTTCTCAGCCACATTGACGGCGGCTGAGGCGCCACCACCATCGCTGGTGATGACGGGGTTGTCGTTGATGGCGGTGACGGTGATGGCAATGGTATCGATGTCTGATTCCGCGCCTCCGGTTCCCGAGTTTCCTTGGTCTGAGGTGGTGATGGTCAGTGTGTCTGAACCGTTGTAGTTGGCGCTCGGGGAGTAGGTCAGACCAGACAAGGCTGTGTTGATGGCACTGACCGTCCCAGTGAAAGTCATGGTGTTGTCAGCGGTACCATCGCCCACGCTGAAAGTCAGGCTTGTGATGCCTGACAAACTTACCGTTCCATGGTCGACACTGAGTGTGATCTCCATCTGACCACCACTGGCATCAACGTCAGCAATCGAAATAAGGTTACTGTTGCCAGAAGAGAAGACCAAGGAGGCGTCTTCATTGACGATCTGAGCACCAGGTACGGTATTGACGGGGGCATCATTGACCGCCGTGACAGTGATCGACGCATCGTTGTTGATGCTGGATTGGCCTAGCGCATTGGTCACCACAAACCTTGCTGTTCTGGTAGTGGTCGAAGGCGTGGATGTATTGGTGTTCTGGTACGTGATGTTCTTGACCAGTGCTGTCACGGCTGCGTTGGATGCGCTGCCATTGAACGTGATCACAAGATCATTGCCGCCGCTGCCACCACTGTAAGTCCCGATGACGGTGCCGCCATAGCTCACGTTGGCACCGCTGACACCGATCTGGCCAGCTCCGCTACCCTGATGCCGTATGCCGAGCACATCCTCCGTTCCCGTGCTGCCCGCCGTCAACGAAACCGTCAGGTCGCCGCCGTCGTAGGCCGCCTCATCGCCCATGGTGACCGTGGCGGCTGTGCCCTGATCAATCACCTGCGCCGATTGGTCTTCTGTATAGGCCAGGGTGTCCCCGGACAGATTCGCCACTACCGGTGCATTGTGGTACCAGACGTAGGTAAAGTTCTCTCGGTAGGTGTGGGCAGTGGCGTTGTCCAACTCCGTGACTGTTCCCCATGCACTGCCATCCCACGCAACCAGGTTCAAGTCAGACGCGTTGTCCTGTACGCCCAGCATGATGGTGTTGGAATAGGGGTCCGAGTACAGCTTGCTGATGTAAGGCACGTCCGTGCCACCCACGCTGGGCCCCGTTCCTTCTGCAGACCAGCCACCGCCGTTGGTCCATGTCCGATAGTAGAGATTGGGGCCGCTCGCCTTTCCGTAAACGGCCAGGAGGTCCCCCGACTGGCTCTCGAACGCCACGGCCATGGTCGCATGGTAGTCACCGATCAGCAGACCCGATGTGGTTGCCAGTTGAGTGGATCCCCAACTGCTGCCATCCCATACGGCCAACCAAGTCTCATTGGCGGCATTCTTGGCGGCGATGGCGATACGGTTGCTGCCTGGATCGGAGGCGATGGCTGTGTTGTACAACTCGGAAGCAGACGTGACGCCTGCGGCTGCAGTGATGGAGCCCTCACTGCCCCAGGTATTGCCGTCCCAGACCCTGTATTGCACGTTGGCCGAGTTGGACGCCGACGCATCGTAGATGACCATGGCGTGGCTGCTTTGCTGCTCATAGGCCACGTTCAATTCGAAGTACTGTTTGCTGCTGTTGGAGCCCAGCGTCTGCGAGTTTCCCCAACTGGATCCATTCCATACGATGGCGTACTGATTGTTGCTGGCTGCTGTCGTTTCAACTGCCAGCACCATGTCATGGCCGATCGGGTTAGCTGCCAGCTTCATGTGCACAGGTTCCCCGCTGACTGGGGCGCTGATCGTGCTGGTGGATGACCAGGTTGTGCCGTTCCAAGTGGCGTACGACAAACCCGTCGTGCCGGTGTTGCCGTTATCCCAGATCAGCATCGCGTCACCGCTGATCTGGTCATAGGCTACGGCGAAGCTGTCATACAAGGAAGCCGTGGCGCTGGGGCTGGCCACAGGGATGGCGATCACCGAAGACCACGTACTGCCGTTCCAGATGGCAGCGAGGATCTGTCCGGACGCGTCGGCCGAGCCGATGAACAGGATCTCATTGCGCGTCGGGGCCTCTACGGCCTCGATCATCGAGATGTCATCGCCTAGATTCAAACCATTGGTGCCGATCTCGCCAAAGCCTGCGGTGCTCCAGTCCGCATAGTATTGATAGAGACGGTCGTTGGTGTTCCAGATGACGCGGCCCCGAGGTGCATTGGCCGGCGCCACGGCCTGCACCGCCTTGGAGAACTCCGATGCGCCTGGGAAAGACGTTTCCGTGTTGGCGATGGCGCTGATCCATGCCCCTACGCTCACACCACTGACGGTCAATGAAAACGTGGCATCACCCGTGCCTGACGTGGTCGTGACCTGCGCAGCACCCAGGTAGTTCTTGCCTTCACCGTAGCCGGATGCATCCTGGCTGTCGCTGGAGAACAGTTCAATGTAGATCGTATCGGGGCCTTGGTACCAGTCAATGGTGCCGGTGATCGTCGTGGTGCCGCCGCTTGTGACCACGGAGGTAATCGTCGGGTAATTGTTCAGATAGTTGGCGCCGCCGTCTCCGTCGTTGTAGTCATTGACGGAGACCCCGTCATTGCCCAGATCAACACCCAATCCGGTGTTGCTGTAGATTGAGTTGCGGTAGAAGAGATTGGTGTGTCCGCCTGAAACCGCGATGCCCGCGCCGCCATTACCAGCAATGATGTTGCCATCACCTGATGTCTTCCCGCCGATGGTCGCGTAGTAGGCGTTGATGTAGATGCCCGCCGACCCGTTGCCCAGCAGCGTGGTGCCATCCGATCCGACACCGATGTAGTTGCCCTTGATGACGTGTCCGCCAGCCGGGGAAGTTTCGATCTGAATGCCGTATCCCGTGTTTCCGGAGATGATGTTGCGGTAACCACTTCCATTTCCGCCGATGGTCGACACGCCACTGGTGCGCACCTCTATGCCTGCACCACTGTTGGCCAGTGCCGCCGTGCCAGCGGCATTCAGGCCGATGATGTTGCCTTGCACCGAGACGCTGGCGTTGGAAGCATAGATACCCCCAAGGTCATTGCCCGATATCAGGTTGCCTGCTCCTGCACTGCTGCCACCGATGGTGGCGCTGCCGGTGTCATCGAGGTAGATTCCGTAGCGTGTGTTGCCCAGGTCCACTGTGCCGGTCACATCGGTGCCGATATAGTTTCCTTGGATGGTGACCGTGCCGGATGTGGTGACCCACATCCCTTCTCGTGTGTGGCCCGACACGACGTTGCCGGATCCAGCCGTGGTACCGCCGATGGTGATGTTGCTGGAGGTGCTCTCCACCAGTATCCCGTAGTCGGGATTGGTGGTGCTGAACACCGCTGTACCGGCGGCGTTCAAGCCCACATAGTTGCCCTTGACCGTGGTGCCGGTCGAGCCCGTTCCCAGGTAGATGTTGTAGCCTGCCGGGTTGCCGGAGATGACGTTGCGGTCAGCTGTGGTCGTGCCGCCTATGACGGTGTTGGCGCCATGGCTGAAGATGCCGGTTGACGCATTGCCTGATCCAGCGCCCTTGTTGCTGCCATCCGCATAGAAGCTGCCGATGAAATTGCCCGCAATGGTGTTGCCGTCCGATCCGGACTGGATGTAGACGCCGTACGACGTGAAGTTGCGGATCACCAGCCCGCGGATGGTGCTGCCGTCCGCGGCGTTGTTCAGGTTCAGGCCATAGGCAGCAGCATCGTTGCCGTCCAGCACAACCGTGTGCAGACCGCCTGCCACATAGCCACTCTGCGTCGAGGCGTCAATCGTGATCGCTTCACCGATGGTTGGCAGTGCGCCGCTGGAGGTGGTGATCACGTAGGCCCCGGTATCAGCGCCGGTACCGGCCGACCCGGAGGCAATGTTGAACGATATGGTGTCCGTGCCTGTTGTGGTGTTGGCCGCGATGATCGCTTCACGCAGCGACACTTTGCCGTCAGTGCCCTTGGTGGCGTTGAGTTGTTCCGCCGTAAAACTGCTGCCCAGGCCCGTGTCATTCGAATCCGACGTCGTGTCGACCACCAGGGTGGCGCCAACGTCGGTCACGGTGACCGAGATCGTCTGCGTGTCGGTCAGGCTACCGTCGCTGGCCTGCACGGTCACGACATAGACATTGTCGGCATTGCTGTCGGTGGGGGTCTCGAAGTCGGGCGCACTGACGAAGGTCAGCACACCGGTACCCGCTCCAATGCTGAACTTGGCGCCGTCGTTGCCTGCGACGATGGAGTAGGTGCGTGCCGTGCCTTCAGGGTCTGTTGACGTGACCGTGGTGACGGCCGCAACGGTCTCCGCGACGCTGATTGATGCGGTGGCATCGCCGCCATTGCTCGTGATGACCGGCGCATCGTTGGCTGCTGTGATGGCCATGGTGCAGGTCACCGTGCTGCTGTTGCCACCGTAGGGATCGGCGGCCACGACGGTGATCGATCGACTGGTGGTCGTTGGGGTGTCGTCAGTGTTGCTGTACGTCACCGTTCGAAGCACGGTCTGGTAGTTGGCAGCGGTGTCCGAGCCGGTCAAGGAGAGCACCCCGGTTCCGCTGTCGTAGGACGCCGTGATGTTGGTTCCGGCTGTCGTGGCAGCCAATGACTCTGCCGTGCCATCGAACAGGTTGCTGATGGTCACGGTCATGGCCGACAGATTCGTGCTGATGGTGTTGCTGCCTGCCGTGACCGAGGCATCGGTGTCGGCAATTTTGACGGCAGCGCCGTTTTCCGTGAAGGTGGTCGAGAAGTTGCTGCCGGCACCGCTGGCATCCAGATCCAGGCTGGGCGGGGTGGGGGCTGTGTAGGTGACGTTCAGGATGGGGCGATTTGCCGCAGTGCCGTTCTCGGAAGAAGAAAAGTTCCACTCGTTGCCGTCATCGACGATCACCCAGCCGTAGTTGGCGGTGCCACTGGCCCACAGTTGTACCGTGCTGGCCAGGTTGGTGAAGATGTCGGTGGTGTTGTTGGTGCTGACGTCCACATTGGAGGCCGCCGTGTTGCTGGCCTCCACGTTGTCGAGCGAAATGCCGCCGCTCAGCGAGTTCCAGGTGCTGCTTTCGCTCCAGTTGTTTGAGATGACCCGATAGATGGCAGGATTGCCCGTGCCATCCTGCGTTGTGTAGACGGTCAAGGTCGCGGTCGTGATGGTCGACCCGTAGGGAATTTGACCCGAGCCGGTTCCGAAGATGTTGTCGAACTTGATCAGCACCTGCATGGACGAGTTGTCCGTTATCGCAATGGTCCCCTGTGCACCGTTGTTGGTGTCCGGCGTGGCGCTGTTGATCCATGTGTCGGACGTGCCGGCATAGCTGCTGGCGCCCTCCCGGAAGCTGGTCGTGGCCAATACATGGGCCCACTCGCTTTGCGCGCTGGCCGTCAATGCTGTTGTGCTGTCGACCTGGCCTGTCGTGTACTCCAGCACCCAGTCTCCGGCCAACACGGCTGCGCCTGTGTAGTCGTCGCTGGCGGCCACGTCAGCGCCCGTGAGCAAGCCGAGCTGATCGACCAGTTCCCTTCCTTCGACGCCCAATGCCAGGTTGCAGCCATACAGCAGCAGGTCAGCCTTGTCGGTGAGGTGCTCGCCCCACGCACTGATGTCACCTGGCCTGGTCGTCAGCGTGATCAGATCCAGTCGTGTCGCGCCCAACTGCAGGCCATCGGCATCGCCGTGGCTGATCACGTGGATGGTGTCGATGGGTTCGTTTTGGGCTTTCAGATAGTCCGTGATGACAGACACGCCATCCTGATCGGCTTCGATCTGAACGATGTCGATGGGCCGACCTGCGGACTGCTGCTGCAACAGGTCGGTCAGCAGCGTCTTGGCGTCGCCGACGGTCATGTCCAGAAAGATCACCTCTTTTCCTGCCGAAACGGCAGCCAGGCTTGCCTCCGTCTGGCGGGTGTCCGCGGCAAGGGGGGGCATGACTTGCTGGATGGCCTGCTCCATTTGTGCTGCAGGCAGGGATGCGGGATCCAGCATGGCGCCAGCCGCGTCCGCGCTGAACAGGATCCGTGGCTCCAGCTCCTCCATGCGGCCGTCAAAGCAAGTTTCTTCCGGTCGGGATGCACGTGGTGAGCGCAGACGGGCGAGCAGAGACCGGGCCTTGCTAAGCATGCAGCCCTCCAGCCGTGCGAACACGGCTTTTCGCCTCGATCGACGCGACATTGAACATACCTGATCCGATCAGCGCACAAGCCCCCGTTGCCATCTTGGGGGGGTGTCTGGATCTTGCAGGGTTCGATGGGCGTTTAATGCGCCGAAAAGCGTGCTGAAGTCACAGTTTTACCGATGGGATGGCCTTGCCGTGATGCGGGAATTTTCCGGCGTGATCGCTCAAGTCTGGCTGCCGAATGGACGAAAACATCGGATGTTCCCACGTCCGACCGCCACATGAACCTGTCTGTGTCTTCCCTCTCGTCAGCGAGTCAGCCCGCGGTTGATCGGGACCAGGGTGAGATGCGCCGGCGCGGACTGAAGCGCTTCTGGTTGGCGTTTCCCTCTTATGCGGCCGTGCTGGCCTTGCTTTGCCTTGGCACCTACTTGGGGTCGGTGAAGGGCGGAGTGGCGGCGTTGATCACCGTCTATACGGTGCTGTCACTGGGCCTGATCTACCTGGCGCTTCACATGGGCTGGGCAGTTCGAACCCAAGACCCCATGCTGGCGTTCACGCAGTCGTCATTCAGCATCGCGCTGGTGGCGATTGGCTATGCTTTGCTGGATGACTTGCGCAGCACCGCCTTGCTGTGGTTGTGTGTGATCGTGGTTTTTGACCTATGGCGCTTGCCGCGTCAGCAGGTGCGGCTGGCCATGGCGCTGTGCCTGGTGTTGCCCATGCTGGCCACAGCATCCCGCCACTACTGGCACCCGGTTCCCCTGAACTGGTTTCACGAGCTGTTCACACTCCTGATCCTGGCCGTGGTGTTGCCTGTGCTGTACGCAGTCTCAGGGCAGGCGCGTGCGGCCCGATCCCGTCACGCGCGCCAGAAACAACAGATGGCCGAGACCCTGGAGCGGCTCCACGAGCTGTCTATCCGAGATGGGCTGACCGGTCTCTTCAATCGTCGGCATATGCTGAGTTTGCTGGATGATGAGGCTCGGCGCAGTCGGCGCAGTGGTCGTCCATTCACGGTCGCCTTGCTGGACCTTGATCTGTTCAAGCGCGTCAACGATGTGCACGGGCATGCGGTGGGTGATCAGGTCCTCAAGGCATTTGCGCAGATTGCACAGCAGGTCCTGCCGGGCAGTGCCGACATGCTGGCACGCTGGGGTGGCGAAGAGTTCCTGCTCTTGCAGGCCGAGACCAGCAACGACCAGGCCCTGGCAGATCTGCATCGCTTGCGCGAGGCCTGTCATGCGCATGACTGGTCGCCATGTGCGCCGGGTTTGAGCGTGACCTTCTCTGCGGGCATCTGTCAGCACGCGCGGCAGGATCAGGTGGATCACACGCTTGAGCTGGCTGACCGAGCGCTGTATGCAGCCAAGGCTGAAGGGCGCGACAGGGTGAATGTGCATGGCGAGCTGGCTTCCACGCCGGATGGTGCGGCACGGGCTTGCAGGCGAGCCAACCTGGCACCGGCCAGCGCCACGCCCTTGCTCTCGAATGCGCGGACCTGGACGGATCTGGTCATCGATGATCTGGACGAAAAGGTTCCACCGCTCAACGAGCAGCCGGCGCACGGATGGCGTCATCGCCTGCTGAACATGCTGTGCGGCTCGAACCAGAAGCTGCGCCCAGCCATGGCCTTGTGCATGCTCAGTCTGTGCGTTTACCTGGCGTCTATCGCGGGTTTCGTGCTGTATGTCATGCCGTCCGGTTTGCTCACCTATGAACAGGGCATGGGCTTTGTGGCTCACAACGTGCTCGCGATTGTGGTGCCCTTCGCGCTACTGAGATCAGGTGTGACGGTCAAATGGCGAGATCCCTCCTTCGTGATGGTGCAGGTACTGTGGGGCGGCACAGGCGTCATCATTGGCTACGGCATGATGCCTTCCACCAGTCCCAGTACCTTGCAGATGATTTGTCTGAGCCTGGTGTTCGGTTTCACGAGCCTGAGGCCGACGCAGACGGTCTGGATCGGGCGCTATTACCTGGTCATGATGCTGGGCGTGCTGCTTGTGCGGGCTCTGTCCGATGTGCCGGGTTTCATGCCGCGTCGTGAATCACTGGAAGTGGCCATGACCTGCATGGTGTTGTGGATCCTGACCTTGCAGTCGACCCGCTTGAGCGACATCCGCCAGAAGGTCCGGGAAGAGAAACGCCAGCTCATCGAGGCCACCGAGCGTGTGAGCCAGGTGATGGTAAGGGATCCGTTGACCGGCCTGTTCAACCGCCAGTACATGCAGGTATTGCTGGACCGGGAGTGCGTGCGGCATCAGCGCTCAGGCAAGTCCTTCAGCGTGGCGCTCATCGATCTGGATTACTTCAAGGCGATCAATGACACCCTCGGCCATGCGGTGGGTGACGAGGTGCTGATCGGCTTCGCGCAGGCTGCACGCAACCATCTGCGCGACAGCGACGTGCTGTGCCGATGGGGTGGCGAGGAGTTCCTGGTGTTGCTGGTGGGCGCCGATCCTGGCGTCAACGGCGTGATGGCCATGGCGCGCATGCGCGATGCCTTGGCGGCGCGAGAACTCGGTCTGTCAGATGTGGGCTTGACGGTGACCTTCTCGGCCGGTGTGGCCGAGCATCTGCCTGATGAGCCTATCGCCCGCACCCTGCAGCGAGCCGATGAGGCCCTCTATGCGGCCAAGGCAGCGGGGCGGGATCGCTGCGAACTGGCTGCCTGAATCCAAGGTGGCTTAATCCCAGCGACGGTGGCGGCGCCAGCCGGGTTCATACGGTTCCTCATAGACAGGCTCAGGGCTGGGCACGTACACCGCCGGTGCGATGGCGGGTGCTTGTGCCACCATCGGGCTCAAGGTCACCTGCACGGGGATGGTGGCGCCAGGCTCCTGGCCCATCTGCGTGCTGAAGCGTTGGCCCGCGAACTCGTACACCACGTTGTAGGCCATCACGCGGTTTTCGTACTCGGCCTGTTGCTCACAGCGGCGCACGGAACTGGTGGATCCCTGTCGGCCATCGTTCGCGATGTGGTCGCCAGCGATGGCGCCACCAAAGATGCCCAGGCCCGTGGCCAGGGCCTTGCCTGCACCTTTACCTACTGAGTTGCCGATCACGCCACCGGCAATGGCACCCATCACCGCACCCGCACCGGACGAGCGGGGCGGGTTCTGGCGCAGTTCGTCATAACAGACCTGGCGGGGTACAGCCACCTGGCCGATTACCGGCGTGGCCGACACCACTTTGGCCTGGACCGTCATGGAGGTGGTGGATGGCGCACCGACGACGTCGCCCACCCGAGGCCCCGCACAAGCGGCGGTGGACAAAACCAGGCCAGTCAGAGTGAGAGCGCCGGCGCTGCGGGAACGGGAAGAGCGGTTGAGCATGTGGATCTCCTGAGGTGCAGGGCGCCCGATCTGGTCGAAACATGCGGTCGAGGCCGCCCTTGTCAAGCTCAACGGACGGCCTTTGAGCTTCGCTGACGGGGCGCACGTGAAGTTTGCGTAAAGCGGCGTGAAACTGGCGGACGTGGCCTCTGCGGGGCTACAGGGCGTAAAATGCCTGGTTTCGTCTCTATCAACCGATTCGACCATGTCCAAAACTGCCAAGCCAGCCCGCGCCGCCAAGCCGGCAAAGGTTTCCAAGGCCGCTCCCGTGGCCGCCACCAAGGCCCCTGCTGCCGGCGCTCAGAAAGTCAAGAAAGTTGTCCTGGCCTATTCCGGCGGTCTGGATACCTCCATCATCCTGAAGTGGCTGCAGGACGAGTACAACTGCGAAGTGGTCACCTTCACGGCTGACATCGGCCAGGGCGAAGAGATCGAACCCGCACGCGCCAAGGCGCTGAAGATGGGCATCAAGCCCGAAAACATCTTCATCGAAGACCTGCGTGAAGAATTCGTGCGCGACTTCGTGTTCCCCATGTTCCGCGCCAACGCGCTGTACGAAGGCGAATACCTGCTGGGTACCTCCATCGCCCGCCCCCTGATCGCCAAGCGCCTGATCGAAATCGCCAAGAAGACCAAGGGCGACGCCATCTCGCACGGTTCCACCGGCAAGGGCAACGACCAGGTTCGTTTCGAACTGGGTGCCTATGCCCTGCTGCCCGGCGTGAAGGTGATTGCACCGTGGCGCGAGTGGGATCTGCTGTCGCGCGAAAAGCTGCTGGCCTACGCCGACAAGCACGGCATCCCCGTGGACTTCAAGAAGCGCAAGGGCGGCGCCCCTTACTCGATGGACGCCAACCTGCTGCACATCAGCTATGAAGGCGGCGTGCTGGAAGATCCGAACTTCGAGCCCGAAGCCAATATGTGGCGCCTGACCAATTCGCCCGAGAAGGCGCCTGGCAAGGCTCAAGTGATCGAGCTGACCTACGCAAAGGGTGACGTGGTCGCCATCGACGGCGTGAAGATGTCGCCCGCCACCGTGCTGACCAAGCTGAACGAAATCGGCGGCAAGCACGGCATTGGCCGTCTGGACAAGGTCGAGAACCGCTACGTCGGCATGAAGAGCCGTGGCTGCTACGAAACCCCTGGCGGCACCATCTTGCTGAGCGGCCACCGCGCCATCGAATCCATCACCCTGGACCGCGAAGTCCTGGCGCTGAAGGATGACCTGATGCCGCGTTACGCCCGCATGATCTACAACGGCTACTGG
>NZ_JACRAH010000008.1 GCF_016234775.1 Aquabacterium sp. | reverse complement strand
TTCAATCACCATCGATTGATGGGGCCACTTGGTAATGTCCCGCCCGCTGAATTCGAGGCAAACTACCACCAACAACGCGCTGGTCAGGCCGCGACCGTCTGACTTAAACCAACTGGCCTCCGCGAAACCCGGGGCGCTTCACAGCGGCTACGTGACAGGATTTTTTATCAGCTTTTGGGGGACCGGACTTGCCACGACCCTTGCGGCACTCAAGGTGGCCCTCTCGCCAAAGGCGATCTATACAGACGGGCTAGGTCTCACTCACATATGGCTGGGCGTTGGCTTGCCTGAATTGGTTGTGGTGGACAACGGACTGGAGTTTCATTCGCCTCAGTTCCGCGCCGCTGCTCTTAGCCTGGCCATGGATCTCACCTACTGCGCAGTACGACAGCCGTGGCTCAAACCTGTCGTCGAACGTACGCTGGGCACGTATCTGAACTACCTTCCCAAAGAAGGTCTGGTTAGAAAGAGCCTGACAAACGAAGTACCCATTAGTCCCGATAAGACATCAGCGATCACGTTCTCTGACCTTTGCAGGGGCCTATTGAAGGCCTTCGTTGAAGTCCACCCATTTGAAGTCAACGATCGAAAGCTGGCGAGACCATTCGACCTGTTTCACGACAGTCTGGAGGAACTGCCCCCTCCCAATCTACCGACCAGTCTCGATGAACTGGACATCGTTGCAGCGGTTTCGAGGCCCATGACAGTGGGTCACGAAGGCGTCGTTCCGTTTTCTCTGCGCTACAACTCCCACGAACTTCAGGACCTGCGCAGATCAATTGGCACCAGGTTCAAAACGATCACGAAGTTCAATCCAGAAAATCTGGAATACGTCTATGTGCAGGACCCCAGACACCACAAATGGCTGGTGGTTCCAAGTTGCCAGCCAGAGTACACAAATGGCCTATCGCTCATTCAACACAAGGCCATTCGCTCCCATGCGCGAGAACACCTAAAGCAAGTCGGTGCAGACGAGGCTCTGAGCCGATCCAAGATGGAGCTGATCGAAATCTGGCATGGGGCGGCCTCAAGAGGCAAGAGGCTGAAAAGCAATCACGTGAAGGCCTTGGCGGGCCTGACATCAAGCCAGGCCATCTTTGGTCAAACCGCAGCTCCCGCTTTGCTGAGGCCGGAACAGATCATCACCATGAGTGATCTGGTCGTTGAAGCAAAGCAGATACCCACGTTTGAAGCCTTTGAACTCTGACAGAGGTATATGTATGGCACGCAATTTCGTATACGACGACACATATGAAGATCCCGAAGAAAAGACCGAACGTCAGGTTCGCGAAAGACGGTTCTTCATGTACTCACCAGCAGCGCTCACTGTCGCTGATCAGATCGAAAGGATTTACATCAACCATCACTCTTTCAAGTCCGCATTGGCATCCATCGATCGCATCTTTCAGCTGGGATCACGAACCACGGTCCCGCAAGGCCTGATGCTGATCGGGGAACCAGGAACGGGCAAGAGCTGCGTGATGAAGCTATTTCAAGCCTACGCGCCGCGCGACGCGCTCTTCAGTCCATCAGCCTCGACCATCTTGATTCGTCTGCAAGAAAGACCTAGCGTTGGCCGAATCCTGACGCACATCCTGAGGCAGCTGGACTATCCCTTTTCCAACGTACCAAGACATGCCGTTGGTCTCAAACGTGACATCGCGATCGAGGCCATCAAACAAAAACGCCATCGGTTGTTGATGGTCGATGAGGCTCATCATCTCGTCTACGCCCGGCACGCAAGCAAGGATTGGCACGAAGGCAACGAGGTCAGCGAGTTCCTGCGGGAAGTAATGGACGAGTGCCAGCTCGGCCTGGTTCTCGCAGCCACGCATACATTGGATCAATTGGCGGACATCGACAAGCACCTTTGCTCTCGGGTGTCTGCACGAATTGAACTGAAGGACTTCTCGAAAGGTCCCGAGTGGATCGCATTCCTTCAAGCCTATGTCCAGCAATGCAAGGCGTTCGACCTGAAAGGGATTGAGAACCCAAAAAGTGCTTCGATGTGGCTGGCCGCCAGCAATGGCAACCTTCGCGTTTTTAAGCAGCTCCTCGTCGAGGGGGTACTGATTGCCGTTGATGACGGGAAGCGATCCATAGAACTGCCTCACTTGAAGACGGCCTTCGAACGCGTCTTCGGCGCAGACACGCGCCGCAAGAACCCGTTCATCGAGAAGGAGGAGAAGTGATGCAACGCCTCAGCATTGTGCTCGACCCACGCAATGACGAATCTGCCACAGGCTTCCTGTTGCGAAGCTTTGCTCGCAATCGCACACGCGCCATGACCGTCTTCAATGCGCTACAGATTCCTTGGCAGCCAGATCTGCATCATGCAGCTTTGCCAATGCTATCTGAGCTGGCCGATGTGGACTTGCATTGGCTTCAATCACGAACGCCTGTCCAGACCGTGGAATCCAGGCAGCTCTGGAGTTGGCGCGGCAGGGTATGGCGGGGCCATCAAACAGTTCGCCCAACGGGGATGCGAATATGCCCAGCCTGCATTCATGAGTTCGGATACTGTCGCCTCGAATGGGACCTCGGTTTCTACGCCGCCTGCCCCCTTCATCGATCCTTGTTGGTGAATCACTGCGGCGCGTGCGGGAGGGCTGTACGGTGGCACAGACCGTCAACGGATGTCTGCGCCTGCAAACGCGTCTTTTCGCGAACACCCGCGATAGACATGAGTGCGATGTCCATTTCCTGGTTGACCTGGGTTGCGTCCAGTCTTTCATCTGACGCTGATGTGGACCTGCCAACTGATTTGCGCTCAGTTTTCCCCCCTCACCTGTCTATTGATGCGATGTGGAGAACGATCCACGCTTTCGGAGCACGCCCGGTGACGGCGAGCGAAGGAGATTGCGGCCTGCGAGACGAATCAACGGAACATGCCGATCTATTCAGCATCACGGAGCGAGGACTGTTTCGCCTTCGCGCGCTCGCCGACGGCGACAACATCCGAGACAGTGTGCATGCGTCGGCACTGCGCCTTATGTGCACACGAGGCATCAGCGCCATGGACCGGCGTTGGGCGCTTCAACTCGTTTCCCGAATGGGCATTCCCTACAAGACCAGCAACGACACCAAGGTGTACGACGCGCAAAGGGAGCTCTTCGAATGACTCACGACAACAGACCGCCTACCCAAAAGATGGTCAGGGTTCCTTCCCCACAGTTCATGGAAGCCCCGAGCTCCTGGCTGAGTCGGATAGCGCTCATGCAAGGCGCAAGCCTGCGTGAACTGCTGTACCACTTGAGCCTTCCTACGAGTGGTGACCTTGATTTCAAAATGGCGAAGCTTGGGATGGCGCATCTTCAAAGCAAGTTGGGCGACACCATAGCTGCTATGGCTGCACCGCTGCATGTTCTACAGAACCTGCGGCGCATCGATCCACATGGGGATCAGCTCATTCTGAACGCTCAAGGCATCGGGCAATTTAGCTACTGCACGCTCTGCCTTCGCGAGCAGCACACACCCTACATCCCGATCCATTGGCGCATATCGACATGGCGATACTGCCCTTTGCATATGTGTCTCATGGAAACGGGGTGTCCCCACTGTGGGGCTCGATCAGCGCTGCCAGTCAGCCTGCTACACGCTGGACCCAAGGGCAATGGCGTTGCTTTCCTCCGAAATTGCACCCGCTGCGACAAACCTCTTTGGGATCGAAAGGTTCTCTATCTCAAAGAGCACGGCCGGTGGTTCATATCCGAATTCGAGCGCTATCAATTCAAGAACGGACGTGCTGCGCTGGCCACCCTCTACTCTGGGAAGTTCTTTATCCAGGACAGCAAGTTCAATCATGGCTTGAAGGGGTTGCTGAACTTTCACAGGCGCGGGCTGCTCCCATCAAGTAGGCCTTGGATGCAGTCACATGTCTTCGAGCAGCGCATGACGCGCCAACCGAACAAGGCGTCATGGGCTGCTGGGGCATCCCCACCATGATCGACAAGTAGCAATCAGATAGCCAGCCCCAACTTCACAAGGAGCATCTCAATGAAGACAACCGAAATACGCCCCCACACCACCTACATCGGCCCAGACGGCTTGCTGCGCAAGGTCAAGACCGTCACCATGACCATCACTGGTGACCTCAACGTTGAGTGGAAAGCCGTGAAGCTCTCCCGCAAATCCAGTCTACCGACTTGGGGTATAGAGCGAATAGCCTACTTCGCAGATTGGGCGATAGGGGTGCACGACACTCTTTCGGAAGACTTAGAACCATACCTTCGCCCAAGTTCCTGTCCAAGATGAGGCTGCGCACAAGTCAGCTCGCGCGCAACAGTACTCCGATTCGATCAGTCTCAATCGTGCGCGGCTACAGGCTGAACGTGCCGGTATCGAAAGCTATCGGATCACGCGGCATCTCTTCGCGTTGGCGGCGAAACCAGAGTCGAGTGCTTGAGTGATAGAACGCCGGGCAATCACGGTGCAGAGGCTGGTCGCGACAAACTTGCCCCCTGCGAAGGCCCCGAAACGTCCCATCCACACTGCTCCCGCAGCCAATCCTTTTCGCGAACATCCAACCGGCTCACGTCGGTCATACTGACTGGACGAAGCTCGTTTTTACTTGAACTTGACGAAGCGATGTCACGCTGCGATTGAGATTCCAGCGGACTAATCCGTGGCCACGACAGTACCTCAGAGGGAGGCAAAGGTATTGCTTTCGGCAACTCAGGTGTTGGCCACCCTCCAGAGGTCGTGAACGCCGTAACCCCAAAGCGAAATGGGGTCCCGATTTTTGACAGCAATATGGCTGGGCAAACTACCCCCAACTTGTTCACGTCGTCAGCGACACAGATTGGCCCGACAGACGAGGAAGCATTTGCAATTTGACATCCTCTCTTGGTCAAAACAAGTTTGACAGGAACAGCCCCAATGCCCAACTTGCGGATGGAGGCAATCGCTACGCCAGAATAGTTTTGCGTAAGGGTGATCATCAGCATTGCACCAATCAACGTCATCAAGATCAACTTCTTAGCTTGATCTGCCACAGGCGTCGATCTTGCAAAGTCAAGGTTTATGGCCGTTGAGATCACAAGCCAAGACATCAATGCCGGCACTGTTTGAGCAAGGCTTGCGCCAAACGGGATCATCGCGATGAAGACCATCGTGCCAATCGCCATGAAAAGCGCCCAAGCGTAACTGTAGAACGCGAAGGTACAGATGTCCCTCACACGTGGCATACCTCTTCGTAGGCCATCGGTCACGGCAGGCAACTCCCCTACTCTCACCAATTGCAATGCTCTTAGGTCACCAAGAAGAACACACAAGCCAACAGCAAGGGGCTGAATGGTTGCGGCGTCGATCAACTCAACGCCGATCAACGACTGCACAACCAAGCCAATGTTTATCGTTACCCCCGGTATGGCCGCAAGGACCAAACTATCTTGAGAGCGAAGCCATGCATTCTCACGGCCTGCGTTGAGGTACATAAATCCAGCCACGACAGCGCTACCACCAAACACCAGAAATATGGAGATTCCAAGCAGTGCAACCGCCGTCAAGATTGATGTAGATGAAGCGAGATTTGCGTCAGGCAATTGCCCAATGTGCAAGAAGTAGATAAGCAACTGCAGCCCACCTATGCAAAGCACAGCCAAGCTCAATGTTCTAAAGGGATGCTCTGCAAAGAACTTTTGCCACCAAGGACTCTTTTTTGCTGCCCCCCGGAATACCCGCCTTCCTGCACTTCTCATCGACGTTCCCAATTCATTTGCTAAAGATATTGCCAGCCCAACTTGGTCACTGGCCATGCATATGCGCTTTACACCATGTGACTAACGCTTTGCCACGATGTCGCCTTTGAGGTTCTTGTACCTGAGTTTGATCTGGGCTATCAGTCATTAGAGCCTGGCATTGTCGGCTTCCATGGCTGTCAGACGTCGATCCTCTGCACCCTCCATCTCGACAGACATGCTTGGTCGTCCATGCGCTCGCCTCCGATACCAATGCAAACGGGATCCATTGGACTTAGTACCCCGCTACCACTTATGTGAATTTGACCTGCGCCCTCCCAGCCGTACCAGTTGAATGGAAGTGAAGTCCGTAAAACTGGAGAATGGAGCCAGGATGACGTCTCCAGAGTTTGCACCTGAAGTTCGTTACCGTGACCGGTCAGTTAATTCGCAACGGCCTTATGAGGCGCGGCAAGTAAATCCCGCCAGCCTAGCCAAGCTCGTCGACAGCGTTGAGGTTGCCATCAACGAACGCCCGCGCCCTCAGCCAGCAGGGCTCAGCCCAGTACCTCCGCCAGCCTTGCATCCAAATCCAGATGCAACTCTGAAAGCTTTTCAAGCCGCTCGTCAGCAAGCTTGTCAGTGGCCTTGTGCCGTTTCAAGGCCTCATCGCGATGGGCCATAAGGACAAGGAGCTCGTGCTGATGGAGTTGCACGAGTGAGGTCAGGATCTTATCGATGGCAGCGTGCCCGGTATCGAGTCGCATGTGCGTGAGCAGATCCAGGGTCAACCCAGCATTCAACATGAGGTCCCCGGTCACCCAGCTGTTCACGGCGAACAGCGACGTTGGCAGTCCTTTGGCGTTGAAGCCAATCGTCAACAGGTGCCGCGTGGGCGGATCGATGGCTGGCCGTTTGCCGCTCAGTTCGATGAAAGCCGCTTCAGCACATGACCGCAGTCGGCGCCCCCAAAGCGGACGGCGGGCGAACAAATGGATGTGGCCGTGCTCGACCGCGCCAGGGCGATCCTCAGGGCTGTGCGAGTGATAGAACCACTGGTAGCCCACTGGATCCCTGGCGTCGTCCTCCGGGTAGTGTGCCCATTGCCTGGGGGGCTGCCCATGCAAGAGGTCGCCCAGCAGGTGTGCGCCTCGCTGGGCCAGGTCCTCATAGACCTGTAAGAGGCTCAGTGCGGCCGCCCTGACTGAATCAGGTTGTGCGGGGCGGCGCTGCGCCTGCTTCGCCATCAGTTCTTGGCGCCGCACTTCGGTGCACATTTGGGCGAGCATTTCGGGGCGCACTTGGAGGATTTCTTGGCGTGGTGTGCCTTGGGGTGGCACTTCGCACCACACTTGGCGCCGCACTTGGCCATTTCGCTGGGGGAGCACTTGGTCTGGCGAGCGGCCTCGGCAGCGGCGGCTGGCAAGGCCAGGGTAGCGGCGGTCAGGGCGGCCAGAGAGGCGAGCTTCAAAGACGTCTTCATGTTGATTTCTCCGTGGTAAGCAATGGGTTCGAGGAAGACCCTCCGGCGTAAGAGCGCACCACCTGCGGTTTGGGTTCGCGGGCTGCGAAAAAAATGTGTCTGAATGCTCCGGCAGCGCGACTGGAGCGCCCAGACAGCACGCGCCTCGGCTGGAACTCAAAAAAGTTCTGGCTGCGCGAATCGTTTCGCATCGACACCGCCTCTTAGTGACAAACCACTGAGAAATGAGCGCACATGTCACGCCTGGTCAAAGGCCACCTCATCACCCCGATTGAACTCACCAACCTGCATGGTGAGCCCGTTCATGTTCCCGCTCCCTCAGGACTGATCGTGCACCTGCAATTTCGGCGCTTTGCCGGCTGCCCCATCTGCAACCTGCACCTGCGAGAAATGGCTGCCCGCCATGACGACATACTTCGGGCGGGGATCAGGGAGGTCGTCTTTTTCCATTCCAGTGCCAGCGCCATGCAGCCCTACCAGGGCGATCTGCCCTTCGACTGCATTGCCGATCCGGACAAAACCTTCTACCGCCAGTTTGGCGTGGAGACCTCCTTGATCGGGATGCTCGATCCACGCAACCTGCTGGCCGCCGTGAAAGGCATGTCCGCGCCGTTCCCCTCGCATTTGTCCGCAGGTGGCGAGGCCGGGCACTCGGGCATGCCAGCGGACTTCCTCATTGCCCCCACCGGGCACATCGTGGCCTGCCACTACGGGCGTTACGCCGACGATCAATGGTCGGTGGATACCTTGCTCAACTTCGCTTCTTCCTAACGCTGAAAGGCATCTCCTCATGACACGCTTTCCACGCTTCACTCCGCTGCTCACCTCGTTCCTCGCTCTGTGCGCCAGCGCGGCCATGGCAGCAGACCCCAGGCCCTTCAACCAGCCTTCATTCGATCAACTGACACGCGAAGGCAAGCCTGTCATCGTTGACGTGGCTGCACCGTGGTGCCCGACCTGCCGCGCGCAAAAGCCCATCATCGACAAGTTGTCACAGCAGGCGGCATACAAGGACGTGACCGTCTTGACCGTGGACTTTGACGAGGACAAGTCCACACTGAAGGCCCTCAAGGTGAGCAGCCAAAGTACGCTCATCGCATTCAAGTCCGGCAAGGAAGTGGCTCGCACAGTGGGTGACACCAGCCCGGCCGGCATCGAAGCCTTGTTCAAGACGGTGACGCCGTGATGATGTTCGGGATAGGCACCTACGGCTTCGGCCTGCTGGCAGGCTTGCTGTCCACGCTGTCGCCTTGCGTCTTGCCCATCCTGCCCATCCTGCTGGGCTCGGCCACGGCGGCACACCCCAAGGCGCCTTGGGCACTGGCCGCAGGCCTGGCCTTGTCGTATGCCGTCATTGGCACCACCATCGCTTGGGCTGGCGCCTCGCTGGGCATCGACGCCAGCACATTCAGGGTAGTGGGCGCTGCGTTGCTGGTCATTCTGGGCCTGGTGCTCATGTCCTCAACCTTGCAGCAGCGCTTCGCCTCGGCCACGTCCGGCATCGGCGACGCCGGCAACAACCTGGTGGGGCGTTTGAACCTGGATGGGCTGTGGGGCCAGTTCGTCATTGGCCTGGCGCTGGGCGTGGTCTGGAGCCCCTGCGTTGGCCCGACCTTGGGCGCGGCCATCGTGATGGCCAGCCAGGGCACGCAGTTGCTGCAGGTGGCACTGTTGATGGGGATCTTCGGCCTGGGAGCTGCGCTGCCGGTCATCGCACTGGCCTGGCTGTCGCGGACCACCATGATGAAAGCCCGAGGCAAGCTCATGCAGGCTGGCAAATCCGGCAAAGCCCTCATGGGGCTGGTGATGGTCGCCATCGCCGCGCTCATCCTGACCGGTGCAGACAAGCCACTGGAGGCGTGGCTGTTGAACGCATCCCCCATTTGGCTCACCAACCTGACCACGCGTTTTTGAGGTCCGATCCGTGCCAACACCGACCATTGACAAGAAATGTGGCGCCAGCGCGAACCGTTTGACCTGTGTGGCACCTCTTAGTGGATGAGGGTAGCCCTCGAACCCGCAACCACCAAGGAGCTTGATATGTTTTACGTGAAGAATGTACCCAACTGGGAACGTGCCATCCGCCTGATCATGGGCGTTCTGGCGCTGGTCTATGCCGCATCGCACTGGGGCGGCTCCAGCGGGGCCGTTGGCGCAGGCGTGGTCGGTGCGATGATGGCGATGACCGGGCTGATCGGTTTCTGCCCAATGTGCGCCATGGTGGGACGCAAGCTCGACAAAGGACACTGACATGGCTGTTTCAGCCGATGCAACGCGCTTGATCCTGGATGCCCAAACGGGTGACCCGGCTGCGATCTCGCGACTGCTGGCTGTGTGCCAGGCTGATGCCAGGCGGTACGCACGGCGGCATTGTCACGCCAGCGATGTGGACGACGCCGTGCAGGAATCGCTGCTGACCATCTCGCGCAAGGTCAAGGGGCTGAAGGCTGCTGCGGCATTCTCGTCATGGTTGTTCGTGGTTATCAAGCGCGAGTGCCGCCGGCTGGAGCGCATGATGTTCAAGCATGAGCCACTGGAGGACGAGGTCCTGGAGCAGCAACTGGCTGCGCGCAGTGATGATGCTTTGAGAGTGGATCTGGCCAACGCGCTGGAGTCGCTGCCCGCGCATTACCTGGAGGTGATCCTGCTGCGAGACTTCGAGGAGCTGACCATCGCAGAGATCGCCGAGCGCCTGAATGAGCAGACGGGCGCCGTCAAAAGCAGACTGCACCGTGCGCGTGAGCTGGTGCGCGAGTACTTGACTGATGCCGACCCCGTTTGATTTCATCGCATCCTTGCCATCTGACATGATTAAATGACTGGCACTGATTTGTCAGTTACCGCATCGGAAGCACGCATGTTGAAGCTGTTGTGGCAAGGGCTTTTGAACCCGCAAATACGGTTGAACTCAGCGCGCATCAGCCTGGTGGTGGGCTCGATCCTCAATCTCATCAACCAAGGGCCCGCATTTTGGGCAAGCCAGCGCATTTCCTGGGCCCATCTGGCTTTGAACTACCTGGTGCCATTTTTGGTCGCCACCTACAGTGCGGCCAAGAACGCCGCAAGCCGTTGAAGGATCCGGCTTGCGGCAGAGGCTTACTTCAAGGCGTACGCAGCGAAGCGCTCATCCAGTGACGTGGCGAACGCGTGGTTGGAGAAGTTGCTAAGGGTTTTGACGCCTGCGGCCAGGATGATGTAGAGCGCTTGATGCGCCGAGAATCCCGCGTTCATGAAAGCCTCAACCGTTTTTTCATGCGGACGCCCATGTGTGCTGACCAGTTCGCTGGCCATGGCATACAAGGCAGCCAGGCGCAGATCAGGAATCGGTGCTTGCGCGCGAATGGCCGCCAGCACCTCTGCAGGCACGCCGGACACCTTGTCGGCCATCATGCTGTGCGCAGCCGAGCAGTAGCCGCAACCGTTGGTCTGACTGATGGCCAGGAACACCACCTCTTGCTCGGCAGGCCGAAAACCGGACTCCTTGCGGAACAGACCGTAGCCGTGCAGGTAGGTACTCAACACCGCGGGCACGTTCACCATGTTGGCGTACATATTGGGGATAAAGCCTACTTGCTTGAGGGCTTGTTCCAGCAGGGGCTTTTGCGCATCGTTGGCGGTGTTGACATCAATGGCGTGAAGTGTGGGCAGATAGGAAGAGGTCATGGTGCTCCTGTGATGAGGTGGATGGGTGTTCCGACCTGGGTATGGAAGCGGAACAACACCAATGTAGGCGCCCACGCGATACGATTGGTGATCAAATAAATCGCTTTAATGATCAATCGTCTCAAGATGGAAGACCAGCTTTCACATCTCCTGCAGCGCTTCTCCTTGAGTGCCGGCGTGTTTCATGTCGGGCAGATCTGCGGAATCCATCACTTTGAACAAGACGCCACGCACGGCCATGTGCACCTGATCAGACGTGGGCCTGCGCAACTGATCGAAGCCTCCGGCATCTCAACGACCATTGAAGAGCCCACGCTGATCTTCATGCCGCGACCAGACGTGCACCGCCTGATCACGGACGAGCGGCAGGGTGCCGACGTCGTCTGCGCCAACATCCTGTTTGGCCTGGGCGGATGCAACCCGATCACCACATCACTGCCCAGCGTGGTTCAAATCAAGCTGGTAGAGCTACCGGGTGCCGAGGCTCTGCTGTCCTTGGTGGATGAGGAGGCCTTTACGCCGCAGTCTGGGCGGCAGGCAGCACTCGATCGTCTGTGTGAAGTACTGATGATTCGTCTGCTCCGGCATTGCCTGGCCCACGGCCTGACTCAGCGTGGCGCTTTGGCTGGCCTGGCGGACCCAAAATTGTGCAAGGCGCTGCATGCCATGCATTCGCAACCAGCCCGATCTTGGTTACTCAGCGATCTGGCCGCCGAGGCAGGCATGTCTCGCGCCAGGTTTGCTGCGCGGTTTCGTGAAGTCACGGGGCAGACGCCTGCGGACTACTTGGCCGCATGGCGGGTCCTGGTCGCGCAAGATCTGCTGCGCGGTGGACGGGCCTTGAAGAACGTGGCACTCGACGTGGGGTATGGGAGCGTCAGCGCCTTCTCGCGCGTGTTCGCACGTCATGTGGGGCACACGCCGACGGTTTGGCAACGCCAGGGTAAGACGACATAGCGTGGCGCTTTCTGTGTAACTGCGTGGTAAGAGCTGAGAAACGAACAATACCCACGGCCTCATGATGGCAAATTGACCGTCAGTATGAGTTCGGGTTCGTCCTCCGAGAGCGGTGCAGGTGGCCAACGGACCTATACGACCGCTGAATCGCAACACACTGACGGCTTCGAACGCGGCTGACCACGGTGGCAAGGCGCTGAACTTCTCCCCGTGCCACCGTGGAAGTCGGAAAATTCCAACTTATGCGAACGAAACCACCAAAAGTTCCAACTTATGTGAATCACGCGTTCCAGACATCTTGAATCAAACGCTCGCAAGCCCTTGATTCACGATCGGGGGCGGTTCCAACTTATCTGAACTTCTACACCTGGCAGGCTTGAACGGCGCCCTCATCGCCCCCGCCCATGAATCGAACCATGCTGGCCGACAAATGCCCAGCATGCTCAAGACTCACATAAACGCCCGCGCTGTCAACCCATATGAGTTCGGCGTTGGGCAACTCACAGCGGAGCCGCTCGGCCAAACGCGCCGGAAAGTGCCGGGATTGCTTCGACCACAACAGCAAAGCAGGTTGCCCAAAATGCCGTAGCGCCCGTCCTGCTTGCAGGGTATGGTCGTTTGACAGCGTGCGAAGAAACTTGCACACGTCGCGACGGACGCCGGCGTGTGTGCGGGCCGGCCTGAGCCAGCGCTCGATCAGCTTGCCGTCCAGCGGCTTGTCAGTGAGGTCACCAAACGCGATGGGCAAGCGCCTGAGCGGTGGCACGACATGCATCAACTGCGTCATCAACCATGTCAGCATCGGGCTGTAGCCCAGCCATTTCAAGTAGGAAAATGCGGGCGGCGGAAAGACCTCGTAGGCATCACAGGTCGTCAGCACCAATCGGGCGATGCGCTCAGGGAACTGCGCGCACACCATCTGCGCCAAGGCGCCGCCCGTGTCATTGCCAACCAGAATCACATCGTGCAGATCCAGAGCAACGATGAAATCCGCAATCAGCCGGACCATCCCGGGCACCGACAGATCCGCCTGCGGATGCATGGGCAAGGCATGCGCACCCAAAGGCCAATCGGGCAAGATGCAACGCCATGATGGCCCAAGCTCGGCGACGAGAGGTTGCCAGAGCTGGCCATCAACCATCAGGCCATGAACAAAGACAACAGGCTGGCCCTGACCCTGGTCGAGATAACGCAACGAACCTTGCGGCAGTTGAAGCACTTTTTGTTGAAGCATGGCGTCCGTCCTGTCTGGGGCAATGAATCTGCGCATGATCTGTAGATGCGCCACACCAGACAATTACCTGCGAGGTCATTGAAACGTGCTGCGTCGCGCGGGGATACTGTGCGGCCATGACTTGTGTAGATCGCCCATCCCTTTTGCCGCCTGACCCACCCTCTTTTGGCGCCCTGCTGCGGACCTGGCGCACCCGACGCAAGTGCTCGCAACTGGATGTGGCGCTGGATGCGGGTATTTCACAGCGGCACTTGAGCTTTCTCGAATCCGGACGCGCACGGCCCAGCCGCGACATGGTGCTGCTGCTGGGCACGGCGTTGGACGTGCCGCTGCGCGAGCGCAACCTGTTGTTGCACGCCGCGGGATTCGCGCCCATTTATCAACAGCGCACGCTACAAGACGAAGACATGAAGGCCGTGCGCGAGGTGCTGGCACTCACGCTCCAGCATCATGAGCCGTACCCCGCCATGGTGGTCAACCGACAATGGGACATGTTGATGTGCAATGCCCCTGCCGAGCGCTTTGTGGCCTTGCTGGGCCCCCCGGAGGAGGTCTGGCAACGCGTTGATGGCAGCGGCAGGCGCAACGTCATGCGCATGACGTTCCATCCGCAGGGCATCCAGCCACGAATCAGGAACTGGCCACAGCTCGCCTCCTTGCTGCTGAACAGACTTCATCACGAAGCAGCCGCTGACCCCACGCACCAGGCCTTGCACCAACTGCTGGACGAGATCGTTCAATTTCCAGGCGTGAATGCGCAATGGCGAAAACAAGCGTGGTTGAACGGCATGCCTCCCCCCGTTTTCCCGATGGAATATGCTCTGGGTGAACGCACGCTCAAGGTGTTCTCCATGGTTTCCACATTTGGCACGGCCCTGGATGCCACGGCCGAAGAATTGCGCGTGGAAACCTTCTTTCCGGCCGATGACTTCGCACGAAGCTTCTTCCTGGCGCTGGCCGCCTGAGCAAGCAGGCTGCTTATCGGCGCACCAGGTGCACAGCCAGTTCGTGCCCGCTAGGCAGATTCGGATGCGGGACCTTGGCATACGGCGGCCGCAGCCAGACCCAGCTCGCCTCGGGCAACAGGGCCCGCATGGCATTGATGTCACAGTGGTAAGGCGGGCCTTGGATCAGGCCCTCTTCCGTTGCGCCGGTGCGCACCATCTGCATGAACAGCGCAAACAGGCTGCCGCCAGGCCGCACCCACGAGGCCAGTTGCCGGCCATAGCTCACCCAATGTTCGGGGTGGAGTGCGCACATGCAGGTCTGCTCGTACACCGCATCAAAGGGCTGTGCGGGTGCGTAGCTGAGCACATCGGCCTGCACGATCTCGGCCTTCACGCCTTCCTGCTCACAGCGCGCTCGCGCTTGCTCGACGGCCGCCTGGGTGTAATCCAGCCCGACCACGTCAAAACCGCTGCGGGCCAGCTCTACCACTTCCCAACCACGGCCACAACCGGGCACCACGATGCGACAAGGCTGCAGCACGCCGCTGTCGAGCCAGGTCAGCAGTTGCGGGCTGGCGCCACCGCGGTCCCAGCCGGTTTCCATTTTCTCGAAACGCTCTTGCCAGAATTCGGTGGTGGGGCCTGCCATGTGGATGCCTCTTCTGCCTCGATCAGGCCTTCTTGACGAACTCGGTCTTGAGTTGCATCGGGCCGAAACCATCGATCTTGCAATCGATGTCGTGATCGCCATCGATCAGGCGGATGTTCTTGACCTTGGTGCCCACCTTCACCACGGAAGACGAGCCCTTGATCTTCAGGTCCTTGATGAGGGTGACGGTGTCGCCGTCTTGCAGCACGTTGCCGTGTGCATCCTTCCAGACACGCGCCTCAGCAGCGGCTTCCACAGGCTCGCTGGCGCTCCACTCGTGGGCGCAATCGGGGCAGATGAAAATGTCGCCATCCTGGTAGGTGTACTCGGATTGGCATTGGGGGCAGGATGGCAAGGTGCTCATGGGGAATGACGCTTCTACAGAAGACAGCGAGTCTACCCCCCGGACTCACGCGCGCCGTTGACCTGCACGCATCCCGTCACGCCCATCAGGGCGAGACCACAATCTTGGTCATGTAGCGCCGGCCCTGGGTATCCAGAGCGATCATCCACAGCGCATACTCAGTCGCATCATTGGGCACACTGGAAAACGCCGGGATCACCAGTTGATTGGCTGACAAGGGCTGGATCGTGAAGACCTGCTTGCTCGGCGAGTTAGTCGCTGGCCTGCTGATGACTGTCCGAACCTCCATCACACGCATGCTCGGATTGGCTGCTGCCCAAGTGGCCCAGCTGAGCGTCATGCCACCGGTGATATCGGCCTGCAACAGTGAGCCACCCACATAGAAGCTGTCCGGCCGCGGATAGACAGCCTGGTTCGCCGAAGAAGGCAAATCCGCCATCAAGATTCCGGAGGTCGTTTCTTGCCCGCCCACGTTGGTAGCCGTCATCTGAAAACGGGTGCCAGGTCGCGCGTCCGTCACACCCAACAGGCTTGTGCCTGTGGTCGGCAGAACCTGATCCAGCACCAGATCACCCGTTTCATAACCGACATTCGAGTTGGCATTCAGACACAGTGGCACGTAGGTCGCGGCTTCACAAGCATAGAAGTGCGCAACGCTACCGCTTGGCGCGATCACGTCTGCGAACACGGGTGTCACTGAATCCAGCCCTTTGACAATCGCCTGGATGCCCTGGCGAAGCGGGGCGCCAGTAGACGTCACTTCGGTGCCTTGCCCATTGAGGTATAGCCATGTTGCCGGATGAATGGCCCAAGGCGTTGAGCGGCCATTGCCGGTCAAGGCCCAACTGCTTGTTGAGCTGATGTAGTTGGCCACACCTTCAAATACCCCGTGAACAGTGCCACCGCTGTCTCGCACCAAGGCGGCCACTTTGATCTTGGTGCACAGCGCCGTGATGGGGTAATCCAGGCAGCCCTGGATCATGAACGACGAGAGTTGATAGTTGCTTGCGCCGTACGCGGCCAGTTGCCCCGCCACAGCCAGTGCGTTGCCACCATCATAGGTACCAAAACTGGCGGAAAAGACCGGTTTGTTGACGGCGGGACTGCCCTTGACATAGTCCAAGGACGCCAGGTTCATCGCCGTGTTGATGGGCGTCAAGTTGGCATTGAGCACGCTGCGAATCAGGTCCAGATCCGAAATCGTCCGCATCAGTGAGGCGGTGCTCGTGGTGGTCTTGACCGTGGTCGTGATGTCGCTGGTCGCCGAGACCGACGGGGTGGACGTGTTCAGTCGCGCATTGGCCGACGTCAGGTTAACGATGACTTCAGGGCTGCCCATACGAGAACTGGGCGAAGCCGCACAGGTGTTGCTCGGGTCACATGGTGGCAACAAACGATTGCCCATCAACATTAACTCTGTGATGGGATTCGTGCTGTTGTCCTGGCGAAACTGAATACTCAGGCTCTCGATGACCGCATCCAGCCCCCTCTTGTTCGCACTGAAAGTCGAATCGCTGAAAAAGCTGCTCAAGGGCGTGCTGTTCAGGTCCACCGTGTTGAGGTTGGACTGGATGATCGTCTTGATGAACGTGCTGGCCGCCGTGTAGGCCGCACTGTTGCCCAAGAGACCCCACTGGGCTGTGCGTGCGGTGGCACTGCCCGTCGTCGAGGCCTTGCCGGCCAGGAAGGAGGGCCCGGGATCACGTCCCATCAACAGGGCGACCACGGCGTTGGTCACGGGATTGATATGGGCATACATCTGTGTACCCGCTCCTGAAACCACGGTCTGCAGCACCGTGTGCAACAACACGGGCACGCCGGCCATGTCCACGCCCACAACCTGGACGAGCAAGGGCAGCGCCGGCGACGTACAGGTCAAGGTCAGGGTGTACTTGCCATCAGACAACGCCGTCGTGCCAGAGCCGCAGTCCGCGCCATTTGAATCCAGCACGGATACGGTCGCCCCAATCAGCGGCGCACCGATCGCGGCCACGCCGGTCAGTGTCACTGGCGCACTGGACGAACCACCGCCGCCGCCTCCGCCACCACCGCCGCCGCCGCTACCGCCTGAAGTTGTCGAACTGGCCCCACCACCACCTCCACCGCAGGCGGTCAAAACAACCGCCATGGCCACACCCCACACCCAGGCCTTGAGCGGCGAGCGCTTGGGGATCAATGGTGTTTGCATGGCACAACCTCGACAGAGAAATGGACGCACCCTTGGCAAGGGTCCGTGTCATTGTCTGGATTGCGCCTCCTGCAGAAGGCTGGATAAAGCGGGGCTTCAGCCGCCTGATGCCACCTTCGCCATGACCTTGGCGATCTCCTGATGGGACTGCGCCATGCCACTGCCCGGCACGGCCTCCTGGTGTTGCGAATTGATCTGCGCAAAGTGTGCCGCCACTTGCTCTGGCGCATCGGCGCCTGCTCCGATCAGCACGCCATCGGTCAAGGTCACGTGCGAGGCGGCAAACACCCCTGCACCGGCACACAAGATGGCCCGTGTGGGTGCCTGCTCGCTGGCCAGGAACAGCAGCCCCGGCGTGACGCTCTCAGGCGTCAGCAGCTTGAGCACTTCGGGCGGCATGATGTCCTCCGTCATGCGGGTGGCCGCGGTGGGCGCCAGGCAATTGGCGCGCACGTTGTACTTCTCGCCTTCCAGCGCCAGGGTCTGCATCAGGCCGACCAAGGCCATCTTGGCCGCGCCGTAATTGGCCTGACCGAAGTTGCCGAACAGGCCGGACGACGAGGTGGTGAAGATGATGCGGCCGTAGCCCTGCGCCTTCATGATCTCCCACACGGCCTTCGTGCCGTAAACAGCACCCATCAGGTGCACATCCACCAGCAAGCGGAAGTCATCGAGCGTCATCTTCGAAAAACTCTTGTCGCGCAGGATGCCGGCGTTGTTGACCAGGATGTCCACCCTACCCCAGGCGGCCATGGCCTGATCGACCATGGCCTGCACGGCTGCGGGGTCCGTCACCGAACCGGTATTGGCCAGGGCCTCGCCACCAGCCGCACGGATCTCGGCCACCACCTTGTCGGCCGCCGATTCACCTGCCACGCCCGGGACCGAGCCATCCCGCGCCGCACCCAGATCATTGACCAACACCTTGGCGCCACGGGCGGCCAGTTGCAGGGCATGGCTACGCCCCAGGCCACCGCCTGCGCCCGTCACGATGGCCACGCGCCCGTCGAATCGAATGTCTGCACTCATGTTTATCTCAGCTTGGGTTGAACAACACAGCCGACATCATGCGGGATCTGAAATCTCCGTGAAAACCCTGAAACGCAAGGCGTGAGGATTTCGCGATCGCTTCCTGTCGTGTCGCCGCGAATGCCTTGCTGTCGTGTTGACGTATACGTCAATCGGCACACCAGCCCGTAAACTCGTATCAAACAGTTACCGACGAGACATCCCCACATGAGCGACTTCAAGAACAACGCCCCTGGTGACATCGTTCCCCGCGAAAAGCTCGACTTCAAGCTGGACGAAAAGACCCCGCGCTGGTGGTTTGGCGGCAAGGCCTTCCAGACCCGCCTGTTTGACGGCATGCAGGCGGCCTTCCCCGATGGCGAGCGCTACTTCATCACCAGCGTGCGCGCCTTCCGCAAGCAGATCAACGATCCGAAGATGGCCGAGGACGTGAAGAACTTCATCCGCCAGGAAGGCCAGCACGGCATCGCGCACACGCACTACAACGACCTGCTGCGCAAGCAGGGTGTGGACGTGGACAAGATCCTGGTGGACGCCAAGGCCCTGTTCGACAAGTACAACCGCGTCTACTCGGCTGAATACAACCTGGCCCTGACCGCCGCCTTCGAGCACTTCACGGCCATGATGGCCCAGATGCTGTTCGAGACCAAGGACGTGATGGCCCCCGCTGACGAGAACGTGCGCGCCATGTGGGCCTGGCACGCCATCGAAGAGATGGAGCACAAGGCCGTCGCCTTCGACGTCATGCAGCAAGTGGCCAAGGTGGGCTACTTCAAGCGCTGCGCCGCCATGACCCACGCGCTGTACAAGGTCGTGGTCGACAGCATGCGCCTGACCAACCTGCTGCTTAAAGGCGATGGCTTCTCGTTTGGCCAGCGCATGGTGATGTGCGTCAAGGGTGCGTGGTGGCTGTATGGCCCCGGCGGCCTGTTTGCCCGCAACACGCTCAAGCTGATGGCGTACTACAAGCCCGGCTTCCATCCGTGGCAGCACAAGGTCATCCACAGCTACCCTGTGTGGGTGCAGACCTTTGAATCGACGGGTGACCCGATGCGTGCCGGTGCCGCACTCTTCCAGGCTGCGCACTGACAGCCGTCCACACTCGTTGAGACACAGCCGGCGACAGAGAGGCCGGCTGTGCATTCCTCAACGCCCTGATGCCTGCATCTAGGGCGAACCCCGTCTTGCTGCGCGAGCCTCAACGGCGCGAAGATGAAGCACACGGACGGGGACCCCATGGCTGTCTCGGTATTTGACCTGTTCAAGGTGGGCATCGGCCCATCGAGCTCGCACACGGTGGGCCCGATGCGGGCTGCCAAACTCTTTGCCCAGCGCCTGCAGGCTCACGCTCAGCTGGATGCCACACGCAGGGTCTGCATCGATCTCTACGGCTCGCTGGGCGCCACCGGGTATGGGCATGGCAGCGACAAGGCCGTGCTGCTGGGGCTGATGGGCCATGATCCTGACACCGTGCCCATTGATGACGTGACCTCGCTGATCGACGCGGTGCGCCATCAACATGAACTGACCTTGCTGGGAGCGCACCGCCTGCCCTTCCATGAGGCACAAGACCTGCGCTTCATCCCGAATCAATCCCTGCCCTTTCACCCCAACGGCCTGCGCTTCACGGCACTGGACGCCCAAGGCCAGACGCTGCAGCAAGCCGTGTATTACTCGGTGGGCGGCGGCTTCGTGCTCAGCCAGGAGGCTGCGGACGACGCAGGCAGGCAGGCCCGGATCGCGCCGGACATCGACGTGCTGCCCTTGCCTTTCCACAGTGGCGCCGACATCCTGGCGCTCACCGCGCAGCACGGCATCAGCGTGGCCGAACTCATGCGCCGCAACGAACGCCACTGGCGTGACGATGAGCAGATCACTGCCGGGCTGATGCGCATCTGGCACGCCATGCAGTCCTGCGTCCAACGCGGCTGCGAGCTTGGGGGCGTGCTGCCGGGCGGTTTTCAGGTGACACGCCGTGCACCCGGCCTGCATGCCCGCCTCCAGTCTGCCGGAGCCGCGCTGGACCCCTTGCACGTGATGGACTGGGTCAACCTGTTCGCCCTGGCTGTCAACGAAGAAAACGCAGCAGGTGGCCGCGTGGTAACCGCCCCCACCAACGGCGCAGCGGGCATCGTGCCGGCGGTGCTGCACTACTACTGGCGCTTCGTGCCGGGCGCCAGCGCGCAAGGCGTGATGGACTTTCTGCTGACTGCTGGCGCCATCGGCCTGCTCTACAAGGAAAACGCTTCCATCTCGGGCGCCGAAGTGGGCTGCCAGGGCGAGGTGGGCGTGGCCTGCTCCATGGCCGCCGCGGGCCTGTGTGCCGTACTTGGCGGCTCGGCGGCTCAGATCGAAAACGCGGCGGAAATCGGCATGGAACACCACCTGGGCCTGACCTGCGACCCGGTCGGTGGCCTGGTGCAGATCCCCTGCATCGAGCGCAATGCGATTGCCGCCGTGAAGGCCATCAATGCCGCGCGCCTGGCACTGCACGGTGACGGCTCACACCGCGTCAGCCTCGACAAGGTCATCCAGACCATGCGCGAGACTGGCGCCGACATGAAAGACAAATACAAGGAAACTGCACGCGGAGGGCTGGCTGTGAACATCGTGGCGTGCTGATGCAGCACACAATCGCCTTTACATTCGGCGTGTCGATGTGACCTTGGTCGCCGAAAACAGGTCACAGGCTATCTACAATTCGGACACACGCGTGATCCAGATACACCAACAACAATGAGCGATTCGGAACTTTTTGTAGCCCACGTACCGGGCATTCAATACGGTGTGCTGGACAACTTGATGGGCTACGCCGTGCGGCGCGTGCAGATCAAGATGTACGAAAAGTTCATCCTGGCGCTGGAACCCTGGGGCATCACGCCGCCCCGGTTTTCTGCCATGGTCATCGTGTCGCTCAACCCGGGCTTGAAGCTCACCCAGTTGGCCAAGATCATGGGCATTGCCCGATCCGGCGCTGTCATCCTGGTGGATGCACTGGAAGAGTTGGGCTACATGCAGCGCCTGCCTTCGACCGAAGACCGCCGTGCCTTCAGTCTGGCCCTGACCGACAAAGGCAAGGCGGACCTGATCAAGATCACCGCCGCTGTTCAAAAGCAGGACGAGGAAGTGGTGCAGGGCCTGAACGCCCCAGAACAGGCTGAACTGCACAGGTTACTGCTCAAGCTGTGCGGTATCGGTGACAGTTAATGTGGCCGGCCCTGCTCAACGGGCAGGTCGGGGCTCGCTCACGACGCGGACAGGAACGCCCAAGTGGGTTGCGCGTGCGCTACGCGCAACTCAAACATCAGTCTCGGCTCAGCAAGTGCTGACGGCGCAAGGCCAGGCCACCCTGCAGGCATTGCAGTTGCCGCGCATCCTTCATGCGTTGCCCTTGGGCTGAGCCGGAGCGGTACCCGTCGCCCCCCATCAGCTGAACACCCTGAACCGTCAACTCACACGCCTGTGCACCGACTTGCAAGGCGGCGAACTGCGCCGCGTCTGCGGGCAAGGCGCCTGACATCGCTGCCTGCAACGCCCCCTGCATCACGCTCAGGCGCTCCTGCATGGCAGACAGGAGTCGTCGCACTTCCCCCCATCCAAGCAAGTTGCCGCCACCTTGCTGTCTCGATGAGGCATGGGCAAGCGCTTGCTGCAGACTCGCCCGTGAGACGCCGCACAACATGGCCATCGCGGCTGGCGCCAACAGACCGGACAGCCGACGGAACAGAGCAGGCGTGAGCGCCCCCTTGATGATTTCACACGGCACACCACCCAGCTCAACGTCGTTGATGCTGCAGCTGGACAAGCCCAGGGTCAGCAGGCGCTCACCGCGGATGACGGCCGGATGCGTCAGGTCCACCACAGCAAGATGCATGAGTTGATCACGCCCCTGAACAGGCAGCACGGCCCAGCGCGCATACCCACCCAGCATCAGCATGTCGACCTGACCACGCAGATAGCCTTGCGCATCCACAGCCGGCCAGAGTTGATCATGCAGACCATGGAAAGCGGGCCACGCCAGCCATTCGCCAGCCAATTCACGCCTCAACTGAAGCTGATCGGCGCCACCATCACTGTGGCGCAAGGCCAGATGCGCTGCAGCACTGCCATACACGGCAGCCGCCATGCTGGCATCCACGGCCGACAAGGCTTCCAGCACCTGATACAAAGCATCCAGCGAAGAGGCTTGCGTGCCAACGCTCGACTCGCCGCAGACATTCGCCCAGCCCAGGCCGTGCATGTGATCCAGAGCCGATTGGAACGACAAGCCGGGCAATTGTTCCCGCGCAAACTGATCTGCCACACGCCACCAATCGCTCTGAGGCGCCGACAACCAGTTCATGGCCGGATCCGGCAAGGCAAGGGCTTCGTCCTCGCGCATAAAGACGCGCACACCTTGATCGGGCCGCAAGCGGCACTTGAACAGGTTGACACGATTGATCTGATCGGTGCCTTCGTGGATCTGCAGCAGCTTGGCATCACGCAAGCGCTTCTCTATGCCGATCTCGTGACGCAGGCCATCAGCCCCTGTCAACTCCAGTGCCAGCCCTGCATTGCTCATGGCCAGATCGGCACTGGCAAACTTGGCCAGCGAGGCCAGGCCAGAGATCAGGTTCTGCCACTCCTTGGGTTGCGCGTCCAGAAAGCGCTTCTGGAACCACTGCGTGGCATCAGGCGACTGCAGGACACGGCGCGCCGCAAAGCGCCAGACGCTGGCCGGCGCCAATTGATCCGCCCAGTACAAAGGCCTGAAAAACATCATGCGGAACAGGCCACCCAGACCATTGGCCAGTGCCGACTCCAGGTAGGCCTGACGCGCCAGGATGGCGTTCTTGTTCATCTCGGCCAGCGTGGTCTGAGCCCACTGCTGCTCGATCAAACGGCCACCCGGCAGCACCTTGCGCGCGGCGTAATCGCGCGCAGCTTCATAAGACCCACGGGCCACGCCAGCCGCAAACGCGCCGACGCCGGAACGGGTACAGGCCGAGATGTAATCCAGCAGAGTCTGGGCCACCTCACGGTACGGCCGCTTGAGGCCCTTGGCGCGCTGACGATCAATGGCCACGCAATCAGCAGGCACATGAACGTCTTCAAAGATGAGTTCGGAGGCCACACAGGCCCGCTGCCCCATCTTGTCCATCATCTCGCCCACACGCACACCAGGCATATCGGTGCGCACCGCCAGCACGACCATGGTGTCTGCCGCCTGGGTCAGATCCTCGTAGGCCACCACCATGTGCCAGGTCGACACATGGCCGTTGGAGATGTAGTTCTTGCGGCCGCGCAGGATGTAGCTGCCATCAGGCTGCGCCACAGCTTGCGTGACGAGATTCGCCTGAGCGAGCAACTGGGTGTCGGTGGTGTCGGTGCCGGCCAGGGGCTCATTGAGCGCCAGGCTCATGAGACAAGGCTCGCCGCGACGCTCACCGGCGCACACCTCGGCAGAAATCTTCGCGGCCAGCCTGAGGTTCCAGGATGCCATCAAGGCGCCCTGGCCCATGTAGTGCACGCCGATCACGGCGGACACACCCGCACAGGCCGAGGCGACCTCCTCCAGGAAGGCGTAGAGCGACAGGTAATTCCAGCCCTTGCCGCCAAACAGCACGGGCAGCCACAGTGTGAACAAGCCCCACTCGCCGGCCTGGCGGATCAGCTCACGTGGGATGTAGGCCGGATCGTCCATGGCCTGGCGATCGATCTGCAGGGCCCAGGGCCGCACCACTTCGGCGTTGAAGCGCTGCGCCAGCTCCAGCGCATCCACCACGTCCTGACGGACGGCAGACGGCAGATCGCTGACGGCAGCCAGCGCCGCAGACCAGTCCGCCACCGAATTGCGCAGGCGCTCGGCGTCAACGCTGGGGCTTCGTTCCTTGATGGAGGGCAGGTAGGCGCCGTCCGGATGGGTCATCGTGTCACTTGCTCAAGATCGCCAGGATGGTGCGCACGATCAGCTTGATATCGGTCCACACCGAGGCTTGATCCACATAGCTCGCCGCGAGGGCCAGCTTGTGGGGCATCACCTCGTGAATATAGGCGTATTCGGGGTCCGCCGCACGCTCCAGCACATGGCTTTCGTCACGGTATTCGATGGAGGCGATATCGGTGATGCCTGGTCGCACGGAGAGGATCTTCTCGCGCAGGTCGGTCGGATAGTGCGCCACATAGCGCGGCACTTCAGGGCGCGGGCCAACCAGGCTCATGGCGCCCTCCCACACGTCAATCAGCTGCGCCAGTTCGTCGAGCTTGGTGCTGCGCAGGAAGCCGCCGACACGGGTGATGCGGCTGTCTGCCCCCACCGTGATCTGCAGGCCCTGTCCAGCAGGTTCATGCCGCATGGTGCGGAACTTGTGGATGCGAAACGGTTTGCCGTAGCGCCCCACGCGCTCCTGCCTGAAGAACACCGGCCCGGGCGAATCCAGCTTGACCGCCAACGCGATGAGCAGCAGCACCGGCGCCAGCATCAGCAGGCCCAGTGTGGACAGGATCCAGTCGAACAGTCGCTTGCTCATCTGCCGTGTCAATTCGCTTGCCTTGTTTGTCAGGCCTTGCCGAAAGCCTTGCGCACAGCCTTGATCACGCGCTCGACATCGTCGTCCGTCATCTTCGTGTACAGCGGCAGCGTCACCATGCGTTCGTAGGCCTTCTGGCTGTGCGAGAACTGCTCGGGCTTGAGGTCGTAGCGGTCCTTCCAGTAGGGGTGCAGGTGCAGCGGAATGTAGTGCACGCTCACGCCGATGCCGTCGGCAAACAGGCTGTCGATCAGTTGATCGCGGTTGATGGTGGCTTCATCGCTCAAGCGCACCACATACAGGTGCCACGAGTGCAAATCCCCAGCGTGCCGTGGGCGCGGTGGCAGGATCAGGGGCAGATCAGCCAGGGCCTCATCAAAGCGGGAAGCGATCTGTTCGCGGCGGACCTGGAAACCGCTGACACGCTGCAACTGGTGCAGGCCCAGAGCCGCCGCGATGTCCGTCAGGTTGTACTTGAAGCCAGGGGCCACGATCTCGTAATACCAGCTGGGCACCTTGGCCGTGAAGCGGTCAAAGGCATCGCGGTTGATACCGTGCAGGCGCATGACCTTGGCACGCGCAGCAAGCTGGGGATCACGGGTGACCAGCATGCCGCCTTCGCCCGTGGTCATGGTCTTGTTGGCGTAGAAGCTGAACACCACGGCATCACTTTGCAGGGTGCCGATCAGTTGCTGCTTGTAGGTGGTGGGCAGCGCATGGGCCGCGTCTTCCACGATCTTCAAGTTGTGCTTCTTCGCGATGGCGAAGATGGCATCCATGTCCACCGACAGGCCCGCGTAGTGCACCGGCATGATGGCCTTGGTACGCGGCGTGATCATGGCCTCGATGGCTGCGGGATCGATGTTGAGCGTGGCCGGATCGATGTCAACCAGCTTGACGTCGGCGCCCAGGTAGCGCACCACTTCGGCGGTGGCCGTGAAGGTGTGCGTGGTGGTGATAACCTCGTCACCAGGGCCGATACCCAGGGCTTCCAGCGCCAGGTGCAGGCCCGCGGTGGCCGAGTTCACGGCGATGGACTGCAGGGTGTCATCACCTGAATCCCCAACGAGGTAGGCCGTGAAGGCTTGCTCGAACTTGCGGGCCTTGGGGCCAGTGGTGACCCAGCCGGAGCGCAGGGTGTCCACCACTTCTGCGATCTCTTCCTCGCCGATTTCAGGCAAGGCGAAGGGCAGGAAGGGCAAGGCGTTGTCGGAAGAAGAGGAGGAACTCATGGATGTTTCTCTCGGAAATTCAAGGGTGCACTCATCGCGCAGCGGCCTTGCCGCGTGTCAGGCGACCAAAGGCGGGATCGGGCCGACCACGCACGATGGCATCCCACCAGCCACGCAGCGAGCCCAGGCCGTAACCAAAGTGGTAGGCGGCGATCACATCAGGCAGATGCCGCATCAGTTCGCGCCCTTGCTGGCGGGCGATGCTGAAGCTGATGGCATACACGGCCAGGCCGTACAAAATGGATTGCAGGATCAAGGTGCTGGCGCAGGCCATCGTGCCCCAGCTGATGGCCGTGCGCAAGGCGCCCGACGGCAGGCTGAACACAGCCAGGCTGCCCATCGCCGTCAACAACAGCAGCAAGCACATCACGCCAACGAACAAGCCCGGAATCAGGTGGCGCAGGGCCGCAGCCTGCCCGTGCTTTTTCATCACGAAGGGCTTCCAGTAACCGTACTGGCGGTACTGGCGGAACACGTCCATCTTGCTGGCACGCGGGAAGTAGGTGGAGCGGATGCTGGCCGATTGCCAGATGCGCCCGCCGCCTTTGTGGATGCGCAGATTGTGTTCGTCATCCTGGTTGCGCACCAGGGTTTCGTCGAAGCCACCGAAGCGCTCAAAAGTCTGGCGCGGCCAGGAGCCCAGGTAGACCGTATCGACCTCGCCCTCGTAGGCCAGATCACGCGACAAGGCGCCACCGGCCACCAGGCGGGACTGGAAGGCCGCCGCAATGGCGCGTTGCACGGTGCCTTGCGGCCCCTCCACGCCTTGCGCCTTCCAGGGCCCCCCCACATTGTCAGCACCGGTGCGCTGCCAGGTGGCCAGGCATTGCGCGATGTAGTCATCGGCATAAACCGTGTGCACATCCAGGCGCACGATGAACTCGCCACGCGCTTGCTCGATGCAACGGTTCAGGCCGCACGACACGATACGACCGGGGTTGTCCAGCATCACGAAGCGAGTGTCCTGGGCGCACAAAGCGGCCAGGCGCTCGCGTGTGCCGTCGTCGCTCAGGCCATCGGCGATCAGCACTTCCAGCGCCCAGCCTTCCGGCACGGCCTGTGCGGCCACGCTGCGGCAGAAAGCCTCGATGTGGTCCTGCTCGTTGCGGCAGGGCACGATGACCGAGACGATGCGTGCTTGATCGCTCATGGGCACCCGGTTCAACGCGCCGAGGCGCGATGGCGCTTGATGCGCGGCACGGTGGGGTGCAGCAGCTTCTGATACAGGCGCCACATGGCGTCCATCTGACCGCGGCGAGAGGCATCACGTTCGATGCGCGCGCGGTTGTGCAGACCCATCTGCGCAGCCTGCATCGGATGGTCGTATGCGGTAACCAGTGCCTGCGTGACGGCGTCCACATCGCGCACGGGTACGATCCAGCCGCCCTTGTCGTCGATCCACTGCCGATTGGCCGGCAAGTCGGACGCGATGATGGGTAGGCCACAAGCCATGGATTCGAGCACGGACACCGAGGTGGCATCACTGGTGGGCACGGACACGCTCACCTTGCTGCGCTGGATGGCGTTGACCATCTCGACATCCCCTACACGACCATGAAAGCGCACCTGCTGCAGCAGGCGCAGTTCCTGCACGCGGGCTTCGAGCGTGGCCTGCATGGGGCCACCGCCCAGCAGATGCAGGCGGGCGTGTGATTGGGGGCGCAGCATCAGGAAGCGCGAGAAGGCTTCCAGGATGAGGTCGATGTTGTAGTTGGCTTCCCAGGTGCGCAGGCTGATGACATCGAAGTCCTCGCCTGGGTCGCCCGGCACGAACTTGTCGGTATCGGCGCCCCACAGGATCTGATGGCACGGTGCAGAGGGGTGATAGCGCGCGATCTCGTCGAGCATGTCCATCGAATCTGCCGTGATGAGGTCGGCGTGCCGCAGGGACCAGCCCACCACAGCGCGCATCAGGCGGCTCTCTCGTGGCGTGACCAGAATATCGCTGCCCCAGGCCGTGAGCACGGTGGGCACTTTCAGTCCACACATCGCTGCCCACAAGCCGTAAGACGTGACGTAATGGCCATGCACCAGCGTGGGCTTGAAACGCTTGCCCACCTCACGCGAGACCTGGCGCACCTTGAGCAAGGCCTTGAACCAGGTCAGCTTGTCGTTACCGGGCTCGATGGCGATGACTTCGCGGGCACCCGGCACATCGGCAGGCTGGCGGGTGATGACGATGGCTTCGGCGCCGCGCTCGACGGCTGCCGCGACCCAACGGCGCGTGTGCACGCTGGATGCATCGGCAAAAAACAGGATGCGCACGGCGGCGTCATCTGGACGACGGCTCATGCGGGCTCCTGACCAGCTTGCTGTTCCTGCTGCGCACCGAGTGCACGACGCAGGTTGTCCTTGCCGGCCCAGTGCGCGTACAGCGCCTGCAGTTCCGGATGGCGCTGCAGCATGGCGCGGTCCAGCTCACGGGTATCGCCCATGACGACTGCTGGCTTGCCGTGCGCTTGCGGGCCCACGATGGCGAAATCTGGCACCACGCCGGACACAAAGCTGTAGCCCTGCACGATCACGCCCTTGCCGATTTTCGCGCCCGGCGCGATCACGCTGTGCGGGCCGATGAAGCTGTAGGCACCGATGTGGGTGGCTTTGCGCACATAGCCCAAGGGGTTGGGATCGTTGATGTAGCGACGCCCCATCACGCGCACAGCCTTGTGGCTGGAGTGGCTGAGGACGGAGGCGTAATTGGTGACCTGCGTGCCCTCTTCGATCACCAGGCCATTGGAGCCATCGATGCGGTTGAAGTGCCCAATGAAGACGTGGTCACCCAGCTTCAGCCCTTCCAGGCCTTCGAAACAGGTGTGGGTGCTGACGCGGGTGTGAGGACACCAGCTGCCGTCTGCGTTCGCCCAGCCATACAGGATGCGCGGGCCGGTAAAGGCCGAGAGCAGGCGCGCAGCTGGATGCTTGAGTCTCTGGATCAAGGCGGACATGAACGGAAAGCGGAAAACCTCAGGGGCCCACGGGGGCTGAACTGGGTATTGTCCCTGATCCTGCTGGTGCGGCCGGTCGCTGGGTTAAGGGAAAGGGCTGGGAGCCCCGTGAACCGGTGGTGGTTGAGGGGGCAAGTCGTCTGATTTGGTGCTGGTGGCGCTTTGTCGTAAGAGCGCGGGGCGAGGGCTGGGAGGGCGTCCGTCAGGGCTTCATGTTGGTGGTCCCGCTTACAGCGGGACTGCCCTGCGATGCTCGCGCCAAGGTGGGGCCGGAGAACTCGCTACGCGGCCTCACGGCCGCTGCGCTCAAACAGCTCCAGCAAGTCAGATGAACGAAGCACGCTGCGCGTGCCCACCTTGGCACTGCGCTTCTCGGCACCAACAAGGCGCCCCGCCAGATGCCCACCCAGCCCTTTTTTCGCCTCGCTTGTGGCGTGCCACGACCCCTTTCCGTGCCACGCCACCGCCTCGTCCCCGGCCTGCGCTGCCGCGAAAAAACGCGCCAAACAGACGAACGCCTCACTCAACCCGCGTCAAGGAAGGCTGCCAAAGCGCCCTGACCGGCAGCCCCGCGTGCTTGAGAAACACCCCATAAGCCGCCATGATGGCCACGATGTAGCCCGTGCTGGACGCCACCCCTGCCCCCAGCGGCCCCCACATCGGCACCAGGAACCAGCCCACACAGAAACTGATCGTCAGGGACATCCCCGCGATCGCGCCTGACAGCTGCGGCCTCCCCAGGTGATTCGTATAAAACGCCGACAGACTGGACGCCGCCGCATACGCCGCCACACCTGGCAACAAGGCCGCCAGCGGCAACAAGGAGGCCTCGTACGCAGGCCCCATGACCCAGGGCAACCCCCACCAGGCCAGGCCCAGCAGCACCGGCGCCGCCAGCAAGGTGGACAAAACGTTGATGCGCACCGCCTGCACCGTCATGGCCGCCGCGACCTTCACGTCCGGATGCCCGATGCGCGAATAGACCGACACCGTCACCGACGAGGACAGCAGCCACAGCAGTTCCGCCGCCGTCACCGCCACCGAGTACACCCCGGTCGTACTCAAGCCATCAAACCGCTCGACCAGGAAAAGCGACACCCGGTAGTTCAGCAGCCCGATCACATTGGTGATGCCGATGGTGGCCACAAACGGCCATTGCGCCATCCAGCCTGGCGGCTTTTGCAAAAAGGCCGCCAGCCGCGAGCCGGCAAAGCCGTCTTCCAGCCGCTCATCCCGCTGGCGGGCATGGCGCAAGGCATAAAACGCCGTGACCACCGCGACGATGGATTTGCCCGTCACCCAGGCCGTCAGCACCAGCAACACCGTAGACCGACTACCCTGCCCGCCCTGCGTGATCCACCAGGCGCCACCCAAGCCCACCAACACAGAAGCCGGCGCCGACACCTGCGCCACATTGATCGGCCACATGCGCCCTTCGCCCAGCCACAGCCCCGTCGCCGTGGGTACCAGCAGCAAAAAGGGTGCCGCCATCGCGAGCAGCCACAGGTAGGTGTAAGGCATGGCCCGGGCCCACCAGGACACGGCCACCAGCACCAGCGAAGCCAGCAAACCAAACGCCACGGCGGCCCGCAACACCCCTTGCAACATCGGCAAGGCCTGGCCATGCTGGCCATCGGCCAGGTCTTGCTGCTGTTGCGACATCTGCCGCGCCAGCCACAGGCCCAAGCCGGTGAACAAGGTGAGCAAGGCCGACTCCACCGCCACAAACAGCGCAAACGCCCCTTGTACCTGTGGCCCATGGCGCGCCACCACCACCGTGATGGCCAGCCCCAGGCCCACCATCATCAGCTTGGCGATCAGGTTGCCCAGCGCCGCCCTGGGCAGCGCGCTGAGGGCCTGCCGAAGCGCCGCAAGGCGCCCGCGAGGCACTTCGGCCCCGGTCGAGCCCCCCTGAACGGCTGGTGGACGGGAATCTTGAACGGACATGTTCGCCATTGTCGCCCAGGGTTTCATACAATCTAGGGTTTGGCCTGAATCGCGCCTGCGGCGACCAGCCGCCCCGCTAACCCTGATCCCCCGTCATGACCACGCACCAACACCCCACGCAAGAGCCCGTTCCCGCAGAGCTGATGGTCGACACCAACAAACTGGTGGCCGAACGCCGCGAGAAGCTGGCCGCCATCCGTGCCCAGGGCGTGGCCTTCCCCAACGATTTCAAGCCCGCTGACCGCGCTGCAAGCCTGCATGCCGCCCACGACGGCACCGAATCCGAGCCTCTGGAAGCGCAAGCCATCACGGTCAGCGTGGGCGGACGCCTGATGCTCAAGCGCGTCATGGGCAAGGCCTGCTTCGGCACGCTGCAAGACGCCACGGGCCGCATCCAGGTCTACGTGACCCTGGACGCCGTGGGCGCCGAAGCCCTGCAGGCCTTCAAGCACTGGGACCTGGGTGACATCCTGGGCGCCGAGGGCACGCTGTTCAAGACCAAGACAGGCGAGCTGTCCATCAAGGTCACCAGCATCCGCCTGCTGACCAAGGCCCTGCGCCCGCTGCCCGACAAGTTCCACGGCATGACCGACCAGGAACAGAAGTACCGCCAGCGCTACGTTGACCTGATCGTCGACGAGCACTCGCGTTCGCGCTTCATCGCTCGCTCCAAGGCCGTGGCCTCGATCCGCAGCTTCATGGTGGACAACGGCTTCCTGGAAGTCGAAACGCCGATGATGCACCCCATCCCCGGCGGCGCGAATGCCAAGCCGTTCACCACGCACCACAACGCGCTGGACCAGGAAATGTTCCTGCGCATCGCGCCCGAGCTGTACCTCAAGCGCCTGGTCGTGGGTGGCTTCGAGCGCGTGTTCGAGATCAACCGCAACTTCCGCAACGAAGGCGTGTCCGTGCGGCACAACCCCGAGTTCACGATGATGGAGTTCTACGCGGCCTACTGGAACCACCGCGATCTGATGGACTTCACCGAATCCATCCTGCGCCACGCGGCCCACGCCGCTGTTGGCACCGCCAAGCTCACCTATGGCGGCAAAGAAGTGGACCTGGAATCGCCCTTCGCCCGCCTGACCGTGCGCGAATCGCTGATCCAGATCGCTGGCCTGACGCCGGAAGAAGCCGACAGCAGCGACATCCTGCACGCCAAGCTCAAGGCCCTGGGCGAAGAGCCCCCCACACGCTGGAGCCTGGCCGAACTGCAATTCGGCATGTTCGAAGCGGCCGTGGAAGAAAAGCTGTGGCAGCCCACCTTCATCATCGACTACCCCGTCGAGGTGTCGCCACTGGCCCGCGCATCGGATGCCGACCCCAGCATCACCGAGCGCTTCGAGCTGTTCATCACCGGCCGCGAGTACGGCAACGGCTTCAGCGAATTGAACGACCCTGAAGAACAGGCCGCCCGCTTTGCCGCTCAGGCCAACGCCAAGGATGCCGGCGACGAAGAAGCCATGTACTTCGACGCCGACTACATCCGCGCCCTGGAATACGGCCTGCCCCCCACGGGTGGCTGCGGCATCGGCATCGACCGCCTGATGATGTTGCTGACTGACGCGCCCAACATCCGTGACGTGATCCTGTTCCCCGCACTGCGTCGCGAAGCATGATCAAACAAAACTGACTTCACGCTGCACATTCAAGCCCGACTCCGACGAGTCGGGCTTTTTTTGCAACTGACCCATACGCGCCCAACCCATTTTCACGTTGCAAAAAGTTTCAGCTAGAGCTAACTTGGCTGAGCTAGACTGCCTGACGGTCATTTACCACCAGGCATTCGACCCATTCAAATCAAAAAACAGGGATGTTATTTAGCGGCCGTTGATTCCAACGTGCTGCTGGCAGCGCCGTGACTGATTGAATGGCGAGTTCCCACAGTGGTTTGACCGCACATGGGCATGCTCAATGGCGTTTTTGCTTGGCGGCCCATTCATCATCAGTCATAAATAGCGAGGACCACACGATGGCCAAAAACCGTCTCACCCCATTTCATGCAACGCTCTCCCAGGTGGCATTGGCCGCCCTGACCGTCTCGGTATTGAGTACAGGCTCTGCCTCGGCACAATCCGCACTTGACTATGCCGGTCAATGGAAACTCGACGACTGCGCATCCTCCGCGGTCTTGGCTGACGCCTCCGGCAACAACAACGACGCCATCCGCGGCGCATTTGTTCAGTGCGCAACCGGGTGGGATGGCCAGGCCAGTGGCGCCGTCAACTTCACCAGCGCAACCACGCTGGAAGACACCGCCAATCACAGCCTGATGTTTGGCAGCCCTGCCGCCCACAAGATCACGAATCAATTTGCGTTCTCTATGCGCATCAAGCCCAGCAGCACGGGCGCTGGCGCACTGCTCACCAAGAAGTGGAGCAACCCAAATGGCGTGATCAACCGGACCTTCCAGTTTCATATCGAGCCCAATACCTCTGGCAACGTTTTCCCTTCTATCCGGATCTGGTTCAAACTTGCAGACGGCAGCATTTCATCTCATGGCCTGGGACTCGCTGCCAGCATCCCCACCAACCAGTGGACGCAACTCGGGGCTTCTTATGACCCCGTCAACGGCCTGCAAGCCTTCATGAACGGCAAGAAACTGACTTCGCCCAAGTTCGTGCTGCCCGCTGGCGCCACCTTGCTGGAAGCACCCTCTGGCACGAGTTCCAATATGTTCGTTGGCGGCAAGGCGACCAGCCAGACAGCAGGTCAAAGCTTCCTTGGCGCTGTTGACGACGTCTGGTTCTCCACCGGCAGTTGCACGGACCTGCAGAGCACCCGCGCAGCAGACAAAAGCAAAGAACTGATGATCAACGCTGTATCGGTCGTGGACGATGCGCGCGCCAGCGGCATGGGGCCATGGTCGTTCGGCGGGCTGGTGTCACAGATGGTGCCTGCCGATGTGAACAATCCACAAGCGGCCATTGATGCCGCCGCCGATATGGTCGAAACCATGTTCAGAACGTGGGATCGTTCGACACTGATCAACAAGACAAGCGGTTCCACACCAGTTGTGGTCAACGGGCAGACTCTGGAACAACGTTCAGCCATCATGAGCCAGGTGCTCAGCAAGTGGCCCAAAACCGCCAATGGCAAGCTTGACCTGTCCAAGTCTCCACTGCGCCTGACCGCCATTGTCAACCGACTGGACCTGCGTGATCTCAGCAAGGGTAGTGCAGGCGAAGGCCGCTTCGTATTCAATGTGCTGAACGGTACCATCCCACAGGCCTTCACCGTGATTCTGGAATACAAGCTGCCAGCCACCACGGAAGCTGACATCCGAAAGTGGGGCAATGACTGGCACAAACTGAGCGCTTCAACCAACTACAACGCTGACCTGCAGGCTGTCACGGATCGCTTTACCAAACGCGGTGCGCTGCCCGGCGCGCCAAATGGCAGCGCCCTCAATCAGTTGCGCACGAACGAAATCGCGTTGGGCAACCCCTGGGAGTTGCGACAGTTCCAGTTGACATCAGGGACCAACGGGACACGGTTGACGCCGGCGCCAGTGGCCCAAACCCCGGCTGCCAGCCTCAATAACAACAACACCGTGGCAACGCTGGGCAACTATTTGAGCGCCAATACCCAGGCCATTTTGCAAGAGCGTCACACCGTGCCATTGAGCCTGGGCACGCCCACCGCCCCATTCCGGGGAGGCGCCGCCCCCATCACCGACAACTTCATGGTTTGGAAGGCGCCCAACATGACTGTCCCAACCGGAGTCAACGCAGGTGATGTGCGCCACAAGTTTGCACTGAACACCTGCAGCGGCTGCCACCAGGCCGAGACCGGGACCAACAGCTTCCTGCACATTGGCACGCGCTCGATCGGTGCGGCAGCGCCGCTGTCTGGCTTCCTGACAGGAACGACCATCTCTGACCCTGACAATGGCGTGCAACGCACCTTCAACGACCTGCAACGTCGCCAGCAGGATATGGTTGTCGTACTGAAGTGCCCGGTACCCGCTGGCACCACAACACTCAGTGCGTCATCCCTGCGAGTGGCGCCCATGTCCACATCGACGACGACCACTGCCACACCCACATCCACCCTCTCAAAGGGTATTGGCCGCGTTCATTGATGCCAGTCGGGTAGGTGTCCAACGGGCTTGTTCCCCGCGGACAACCACCACAACACCTGATCAATCAGGACAAGCCCGCCCGCCCAGGCGGGCTTTTTCATGTCCGGCAGGCTTTGGCCACATCCGCTAGCATCACAGCCTCCCCCACTTCCTCATGGCCGCCATGTCGAACGCCCACACTGCCCACGCCACCAGCCCCGACGCCCCCGTCGAAACGCGCCAAGGCGTGTGCAATCTGTGCGAAGCCATCTGCGGCCTGACCTTCCAGGTTCAGGGCAAGCGGATCATCTCGGTCAAAGGCAACGATGCGGATCCGCTCTCGCGCGGTCACATCTGCCCCAAAGCCGTGGCCCTGAAGGATCTGCACGAAGACCCGGACCGCCTGCGCCAGCCCGTCAAGCGCATCATTGAAAACGGACAGACGCGCTGGCAGACCATCACCTGGGACGAAGCCTTTGAGCTCGTCGTGGAAGGCCTGGCCCGCGTGCGCGAGCAACACGGCAGCAACGCCGTGGCCGTCTACCAAGGCAACCCCAGCGTGCACAACTGGGGCAACATCACCCACGGCCCGATGTTCTTCGGGCAACTGAAAACACGCAGCCGTTTTTCAGCCACCTCGGTGGACCAACTGCCGCATCACCTGGTGTCGCACTGGCTGTATGGCCACCAACTGGCCATCCCGATTCCGGACGTGGACCACACCCGCTTCATGCTGATTCTGGGTGGCAACCCGCTGGCCTCCAACGGCAGCCTGATGACCGTGCCCGATGTGCGCGCCCGCTTCAAGGCCCTGCGCCAACGTGGCGGCAAGCTCGTCGTGATCGACCCCCGCCGCACCGAAACCGCCGCCGTGGCCGACGAGCACCACTTCATCGACCCGGGCACCGATGCGGCCTGGCTGCTGTCCGTCATCCACACGCTGTTTGACGAAGAGCTGGTCAGCCCCAAGCACCTCGAACCTTTGCTGGACAACATCAAGGCCGTGCGCGATGCCGTGGCACCGTTCCGGCCCGAAACAATGGCTGCGCACACTGGCATCGATGCCGCCACCACCCGCCGCCTGGCGCTTGAACTGGCCCAGGCCGATGGCGCTGTCGTCTATGGCCGCATGGGCTTGTCCACCCAGGCGCATGGCGTGGTCTGCCAATGGGCCATCCAGGTGATCAACCTGCTGACCGGCAACGTGGACCGAGAAGGCGGCGCCCTGCTGACCAGCCCCGCCATAGACCTGATCCAGACCAGGCTGATGAGCGCCGGCCATTTCGACGTGTGGCGCAGCCGTGTGCGCGGCGCACCCGAGTTCGGCGGCGAGCTGCCCGTGTCCGTGATGGCCGAAGAGATGCTGACGCCGGGCAAGGGCCAGATGCGCGCCCTGATCACCTCCTGCGGCAACCCGGTGCTGTCCACCCCGAACGGACGCCAGCTTGACCAGGCCCTGAGCAAGCTGGATTTCATGGTCTCCATCGACTTCTACCTGAACGAGACCACACGCCACGCCCACGTGATCCTGCCGCCCACCTGCGGCGTCGAGCACGACCATTACGACCTGGTCTTCCTGCACCTGGCCGTGCGCAACATCGCCCGCTACAGCGAGGCGGTGGTGGCGCCGGCCGATGGCGCCCTGCACGACTGGCAGATCTACACCGAGCTGGCGCGCCGCTATGCCCGCCGCATCTGGTCGGTGGAGCGCGCCAGCACCCGCCAGCGCCTGACCGGCATGCTCACACGCGGCATCATGGGCCGCCTGCCCCCCAGGCGCCTGCTGGCCATCGGCCTGAACCGCGCCAAAAAAGGCCTGAGCTTCAAGCAATTGCTGGCCAACCCGCAAGGCGTCGACCTGGGGCCGCTGCGGCCATCGCTGGTGGCGGGCCTGCAAAAGCGTGGCCGCCGCATCGACCTGCTGCCTCTGGCCATCCGCCAGGAGTTGCCGAACCTGATGTTGACCTTCCCCGCTGTTGCCACCTCCCCGGCCCCGTCTGGCGAGCGCCCCACGCTCAAGCTGATCGGCCGCCGCGATGTGCGCAGCAACAACTCGTGGATGCACAACAGCGAGCGCCTGGTGTCTGGCAAACCGCGCTGCACACTGTGGATCCATCCGCGTGACGCCGCCGCCCAGCATCTACAGGATGGCCAGACGGTGACGGTGGCGTCCCGCGTAGGCCAGGTGCGCGTGCCGGTGCACGTCACCGAAGACATCCGCCCCGGCGTTGTCAGCCTGCCGCACGGCTGGGGCCATGACCGCGCCGGCACGGACATGAAGGTGGCGCAAGCCCATGCGGGCGCCAGCATCAACGACATCACGGATGACCGGCTGACCGAACGCATCAGTGCCAATGCGGCCTTCAGTGCCGTGCCGGTGTGGATCGAGGCGGCTTGATGAAGGCTGCACGGTCGCTTGACATCAAGCATCCAGGCGATAAGCCAGCAAGCGCCGGTATAGCGCGGCCGTCACGTCTGAGTGGGTCACCATGCCCACCACCCGCCGCGCGCCGTCAACCACCGGCATGTGATGCAGGCCATGGAGGGACAACTGTTGCACCAGGTCCGACAACGGCGTCTGGGGTGACACGCATATCACCGATGGGGTCATGATCTGCCCCACCACCTCGGCCTTGCTTGAATAGTCACCAGGCGTGCGCCTCAACAAGCCTTGCAACGTCACAGCCAATCCCGCCGCCGTGACGTCATCGAGTTGCCGCAGGTAATCAGCCACGGACAGTATGCCCACCAGGCGCCCGAACTTGTCCACCACAGGCAGGGTCTTGATCTTGTGGCGCCGCAGCAGGCTCCAGGCCTCATCCAGATCCGTCGCGAACGCCACGGTCACCACATCCTTGGACATGATGTCGCAGCAGGTCTGCCCCATATGCCGATCAAACGCATGAGCCGAAGCCTCGTTGTACAGCTGAACCAGGTCATTACTCTTGACGTCGACAAAGCTACCCAGCTTGCGCACAGCATGGGCCAAATCGGCATGGTTCAAACCCGATCGATTCAAAGGCACCTCGTCAGTGGTCTGATGCCGATTGAGCAAAGGGCTTTCAGCACGATGCGGATAGCGCCGACGCAAGACCACATTGTTGATGATCAGTGCGGCCGCCAGCAGGCACAGCACATTGGCGGTGATCAGTGCCAGCAAATGAGGCAGATTGACCTGCACGCCGTGATATTCATGCACGAGCATCAGTGCCAGGGCGCCGCCGGGTGGATGAATGCAGTTGAAACGGGCCATCAGCCAAACGGTCAAGCCCACCGCCAGCGCTGCCGAAGCAAAGGGATGCGCCACCAAACTCATGCCGACCAAGGCCGATGCGGTGGCACTGACATACGCCCCCAGAACAGGCCAAGGCTGAGCCAGAGGGCTTTGCGACAAGGCGAACAAGACCACTACGCTGGCCCCGACGGGGGCCATCAACCAATAGGCTGATGCCGGAATCAGAACCAAACTCCACGCACAAACTGCGATGGCCAGCGAGGCACCGAACGCGGAGCGCAAACGCTCTGCACGCGACATGGATGGCGTATCGGCCAACAGTAGATGGCGAACGCGCTCGGGCAATTTCCAATGCATCGCCCCATTGTTGGGCAAACCTGTCACCCTTGGCATGGCGACAACCCGAGTCCGGCGCAGCCTTGTGCCTGATCCGCTACGATGGCGCCCACGCCACCTCGCCCACCACCATGTCATCGCACGCCTCACACGAAATAGCCGCCACGGCCGCACGCATCGTGGTGGAAGAGGGTATGGAATACGGCCCCGCCAAACGCCGCGCAGCCAAACAGCTGGGCCTCACAGGCCGTGGCGACCTGCCGGACAACACCCAGGTGGAAGACGCCGTCTTCGAATACCTGACACTGTTCTGCGCCGAGACCCAGCCTGAAGAGCTGCTTGCCCTGCGTGAACTGGCGGCGGTGTGGATGGCGCGCCTGGCCGAGTTTCGCCCCCATCTGTGCGGCGCCGTCTGGCGCGGCACCGCCACCCGCCTCAATGACATCCACCTGCAGCTCTACTGCGACGACAGCAAATCCGCCGAAATCGCCCTGCTCAACCAGGGCATCGATTACGACGTGGGCAGCGCGCCCGGCCCGCGCGGGCAGCCCGTGGACCGCCTGAGCCTGAGCATCCCATGCCGTGCGCTCAACGAAGCCATCGGCCTGCACCTGACCATCCTGGACGCCGACGACCTGCGTGGCGCGCTCAAACCCGATGCACGTGGCCGCACCGAACGGGGCGATCTGGCCGCGCTGCGCAAATTGCTGGATGCCGCTGAGGCCAGCTGATCGCACCGAAGCCCCCACACCGGCCCTCTTGCCCATCTGTCGCACACCTGTCGCCCAAGCTCATGCCCTTCAAGAAGACCCCTGCCCTCATGCCTGCACCCCAAGCCCATGATCAAAAGGGCGTAGCTGGACGCCGTGCGATCCTGATACTGGCCGGCCTGAGCGCCACGGCAGGCGGCGTCTGGTTTGGCCTCAAGCGCCAAGGCCAGCCTGTAGTCGGCGGCCAGGCGAGCGCCTCAGCGACACCATCCCAGGCCAGCGCATCGACCGCCAGCGCGGCAGAAACCAGCGCCAGCGCCCCGCTGATCCAGGCCGACAAGCTCACCGCCGCCTTCTGGCAGCAGCAGTTCGACACGCCCAAGGGCGGTCACTTGAGCCTGGCCAAGGCCAAAGGCAAGCCTTTGCTGATCAACTTCTGGGCGACGTGGTGCCCGCCATGCGTCAAGGAGATGCCCGAACTGGACCGATTCCACCGTGAATTCACCCCGAAAGGCTGGTCGGTGATCGGCCTGGCGATCGACGGACCAACCCCGGTGCAAGAATTTCTGGCCAAAGTCGCGGTAGGATTCGACCTCGGGCTGGCCGGATTCGGCGGCACCGAACTCGCCCAGGCACTGGGCAACGAGTCGGGCGGATTGCCGTTTTCGGTGATGATCGACGCCCAAGGCAAGGTACGGCACCGCAAGATGGGCGCCACGCACTTTGAGGAACTGGCCACCTGGGCCCGCCAGATCGGCTGACATCAGGCGCGAACTTGAGCCAGGCCAAGCAAACCGGACAGATTTCAATGAAATAGCGGATTTGCATCCATTTGCGTCTAAAATCCGCCTACTTTCATTTTCTTGGCTTAGCTTGCACGAGCGATGTCACCATCTCTCAAGCCGGCTCACCAAAGACGCATGCAGATTCTTGTCCTCCATGGCCCCAATCTGAACCTGCTCGGCACCCGCGAGCCTCAGGTCTACGGCGCCACCACCCTGGAGCAGATCAACACCGGTTTGGTTGACTACGCCGCCCTGCGCGGCGCCAAGCTGTCGGCCTTCCAGAGCAACCATGAAGGGGCGCTGATCGACCGCGTGCATGCCGCACGCACCGATGGCACCCAGTTCATCGTCATCAACCCCGGGGCCTACACCCATACCAGTGTGGCCCTGCGTGATGCGCTGGCCGGCGTGGCCGTGCCCTTCATTGAAGTGCATCTGTCCAACATCCACAAGCGGGAGCCCTTCCGCCACCACAGCTATTTCTCCGACATCGCCGAAGGCGTGATCGTGGGGCTGGGCGCATCGGGCTACCGACTGGCACTGGAAGCCGCCCTGGACAAACTGGGCGCGCCACCAGCAGCCAACTCTCGCGGCTGAACTGGCCAACATCCCGGCCCGTCACCATCCGCCCAACTTCTGAGCGTCACCCGCTCTCAACGCATTCCTGGAGAACCACAACATGGACCTGCGCAAACTCAAGACCCTGATCGACCTCGTGTCCGAGTCCAACGTTTCCGAACTCGAAATCACGGAAGCTGACGGCAAAGTCCGCATCGTCAAGGCCGGTGCCGCCCCCATGGTCATGGCCGCCCCCATGGTTCAACAAATGGCCCCTGCAGCAGCTGCCCCTGCCGCCGCACCCGCAGCGCCTGTTGTCGAAGCTGCGCCAGAAGAAACCGGCCATGTGGTGAAGTCGCCCATGGTGGGCACCTTCTACCGCGCGTCCAGCCCTGGCGCCAAGGCCTTCGCCGAAGTCGGCGACGTGGTCAAGGCCGGCCAACCCGTCTGCATCATCGAAGCCATGAAGATCATGAACGAGATCGAGTCGGACCAGGACGGCACCATCACCAAGATCCTGGTCGAGAACGGCCAGCCAGTTGAATACGGCCAGCCTTTGTTCATCGTTGAATAAAGGGGTCTTGCCATGTTCAAGAAGATCCTGATCGCGAATCGCGGGGAAATCGCCCTGCGCATTCAACGAGCGTGCCGTGAAATGGGCATCCAGTCGGTGGTGGTCTACTCCGAAGCCGACCGCGACGCCAAGTACGTCAAGCTGGCCGACGAAGCCGTGTGCATCGGCCCGGCCCCTTCCGCGCAAAGCTACCTGCACATGCCGGCCATCATCTCGGCTGCCGAAGTGACCGACGCTGAGGCCATCCACCCCGGCTACGGCTTCCTGTCCGAGAACGCCGACTTCGCCGAGCGTGTGGAGCAATCCGGCTTCACCTTCATCGGCCCGACGCCCGAATCCATCCGCATCATGGGCGACAAGGTCTCGGCCAAGCAAGCCATGATCAAGTCCGGCGTGCCATGCGTGCCAGGCTCCGAAGGCGCCCTGCCCGACGACCCCAAGGAAATCATCCGCATCGCCCGCACCGTGGGCTACCCGGTCATCATCAAGGCCGCAGGCGGCGGCGGTGGCCGTGGCATGCGCGTGGTGCACACCGAAGCGGCCCTGATCCATGCCGTGCAGACCACGAAGGCGGAAGCAGGCGCTGCTTTCGGTAATCCCGAGGTCTACATGGAGAAGTTCCTGGAGCACCCTCGTCACATCGAGATCCAGATCCTCGCCGACCAGCACAAGAACGCCGTGTGGCTGGGTGAGCGCGACTGCTCCATGCAGCGCCGCCACCAGAAGATCATCGAAGAAGCGCCGGCACCGGGCATCCCACGCCGCGCCATCGAAAAGGTGGGCGAGCGCTGCGCCGCCGCCTGCAAGAAGATCGGCTACCGCGGTGCGGGTACCTTCGAGTTCGTGTACGAGATCGGCGAGTTCTACTTCATCGTGCTGAACACCCGCGTGCAGGTGGAGCACCCGGTCACCGAGATGACCAGCGGCATCGACATCGTGCAGATGCAGATCCGTGTGGCGGCCAATGAAAAGCTGCCCTTCACGCAACGCCAGGTTGAACTGCGTGGGCATGCCGTCGAGTGCCGCATCAATGCGGAAGACCCGGTCAAGTTCATCCCCTCGCCCGGCCGCATCACCACCTGGCACGCCCCCGGCGGCCCCGGCGTGCGCGTGGATTCGCACATCTACACGAACTACTTCGTGCCCCCGAACTACGACTCAATGATCGGCAAGATCATCGTGCACGGCGACACCCGCGAGCAGGCCCTGGCCCGCATGCGCACCGCCCTGTCGGAGACCGTGGTCGAAGGCATCCAGACCAACATCCCGCTGCACCGCGAGCTGATGGTGGACGCCAAGTTCGTTGAAGGCGGCACCGACATCCATTACCTTGAGAGCTGGATGGCCGCGCGCAAGCGCTGAGCCCGACCAGGCCACTGACATGCCCTTGTTTGAACTCACCCTGCTGGCCAAAGAGGCCGAAGTCGAAAACCTGAGCGACGCGCTCATGGAGATCGACGCCTTGTCCGTCTCCGTGGAAGACGCGGATGCCGACACGGAACACGAAGAAGCCCTGTGGGGTGAGCCCGGCATGCCGGTGGCCCGCGAAGCCTGGCAACGCTCGACCATCAAGAGCCTGTTCCCCAGCGAAGCCGAAGCCCTGGAAGCCGCCACCCTGATCCTCGCGCAGGACTGGGCCGACGACATCCATGTGCAAGGCATTCAGCCGGTGGACGAGCAGGACTGGGTGCGCCTGACGCAATCCCAGTTCCAACCCGTGCCCATCACCGACAGCTTCTACATCGTGCCCACCTGGCATGAGGTACCCGCTGCCGCGAAAACCGTGATGCGCCTGGACCCCGGCTTGGCCTTCGGTACCGGCACGCACCCAACCACCCGCATGTGCCTGAAGTGGATCGCGCAAAACGCGTCCGCCTACGCGGCGCAGCGCGTGCTGGACTACGGTTGCGGCTCGGGCATCCTGGCCATTGGCGCCGCGCTGCATGGCTCTGGCGTGGTAGACGCGGTCGACATCGACCCGGCTGCGGTCGAATCCACCAACGCCAATGCCGAAGCCAATCTGGCGCACCTGAAATCCGCCGACGGCAAGCTGCCCATCAACGCCGGCCTGCCGGATCTGGTGGGCGAGGCCAAAGCCACCTACCCCGTCGTGCTGGCCAACATCCTGGCCACACCCCTGAAGATGCTGGCCCCGCTGCTGGCTGGCCATGTGGCGCCGGGCGGCCATCTGGTGCTTGCCGGCATCCTGGCGCGCCAGGAGCAGGAATTGAAGGATGCCTATGCCGAAGTGGGCCTTCAGTTGCAGGTCGCCAACGAAGAAGAGGGCTGGATTCTGATGACGGCGCAGAAAGCGGCCTGATTCGTGACAAATCAATGGCATAAATAGGGCCCTATGAGCCTGGCCACCCGATGCACCCACTGCGGCACGATCTTCAAGGTCGTCCAAGACCAATTGAAGGTCTCGGAAGGCTGGGTGCGTTGCGGCCGTTGCAACGAGGTTTTCAACGCCCTGCCGGCGCTGTTTGACCTCGAAAAAGAACCTCCCCCCCCTCGTCCGGCCCATGCAGCAGGGCCTGCTGTGGCCCCTCAGGCACCCCCTTCGGAATCTGCCCACGCGCCGACTCCTTCCGCGCCCCCCCCCGAACCCCAGGTCGACTGGGCCCCGCCCGAGCCTGCGTCCTACACGGACAGAGGGGACACGGGTGCGTCCAGCGAACTGGCTGCGCAGGGCCTGCTGTCTCAGGAAGAACTGAACCTGGGCATCGACTCCCAGCCCCCTGGCGCCTGGGCCCGAACACAGCCAGCTGACTTCGCACCATCCGCGCTGCCCGGCGAAGCGCCCCTGCAGGCTCAACCGCCCAGGCACACACTGGACGAAGACGACCTCGCGCTGGACCCTACGCCCATTGAAGGGACCACCGACTTCGAGCTCGACACGGCCATCGCCGTGGACGACAACACCCCGCTGGAAGTCGTGCTGGCCGCCACCTCGGGTGGGCGCATCCCGATGCCGGCACCGCAGTCTGCAGTGCCCGAGCCGGCTTACGTCGCGCACCCCGCGCCCGCCCACCAGCCTTGGATGGACGAACCGCCCGACGACGTACCCAGCACCGACGAGGCCGACGCCCTTGACTCGCGCTACCTGATGCCCACCGAGCGTGAGCGACGGGCCCCGCGCCGCCGCGGCTCCGGCCCCGAGTTTGCCGACGCGCAGTTCCCCAGCGACGCCATGATCGACGCCGAGGAAGACTGGGCTTCTGATTTCGGGCCGTCGGCGCTGGATGCCGATGCAGCTACGCCTGCACCGCCCCCGGCTCCTGCTGCACGCCTGCCCCATGTGCCGCAGCCTGTGTCCACCGCCGCCCTGCGTGTCACGGAATTGGCTCAGCCCGCCCCGCTGGCTGCCTCGGCGGCGAACGCATCGCAAGACGACATCCCCACCCTGCCCTCGCGCTTCGCCTCGGATTTCGAGCCTGAGCAGGCCATGCTGCCCCCCAGCGAGCGGCCCGGCCAACCCGGCACACGAGGCCGAGGCAAGGCCGACCAGACACCCGAGTTCCTCAAGCGTGCGCAACGCAAGGCCTTCTGGCGCCACCCGGCCATGCGCGCAACGCTGTCGCTCACGGCGCTCACGCTGGTCGTGGCCCTGAGCCTGCAACTCATGCACCAGTTCCGCGACCTGATCGCCGCCTGGCACCCCGCCAGCCGCCCCTTGCTCGCCCAGTGGTGCGAACTGGCTGACTGCAAGCTCACGCCGCCATTGCGCCTGGAAGCCCTGCAAGTCGACAACCTGGAACTCATGCGCACCAGCTCCGAAGGCCCCGACAGCTACCGCCTGACGGTGGTCGTGCGCAACCAGGCCGGCATCGACCTGGCCTGGCCGCATGTGGACCTCACCCTGACCGACGACAACGGTGCCGTGATCGCGCGCCGCGTGTTCTCCCCCAACGACGCGCAATGGCTGGACACGGCTGACCCCAAGGCCCACGCAGCGGATGCAGCCAAAGCGGCCAGCATGGCTGCCAGCGTCCCCACAGCGGCCCCGAGCCAACGCAGCACCACGCTGCAATGGCGCATCAAGGCCACTGACCTTCACCCAGCCGGCTACACGGCTGAACTGTTTTACCCCTGATTGCGATCACTTTCCGAGGATCACCATGTCTGTTCTGATCTGCGGCTCTCTGGCCTTTGACACCATCACGACCTTCCCCGGCCGATTTGCCCAGCAGATCCTGCCCGAGCAGGTGCACATCCTCAACGTATCCTTCCTGGTGCCCACCTTGCGCAAGGAATTCGGCGGCTGCGCGGGCAATATCGCCTACAGCCTCAAGCAACTGGGCGGCGAACCCTTGATCATGGCCGCCCTGGGCAAGGATGGCGCCCTGTACCGCAACCACCTGGATCAAATGGGCGTGAGCCTGAAGTTTGTCCACACCGTGGACAACGACTACACCGCCCAGGCCATCATCATCACCGACCAGGACAACAACCAGATCACCGCCTTCCACCCCGGCGCCATGGGCCAGGCCCACATCCAGCGCATCGAGGCGGATGCCGGCATCAAGCTGGCCATCGTGGCACCCGATGGTCGTGACGCCATGATCCAGCACGCCGAGCAACTCAAGGCTGCCAACATCCCCTTCATCTTCGATCCGGGTCAAGGCCTGCCCATGTTCGACGGCGAAAACCTCAAGCGCTTCATCTCGCAAGCCACCTGGGTGGCCGTGAACGACTACGAAGCCAAGATGCTGGCCGACCGCACCGGCACCAGCCTGGCCGACCTGTCCAAGTCGCACCTCAAGGGCCTGATCGAGACCCTGGGCGCCGATGGCTGCAACGTCTACGTGCAGGGCGAAAAGACCCACGTGCCCGGCGTCAAGGCCGCCGCCGTGGTGGACCCGACCGGTTGTGGCGATGCCTTCCGTGGCGGCCTGTTGTATGGCCTGGTCAACGGCTGGGATCTGGTCAAGTCGGTAACCCTGGCCAACCAGATCGGCGCCATCAAGATCGCCGCAGCCGGCCCGCAGAACTACACGCTGGACCGCGCCGCGCTGGGCGTGTAAGCCCGCCCGCGTCACACCCTGTCACACAGCCGACCCGCAGGGTGTCGGCGCCGGGCCCCGCCGCTGCGTTGGACACCAAGCCGCCTGAGCCATTCAGGTGGCGTCCAACAAGAACATATCAAGCAGCGGAGCCCCCTTGTTTCATCCAGCTACCAAGCCCCCGAAGGCCTCAACACGCCCAACATCCGGCCAAGCTTTCCGTTCCACATTAACGGGCAGCGCCTGTCGCACCTTGGTGAGCGGCATCGTGCTGCTGGCCTCGCTGCAAGCCACACCCGCACGCGCTGGCTGGTTCGGCAGCCCGACAAGCGCCGGCAAGGACGGTCTCACACTGGCCACCTGGAACCTGGCGTGGCTGATGACGCCACGTACACATGAAGACCTCGCCCCCCGCTGCTTGAGCAAACAGCCAGCCAGCGACGAACGCGCCTTCCCCTGCACACCCGGCAAACCTCAGCCACCCACACGCACCCAGGCGGATTTCGACGCCCTGGCACGCACCGCCACGCAATTGCGCGACGAGCAGCAAGCCGATGTGGTGGCCTTGCAGGAGGTGGACGGGCCGGATGCCGCCCGCATGGTGTTCACCAAAGGCTGGAAGCTCGACTGCTTCGTCAACCGCGCGCACCCGCAAAAGGTGGGCTTTGCCATCCGCGAAGGCCTGCCCTACAAATGCAATGGTGATCTGACGGCGCTGGACGTCGATGGCAGCACGCGTGCGGGCGCCGACCTCACGCTCCATCCAGGCACAGCCCATGAAGTGCGCCTGCTGGCCGTGCACCTCAAGAGCGGCTGCTTCGATGGCCGCATGGACCGCCATTTCTCGCCCTGCGAGCGCCTGCGCCAGCAAGCTCCCATCGTGGAAGCCTGGATCGACCAGCGCGTGCGTGAAGGCAAGCCCTTCGCCTTGCTGGGCGACTTCAACCGTCGCCTGGACAAGGACCAACACTACCCCGCCGGCCCGGACGAATCCGCCCCCATCAACCTGATGCAGGCCTGGAGCGACAACAACCCGCCCGGCGCCGTGCTGCTGCGCGCCACACAAGGCGAGGCCTACGTGCCCTGCGACGCCAGCGACCACCACAAGGCCTACATCGACGACATCCTGATCGACCAGAAACTGGCCGGCCAAAACAGAAACAGGCGCTTTGCGCGCCTGTCGTTCAACCCGCAGGACCGCGGCCGGGAACTCTCCGACCATTGCCCTGTGGTGTGGGCCCTCAAGCCCTGAGCAGCATCAAAGCCTGAGTGATCAGGCCTTGCCTTGCGTGGCCACGGCAGCTGCAGCGGCCGCAGCAGCTTCGGCGTCACCCAAGTAGTAGTGCTTGATCGGCTTGAGGTTCTCGTCGAGCTCGTACACCAGGGGGATGCCATTGGGGATGTTCAGGCCCACGATGTCGGCGTCACCGATGTTGTCCAGGTACTTGACCAGGGCACGGATCGAATTGCCGTGGGCCGCGATCACCACGCGCTTGCCGGACTTGATGGCCGGAGCGATCTCGTCGTTCCAGTAAGGCAGCACGCGGGCCACGGTGTCCTTGAGGCACTCGGTCAGCGGGATCTGGTCGGCAGGCAGGCCGGCGTAGCGCAGGTCCTGGCGTTGGCCCATGGGGTCATTGGCGGCCAGAGCGGGCGGCGGGGTGTCATAGCTGCGGCGCCACACCAGCACCTGCTCGTCACCATGCTTCTGCGCGGTCTCGGCCTTGTTCAGGCCTTGCAGGCCGCCGTAGTGGCGCTCGTTGAGGCGCCAGCTCTTGACCACGGGCAACCAGATGCGGTCCATCTCGTCGAGGCAGTAGTTCAGCGTATGGATGGCACGCTTGAGCACCGAGGTGTAGGCCACGTCGAACTCGTAGCCTTCGGCCTTGAGCAACTGACCGGCCGACATCGCCTGCGACACGCCGGTGGGCGTCAGGTCGACGTCGACCCAGCCGGTGAAGCGGTTTTCCAGGTTCCAGGTCGATTCGCCGTGGCGAATCAGCACGAGCTTGTACATGTGATCGATCCCAATCTGGTGAGAATGTGATGCCGGCCTGTGCGACCGACTGAACCTGCGATTTTATAATCCCCGTCTGCCCCGGCCCACCCTGGTTCGAGGGACACCCCCGCCCCCAGCAGGACAACCTGCTCACAAAGAGAGTTTTTTGCATGACTTCCACAAGCTACATCGCCGACAACTGGTACTGGATGGTCGCAGCGGGTGCATCCGGCGCGCTGCTGCTGTGGCTGCAGATCAAGGAGGGCGGCACGGCTGGTGGCTTGAGCCCCGCCATGGCCGTGCAACTGATCAACAAGGAAAAGGCCCAGATCATCGACGTGTGCGAGCCGGCCGAATTCGCCGCAGCGCACGTGGCTGGCGCCAAGAACGTTCCACTGGGCGAAATCGGCAACGGCAAGGGCCTGCCCAGCAATAAGAAACTGCCTCTGGTGGTGGTGTGCGCAGCAGGTGTGCGTTCGGCCAAGGCCGTGACGCAACTCAAGGCCCTGGGCTACGAGAACGTGCAATCACTGGCGGGCGGCCTGAAGGCCTGGCGCGAAGCCAACCTGCCCATCGAGAAGAACTGAGCGTGACTTGTCACCGCTAGTCCCCATAGAACAGGCGGACATCCCGAAGCGGTGACAATATCGACGTTGTCACTCATACCCCCAGCGGTTCCCAGCTGTCGTCCGATCATGCAAGCAGTCAAGATGTACACCACCCAGGTCTGCCCTTTCTGCATCCGGGCCAAGAGCCTGCTCAAGCAGCGCGGGGTCGAGCACATCGAAGAAATCCGCATAGATCTGGATCCAGGGCAGCGCGACCACATGATGGCCATCACCGGCCGTCGCACCGTGCCGCAGATCTTCATTGGCGACACCCATGTTGGGGGCTGCGACGACCTGATGGACCTGGACAAGCGCGGCGGCCTGTTGCCGCTGTTGGGCGCCGCTTGAGCCTGGCGTGTGCCGACAATTGGCGCACCTTTCCGGATCGAATCATTCGGCATATGAATATGCCCCTGCAATCACGGGGCACTGACCGGGCGCAAACCCTGAGCACTGTGTGACAGTGAGGTCATCGGGCTGGTTCATAATCCAGCCCGATTGTCTTTCTGGCTTGGACTTTTCGCGCACCCATGCGCCCGGCCTGCAACATCACATCAACCTAGGAAATCTGTCATGACCGACCAAGCCGCACAACCGTCTTTCTCCATCCAGCGCATCTACCTGAAGGACCTGTCGCTGGAGCTGCCGAACGCACCCGCCATCCTGCTGGAACAAGGTCAACCTCAAGTTGATGTGCAACTGAACCTGCACGCCGAACCCGTGACCGACGGCCTGTACGAAGTGGCCGTGACCGCCACCGTGACCGCCAAGGTCAACGACAAGGTGTTGTTCCTGGTGGAAGCCAAGCAAGCCGGTCTGTTCGAAATCAAGAACGTGCCTCAAGAACAAATGCAGCCGATCATCGCGATCGCCTGCCCGCAGATCGTGTACCCCTACCTGCGCGCCACCGTGGCCGACGTGCTCAACCGCACCGGCTTCCCACCCGTGCACCTGACCGAAGTGAACTTCCAGGCCATGTATGAATCGCAGCTGCAACAAGCCGCTGCCAACGGTCAAGCTCCCCAAGCCTGAATTGGCCGGCACCGACGTCACGACTGGGCTCGCCACGCGCAACCTCACGGTTCTGGGCGCGGGGGCCTGGGGCACGGCGCTGGCGATCAGCGCGGCCCGTCACAACCCGCAGGTGATGCTGTGGGCAAGGGACGCCGCGCAGGTCGAAGGCATGCGCTCAAGCCGCTGCAATACCCGCTACCTGCCCGACGCGAGCTTTCCTGAAGCGCTGCAGCTCAGCCACGACCTGAACGAGGCCGTGGCGCACGCGCGCGCCAATGGCGGGCTGATCATCATCGGCACGCCCATGGCGGCCTTGGGGCACATGCTGCAAAGCCTGCCTGATGACGTGGCCACCTTGTGGCTGTGCAAGGGTTTCGAAAAAGGCACTGGGCGACTGGGGCATGAGATCGCTCAGGCGCTGCGCCCGCATGCGCGCAGCGGCATCCTGTCTGGCCCCAGCTTTGCCAATGAGGTGGCACAGGGCCAACCCACGGCGCTGGTGGCTGCCAGCACGGATCAGGCCCTGGCCGAACAGGCCGTGGCCGCCTTCCACAGCGACAGCCTGCGCGTGTACACGTCGACTGATCCGGTCGGGGTGGAAGTGGGTGGCGCCGTCAAGAACGTGCTGGCGATTGCGACCGGCATCGTGGACGGCATGAACCTGGGGCTCAATGCCCGTGCGGCGCTGATCACGCGCGGCCTGGCGGAGATGACACGCCTGGGTGTGGCGCTGGGTGCGCGACCGGACACCTTCATGGGACTGTCCGGTCTGGGTGATCTGGTGCTGACGGCCACGGGCAACCTGTCGCGCAACCGCACGGTGGGCTTGCAACTGGCCACGGGCAAGAAGCTGGATCAGATCCTGCTCGACCTGGGGCATGTGGCTGAGGGCGTTTACAGCGCGGCCACGGTGTGGCAGCGGGCGCAGACGCTGGGCGTGGCCATGCCGATCACGGAAGCCGTGGTAGCGGTGCTGGATGGGCGTTTGACGCCTGCCGAGGCCGTCGGGGCGCTGATGCGGCGTGAGGCCAAGGCTGAAGGCTGAAGGCTGAAGGCTGAAGGCTGTTTGTCTGGTTGCCTGCGTGGATGGTTGCGCTTTGTCGGTGCAGCGCGAGGCGGGGGCTGAGCCGGTATCTGGCCGGGCTTCATGTTGGCGGTCCCGCTTTGCAAGCGGGACGCCCTTGCGATGCTCGCGAGGAAGTGGCGCCGGAGAACTCCCTGCGTGGTCTGACGACCACTCCGGTCAAACAGCTCCGGCGAGCTAGAGTACGAAGCACGCTGCGCGTGCCCACTTCCCCGCTGCGCTTCTCAGCGCCAACAAGGCGCCCCGCCAGATACCGGCTCAGCCCTTTTCCGCCTCGCTGTCCGCATGCTTAGGCGGCAACCTTGGCAGGCCACCAGCGGGGCGAAAAAAGGCTGAGGGGGCATGCGGCTGGGCGCCTTGTTGGCGTCGAAGGCGCGCAGGGAGGCTCAGGTTTGCCCCTTGTCGCAGACAAGGGGATGGCGAGCATGTTTGAGGCCGCAGGCCGAGTTGCGCAGCCACCTGAGCTGGACGAGCACCGTAGAGCAGTCCCGCGAGGCGGGACCGCCAACATGAAGCCCGGACGCATGCCCCCCTCAGCCGCGCCCCGCGCTGCAAAGACAAAGCGCTCAACCTACGCAAGAACCCACCTGGCGCCTAAACAAAAAAGCGCCAGGCGCCACTCAAGCCCCGCCCACGTACCCGTTCTGCCGCCAGGCCTCGAACACCGCCACCGCCACCGCATTGCTCAGATTCAAGCTGCGCTGATCCGCCCGCATCGGCAGGCGCACGCGCTGTGCGGTATCAAAGGTTTCTCGCAAGGCCGGATCCAGCCCCCGCGTTTCGCACCCGAACACGAACCAGTCCCCCGGCTGCCACTGCACCTCGTTGAACGGCCTGCTGCCTCGCGTGGTGAACGCAAACATCCGCGTTGGATCAGGCTGCATCGCCTCGATGAAAGCCGCCCAATTGGCGTGACGCCGCACATCCGCGTACTCGTGATAGTCCAGCCCGGCGCGGCGCAACAGCTTGTCATCCATCGAAAAGCCCAAAGGCTCGATCAGATGCAGCTCGCAGCCCGTATTGGCAGCCAGTCGGATCACATTGCCCGTGTTGGGCGGAATTTCGGGTTCAACCAGGACGATGCGGAACATGGGGGCGCATTATCCCCCCAGCGCCACGGGCCTCAAGGGCCTCACGCCCCGGTGGTCTGCTTGAAGGCCATCACGGCCTGATTGCGCAGGGTGCGCAGCAGCGAGAGTTCCTTTTCGTTGACCTGCAGGCTGTTGGCCTTGCCCTTGTCGGCGTAGATCATGCCCAGCACGATGTCCGGCTGACCTTTGCGCTTCATCACCAGCGGCAGCAACAAGAAGGTCGGTGCCTGCACCTGATCGCGGAACCACGTGGGCAGGCGCCCCACGATGGTCGGTGCGGCCGCGTCGGCAATCAGCATGTCCGCATTCTTCAGGCACACAATGGAAAACAGATCCGGCGCGGCACCCGCTGGCAGCACCAGCGGAATCCGAAAAGCCGACTTGACAACGTCCACCTGCTCGCCAATGCCCATGCGCCCCAGCAAGGCGCCGGTCTTGGCATCGCGCAGGCAGAAGATGACACGGCGGCAGTTCAAGGCGCGCAGCATGGTCTCCAGGATCATGTGCAGCACATCGTTGAGCTTGAAGGACTCCAGCAAGGTGTTGGTGATGTCCTGGATGCCATTGGTCAGCACATTGGCCACCTCCTGCTCCGGCAGGGGCATCTCGACGGCCAGCGCGCCGTCTGCCGAGGTCAACTCCAGTCCCAGATCCTGGGCGCTGGGGCCGCCCGCCTGTGCGGCGTTGGGCGCATCCACGTAGTAATGATCGAGCAGCTTGTCCGCGGGGGACTGGGCCGGCACGCTCATGTTCAGCGCGTGGGTCAACTCCGTCAGGCGCTTGCGGGCACGACTGGCCGCGTCCTGCAAGGCATGGGGCGACAAGTCCAGCGCCTTGGCGTAAGTGGTTGACAGATCGGTCAGCAGATCACCCAGTTGCCCGGGCTCCACCTCCAGCATGCCGTCGGCCGCGGCATTGGCCAAGCTGGCCAGCCACCAAACCCGCTCCGGACGCGCCGCCAGGGACTGCTTTGGCACCGCCCCTGAAGGCGTCGCCATGCAGGCACGCAGGCCATCAGGCAGGCCCCACATCTTGCCCACCTTGTCGGCCAGCTTGTCCAGCGGCACGCCCAACACCTTCTGCGCAGCCTGGACCTCCGTCACGGGCGGCTCGCCATCCTTGCCCGCCATGATCAGGCGGATCTGCTCGGCGTCATCAGGCAGGTAGTAGGACACCAGCATCCGCCCCAGATTGCGAAACAGGGCGCCCAGGTAGGCATCTTCCGCCTCCTTGGAGGTGCGGCTCAACTCGCTCGCCAAGGTACCTGCCATGACCGTGCGCAGGAACTCCACCTTCAACTGCTGCGCGTGCGTCTTGTCCTGCATGTGATCCAGCAGCATCAGCGACAGGGCCATGTTGCGCACGCCCCCGGCCCCAATCAGGGCCACGGCGCGCGAGACCGTGCTGATGGGATCCGTGCCGGCACGGCGGAAGTGCGCCGTGTTCACCACGCGCAGCAACTTCTGCGTGAGCGCCACATCCTGCAGCACCTCGTCGCACAGCGACTGCATGCTGTCCGTCTCGGAGTTGGACAGGGCCTGCACCCTGGAAACCGAGGTCGACAGGGCTGGGAAATCGCTCTTGAAGCGCATGCGGCGCAGCAAATACTCGAGCGTCAACTCGGCTTCGTCAACGTCGGAAACGGGCGCGGATGCAGGCGTGGTGCTTGAGTCGGGCATGGTGGCTCTTGTCCTCTTCCCCCATTGGGCCTCAAATCCCGCCCATTGAAAATGGGATTCGCCCGGCTTTCTGGCGCCAGTTCATCACCAATGCGCCCCATAAAGGAGCAAATCAACCGCACAGAAGATACCGAAGTGATACCGACAAGCGCCCACCAGGTTCCTAGACTGCTCTTCAGTCTCCCTCAAACCATCCATTCAGGAGCGCAGATCCATGAGCTTTCACATTGCCATCATCGGCGGCGGCGTCTCGGGCCTGTCCGCGGCCTACTACCTCCAGCAGCAGGCCTTGAGCAGCGGGCAGGCCCTTGACATCACCGTCTACGAACGCAAGCCCCAGTTCGGCGGCAACGCCGATACCGTGGTCGTCAAGCTGGGCACCCTGCAAAACGGCCAGGGCCAGCCCGAGCGCCCTTTCATCCGATGGGCGGATCTGGGGGTCAACGACGTCAATCTGGCGACCTACGTCAAGCTGGCCGCCCTGATGAGGGACATCGGCTACCTGCAGCACATGAAGCCCCTGCAGGACACGACCAGCTACTTCACCCCAGATGGCAACGCGTACCTCACCGACGACGCCGCGCTGTACAACGGCGTGTCGGACGCCCGCTTCAACCTGGCCGCAGCCGATGGCGGCGACCTGAGCAAATTGATCACCGTGGTGCACCAGCATGCGATCGACCTGGTGGCACCGCCCGCAGGCGGCCCGCCCCCCGTGCCGGTGAGCTACACGGTCGCGCACTATTTCGACAGCTGCATCACCAACCCGGAGGGCATGCTTGCCGCCACGGCGCGCCATCTCAAGATCCAGATCAACTGGGGCGACCCGGCCATCCCGACCCGCATCACCCGCATCCGCGACGAGATTTACTACCCTCGCATCTCCGCGATGTACTTCACGGACAACGAGACCGGCCCCGGCGGCATGCCCTTGCAATCGCCCTTCCAGTACTATCGCGTGCAGGAAGGCGGCGTGACGCCCGATCGGCGCTACTTCGAATACGGCTCACAACACTGGCTGCAGGCGCTGGCCCGCTGGATGGAGCAGCACAGCACGGACAAGGTGAAGGTGCAGCACCACATGGGTGCGGCGGTGAAGGTCACGATCTCGCCAGCCAGCGCCGTGGTGACACCGGCAGGCAGCGCACCCCGGCACTTCGACCTCGTGCTGATGGCCCTGCATGCCGACGATGCCCTGGCCGCACTCGACTTCAACGGCATCCCGCCGGATACCGCTCGCACCATCCAGTCCACCTTGCACCAGGTGCGCTACACGCGCAGCTATGGTGTCTGCCACACTGATGACCGGCTGCTGCCGCGCAACCGCAACGTCTGGCGCACCTACAACGTGCTGGTCCATCCGCAGTCTCAACAGGCCCAGCCCTACCGCATGAGCTACGTGGAGAACTTCCACCAGAACGACCCGCTCAACCAGGACCTGGACCACATCGGCCTGCCCATGTTCTTTACATCGCTGCTGCCGGATCTCAAGCAGGTTCAGCCCAATGCGGTACTGACGCGACTCAACGGGGATGAGGTGCCTCAGCACCTGCGCGATGCCCTGCCGCATCTGGCTCACAGCCAGGCCCCCTCCAGCCATCCACACACGGGCTACAGCCACGAACTGGGTACGACGCACGCCAGCCAGGCGGGCAAGGCCTGGGCGATGTTCAAACACAATGTGCTCAACAGCCATTGCATCGATGCACAGGCACGCATGCAGGCTTTCAACCAGGACAACGCCCAGCAACCGCTGATGCCGCTGTTCTTTGGCGGTGGCTGGACCAACGGCGCGGGCCTGCACGAGCAATGCCTGACGCAGTCCCAGTTGCTGACCCAATGGGCCGCGCGCTACATCAGTCGCCATCAGGCGGGCTGAAGCAGCACAAGATCAGCGCACGATCAACGCAACAGCACCCTGGGCAACTTGAGCAGCACGTGCAGGATCTGCTGCTCACGCAAGGCCATCCACGCGGGATGGTCAGGGTGCGGCAAGGCATCCGATTCCTGGCATTGCAGCATGAAGGCATGCAACAGGCTCACCCAGGGTGTGGGCTCCTGCCCGGTGCGCTGCAGCCAGGCCTCACCCAGGCGCCGCGCCACCTCGTGATGCCCGTTCAACGTGCACACCTCCATCGCACTGGCATGGAAGCGGTACACGTTGTGGGCCACGCAGCCACGCTCGATCTGCGCCTGACCTCGCTCGATCATGGCCAGGGCGCGATCATCCTGGCTGTGCAGCAAGGCCCAGGTCCCCATGACCCATGGGCCGATGAAGGCGTGCAGCTTGAGCCGCTCGACGCTGTCCAGCGCATATTGAATGACGCGCTGAGCCTGCGACTCATCGCCAGCCGCATACAAGGCCCGGGCCTGCGCTTCCTGCAGGAAGGGTTCGAAACGCATGGCGCCCATCGCGCGGCTGATCATCAGCCCCTCGTTGACGTGGAACAGGGCCTCCTGGGGACGGCCTGCGCCCAGTTCGACCCAGCTCGCCGTCAGGCGTGACACCACCTCGGCCCGACGATTGCCCACACGCCGAGCCAGCGCGGCAGACGCCGCCGCCTCGGTCAAGGCCTGCGGCGTATGGCACAGATAGATCTGCGTGGTAGCCAGCATGAAGCGGTTTGAGGCCTCGATGTCTCGCAGGCTGTGCGCGTCACACAGGCGCAGGCAACGGACGAAGTGGTCGTTCGCCGTGTGCATCAGGCCTTCTGCATAGTAGGAATCGCCCAGACCACTGAGCGCCTGGGCTTGCAGGCGCGCCGCACCGGCCTGCTGTGCATGCGCCATCGCCAGGCCATGGTGCATGCGGCTGCGCTGTACATCGCCACGCGGGAAATACAGGTTGCCCTTGAGGTAATGCAGTGCCGCCAGTTGCGCCAGCGCGCCTGCCGCTTCGGCCTCCGGCAGGGCCTCGTCGATCAAGGCTTCTTCGGCAGTCAGTTCTTCCAGCACATTGAGCACGCCAGCCAGGGCCACTTTGGCTTTCAGACGCGCCACCACATCCGGTGCATGCACAACGGCCTGCTCATACGCACCGCGGGCTTGCGGCATGCTCCCCATCTTGGCGTGTACATCACCCAGCACCATGGCGTGTGCATACGCATCGCGCGGCGCATAGTCAACGTCACCGTACATCAGCAACAGCGACAAGGCGGCCTCATGATCGAAATCTTCATGACGTTGCCGTGCGGCAGACAACAGCGCTGCTGGCGCCTGGGCCTGCCTGGCCAGATGCAAGTGTTGGGCATACAAGCTCGCATCACGAGACTCGAAATGCTGCGCCACCTGCACATGCATGGCCTCTCTCTGCCTGAAGGGCAACACCTCGTAGATCCCCTGGCGAATCAAGGCATGCAGGAAATCGAAGCGATCGCCATCCAGGTGGCGCAGCAGGCAATGCTGTACCAGGGCATCCAGCTCGTACCCTGGCGTGGGCATCAGGGCATGGATGTCATCGGTGTTGAAAGGCTGGCCCAGCACCGCAGCCAGGCGCAAGGCATGGCGATCCTGTGGCGACACTTCATCCAGGCGAACCTGCAGCAGATGCTGGAAGTTGTCTGGCAACTGCTCATGCCGATCCGCCATCAGCAGCTGCGTCAGAAACAGAGGATGACCTTGTGCGCGCTGCATGCACTGCGTGCGCCATGCCTCATCCACATGGCCGAACTGGTGCAGCAGGTCCTTGACTTCGGCCGGCCGCAACGGTGCCAGGCTCAAGGAGGTGACGGCCACATCCGGGATCATGCGCTGCAGATCCGCCAGGCGCTGAGGTTCCTCCACACGCCCGGACAACACCCACAGCACCTGTGACTCGTGGCAGGCCGCCATCACCCTGGCGAGCGTCTCGATGGTACTGGCCGAAGCCCAGTGGGCGTCTTCCACCACGATGAGCATGGGGCGTTGCAACGCCATGCGCGAGATGATCCGCACCAGCAACTGAACCAGCAACTGGCTACGCGTAGCATGCCCCATCGCCTGCAGGACCATGCGCTCCTCGGCACTCAAGCTCATGGCCAGCATTTCCTTGCACACCAGCATCTGATCCGCGGACAAACCGACATGCGCCACACGCTGGCTAACCAGCTGATCCCAGAAAGGCGTGACCTCATGCAGGTCCAGCAGCGACTTGAGCAAGGAGCCACACACCTCGCGATGACGGTCACCACCGAAGTCCTGGATCTCCACCAGCACAGCGCACAAAAAGTGTTGCTGCGCCATGTCGATCATTTCAGCCAGCAAGCGGGACTTGCCCATGCCCGCCATGCCTTGCACCAGCATCACCTGGCTTTGCTGATCGGACAGTACACTGTTGAGCAAGCTGCCATGCAGGCGCAGCTCGTGCTGCCGCCCCGCCAGCGCAAACTGGCGCCGTACCTGACGATGCGCCGCGCCCATTCGCCCCAGCTCGACGTGGCTGACTGCCTCGACCTGATGCAACGCGCGTACCTGCCCGAACATGGAGCAATGCACATAGATGGCAGGTGCCTGCCTGCGTACCCAGGTCTGCATGCAGTCATGCGGCCACTCCAGCACCGGATCCATCCACTTGCCGCCCGATATCAGCACATGGCGGTCGCGCCAGCGAGATGCCGCCGACAGGCAACGCGCCAGATCACCTCTTTGTGTCTTGGGCAGACCAAACACCGCCAGCACGGCATCCAGACTCGGCGGCGGCATCAGCATGGCGCCATCGTCTTGCAAGCTGGCTTCGATCACGGGGCGCTCGCGATCAGACACAGGCCACACACACAACAACTGAACGAGCCGACCATCCAGCTGGCTGACATCCGATTCGCGCCGCAGCTCGCCCACGTCAAACAGGGGCGTGACGTCCTCATCTGGCGCGCCAGGCAACAACAAGGACTGGAGAGGCAAGCCATGAAACTCTGCCAGGTGCCTCGCCGTTCTCAGCAACAAGCTCTTGCCTGTTTCAGCGCGCTTCACGGAAGCGATGGAGACGCACAACTGCCGCTCGAAGCACGCCAGCGCAAACGCCTCCTGACTCAACCCAAGCTCGTGCCTTATGGCTTTGAGTACCTCAGCATCCAGGCGGACCCTTCCCGCGGAAGGTGGCACCGGGGGCTGCGCATCATTCATAACCGGCTTGTGTGATTTGTGATGACCAAAGTACCCCGCCTTCGATCACGTCGAGGCAAGACCCGTGTACTGCGGGCAGAAGTGTAGAAGAGACCGTCCAGACCATCACTGAACGAAAGTCACTCCGACTGAATACCCTGCTCGGAAATCGATGCTGACAAACAAACCGGCCCGTTCACGGGCAAACATTGCTGCCTATGAACGGGCCCTTTGTAGATGGCGCCTGAAGCGCGCCAAGTCAGATCAGTATGTTGCCGCCGCCATACGTGCACCAGAGCCTGGCGGCGTACACGTGTAAGTCACTTCCTGACCTGGCGTCAAAGCCAGCGCGCGCATACCCGCTTCGCTGCGCTTTTGACCATCGCCAGACAAGAAACTGGCGCTGCTCGTGTCATAGACATAGCCACGACGCACACCCGCCTCGACCACTTGAGCGATCAAATCACACTCCGTGACGTTACCGCCCAACTCCTTTGATACGAATGGGGCGCGGGCGCGCGCCAACAACAGCGCGATACGTGAACCAACTGCCGTGGCGTTACCCGCGGTCAAGGTCACTTGCTGCCCCACGATGGGTGCCAGATCGCTGTCCATGGCGTGCATGAAATCAGACACGTCGCGGCGCGTGGCATCCGGATTGAACAAGGGGAAGCCTGAATTCAGTGTCGGGCTGAACACGCGTACGGTGAAGAAATGCGCCAAGGTATCGGCCGAGCCATCGTGCACAAAGCCGAAGCCACGCACCTGGTCACCCTGGAAGCCGGTTCCGGCAGCTGTAGAGAAGGGAACCGCTGGCGAACCAAAACGCCCCACCTTCTGGTACATATTGCGCAACTGCGGCACCTTCACAATTTGCGAGATCCCCTCGAAGCTCTGCATGTGCCCCGTGCCGTACATGCCCTGGGCCGGGTCCACCGTGTGGCAACCATTGCAGTTGTTGTTGCTGGTCACGGACTTGCCACCGATCACCAGCTTGAAGCCATCGGATGGGCGATCACCAAAGTAGAAGTCCTTGCCGCGTTTCTGCGCTGCGGTGAGCGAGTTGTCCAGGTTGCGGATGGGGTTGGGCGGCAATTGCACTTGCAGCATGAAATCCGAAAACGTCTGCATATCGGCTTCACTCATGGGGGCAGCGTTGCCCAGCAGGCCAGCAAAAGCCACCGCGAAGTTCTTGAACGACAGGTTCGCATCGGTGGCGTGAACGCCAAAGATGCCGTTGGAGCGATCACCACGCCAGTGCATCGCACCTGAATTGCGCATGCCCTTGAGGGTCTGCGTGACCATAGGCCCCTTCATGGGATGGAAGTCCTTGGGGTCATCGCTGCCGTTGATCGGGTTCTTGACGTTGAAAATAAACTTGGCCCCTTGGAACTCGAGACCTTGGGTGAACTTGCCTGGAATCGGGCTCTTGGTCACCACATCATCAGGATTGCCCAGATCCCAGGCCAGATCGTCCACGTCTCCAAAGATATGGCAACTGGCGCACGACGCCTCGCCATTGGCGGACGAGCGACGTGCGTCGTACAGCATGGGTCGCCCGGCCACGACGGCCGCTGGCTCAGGGTTAGGCAGCGCCACCTGGAACACTTCAGCGCGGGTAGCGAGGTTGATCACCTTCACGGCGTTATCAAAACGCGTCATCACATACATGCGACCGCGTGTTTCATCCAGCACGATGCCACTGGGGCCACCGCCCGTGACATTGATGTATCTGGCGCTGGCCTGCTTCGGATTGAAGGTGTCGCTTTCGATCTCCGCCGTATTGAAGACACCGATGCGGCTGGAGCCGTAGGCCGTCACATACAGCGTCTGGCCATCCTTGGTCACGGCCATCTCCAGCGGCATGGACAAGCTGTGGTCCTTTGCACTGGTATCAAAGCCCGGGTCATTGACCAACTTCGTGTAGTCGATGTGCTTGTTGAGATGGCGCGGCATGACCACTGCATTGGCGATCACCGTCACGCGAGACAGCGCAATCTTGCCTTGCACGGTCGAACCGCCGAACTTACCCGGCCCTTCAAAGCGGGTCATGTTGTTGGCTTCGGTGTTGGTCACATATAGCTTGCCACTCACCGGGTTGACCACCATGTTGAACAAGGTCGTGCCGACGTGCCTGTAGGCCGTCTTCTCTGTCAACAAGTTGGCATCCACCGCGAACACATCCTTGTCGGGCAGACTGAACTCGACAGCCGCATCCCAGTTGCGACCCTTCACGTCTTCCCAATGGCCGGTGGTGCGATTGAACTTGACCAGCAAACCCGTCTTGGGTGCGGGCTTGCCTTCCGCGTTGGTCTGAGGGCCCAGGCGGCCACCTGGCATGGTCTTGCCCTTCACGTCACACGGTGTATTGAGCTCCCAGCTGTTGCACACCAGTTCCTCGTTAAGCGAGGAGGTCTCGTTGCCCGACTTGAAGGCCGCCACGTAGACCGTGCTTCGGTCCGGGCTGACGGCCAGCGCACGCGGCGTGTCCGCGAAGAAGCTCATGATCTTGCGAGGGACGCCCCCAGCCGTGTTGCCCATGGTGCCCGGGTTGAACACCCACACATCCGCACGGCCCACACCAGGCGTGGTCAACTTGGGATCACCTGCGCCAGGCACCAGAGACAGCGTTGGGTCCAGGCGTTGCTGCCCCCGATGCGCCGTGGTGACGAAGGCCTTGGCGGGCGAGCCGGCGAACACGATGTCACGCGGCTCGTCGCCCACCAGCAAGGTGCGCACGACACGCGGTGCGCCCTCCAGGCTCACGATGCTGACACTGTCAGACAGGTGATTGACGACCCAGACCTCGTTGTCATTGCGCAGCGCCAGTGCCACCGGCTCCATACCAACCGGCACGCGTGCAAACAGCTGCAGGCCGCTGCTGGTAACGTTGAAAACCTCCAGGGTGTTGTTCGGTGTGTTCAGCGCAAACAGGCGCGAACCGTCCGACGACAGGGCCAGAGGGCGCACCTGGCCGCTTTCGAAGGCCATGAACGAGGGTGACGCTGCTTGCGCCATCTGAGGCGTCAGCACGACGACGGGCAACGCTGATGCCACTGTTCCGGCCAGAGCCTGCAACAGAGTCAAGGCCCTGAGGCCCTTGCGGATAGGTTTGGTCATGGCTTGCTCCTCGGGCTCGCGCTGTGTCGCGCGATCAGTGACAGAACGAAAGGGACGCTCTGACTCTAAAAAGCGGCAAGAAGAGACGGAAGGCGGGAAGCGATGATTTCTACGTGCTCTCGCCCCATTCACCCCGACTTGAGGAGTGAATTCATGTACAGGAAGAATCTAACGGCAGATGGAAAACCCGCTTACTAACCCCTTCGGGCAGGCTCATCATCACGGTCGCTGCGAAGCCTGAATCACGAATCAAAGCCCGCTACTTCGAGCAAGTTTTCCAGGACTGTCCCATCCCGTATTTGGCGCAGCCGCAAGGCGTTCGGCCTGCGCTCACATCCGCCAGGCAGGCTGCGCGCTCCTTGTCGTCGAGCGCCTTCCTGCGTGCGTCTTCTTCCCGTTGGCGGGCCAACGTGTCGGCTTGCACCTGATCACGAGCCAGGTCCTGCTGGCGCAGGGCTTCGGTGGCCTTGCGTTGCTGTTCTTCGCGCTCACGCTCCTGCTCTGCCCGGTTGCTCACCAGCGTGAGTCCGCCCCCCGGCATCCTCGACGTACCAGACACCGAGCCCTTCCCGGTCATTGCCTTCCCTTTGGCATCGGCCACGGCACCCGAGCCTTTGACGGCCGTGGCGCCCGTCGCAGTCGACGAAGATGAATCTGAAGCCAAACTCGAATCCCCACCCGGCCGGCGATCATCGTCATCCGCCCGTGATGCCGACGTGGACGCGCCCCCCATCGACACACCGCCACCCCGATGCCCGATACCCAGGGCCGAATTCACCGCCCGCTGATTGGCTGCCTGCTGCCGGTTGACCGAATCGACGCCTTGCTGAATCGCGTCGCCGTTTTGAGCGATGAACTCCACACTCGCGGCGGCCACGTTGGCCGTGGCCCTGATCGTCTTGCCCACACCAAGCAACAAGGCCTCACCAATGGATCGCGTGTTGTCCACGTTGCTGTCAGCGGCCAGGGCCTGCAGCGTTACGGAGGCTTTTTGCCGGTCGACAGCATCGGCGTAATCGGCCCGGATGCGCAAGAGCAGCGACTGGATGTTGCGCTTGAGCACCTTGTCCAGCGTTTCGGTCAGGCGATCGTGCACGATGATGCGGTTCGATCCGGCCCGTGTTGCAACGGTCCAGCTTGCAAGCTGCTCGTCACCACGCATCAACTCATATCGGATCTTGGCCGCGGCCACCAGCGTGGCGCCGGTCACGATGCTCTCTTGCTCTGCCCGGCGCCCGGCCGTGCTGTTGCGTTCGAAGGCCAACAGCGTGGCGCGAATGGCAAGGCGGTCCTTCGCATCCGTAGAAAACAAGCCACTTTCCTGAAGCGATGTTTTCAGGAAATCTCGGAAAGTGCCCATGCGATCGCTCACCAGCATGTCATCGTGGCCATCTGCGTTGAAGTAGTCGCCGCAGTTCATGCAGACCTCGCCGCGCTCGAAGCTGACGCGCCCAAGGCGGAAGTTAAACAGCGCCTGCGGCGAGCGGGCCAGGGCCACCTCTTCGGCCGTCCACGCCAATGGCTCAAGCGCATGACTGGGCAGCGCGATCAGGGCCAGCGCGACCATCACACAGCCCCGAGCCAGCAAGCGTCGCAACAAGCCAGTGTGGCAGCTCATCACTTTTCCTCCAGCACGCCGTCGTCGTCGATCTGGATCAGGATGTTCTTCATGCAATTGGCCGCCAACGAGGCGTAGGCATCGGTCAACTGGCGCTTGTTGGTCTCCAGTTCGCGGGCATCCAGGTAGTCGACCTGGGCCAATTGCTTGGTGCAATTGAAGCGCAGAACCTTGCCTTTGCGCGGATAGACATCGACGACCACATCGAGCATGATCGGATCCACGCCGCTGAACCCGCGCGCGGCGTTGAAGCCCCATTCAAACACCTTGCCAATCGGGTTTTCGACGGCGGTGTAGGCCATGCCTGCGGAAGTTCCGCTGTAGCAGCCGATCCAGTAAGACATCTCAAGACCGCCCTTTCCCATGGGCTGCCCTGGAACAACGGGTTTGACTTGCGTGAACCCGGAGAAGAAGGATTCGACTGGCTGTTTCTCTTTCAGCCCCGCGCAATAGTCGAAGACGGCTGTCGAGTAGTTGAGCGTGCCACCAATGAGTTGCCGTTGTTGGGATACATAGACCCCGCGGATGTGAAGGGCGCGCCCATCAAGGGCCTCGCGTACATCCCGCTGGGCACGCTGATACCGCGTCTCGTCAACGTTGACGTGCTCGGCGCGGGGTATGGGCATGGTCGCCTGGCCGCAGGCCGTGAGCAAACAGACGCTCATCAGGGCGACAGCGACACCCCGCATGGACAAAACTCGATCGCGCATCACACCAGCCTGCATCGAAACGACCTTTCTTTGACTGCTTTGCCAGTCAAGTCTAGCTGAGTCGGTGATGCTGACGGCACCCGTCGCATGGTCCAACTGCACATGGCAAAACGCGGCGTTGCCTGCCGGTGGACAAAATGCAAAGAAATACCGGGTCGCAGGCTTGGCCAACACAGGCAACCGGCTGATCGTCAACATTGAAAATGCAAGCCGACAGTCCAACGCCAGAAGGTCCTTGACTTGCTGGACATCCTCGGCCTGGAAGTGATCGTCCAGCCCAAGACATCCAGAACGCTGGGATGCAGAGAACAAGGGCCTGGATGTCTTCTACGGAGATCCGCCAGCACAGCACACGCGCCGCCGTGGATCTGCAGGCCCTGGTTCAATGGATTTTCTTCACCATCTATGTGGGCAACAACGACAGCCACGCGAAGAACTTGTCGATGTACACCCTGCCTGGCGAAGGCGTTCGTCTCACCCCGTTTTACGACTTGATGTGCACACGCCTCTACCCAGGGCTGTCCAAAGAATTCGCCGTCAACATCGGGGAGCAGGTGCCTCCCGGCCAGATGGGACATGCGGCGTTACAAGGCCTGGCGAAAAAACTGGGCATGAAGCCTCGATACATTCAAACCGTCGCGCAGGAACTCGCCACCAAAATCCCCATGGCCATTGATCAGGCCATTGAGGAACTCACGCCAACGCTCTCGGCAGGAAGCCGCACCTTCGCAACGCACTGGGGACACGAGGTCAAGTCGAACACCCAAGAAGCGGCGACTCGATTTCAAGAGAACACCAAGGCCTAGTCCCCGACTCTCAAGAAAAAAGCACCTGACCTTACGGGCAAGTGCTTGATTTCAATGACATTCATTGGCGCGCCCGGCTGGGATCGAACCAGCAACCCCTGCCTTCGGAGGGCACTCCGACACCCGCGGGAGACACTAAAAACCCCGCTAAATCAACAACTTGCGTTATCGACATGTACCGGATTATACCGGGACATCACCGACAAAGTGTCGGAAAAGTGTCGGAGCGCCGGGGGTTCGACGCTGGCGCCTGGCGCTTTTCACTTGATTCACATGCTGCATTTATTGCACTTATGGATTAAAGTGCCGATATCGAACAGACAGCCTTGAGGCCTCCATCGGAGGCCCGCAGATGGCTGCACCGGAGGCCCAGAATGTCAACACTAGAGCGCAACGGAGAGATCCTGCCCCCAGCCATGTCTGCGCAAGACGCGGAGATGGCCCGTGCCGCACAGCGATGCATCATGGCTGCCCTGGATCACTCCCGGGCGGCATCCATCATGCTGACCGACGACGAAGGTAATCAGCCCGTCATCCAGGTGCCCCCTCAGGCCCTCAAGATCATTGCTCAGGTGCTCGGCGCCATGAGCGAGCGTCGGCCCATCGTCGTCATGCCATCCAAGCAAGAGGTCTCGACCGTGGAAGCGGCCAACTTTCTGAACGTCTCGCGCCCCTTCGTCATCAAGGAAATCGAGCAAGGGCGACTGCCCTACCGGATGGTGGGCACGCATCGCCGCATCGCGTTTGACGACCTCACTCAGTACGCCGAAAAAATGCGAGCGCACCAACAGTCGGCGTTGGATCGCATGGCTGAAAACGCCAATGAACTGGGCCTGGACTACTGATGGCTGGTCACGCACGCTACACAGCGGTGTTGGACGCTTGCGTGCTGTACCCGTTGGCTTTGTCAGATGCATTGATGAGCCTCGCGTCCAAAGGACTGTTTGCAGGGAAATGGACCACGAGGATTGAAGATGAGTGGATTCGCAACCTGGAGAAGCAGCGCCCCGATCTGGTCGGACGCTTGACAACCCGGCGCGACGCCATGCGGGAAGCCGTCCTGGACTGGGAGGTGCCAGAAGCAGCCTGGCAGGCGCTGGCGCCTTCGCTGGAACTGCCAGATCCTGACGATGTGCATGTGCTCGCTGCGGCCATCGCTGGTCATGCAGATTGCATCGTGACAGCCAACCTCAAGGACTTCCCTGTCGAGCAGGTGGGCCAGTTCGGCATCGAGGTCATTCACCCTGACGACTTCATCGTCAAGCAACTTGATCTGGACCTGTTCACCGCCCTGGCCGCGTTCCGCGACATGCGCGCACGTTGGAGACGGCCCAACGCCACACCGGAAGAATTCGCCCAAGCCATGGAAAAGAATGGCCTGGTCGCTACGGCTGAAAGGCTGAGGCAGGCGCTCAGCCTGTTGTGAAGCCCAGACCTGGAATTTCAAGGCAAGCTTGCTGGACTGCACTCAAGCGCTGGCGCACACGCCATATCGACCGATCCGCCGCGGAACGCGGCACCTTGGCCGACTTCCCGTGCACTTGCATCGCAGCGACCGTTACAGGCCGTTGCATGTACACCCTTAGGAGGTAAGCGCCCTCGCCTCCCAGGCGCTCAAAATCCTGCCTGAAGTTCAATTCAAAACAAAACATCAGGGAACCCGACATGGGTCTGGATTCATCCAATATTCCGGGTGGGCTATCTGCCATCCAATCTGCGCTCACAGGTACGTTGGCCTCGATCATTGGCCAATGGGGCACCGATACGCGCCTGTACACCCTGTCCGCCCCCAGTAGCGAACGCAGCCTGCCCGCTGATCTGATGGTCGAAAGCTTCGTGCTGCACGAGGCCGTGTCCCAGCCATTCAGCCTCTACATCAATGCCCTGGTGCTCAACGCCCATGTGGCGCTCAAGCAGCTCTATGCGCGCCCCATCACCTTGCACACTACGCTGGCTGATGGCAGCCGCGCGCGGCGTAGCGGCTACGTGGTTGAAGCCGATTCGCTCGAGTCTGACGGTGGCTTTGCCCGCAAGGGCCTGCTCGTTCAGCCGTGGATAGCGCTGCTGGGTCACACGCTCAATAGCCGCGTCTGGCAAGAAAAGTCGATCATCGAGATCGTTGAAGATGTGTTCGCAGACCACGTTGCCATCGCTGCGTGGCGCTGGGACGAAGATGTCGCGACCTATGTTGCGCAAGGCATGTTTGCCCGCAACTCGGGCCAGCGCGCCTACTGCGTGCAGTACCGCGAGAGCGACCTGGCCTTCGTCAGCCGCCTGCTGGCAGAAGAAGGCATTTGCTGGCGTGTGGAAGAGGATGAGTCTGCACCAGGTGGCCACGCCGTCGTCTTCTTCGTCAACAGCGCCAACCAACCGCAAGATGCCAGCAGCGCCAGCAGCCTGGGTGGCCAAGGCATCCGCTTTCATCGCAGCAGCAGCCAAGAAGCGCAAGACAGCATCCAGGCCATGGCCGCCGTGCGCAGCTTGGGAACCACAGCCACCGTGGTGCAAGGCTGGGATTACCGAAGCAACAGTGCCATCACGGCTGACGTGCCCACCAACCATGCCTGGGGCGGCGATGAGGCCACCAGCTTGCAAAGCTGGCTCACCAGCTACGACCCGACGGGCGACTACCTCTTTGGTAACCAGGCAGAAGCCCAGTTCGTGGCCACCCGCCTGCAGGAAGCGCACGAAGCCCGGTACAAGACCTGGTTGGGCCGAGGTACCGTGCGCACTTTGCGCGCCGGTACCTGGGCCGCCATCACGCAATCCACCCTTGACCCGCTGGCTGTGTTTGGTCTCGACGACAGCGACAAGGAGTTCTTCTTTTACGGCGTGGATGCCATCGGCGTGAACAACCTGCCCAAGGACCTCAGCGACACGATCGTGAAGTCGCTGGGCCAGGCCGAGTTGCCGCAGTTGAGCGTGTCGGTCGATCAACAGCCGGTGGACACTTCCTCTCTGCACAAGCAGGCTGCTCAGACCGGCTTTGCTTGCCAGTTCCAGGCGTTACGCCGCAACGTACCTTGGCGCGCCGTGTTGCTGGACGACACCGGCCAGCGCCCTCGCCCGCGCCCGACGGCACTTGGCCCTCAAACCGCCATCGTGGTCGGCCCGGATGGCAGCACCGCACCCAATGGCGCAGATGAGCTGTATACCGACAAGCTTGGTCGCGTCAAAGTCAGGTTCCATTGGCAGACCAATCCGTATGCGCCGCAGCGGGCCAACAGCGACCACAGTTGTTGGGTGCGCGTCATGCAGCGCTTCTCGGGGCCAGGTATGGGCCATCAGTTCATTCCGCGTATCGGGCATGAAGTGCTGGTTGGCTTCTTGAGCAACGACATCGACCGCCCATATGTGCAAGCCAGCCTTTACAGCGGCCGTGGCGAAGGCGGTGTGCCACGCACACCGGGCGGGCAAGCTGGCGAAGCCGACACCAGCTCGTTTGCGGAATCAACGGATCACCGGCCCAGCGCACAGATGAACCTGGTGGGCTCGGGCAGCGGTGGCAACAGCCCTGCCTGGCATGGCGCAGCACCCAGCGCTGCCACCGAAGGATCAGAAGGCCAGAACAACGCGGCCGCGCTCAGCGGCGTCAAGAGCAAGGAGTTCGGCGGCCAAGGCTACAACCAACTTGTATTTGACGACACGCCCAACCAAGGCCGCATGCAGTTGCACAGCACGCAAGCGCAAACCTGGCTGCAGATGGGCCACCTGCTGCACCAGGCCGATAACCACCGCGGCAGCTTTAGAGGCCTTGGCTTCGAGTTGCGCACCGACGCCTGGGGCGGCATGCGCGCCGTGCGTGGCGTGATGCTCAGCACCTATAGCCTGAACAACGGCCTGGGCCAGACAGGCGAAGGCGCTGGCGACAACGCGGCTGGCATTGCGCTGGCCAAACAGATGCAGCAATTGGCCAGCACCTTCCACCAAGCGGCCACCACGCACCAGACCGTGGGGCTGGCCAGTGCGGCTGGCAGCAGCAAGGCCAACCAAAGCGCCTTGGATGAAAAGCTGGCGCCCGCAGCGGCTTTGACCAAGAGCTTGCGAGGCATGGTCAGCAACACCAGCTTGAAAAACGCTGTGTCCGATGCAGCAGACAAAGCTATCGGTACGAGCCGAGACAAAGTGCCGCACATGGCAGACCCCAACATTGCCATCATCGGCAAGGCCGGGGTAGGCCTCACGGCGGGCCAAGACCTACACCTCAGCAGCGATGACACCACTACCATCGCCAGCGGACAAGATACGCACTGGGCCGTTGGCGGCCAGGCGCGCATCCACACGGGCCAGGCCATTGGCATCCTGGCCGGAGCCATACAGCCAGGCAGCGATGCGGTGGGCAAGGGCCTGACGCTGATCGCTGCCCAAGGTCCGATCGATCTTCAAGCGCAGGCGGGGTCTGCGCAAATCGCAGCCAAACAAGCACTCGAGTTGAACACAGCAAACGGCATGGTCAACATCACGGCGGCCAAAAAGGTGACACTGGCTGTAAGCGGCGGGGCCAGCATCACGATCGGTGGCGGCAACTTCACGGCGCAATGCCCAGGCAAGATCACAGTGCAGGCAGGGATGAAGTCCATGGTGGGGGCAGGGACGATAAGCTCACCCTTGCCCAGCATGCCCAAATCTACACTTGAGTCCAAACCTGTTCGGTTTGCCCTAAAGCTTCAAGACTTCCCTGGCTCTCGGGGCATTGCACCCAGCGGCCAAGCCTGGAAACTTGTCGTGGTCGATGCGTTTGCTGCGATGGATATCGGGCACGGGCAGATCAACCCCGCCGTGTACTCACCAGATCATTGGCATGAAACCTTGTTTGAGGGATCAACAGGGGCAGATGGCGGGCTGCAATTGACTCAAGAGCAGCAAATCAAGCTGTTTCAGAAGGTCTCTCAAAAACCTGGCCTTGTTTGGCTGATCAGCGGTCTGACTGCGATGCCACTGAGTCCATCGCTGTGGACAACGGATAACAAGCTGCCGAATCCGAAGCGTCAATTGGATGCGATGAACTTCGCCCCAGATGGGCGATATATGGAGCAGACGCAGCAAGCGTACCTAGAAGAACTGGCCAAGCGTGACGCGCAAGTGGGTGGGCTGGGGCAACTCAAGCCAAAGACCGATCTTTGAGCAGTGAATCGCAAACGCAATAGCAGGACAGGGAGCCGCAAATGGCAGACAAATTCACCGCGCAATTGACGCCTGACACCATCACGACGATCAGCGGCCAGTACTTCGACCTGGATCAGCCTTTTGCTGTGCCTCGCTACCAGAACGAATGCAAGGCCTACACCACTGGCCGCGACTACATGAAGGCGGTCGCCGATGCAATTCGTGGAGCAAAGAAGTTCATCTTCATCACTGACTGGCAATTGGACTATGACGTTGAACTAGACAACCGAGGTGATCCCAAGCACCCAGGCCGACTGTCCGAACTGCTGGCCGATGCGTTGCAGCGCGGCGTGCATGTTCGAATTCTCTGCTACGACTCGATTGCCAAGGTGCTAGACACGCACGATGACAACACTCAAGCAATTTTGAGCAAGCTAAACAAGGGCAAGGGTTCTCTGCAAGTGATGCTGCAGAACCCCAACACCGGGCGCGCGGCATCCGCTGATATTGACCTTGAGAACCCCAACTACAAAGTTAAAGACTCAAACACTTTCTTTTCACACCATCAGAAGTCCGTGGTCGTCGATGGTCAGGTCGCATTTCTGGGTGGCCTTGATTTGGCCTATGGCCGATGGGATACAAATGCGTTCGATGTCGTCATCGATCGAAGTCTGCATGTCATCAACGATGCATACAACATGCAAATCGCGTGTGCCCGCCCACTCACACCGTTAGAAGTGAAGCTTACGAAGGAGGTTGGCGGTCGCCCGGGTTTTCAAACTCCGTTCAAGGCGGCGTATGACGAAAAGCTACTGGATGAAACCTATCAACCACGGCAGCCCTGGCAAGATGTGGCAGTTGGCATAAATGGCCCTGCGGCATTCGATGTGTTCGTGAATTTTGTGCTGCGCTGGAATAGCTTTGCAGGCTCTGGAACGAACAGCTTTGATGGGAGCATGAATAGTGCGTGGTTCGAGAAAAGTGGCTCTCCCGATTTGCTGGTTGATCCGCTGAAACATGGGAACGGAAGCGCAACGGTGCAGATTTGTCGTTCTGCATCGTCGGCCCAACTGCGTGACGAACTGCAGCTGTGGGATACACATCACAAGTACGTTTGCGACGACTGGAAACAGCCGGACAAGAAGCGTCGCCAAATCATCGAAGCCGCCCGAAAGGACTGGAGTTCTCAGCACCAAACTAGCATCCGCGACGCGATGATCCAATGCATCAGATCAGCTCAGGCGTTCATCTACATTGAGAACCAATTCTTCATGTCGAACTGTGGCTCGGACGAAAGAGGCTCGCCCTGCCCATCCAGCAACCCATTGATCGGTGAGCTGGCGAATGCCATTGGCAAAGCGATCTACGCTCAAAGGCCATTTCACGTTTATCTCGTGTTGCCTGAACACCCAGAAGGCATGCTTGAGGAGGACGGACCTGTTTCGCAAGGCTGGTGGGCATTGCAAGGTGTCAAGAGAGCCAGCAATAGCCTGGTCAATCGCATCAATGCGACCATCTTGGCTAAGAACCGCAAGGCATGGGGGCTTGAGCATCAACCGAATAGCAACGAGGCCATTCGGGTGCAATTGGAAGCCCATGGGATGCAAGACAAGTGGCGCGAATACTTGACTGTTCTCAACCTGCGCAATTTTGGGCATACAGCCAGCACAGTGGTCACTGAGATGATTTACGTACACTCCAAGTTGCTAATCGTTGATGATGCTGTTGCGATTCTTGGAAGCGCCAACATCAACGATCGCAGTCTCAATGGCAATGGCGACACTGAGTTGGCTGCAGTGATCGTGGACGATGCAGGCGCAAGCATCAACAACGTTGGTCAGGGCATAAAGGTGATCACGCGCAAGTTCGCCAAAGACTTGCGCATACGCTTGTGGGAAAAACATTTGGGCATGTCTGTAGATCAACGGACCACAGGCGTGAGCAAACAAAGTGCTCCTTTGGGAATCAAGCTTGATCAACCTCTGGACGTCGGTACCATCGCAGGAATCCAGAAACTTTCAGCTGCCAACCGCGCGGCCTACAACGAGGTGTTCACACACACACCACGAGATGCCTTCAAAACGATGGCTGAAGGGCGACAAGCTTTTAAGGTTCATTACAAAGATCGCAACGGAAAGCTCCATCAAAAGTTTTCTGCCAGTGCCAGGCCTGATCTACAGCCAGCTTTCATGACTGCTCCAGGTGTTCACGCGGTCGTGGCGGCGATCAACAAGTTGTCCTCATCGGTAAAGGGCTTTTGGGTTGAGATGCCGCTGGATTGGGGCACCGGCCAAGTAGCTACGCCCAAGGCTCCTGTGAGCCCAGCGATGATCGCTCGCGCAGAAGCGCCGGCAAAGGAAGGTAGGGTGTCCGCGTGAATCACAAGGAAGTTCTTGATCAACTCTTTTATCCCTTCGCTGCGATCCTCAGCGTAAAGGTTTGGGCGGCATTATTTCTCGTGTTTGCGGTTGGATGGCTTGTCGCAAGTCGAGCTCTCAAGCTCAGCCTGTTTCCGAGCCTATCTGCTGCTTTGTGGTGGGTGATCATTGGTCTGACCTGTGCCTCAATCGTGCTTGCGGCTGCTCTCTTTTTCCTGACACCGTATGGCCCAGATGGATACAGATTTGTGTTCACCTTGTTTGTGGTGGCTCCACTGCTTGTGGCCTCTGCAATCATTTGGTTTTGCAAGCCGGTGTAAGGCCATCTAGTGATGGGAGGAGGCGATGCAAGACCTACTTGACGCGGCTCTTGTGGGGTTCGTGGCCATATCCGAAAGCCAGTTCATTTTGTGGTTGGCCGTGTCCTTCTTTGCATTTGCCTGCTTCTCGCTATTCGATCGACCGGCAAAGCAACAGCTGTACTTCACCGTTGCCCTTGTGTCGGCACGACGAGTGGCAGGCTTAGGTATCGGGCTGATCGTCGCTTTCCTGGTTACGGTGCTGTTGATGGCGACTGGCGTCGACAAAAAATATTACTTCTTGCTGTTCGAGTTTTTCAGTGCAGCTTGGCTTCCCACGACGCTACTTATTGCCTGTCTTTTCATGTACGAACGGACTTTTGCCGCTCATTCTGAGTACCCTTGCTCCAAGGTGTGACGTCGATCAAAATGTGGTGCCCCCAAAAGCGTAAGTACTTTGGATGTTCTTCGCCATCGGCATGGGTCGCAAAGAACTTCTAGATCATCTCTTCTATCCCTTCGTCGCGATTCTCAGCGTCAAGGCTCTGGCCGCAATCGTTCTTGTCTTTGCGGTCCAGATAGGTGTAACGGGCCAGCAAACCTATGATTCAGCACCACACCTTGAGACGCACTGAGGCCTTGCCTCAAGCGGTGAGCCGTCTTAGCAAACTGATTAAATTTGTAGCGTCACTGGCTTTCGCCTTACCAGCATTGGCCGCAGCCGCCAACGATGCCGCCTTACCTACTCTTTGCAAAGAAGGCGAGGCCGTTCTTTTCAACTGCTTGAACAAGCAAAAAATTGCATCCCTCTGTGTGTCACATGGGGCATTTAATGAGTCTGATCTAGTCAAGTACAGATTTGGCACGGCCAGCCGAATCGAGTTGGAATACCCGCGTGGCAACAATGGCTCGCATAAGCTCTTCTTGTTCAGTAGCACGGGGCACTCCGGCGGCTCCGAATCACACATCAAGTTTGTGAACGGGAGATTCACATATCTGCTTTACGACAAGATGATCCGCACAGGCTTTCCTGGCGACCCTGGCAATTCTGATGGCACGAACAACCCATCAATGAGTGGCGGCGTCATCGTGCTGAAGAAGGGCTCAAAGGCCTCTCGACTTTCGTGCCGCAACAACGTTTCTATTTCGTCGGTTGCATATCAATCGCTCGAGAAGGAAGATTTTCAGGACGGCTTAACTGATTGATTGATGCTGGGCATGGCAAGACGAAAACCCACTACCGACGAGCTGTACGGCATTCGCCGAGTGCAACGCAAGAACTGTTTGGGCTGGTCTGTTGAGTTACATCGAAACGGTGAGATCTTCCGCAAGACCTTCACCGTATTTCGCTTCGGCACCGATGAGAACGCCCTGGCGGCAGCGCAGGCCTGGCGTGATGATGTTGCCCTAACCGCCCGCCCCACAACCTTGGCGGAGTACTCGTCCCTGCACCGAAGCAACAACACCTCAGGCCATCCAGGGGTGTACCTGATGCGCACAACCAAGCTCGACATTCATGGTCAGGAACGCGTCCATGTGGCGTGGGAGGCCCGAAGCCCAAATGGCTTAAAGCCTGCCCGGAAGCGCAGCTTTGCTGTCCTGCGCTATGGCCATCAGGAAGCCTATGACATGGCGGTCCAGGCTCGCGAGGCGTTCGTCAGCGAGCTTGAGGGATTTCTTCAGCGCCAAGTGCCCAAGCATTTGCAACTGGGATCAGCCCCGCCACCAACACGGTAGCCTCCACCGAGAGGTCTGCCGCGCCTTCAACGTAAGCCCTGTTGAGCCACAGCCGCGCTTGTATGAACACCTGCACATCTTGCTTATGAGCCGGATGCCTTGTCCGAGTCTTGGTCCGATTCGTGTCCGATCATGGCAGGCTCGGGAAAAGAATCGGCGATCTTGTCGGGGCAGCACTCGGACAGCACCAGGGCCTCAAGGGGTGGCTGGACGCCACCCACGGCCCTTATCCCCGCTGGACGCGGGGCTTGCCGCCCGATTGCTGTCCGGGGTCGCGCCTCCCCCTGCCGATGGCTTCGCCACCGGCACCCCGCTACGCGGGGGCACCCTGCGCGGCAGGCTCCCTACGGAGAGTGCTTCGCACGTCCCCTCCACTCGGCCCTATGGGCTGAGGCTGGACGCCTCACCTTTGCCCAGGGTGCCCCCGCGCCTGCGGCGTGGGGGAGGCGGGGGCTTTGCCCCCCGCTCAGACACCGGCGCTGGGGCGCCTCAAATCGCTGGGGCGATTTGTGTCTGGCGGCTCCCCCCCAGCCCTTCGGCAACCTGGCTGGGGCCAGGTGCGCCTCAGGGGGCTGCGCAGCGCCTGCTGCTTGCCCCGTTGCACAGCAACGGCACCCATATAGGGCCACCTTGAGTCGTGATGGCAGATACATGAATCTGATAGTTGATATCAGATACTGATAGGTGAATCTGATATCACTCGGTGAGCTCCCACGTAGACAGGGGGCCAACGAGTCTCCGAGAGCCTCCTGTCCAGCCCAACCATTACCCGGCCAACTTGCGAGCCAAGTCCTCCGGCCGCGGGTGGTAGTACCGCTTGAGCATCCGAAGGTCCTTGTGTCCCGTCACGCTTGAGAGCTCCAGGATATTCGTCAGTTTCTCTGCCAGCCGAGATGCGCCTTCGTGCCTGAGATCATGAAAATGAAGGTCATCCAATTCCGCCCTCTTGGTTGCTCGCTGCCAAGCCAACTTGAGCGCGTTCTCGCTGACGTTGAACACTGGTCCCTCGGTTTTCACAAGGGACTTGAGTACGTCGATCGCGCCGGGTGACAAGGGAACGTGGCGTGAATCGCCATTCTTCGTATCAGGCAGGAAGGCCACCCTCGCATCCAAGTCGATATGGCGCCAGTCCAGCCGCAAGATTTCACCTCTGCGCATGGCCGTCTCGATGGCCAACTCGACAATCGGGCGAAGCCATTTGACTCTGCACCCACCTGGCACCTTGGGGGAATAGGTGCAGGCCTTGAGCAACCGAGCCTCCTCTGACTGAGCCATCGGATCGCTTTTGACATCGGCCAACGTCAAACGTCGGCTTCGCGCGTTGACGACCTTGGGCCGCTTGACCAACTTGAACGGGTTGTTGGCGATCACCACGTCCCACTCCCGCATGGCATGGTCCACCACCTGTTGCAGCAAACCAAGTTCGCGAACGACCGTTGCCGGCATCACGTCGGCCAGCCGTTCGTCCCGCCATGCGGCGATCGTCTTGGGTCTCAGGTTGCAAACGGCCGTCTCAAAGAACCTGTGCCGCGCCAGGGCCTTGAGCCGCAACGCTTCGACACCGGCCCCTTTGTGACTCGGGGTGACATCCCTCACGTACAGATCAACGAACTCCGACAGTGGCCGCTGATTGGCCTGTGTCGGCGCCACGAACGTGCCGAGCCTCATCTCGGACTCGAGCTTGTGGGCCCAGTTTCGGGCCTCGCTCTTGGACTCGAACGTCTGGCTCTGACTTGGAAAGCCAGCACGCCGAACCTTCGCTTCCCACTGGTAATCGCCTCGCTTATAGAAGCTTGCCATCTTCAATCTCCGACAGGTCATGCATCCAAAGTGTCGGAAAAGTGTCGGAGAAATGGCCCGTATAAATCTGGACTGGTCTGAAAACATTTCAAAGACGTTTTGCAAAGCCAACCCCGATCAACACTGCCATGCGCTTCGGTTCATCGTGAATCCTTGCAGATCAACAACTTACACGCACCCACACAACAAAAAAACCCGACCCGCTTTTGGCAGTGTCGAGTTCATGGAGGTGGCGCGCCCGGCTGGGATCGAACCAGCAACCCCTGCCTTCGGAGGGCAGTACTCTATCCATTGAGCTACGGGCGCAGCAAACCAGATTCTAGCAGTCAGGCAGCACGCCACTTTTGGATATGGCCGGGACAAGACTTATAATCCTCCTTTCGCCGGACCGGATTCCTCCTGACCGGGTCACATCCATACAACCAGCGCCTCCTGAACACCCCATGAGCCAAGCGCCCCAATCCCAAGAGTCCGGCCACCACCAAGGCCCGATCAGCACCCCTCAGCAACTGATTGCTGCCGTGCTGGCTGCGTTCATCATCCCGGTGGTCATCATCGGCCTGCTGGTGAACTATGTGTCCTCCAGCAACAAGTCTGCTGCAGGCAGCGATGCGCTGAGCGCCCAGGCGGTGTCGCAGCGCATCATGCCCGTGGGCACGGTCGAGATCAAACTGGTGTCTGCCAACGCCGGCCCCCGCTCTGGCGAAGAGGTCTACAAGGGTTCATGCACCAACTGCCACGCTGCCGGCATGATGGGCGCCCCCAAGTTGGGTGACGCTGCCGCCTGGGGCCCACGCATCGCCCAAGGTGAAGCCAAGCTGCTGGAGCACGCGCTGAAGGGCTTCAACGCCATGCCGGCTCAAGGTGGCGGTGATTACTCTGACCTGGAAGTGCAACGCGGCGTGGTCTACATGGCCAACGCTGGTGGCGCCAAGTTCTCCGAACCCGCCGCACCTGCTGCCGCTGCTTCGGCCCCCTGATCCGGCGCGCTGATCGCCCATGAAAAACCGGCTCCAGGGAGCCGGTTTTTTATTGCCTGGCCACTGCCTTTGTATGGCGGCACCATCCACCATGCACCCCAGCGGCATCACCCCTTGACAGCGGGCTGAGGGCTCAAGCAATAGTTGAACCGTGCCGGCATGTCGGCAAAGGGCATCTCCTCAGGTGCCCACACCCCTGCCTCGACGGCATCGGCAGCGGCATCCATGTCCATCGAGCGCACCACGCCAAAGCCCAGATCCGTATCCAGGAAGAGGCGACCGTGCTCGTCCAGCCAGCTGGAGCGGATCTCGTGCGCCGGCTTGCCTGTATGCGATTCAACCGCAAAGCGGGCCCGCTCGCCCTCGCCGTGCTTGTGCACACCGAACACCAGCGGCGTGGCCTCCAGTTGCAGGTAGACACGCTGCGGGCCGTTCTGGAAGAACCAGGCGCCCTGCTCGTCGTGCTCGTAGTTGCGGTGAATGAATTCCTTGAGCTTGTCGTGCGTGATGCGGCTGCCCTTGACTTGCGGGAAGGGGCCTGTGGCCTGGATGCGGTCATCGCGCATGTACCAGTCACCGCGGGCATCCAGGGCCAGCCAGCCATAGCAGTCCGGCACATTGGGCCACTTCTTCAAGGCGGCTTTGACGATGTCGTCCATGATCGTGTCCTCAGTCTGATCTTGTTGTTCGCTCAAGCCGGCAATTGTTGCTTCAACCAGTGGCCAACCGCATGAGGCAAATCGGCGACATGTCCCGGGAATCGACCAGCTGGAAAGCCCACATGCCCACCCTCGTGAGGTTGCCACAAAGTCACCGCGGGGCCTACCTCATCGCGCCCGGGCAGGCTGGAAGCCGGCACGAACGGGTCATTGCGGGCATTGAGCACCAGCACCGGCACATCGCGCATGGCCTTGAGCCCTGGTTTGGACGAGCACCGCGCCCAATAGTCTTCCGTGCTGGCAAAGCCATGCAAGGGGGCCGTGAACACATTGTCGTACTCGTACAGATCCCGCGCTGCGCGCAGGGCCGCCTCATTGGCCAGGCCCGGGTACTGCTGAAGCTTGGCCAGCGCCTTTGGCTTCATGGTGTTGAGGAACATGCGCGTGTAGATCTGGCGGTTGAAGCCACGCCCCAAGGCATGCCCGGCAGCCGCCAGATCCAGCGGAGCCGAGATGGCCGCCAGCGCCTTGACCACCTGAACGGCTTCGCCATCCGCCTCCTGCGCCCAGCGCAGCAAGGCATTGCCCCCCAGCGACACACCCACCACCACCGTGGGGCCCACATGCGCCAGCGACAAGCGCCTCAGGATCCAGTCGATTTCTTCGTGATCACCTGAGTGATAGGTACGCGGCGCACGGTTCAGCTCGCCGGAACAGCCGCGAAAGTGCGGCACCACGTAGTCCCAGCCCAAGGCATGGGCCCAGTGGGCAAAAGCGCGCGCGTAGTGGCTTTGCGAGGAGCCCTCCAGGCCGTGGAACAACACCAGTTGTACGCGAGGCTTCGCGGCCGCATCGGCCTCTTCGGGTACCTTGCTGGCAGCCAGAAAATCCACGTCGATGAAGTCACCGTCCGGTGTGTCCCAGCGCTCGCGCCGATAGGCCACGGGCACATGGCCGTGATCGACATGCGCCTTGCTGTACAGCGCCGGCCAGATGGTCTGCACATTGCCAGCCAAAGCACCATGGCCAGCCAGCCAGTGTGGAGCGCGGTACTGCATGGTGGTAGTGGCGACCTGATTCAGTGCAGGATGGTGCGCGGCTCGGTGATGTCCGGCAGGTCCTGCGGCAAGCCGGCGCTGGCGTGGTGCGCCGCCATGCGCCAGCCCAAGGCCGTGCGCACGAACACATTGGTGGCGATCACGTAAGCGGTTTCCAGGCCGCGCTCGGTGGTGGCCTGTACCTTTTCAGTCACGTGGTGGATGGCCAGCGTGGCGGTCTCCATGCGGCGCACATGGTGCACCTGAACATGCACGGGGCCATTGACGAACACGGCCTCGAACCCGGCCCGCACAGCGACCGTCCCCACCACGCGCGGCCCGCCAGGATGCACACAGGCGATCTCTTCGTCGTCAGCCCACACGGACATCATCTTGTCCAGATTACCTTGCTGCATGGCCTCGTAAAACGAGGCTTCGGTCTCATCGGCCGTGCTCATCAAGGCTGCCTGGGAGACTTTGCGGGCGCGCGGATCGTTCATGGTCGGGTCCTGCCGAAATGAAGAAGCTTGCTACTTGAAGACGACGGTCTTGTGACCGTTCATCAGCACGCGGTGCTCGGTGTGCCACTTCACGGCACGCGCCAGCACCACGCATTCGACGTCGCGGCCCACGGCGGTGAAGTCCTCGGGGCTGAGGGTGTGGTCCACGCGCTCGACATCCTGCTCGATGATGGGGCCTTCATCCAGATCGGCCGTCACGTAGTGGGCCGTGGCACCGATCAGCTTCACACCGCGATCGTGCGCCTGGTAGTAAGGCTTGGCGCCCTTGAAACTGGGCAGGAAGCTGTGGTGGATGTTGATGGCTCGGCCCTTGAGGAAGGCGCAGAACTCGGGGCTGAGGATCTGCATGTAGCGGGCCAGCACGACCAGGTCGATGCCTTCCTTGTCCACCAGTGCCTCGACCATTTTTTCCTGCTCGCGCTTGACCTCGGCGCTGGACCCCGTGGGCAGCGGCAGGTGGTGGAAGGGGATGCCATAGCTGGCAGCCAACTCGGCGTAATCAGGGTGGTTGGAGACGATGGCCGGGATGTCGATGGGCAACCAACCCGAGCGCCAGCGGAACAGCAGGTCATTGAAGCAGTGCCCGTGCTTGCTGACCATGATCAGCACGCGGGGCTTGCGGGACAGGGCGTTGATGCGCGCCGTCATGCTGAACTGCTGGCGCACATGGCCGAACAGGTTATCCAGCGTGTCGACACTGGCCAGATGGGGCGGCGCTTCGAAATGCACGCGCATGAAGAACAGGCCTGTGCTGTCTTCGCTTTGCACATCACCGAACTGCTGCGAGTCGATGATGTTGCAGCCCGCCTGGTACAGCAGGCCGGAAACGGCGTGGACGATACCCTTGGCGTCCTGGCAGGACAGGGTCAGAACGAATTCTTGCGAGGTCTTCATGGTGACGCAGATTGTAGAGTGCGTCCATGAAACTGCTCAGCGACTCACGCAATCTCCAGGCATCCGAACTCAGTCACCCACACGATCGGATCCTGGCGAACGCAGAAACAGGCTCAAGCCACCTTGCGGCGACGCGACACCACCACGGCCACCCCAGCCAGGACCATGGCGATGGCGCCAGGTTCCGGCACGGCCGAAACCTCCGACACTTTCAGTGAGGTGCCCGAGATCACGAACTCCACCCAATGGGTGTTGCCGTCGTTGAAACGGCCCTCAGGGCAAAGACCAGCCCTGGAACCACCATCCAGACACATGCCGTTCTGAATCAAGCGCACGCTCGCCTCGAACACACGACTGGGTGCTGCCAGGGCGGTGAAGCTGTTGGCCGGATCGAAGTTGCGTTGGCCGCCGAACATGTCGTCGCCATAACGCTGGTAAGCCGAGATCTGAACCTTTTCAGCGCATTGCCCATCATTAGGGCACCAGGCCGTGCGCGCATCCATGCCAAACAGGCCGTAGCTGTCGCCCTGCCCCCATACCGGGTCGTTCTTGGGATTCTCCACAAACAGGCGGTGATACTCGCTGGCACCGCTCACATCCACGGCCAAAGTGACGCCATTGACCGTGAAGCTCGCCGAGCGGATGGGGCCATTGCCCACCGTCCCCAGGAAGCTGGGGTAGGCCGGTGCGTGATAGAAGTACCAGTTCGGCTCGTTGCCTGGGTAGTTGGGCCTGGCCAGATCCGCGTCGTAAATGACGGAGACGCTGGCGGCCATACCGTTGAGGTTGTAGCCGGTATGGGGGCCGGTGTAGACCGAGTTCAGATAGGCGTCGTAGCCGGACGAAATCGTGCCGGTGACCGTGACCTGCATCAGCTTCTCGGCGCGCGCAGCACCCGATACGGACAAGCCGGCAACCAGTGCCAGCACCGAGGCTGCAAGTGATTTGTTGATCATGACCCGAGCCCCCTGAAAGGCAAGAAATTGTGAAATTGGTCACAGTTTCCATGATCTCAACAGGGTGATGAAACCCCTTGAAAAGGGGGAATGCGGTCAGCTTGCGTGTATTCCCCCTGGCACACGGGGCACCACACCCCGGGCATTCCCGTATCGCAGGAAATAGCCCGCCCAGAAACACAAAAGCCCGGCACAAGACCGGGCTTTTGTTGAAGCAAACGCGAAGCTCAGTGGCCGTGGCCGATGTGCTCGCCTTCCTTGACCTTGTAGACGGTGCCGCAATAAGGGCAGGTGCCCTCGCCTTCGTGGGCCACGTCGATGTAGACGCGGGGATGGTGATTCCAGATCGGCATCTTCGGGTTCGGGCAGAAGACCACGCCGGGGCCCTGCACGTCGGCCGCCGTCACTTCCACCACAGCCTTCGGTTTTTGCGTGTTGCTCATGGAGGTGTCCTTGGGATCTATCAGACCTTGGTCAGCCACTCGGCGTACTTGGGATTGCGGCCGTTGACGATGTCAAAGAACGCCGCCTGGATCTTCTCGGTGATGGGGCCGCGCGAGCCAATGCCGATCTGGACGCGGTCCAGTTCGCGGATCGGGGTCACTTCAGCGGCGGTGCCGGTGAAGAAGGCCTCATCACAGATGTAGACCTCGTCGCGGGTGATGCGCTTTTCCTTGATCTCCAGACCCATGTCCTTGGCGATCGCGAAAATGGTGTTGCGGGTGATGCCGTTCAGGGCGCCCGCCGACAGGTCAGGCGTGAAGATCACGCCGTTCTTGATGATGAACAGGTTCTCACCAGCGCCTTCGGACACGAAACCGGCGCTGTCCAGCAGCATGGCTTCGTCGTAGCCGTCATCCGTGGCTTCCATATTGGCCAGGATGGAGTTGGTGTAGTTGCTCACCGCCTTGGCCTGCGTCATCGTGATGTTGACGTGGTGGCGGGTGTAGCTGGAGGTCTTGACGCGGATGCCACGCTTCATGCCCTCTTCGCCCAGGTAGGCGCCCCAAGTCCAGGCGGCCACCATGACGTGCACCTTGGCACCCTTGGGGCTCACGCCCAGCTTTTCAGAGCCCAGCCACACCAGAGGGCGGATGTAGCCGCTCTCGAGGTTGTTGGCCTTGACCACATCGAGTTGAGCCTGGCTGATCTGCTCTTGCGTGAAGGGCATGGGCATGCGCAGGATCTTGGCGCTGTTGAACAGGCGCTCGGTGTGCTCGCGCAGGCGGAAGATCGCCGGGCCGTTGACCGTGTTGTAGGCGCGCACGCCTTCGAAGGCGCCACAGCCGTAGTGCAGCGTGTGGGTCAGCACGTGGATCTTGGCATCGCGCCACTCCACCATTTCGCCGTCCATCCAGATCTTGCCGTCGCGATCGTCCATCGACATGGGAAATCCTCTCAAAGGGGGTTGCGCCCCGTGAAATTGGGAGGGGTCGCTCATCGAACCTTAGATTGTAGCGCTGCTACGCCCCCTATCCCGTGGGCGCATCCCCCTAGGACGCAGCCAGCACCAGGCGTGCCGTGTGGCGGGCAATCATCAGCTCTTCATTGGTGGGGATGACCCAGACCGTGACGCGGCTGTCCGGTTTGCTGATGCGCAAGGCCTGCCCGTCGGCCACGGCTTGCACATTGGCCGATTCGTCCAGGTCGAAGCCCAGCCAGGCAGCCTGGCGGCAGACCTGCTCGCGGATCGGCGCGGCGTGTTCACCAATGCCGGCGGTGAACACAATGGCATCCAGCCCGCCCAGGGCCGCTGCCAGTGAACCCAGTTCGCGCCCGATGCGGTACACGTAGAGCTCCACCGCCTCACGAGCCTTGTCGCTGTCGCTGTCCAGCAAGGTGCGCATGTCCGACGACAGACCAGACACCCCCAGCAAGCCAGACTCGCTGTAGAGCAGATGCTCGATCTGGCGGGCATTCAGGCCGCGCTGGTCCATCAACCAGATCAGCACGCCCGCGTCGATGTTGCCGCAGCGGGTGCCCATGGGCAGGCCATCCAGGGCCGTGAAGCCCATCGTGCTGGCCACACTGAGCCCGCCTTGCAAGGCGCACATGCTGGAGCCATTGCCCAGGTGCATCACCACCGTGCGCCCTTTGGCGGCATGGGTATCGACATGCGGCAGGCGCGAGGCGATGTACTCGTATGACAGGCCATGAAAGCCATAACGGCGCACGCCCGCCTCGTGAAGTTCGGCGGGCAACGCAAAGCGTGTGGCCACCTCCGGGTTGCCGGTGTGGAAGGCCGTGTCAAAACAGGCGACTTGCGGCAGATGCGGCGCCAGCTTGCGCAAGGCCTTCACGGGCGAGAGGTTGTGCGGCTGATGCAGCGGTGCCAGCGAGATCAAGCTGGCCAGCTCCGCCATCACGGTATCGTCCAGCAGCACGGGCTCGTGGAAGTGCACGCCACCATGCACCACGCGGTGCCCAACGGCTTTCAGGTGGTGCCCATCCAGAAACGGCGGCAAGGCTTGCAGCAGGTAGGCCAGGGCCTGCTCGTGGCCCATGTGCTCACCATGCGCCCAGCGTTGCTCCAGCAAGACCTGGTTGCGGGCGTCCTTGGCGATGGCATGGGCACCGTTCGTGCTGTTCCCCAGGCCCTCCACCTGACCATGCAGCAGCGGCTTGAAGGCCTTGGAGGTGAACACCGAAAACTTCAGGCTCGACGAACCCGCGTTGATGACGGCAATGGCGTCGGTCATGTCCGGCTACCCCTGTTGACCGCCGGATGCGGCCTTGGCACGCGAATGCGCCAGCAGCTTGAGCACGGCGGTGGACGCCAGCCGGGTGCGCACCGAATCAGCGCGGCTGGTCAGCACGATAGGCACGCGCGTACCCAGCACGATGCCGGCGCTGTCGGCCCCCGCCAGATACTGCAGTTGCTTGGCCACCATGTTGCCCGCCTCGATATTGGGCACGACGAGGATGTCCGCCAGGCCGGCTACCGGCGAGTTGATGTGCTTGGTACGCGCGGCTTCCACGCTCACGGCATTGTCAAAAGCCAGGGGGCCGTCCACCAGGCCGCCGGTGATCTGACCACGATCGGCCATCTTGCACAGCATGGCAGCGTCGATGGTGGCGGGCATGTCGGGGTTGACCGTCTCGACCGCAGCCAGGATGGCCACGCGCGGCTCGGGCACACCCAACACATGAGCCAGGTCGATCGCGTTCTGCACGATGTCGACCTTGTCGACGATGGTGGGCGCCACGTTCACGGCGGCATCGGTCACCAGCAGCATGCGCGGGTAGGTGGGCACGTCCATCACGAAGACATGGCTGATGCGGCGCCCGGTGCGCAGGCCCGTGGCCGAAGGCACGACGGCCCCCATCAGCTCATCGGTGTGCAAGCTGCCCTTCATCAGGGCCTGAACCTCGCCATTGCGGGCCAGCGCCACCGCCTGCTCAGCGGCGGCGTGACTGTGTTCCGTGTCCACCAGGCGATAGGCCGAGATGTCCCAGCCTCCGGCCTTGGCCACGGCCTCGATCTTCGCACGTGGCCCCACCAGCACAGGGTCGATCAGGCCGTGCTTGGCCGCTTCAAGCGCACCGGCCAGCGAATCGGCATCACAAGGGTGCACCACTGCACAAGGAACGGGCGGATAGCTTTCACACGCGGTGAACAGGCGGCCGAACACATCGTTGCGGCGCAAGATCACGGCAGCTTGCTCGCGTTGGTCCACGGTCTGATTGCGGGTGGGCGCCACCACCGTCACCCGCCCGTTGAGCAACACGGTCTCGCCACGTGTCACCACACAGTCCAGCAGCAGGCGATCAGGCGGCAGCTTGTTCATCACGGTGACCTTGGCCTGCAACTGGTCGCCCATGCTGACCTGCCCCGCGTACTCCAGATGATGGCCCACGATATTCGTACCGGGACCAGGCAGGCGGCGCTTGATCACGCCATGGATGAGCGCCTCTGCGCTCACCCCCTCACAGACCGGATCCCTCAGGCCCGCAGGTTGGCCATCCGCCGCCAGCCAGGAGGCGTCACCCGACACCAGGGCCAGCAACTCCACGTCATCACGTGTGACGCTGTAGTCCACGCACACGCTGGCGCCCACGTTGATCTGGTCATAGGTCTGGTTGCTGAAAGTGGTCACGGCGTTCACATCGTTCATGGTTGGCGGCATCCATGTTCTGCGGAAATGATGACAAGCATAGGTCAGGAAGGCCCAGATGGCGTGTGGCCATGCTCAGGCATCTGCACTCGCTTGATGCAGGTCCAGATATTGCCAGTACCTGATCGCCTGCGTACAGTGCGCAGGACTGTTCATTTCAAGGCGGATGCAAGGTGAGTGAATCCAAGATCGAGGTCTACAAGGCGCCCGCCGGTGGCTGGGGGGCCTTGCGCAGCGTGGCGAAACAGCTGTTGCAGCACCGCATTGCCGCCAAGGGTGCCCGCACGCTGCTGTCGGCCAACCAGCCTGACGGCTTTGACTGCCCGGGCTGCGCCTGGCCAGACCGCGAGCACACATCCACTTTCGAATTCTGCGAAAACGGCGTCAAGGCGGTGGCCGCCGAAGCCACGGCCGAGCGCGCCACACCCGAGCGCATCGGCCAGCACACGGTGACCGAGATGCTGGCCTGGACCGACCACGCGCTCGAAGACATGGGCCGCCTGACCGAACCCCTGCAGTACGACGCCAGCACGGACCGCTACCGCGCCATCACCTGGGATGAGGCCTTCGCCCTGATCGCGAAACACTTGCAGGCCCTGCCCTCGCCCGACCAGGCCATCTTCTACACCTCCGGGCGCACCAGCAACGAAGCGGCTTTCCTGTACCAGTTGTTCGTGCGCGCATACGGCACCAACAACTTCCCCGACTGCTCCAATATGTGCCACGAGCCCAGCGGCATGGGCCTCAAGGAGAGCGTGGGTGTGGGCAAAGGCACCGTCACCCTGGAGGATTTCCAGCTGGCTGACGCCATCGTGATCTTCGGACAGAACCCCGGCACCAACCACCCGCGCATGCTGGGCGAACTGCATGCCGCTGCACGGCGCGGCGCCCGCATCCTGAGCTTCAACCCCTTGCGCGAGCGCGGGCTGGAGCGTTTTGCGGATCCGCAGAACCTGCTGGAGATGGCCACACTGAGCGGCACGCCCATCACATCGGACTATTTCCAGCTGCGCGTGGGTGGCGACATCGCGGCCATCAAGGGCATCAGCAAGGCCCTGTTCGAACTGGACGATGCCGCGCGAGACGCGGGCAGCCCCAGGGTGCTGGACCTGGACTTCATCGCAGCCCACACCAGTGGCTTCGACACCTTCGAGGCCGATGTGCGCCGCGAAACGTGGGCCTTGCTGGAAGCCGAATCGGGCCTGCGCGAAGCCCAGTTGCGCGCGGCCGCCACCGTCATGGCCACGTCGGACAAGGTCATTGCCTGTTGGGGCATGGGCATCACCCAGCACCGCCATGGTGTGGCAGCCGTTCAGATGATCAGCAACCTGCTGTTGATGCGTGGCCACATCGGCCGCCCCGGTGCCGGTCTGTGCCCCGTGCGTGGCCACAGCAATGTGCAGGGTGACCGCACCATGGGCATCTATGAAAAGCCGTCCAAGGCCTTTCTGGACCGGATCGCGCTGGTCTTCGGCTTCGAGCCGCCACGCCATGAGGGCTTTGACACCATCGGCGCCATCGAAGCCATGCGCGATGGCCGCGCCAGCGTGTTCTTCGGCATGGGCGGCAACTTTGCCGCCGCCACGCCCGACACCGAGGCCACACACGCCGCCCTCAGGCGATGTGCCCTGACGGTGCACGTGGCCACCAAGTTCAACCGCAGCCACCTGGTGCACGGGCGTGAAGCCCTGGTCCTGCCCTGCCTGGGGCGCACCGAGATCGACATGCAGGGGGGCGTCCCGCAACACGTCAGCGTGGAAGACTCGATGAGCAAGGTGCACCTGTCTGCGGGCATCAACGCACCCGCATCGCCCCATCTGCTGTCCGAACCCATGATCGTGGCCCGGCTGGCCGAGCTCACCTTGCCCCACAGCCGCACACCGTGGCGCTGGCTGGTGGAAGACTACGACCGCATCCGGGATCGCATCGCCGACGTGTTCGACGAGTTCAAGGACTTCAACGAGCGCGTGCACAAGCCTGGCGGCTTTCGCCTGCGCAACACCGCCAGCGAACGCGTGTGGATGACCAGCACGGGCAAGGCGCGCTTCATGCCCCATGCCGTGCCGGTGGACACCGCCTTGCACAAGGCGCGCGCCGAACTGGGCGCCGACGTGTTCACGCTGACCACCATCCGCGCCCACGACCAGTACAACACGACCGTGTATGGCCTGGATGATCGCTATCGGGGCGTGTACGGGCAGAGACGGGTGCTGTTCATCAACCCCGCTGATCGCGCAGACAGGGGATGGGCCGCTGGCGCCTGGGTCGACATCCACAGCTGGGCGGAGGACGGACAGACGCGACAGGCCAGGCAATTCAAGCTGGTGGACTATGACATCCCGCGCGCCTGTGTGGCCGCCTATTACCCCGAGACCAACGCGCTGGTGCCACTGGACAGCCATGCCATCGGGGCACGCACACCCACGTCCAAGTCGATACCCGTGTGCCTGCACCCTTGCGATACGCCTGCAGAGGCCTGCGCCACATGAACGGCCACGCCACACGTGCAGTCCACGTCATGCGGCACCGGGCCAACCAGACGGACTGGGCCACCGATCAAGTCATCTGCGAACGGCCCGTGGCCATGGTCTTCAACGGCATCTCGCACGCGGTGATGATGACCACGCCCACCGAGCTGGAAGACTTCGGCCTGGGCTTTGCCTTGTCGGAAGGCCTCATTGCCACGCCCGCAGACTGCCACGACATCGAGCTGCATGACAGCGACATGGGCACCGAAGTGCGCATGCAGATCAGCCAGCGTGCCTTCGCAGCCTTGCAGGCACACCGGCGCACGCTCAGCGGCCGAACCGGCTGCGGCCTGTGTGGCCTCGACAGCCTGCAGACACTGCAAGACCAGCTCCCTGATCCCCTTTCAATGTCAGGCAGATCCCCCACGCCACCGGCCAGCCTCATCCTTCAAGCCGTGAACGCCCTGCAAGCTCGTCAGGCCCTGCAAACCGCCACGGGCGGCTGCCATGCTGCCGCCTGGGCCGACCTGCAAGGCCAGGTCCAGTTCTTGTGTGAAGACGTCGGCCGCCACAATGCGTTGGACAAGCTCATCGGCAAGCTGGCGCGTTCGCACTGGGCACCTGATCAGGGGTTCGTGGTGATCACCAGTCGCGCCAGCCACGAACTGGTCAGCAAATGCGCGCGGGTCGGCATTGGCGCCCTGGCCGCCATCTCCGCGCCGACATCCATGGCCATCGACCTGGCGTGCCGCACAGGCCTTGGGTTATACGGCTTTTGCCGTGGTGATCAGGCTGTGCACTACACCGCACCGTTCACGACGCACTGCTGACGTTGACAGCGTCGGAAGGCCCGCCAGTGAGCGCAGGCTCCAGCGCCAGTTCGGTGCGATTGCGCCCCAGTGCCTTGGCCCTGTAAAGCGCCTCGTCCGCCCGCTCAATGGCCTTGTCCATGGCTTCCAGCGGCATCAACTCGGCCACACCGGCTGAAAACTGCACACGCAAACTGGGTGCCTGTTGCGGTCCTGCCGCTTGTGCCAACCCATCGCGAACCCGCTCCATGGCTGTCACAGCCTCATCAACTCGGGTTCCTGTCAGCAGGACCAGAAACTCCTCGCCACCCCAACGGGCCACCAGATCGGTTTCGCGCAACACCTTGCGCACCTCCTGGGAGAACAGACACAAAACGTCATCGCCCACGGCATGGCCATGACTGTCGTTGATGCGCTTGAAGTGATCCAGGTCGATCAAAGCCAGAGAACAACCTGACCCGTTGCGGGACTGCAGCTTGACGTGGTGCATGATCATGTCGCGCATGCAACGGCGATTGAGCAGGCCGGTCAGTTCGTCCCGGTCGGCCAGCGTCTTGATGTGCGCCAACGCCAGGATCAGGTCATCCTTCTGCTGGTGCAGTTTGGCACGCATGCTGGTGAGTTGCGCCCCGAGCAGGGACACCGGCGGCAGAATCGTCAACAGTACGATGAAGTGAACCAGCTCGGTCGTCGGGTCATATGTCTGCGGCCACAGGATACCCAGCATGGTGGTCGTCACCCCCATCACCAGCAAGGCGTTCACGCTGACAAACAACTGTCCGCGCAACTTGAGCTTGAACATGGCGAAGAAAAGGATGATGACCTGCAGCGATAACATCGCGCCGCGCACCGGGCTCATCACCGCATAAAACAGCGCGCCCGAGAACTGCGCCGCCACGATCTGGGATCCCGTCAGCGACGGATCCTGAAAGCGGCGGTTCCAGCCACTGCGCAGCGCGCCGTAATAGCTGAGCGCAATCAGCAAGCTCGTGATTTCATACACGCGCACGCCAGCATGTGAAAGTTGCCAGCGGCGCAAACCGAACTCGCACAATCCCCACCCGACGGCATACACAAAGGTGGCCAGCAGGGAGCGGCCAATGCGCACGCGCTGCTTGGGGTCATCGCTCAACACCGCGTTCAAAAGCCAGGTCGAGACGGGCCGCCGTGCGTGAGACGCACGGGCATCCCCCGGCTGAGTATGGGTAGCAAGATCAGGCATGACAAGAGGGTGTCGGCACGCCAGGCCCCGCCTTGAGATGCGGACAAGGGCCGGATTGTTCAAGCTACGTCGAAGCGTGAACAGGGGCACGCAGGCCACGGTTTAGCGCAGCTTAAGCGCGAGCAAGGAATCATCGTTTGTCACAGGTATGGCCAGACCATAGAGTCGAGCCCGCTCATGGTCAACTCGTCCATGAGGCTTGCCCAAGGCGCACCGACGATGTCATCTTCCTCTCCCACACTTCGAACGGCCCCCAAGGCCTCGTTCAACTGGCTGTCCACGCTTTATGTGGTGCTCATCGCCCTGATCATGTCCGGTACGGGCTGGTTGGCCCTGCGCGAAGGCAACACGCGCTACATGCTGCCGTTCCGAACCGACCATGTGGCGGAACTGGCCAGCCAGCAGGCTCGTCTGCTTCGGCAGCAGCCCACGATGGAGAACATCGAAAAATACAGCCCTGAACTGGCCACGCTGTCCAAAGGAACAGATGCGCAGCGCTTCGTGGACTCCAGGCTGATCGAGCATGGTCTCTACCTCGCGCAGATGCCCCGCCTCAACCAGATCCTGCTGACATCTCACATCTTCACGGGCGTGGCCTGCATGCTGTTGGGGGGATGGCAGTTCTGGCCCGCCTTCAGAAAGCGCTTCATGCGCCTGCACCGCCTGATCGGTGGCATCTATGTGGTCACGGTACCGATCTCGGTGCTCCTGTCCTTCGCCTACCTGACGGTAACCGCGCCGCACAATCTGTACACGCGGCTCACCGCCTGGGTGGCACTGTGGCTGTTCGGTACCGTGGCACTGGTGTCGGTTGGTGCGGCCGTCCACGCGCTGAAACAGCGTCGCATCCACGAGCACATGGGCTACATGGCCCTGTCTTTCGCCTGCATGCTGGTGGCGCCCATGCTGCGACTGAACTGGGTGATGCTGGCCTGGCTGTTTCCGCACATCGATCAGGAAACCCTGAGCCTGGTCACCATGGGCATCATGATGCCGGAATGCCTGCTCATCGGCTATGGGCTCATTCACGTCAATCGCCAATACGACCGCACCATGACGCGCCGGACGCCATCCGACATGACACGCATCGCGCAACAAACTTTCCAGCGCGCCATGCCGCTTTGGTATGCACTTGCTGCTGGCGCACTGGTAATCAGCGTGATGCACTTTGCATATGGCCTGGGCATGTCCGGCACAGAGAGCGCAAACAAGATGGTGAACGCAGCCTTGCTTGATCGCGAAGCCCTCGCGCTGCGCGATCACCCCCTGGTTCGCATTGCCTTTGCCTTGTCTTCCAGCCTGGCATTGCTGCTCGGCCTGCATCTGTTCAACCGCCTGCTGAACCAGGCCCCAGCGAAAACGCTGCATGCCAGCTTGAAAGGCATGGCGCGAGGCATGCTGATTTTGTCGATGCTGGCTGGCACCGGCGCCATCTACCTGGGCTGGCACATCGGTCTGGCACCTGCCCAGCAGTGGCTCTCTGGCGGCACGCTCTACACCACCAGTGGCGCCTTGATCCTGCTGTTCGCTGCCGTCATGGCGGGCAACATCGCCAAGGGACATCTGGCCATGTTGAAGGAAAGCCTGGCCTTCCTGTTGTGCCTGCTGCCTTTCGCACCGCTGCTGCTGATCTACCTGTGGGTGCTGCAATGGCTGCCAATCCCTGCGGACTACATCCAGCAAGGGCAAGGCTATGTGCTGGCCGCAGGTTCGTGCGGCACGCTGATGTTTGCCGCCATGTTCTACGCCGTGCTGGGCCAGGCCAGCCGGGAGCATGGCTGATCCTCGGCGCCGAACACAGGACGCCCATCCCATGAAAAAGCCAAACTTGTTTGTCGATGCAGCGCCAGGCGTCCGTCTGGCCGTCCATACCTGGGGGCAGGCCCCCACGGCCGAACAACCCCGCGAAACCTTGCTCTTGCTGCACGGCTTTCCCGACCGGGCCGTGTTCTGGGAAAAGGTAGCAACAAAACTGTCCAGGTCCTTCTACGTCGTGGCATACGACATGCGCGGTTGCGGCCAATCGTCCCACATCACCGGCCGTCGCCATTACCACTACACCCCGCTGATCAACGATCTGTACGCCGTGATCAAGGCTGTGAGCCCCCAAGGCAAGGTGCATCTGGTCGGCCACGACTGGGGCGCACTGTATGGCTGGGATGCCATTTACGATCCCCGTGCGGCCCGCCACATTGCCTCCTTTGTGACCATGGCCCCCAGCCTCAATCAGGTGGGCCTGTGGATGCGTCAGCGCCTGCTGCGCCCAAGCCCTGGCAACCTGGGGCAACTGCTGCACCAGGCCATGGTCAGCAACGGGCTGATGACCTTCTTCACGCTGCCCATCCTGCCGGAACTGATGTGGCGATCTGGTATCGCCACGAAGATGTTCCACTTCTTCATGCGGCGTTTTGAACGGCTGGCCTATGAACCTCAAGAGGGCGTGGAAGGCGATGCGATGCGCTACCTGGGCATCTACCGCGCCAACCTGCTGCAACAAGTGATGCGCCCTCAGCCCGTCAAGACCACCCCCATTCCCGTTCACGCCCTCATCGCCTCTCGCGACCCTTTCCTGCCCCCTCGCGTGTTCGAGGGATGCAGGCAGTGGGCCACGCACTACAGCGAAAGCCATGTGGATGCCGCCCATTGGGCACCACTGAGTCAACCGGGGGCCTTGGCGCGAACGATTGGCGCCATGGCCAGGGCACATTCCGTCTGCACATGAAGCCCCATCTGGCCAGCAGTGATAATGAAAGGCGCCATACAAGCAGCACCACTCATCCGTCCCGTATGCAGAAACCCCCACCGCTTCAACTGCTCCCCGCTTTCGAAGCGGCTGCTCGCCTGCTGAGCTTCAGCAAGGCCGCAGGCGAATTGCATCTGACCACCGCAGCCATCAGCCAGCAAATCAAACAGTTGGAGGGGCATCTGGGCATGCCTCTGTTCCGTCGCCTCACCCGGCGAGTCGAGTTGACCGACGCAGGCTCGGCCTTTGCTGAAGTGGTAGGCCAGACCTTGAGCACCTATCGGGTGGGCCATGCCGATCTGCTGCATCGCTACACACGCCCTGTACTGCGCTTGAGTGCCTCACTGTTCGTGGCCCACGAACTGCTGATCCCGCGTCTGGGTGAGTTTCAATCGACCTACCCCCATGTCGACGTTCGCCTGGAGGCCAGCATGGATCTGGTCGATTTCGAGCATGACCCGGTGGATGCAGCCATCCGCCTGGGCAGCGGCAACTGGCCCGGACTGGTGGCCTTGCCCTTGTGCACCTGCCAGGCCACCTTGGTGGCATCGCCTGAGCTGCTGCGTGACAAGCCGATCCACAATCTGGCTGACCTGAAGCAGCACACCCTTATCCATCCTCGCCAGAACCACGCTGACTGGGATGTCGTCGCCCGCTTCGCCAACCTGCCCCGACTGGAACGGCAGGGCGATCTGATCCTGGACTCCGACCTTGCCGCGCTCAAGGCGGCAGAAGCCGGCCTGGGCGTCACCTTGATCGTGACACCAACCGGCGCGCCGTTGTTGCGCTCGCGCCATCTGAGCGCAGTGATGCCGCCAGTGACACTGCCTATGCAGGCCTACTTTGTCTTCCGTCCCAACGATGGCAAGGAAGCCTTGCTGATGGACGCCTACAACTGGATTCGTCAGACCATCAACAATTTCGCCGACTCGACCACCATATAGTCCAATCGGCTCAGGCCGGTATGAATGGGTGCCACAAGGAGATACGAGCATGGAGGCCTGACCAACCTGCAACGCCATGACCACATCAAGCAGCGCCTCAACCCCACCGCTCGAGCATCTGAACCATGCCGGTTGGCGGCATGCCTTGAGCGTGCTGGGGGCGCTGGCCCTTTGTGGCTACATTGATCTGGCCACCGGCTACGAGATCTCGGTCTTCCTGCTCTATGTGATTCCCGTGGCCCTCGCCACGCACTGGGCAGGAGCCCGCGCAGGTGTACTGACCGTCATCCTCGCCACTTGCCTGTGGTTCTGGGCGGATCACCTGAGTGGCCACCCATACAGCCAACCCTGGTTTATCTACGTCAATGCGGTCAATCGCATGGTCTGCTTTCTGCTGGCTGTCGCGGCCATTCGACATGTGAAAAGCCGAAACCAGGCCTTGAAAGAGCAGATCCAGGCCCTCCAGGGTGAGGTTTCGCTGTGCAACGCCTGCCAACGGGTGTGCGCGCAAGACGACTACTGGCGCCCATTTGAAAGCTACCTCACCGAGGTGGTAGGCGCCCAGACCCACCACAAGGTCTGCCCGGACTGCGCGCGGCGCCAGTACGCCCGAGCGTCCTACCGATCACAGCCCGAACAAGCCGGTTAAGCGCCTCATGTCATTTCGTATCCTGCATTGCATTTCATCGGTTGACCCCAAAAAGGGAGGCCCCATCGAGGGCGTCAAGCAACTGTCAACCATCAACCGCAAGCATGGGCATCAGATCGAGGTGCTCTGCCTGGATCACCCGGATGACCCCTGGGTCCGCGACTGCCCCATCACCTGCCACGCCATGGGGCCCAGCCACATCGGCAGCTACCAGTACAGCCCACGCTGGGTACCCTGGCTCAAGGCCAACGCCCACAGATTCGACGCCGTCATCGTCAACGGCATCTGGCAATACCATGCCTTCGGAACCTGGAAGGCCCTGCACAACTCGGCCACCCCCTACTTCGTGTTCACGCACGGCATGCTGGACCCATGGTTCAAACGCACCTACCCGCTCAAGCATCTCAAGAAATGGCTGTTCTGGCCCTGGGCCGAGTACCGCGTCTTGCGCGATGCCACGGCCGTCATGTTCACCTGTGAAGATGAACGTCGCCTGGCTCGCCAATCCTTCTGGCTGTACAAGTGCGACGAATACGTCGTGAACTACGGAACAAGTGCCCCGCCAGACAACGTTGCCGCCCAGACGGCCGCCTTCCGCCTGCGCTTTCCGGAGTTGAATGACAAGCGCAAGCTGCTCTTCCTCGGCCGCGTTCACGAAAAAAAGGGCACGGACATCCTCTTCAAAGCCTTTGCCGCCCAAATCAAGAAAGACCCGATCGGCATGGCCAAGGTGCAACTGGTCATGGCCGGACCGGCCGATCACGACTACGGCAAGCAGATGCAAAAGCTGGCCCGCGAACTGGGGCTTGAGGCACACGTCACCTGGACGGGCATGCTGACCGGCGATGAAAAGTGGGGCGCCTTCCGCTGTGCAGATGCCTTCATCCTGCCGTCCCACCAGGAAAACTTTGGCATTGCCGTGGCCGAAGCCATGGCCTGCGGCCTACCCGTCCTCATCTCCAACCAAGTCAACATCTGGCGAGAGATTCAACAGGCAGAAGGCGGCCTGGTCGATGTCGACACGCAAGAGGGCACGGAAAGGCTGATCGAGCGCTGGATGCAGACCCCCCCTCAGACGTGGGATCGCATGCGTGCCAATGCCGCCCAGTGCTTCAAGCAACGTTTCCTGATTGACCGCACCGCCGAATCCTTCATTGATGCCATGGAGGTATTTGGCATGCGACACCATGGCAGCCCACCCAAACTGGCTGCAAACTGATGCGAACCAAACTGTCATCAATCAGTCATATTTCCGCTCACCCTGATCGCGTGACACATCGATGAACAAAGGCTTCTAAGCCATTTGGCTCAGACTACGTTTTGTCATACTTGGTCTCTACACTCCGCGTCCATCAGCCTCAAGACCAGTTTCGCCGGAGTAGAACCAGTGACTTTTTCGCAGCTCTTTGCCATCTTGCGCGCGAGATGGAAGGTGGCATCGCTCACCTTCTTCGTCGTGTTCGCGGGCGTCGCCATCTACACGTGGCAAATGCCTCGCAGCTACACGGCACAAGCTTCCATCGTCCTGGATGTCAAGAACGCCGATCCCATTGCGGGCGTTGTGTCTCCCAGCCTGGCCACACCGGCCTACCTGATGACGCAAGTCGACGTGATCAGCAGCAGCCGCGTCGCCCGCCGGGTTGTCAAGGACCTGCACCTGACCGATTCGCCGGACATGCGCACCAAATGGCAGGTTGCCACCAACTCAACTGGTGACTTCGATGCCTGGCTGGCCACCATGATCCGCAACAGCCTGGAAGCCCGCCCATCACGTGGATCCAATGTGATTCACGTCAGCTACAAGGCGGCTGACCCACGCTTCGCTTCGGTCGTGGCGAACGCCTTTGTCCAAGCCTACATGGACACCATCGTCGAGTTACGCAATCAACCAGCAAGACAGTCCAAGGATTTTCTGGATGCCAATGCTCGCCTGGCTCGGGAAGCACTGGAGCGGGAACAGGCCAGACTGTCCAGCTACTTGAGCAACCAGGATCTGCTGGTCACCGATGAACGTCTGGATGTCGAGACGACCCGACTCAACGAACTGTCCAATCAATACGTGATGATGCAAGCGGCCGTCGCGGACTCCAGCAGCCGCCAGTATGCGGCCCGGACTGAAGGCGACAAGTCACCAGACGTGATGAACAGTCCACTGGTATCTCAACTCAAGGGCGAACTCATTCGCCAGCAGACCGCATTGGAGCAACTGGCCACCCGCCTGGGCGACGCCCACCCCTCCGTCCTGGAGCTGCGCACCGGCATATCGGAAACCTCTCGCAAGCTGGATACGGAGATTCGCCGTGCCACCAGCAGCGTGGGCGTGGGCAACAGCGTCAACCAGTCTCGTCTGCTGCAGGTCAAGGCTTCACTGGATCTGCAACGCAGCAAAGTGCTCAAGCTCAAGGCCATCCGGGACGACGCCGCCATCCTGCAGCGTGACGTTGACAACGCCCAACGCGCCTATGACGGGATCCTGGCCCGCATGAACACCAGCAACCTGGAAAGCCAGGCCAATCTGGCCAATGTGTCCATCCTCGAAACGGCAGCTGCACCTTCCATACCTTCCAGCCCCCGCATCTTCACGAACCTGACCTTGGGCGGTTTGGTCGCATGGTCCATGGCGATGGCCCTTGCACTGCTGATCGAGCACCTGGACCGCAGATTGCGCGTAGCGGGCGAGGTTGAACACATGCTCAATCAAGCCGTGATCGGCAGCATCCCCTCCTTTGCCAAGCGCAAACAGGGCATCGGCAGCATCGGAGAACGCTTCCAGCTCAAGTCGGCACCCGCCTTGAAAGCTCTGCCCAACGAGGCTTGACGATGATGAATTCAACTACCAACAACTCGTCCCAACGAGCCCAGGATGTCGATACCCTGGGCGAGATCCTTCAGCGCACCAAAGGCTTGACCGCCGAACAGGTTGAACGAGCACTGGACTACCAGCGTCAGCACGGTGTGCGTTTCGGTGAGGCTGTCGTGGCATTGGGCTGGGCTCATGCAGACGATGTCATCTGGGCACTGGCGCAGCAGTTCCATTACCCCTACGCTCCCGGTGGCGGCGCCAAGCTGCACAGTGAACTGGTTGTGGCCAACGACCCGTTCTGTGATGATGTCGAGTCATTCAGGGATCTGCGCTCACAACTGGTCCTGGGCGTGCTGGGCGATCCTGGCCAACGTCGGGCCCTGGCTGTCAGCAGCTCCGACACCGGTGATGGCAAGACATTCGTGGCCGCCAACCTGGCGGTCGCCTTCAGCCAGTTGCCAGGCCGCACACTGATCATCGACGCGAACTTGCGCCAACCCAGATTGCACAAGCTGTTTGGCGTGGAGCCCCGGACAGGCCTGACCAACATCCTGGCCGGCCGCTGTGAGCACAACGTGATTCAGCCAGTCGAGCAATTGGCCAACCTGTACCTGATCCCTGCCGGCGTGCTGGCCCCCAACCCCACCGAACTGCTACAGCGCGCGTCGTTCAGCCTGCTGCTGCGCGAACTGCTTGCCAAGTTCGACCACATCGTGGTTGACACGCCCGCATTTTCCGCAGGTTCGGATGCACGCATCATCGCCGTCCATTGTGGTGCAGCGCTTCTGGTTGGGCGCAAGAACTACAGCCGCATGCCGAAGATGCAGTCCTTTGTCAAATTGCTGAACAAAAGCAATGTGAAGATCGCTGGCGTCCTCGTCAACGAACACTGACGAGTACGACCACTAATTAGCTCACGCCATGACTGCTGTGATTTCATCGGTAACGTCTCAGACATCGACGCGCAAAGTCGTCTGGCCCATGGATGTGCTGGCCTTGTTCATGGGACTGGCCGCACTGTATGCGCCCACTGTCTACGGCCTGTTCCAGGAGGGCTCGGCGGGCTTGTGGCATCAAGGTGAACACAGCCATGGGCCTGTCATGCTGACCTTGTCCATCTGGTTGATGCACAAGCGATGGCAGGACTTCGACAATCTGGCCCATCCCCCCAAGGGGCAATGGCTTGCATGGCCGGTATTGGCACTTGGCGCTGCGCTCTTCATCGCCGGCCGATCACTGGGCATCATTTACTTCGAAGTCGGCTCCTACATCCCGATGTGCGCTGCGGTGATCCTGCTTGTCGGGGGCACACCATTGCTCCAACACCTCAAGTTCCCCGTCTTCTTCAGCCTGTTCATGGTGCCCCTGCCAGGCTTCCTGCTTGACCCGATCAGCCACTTCATCAAAGAGCGCATTTCCATGCTGGTGGCCGACCTGCTCTGGGCATTCGACTACCCCATCGCACGAACGGGCGTGGTGCTATCCATCGGCCCCTATCAATTGTTGGTGGCCGATGCCTGCGCAGGCATGCGCACATTGTTCATGCTGGAAGCCATGGGCATCTTCTACCTCAACGTCGTCAAGCACAGTTCCTGGATGCGCAACATCGGGCTGGCACTGCTCATCATCCCCATCTCCTTCACCGCCAACATGATCCGTGTGCTCGTGCTCACGTTGATCACCTACCACTTTGGAGATGAAGCCGGCCAGGGCTTTCTTCACGGCTTTGCCGGCATCGTGCTGTTCGCATCAGCCATGTTGTTGATGATCGGGCTCGACTCCCTGTTCCGCATGATCTCTTTCACCAAGCCAGTTGAAGAGGTCCGTGCATGAACACCTTTACCCTGCCCTTCACGCCAAGCCGGATTCGACCGGCCATCCTGATCGCCATACTGGGCTTGTTCGCACTGGTATTCGGCTTCGGGGAGGGCCTCAAGCCCCGCCAGTTCTGGTCCGATGAGATCGGCAACCCGGTCTATGAGCACATCATTCCTCGCCAGTTTGGCGACTGGACGGAACTGCCAGGACGTGGCGCCGCCGTTGTCAACCCGGTTCAGGCCGAGATGCTCAACAAGATCTACAGCGAGACCGTCAGCCGCATCTATGTGAACCGGCAATCAGGACGCGTGCTGATGTTCTCTCTGGCCTACGGCAAGGATCAGTCCACCGACACCCAGTTGCACACGCCGGAGATGTGCTACCCGTCTCAGGGCTTCAGGGTGGAGAGCGAGCAGTTGCACGATATCGCCATGCCGGGCGGCCAAATGCCCATCAAGCGATTGTGGACCAGCACCAATCAGCGCGCAGAACCATTGACCTACTTCGTGCGCAACGGCGACTACATCACCACCAAAGGCTCGCTGGACCGCAATCTGGCTCGGCTGGGCGTGGCCATCAGAGGCTACAAGGTGGACGGCCTGCTCGTTCGGGTTTCTGAAGTCAGCCGCCGTGACGACACCTTTGCCTTCCAGGACGCCTTTCTTCGGGACCTGATCGCGGCCATGCCTCCAAGCGACCGATTCAAGCTGATAGGAAAGCTGGCCTTGGAGCGCCCATGAGTCCCTTGCTGGCGAGGATTGTGGCCGCCATGGGGGCCGGCGCTTTCGGGCAGGCTGTCAATGTGCTGATTCAGCTGGCTTCCTTGCCCCTGTTTCTGTACCGATGGGATCTGCCGACCTACGGTACCTGGTTGATGCTGTCTGCTTTGCCAGCCTACCTCTCGATGGCCGACGTCGGGATGGTCTCGACCGCAGGCAACCGCATGACCATGGAAATGGCACGTGACCGTGTCGATGTGGCCAGTGCCGTCTTTCACAGCGCATCGGTTTTCATGGCCATCACCTGCCTGGTGACAGCGATGCTGGCCACGCCGGCCGTCCTGCTGTTTCCCTTACCCGGGCTCACCAACATCGACGAGCGCACAGCCCTGCTGGCGCTGATCTACAGCGTGCTGCTGACACTGATCGGTGGCCTGGCCGACGCCATGTTCCGTGCCACTGGTCGCTATGCACTCGGCGCCTCGTTAGGCACACTGGTCAGGCTGGCAGAGTGGCTTGGCTGGATCGCGGGCCTGCTGATATGGGGCTCGTTTGCCAGCGTGGCCCTGTGCGGTCTGGCAGCACGAACAGGCGGCGTGCTGGTTTCCGTATACATCAGCTCAAGAAAGGCCAAAGGGCTGCGATGGGGCCTGTCAGACGCGAGTTTTGCCGAGGTGCGCGCCATGGTGAAGCCCGCCCTGTCCTTCATGCTGTTTCCCCTGGCCAATGCCATCAGCTTTCAAGGGGCCACCTTGTTGGTCGGCCATCTGTTTGGTACCACGGTGGTGGCCTTGTTCAACACCTACCGCACGATTGCACGGGTCGCGGTTCAAGTCACCGGCACATTCGGCCACGCTCTGTGGGCGGAGTTCGCCCACCTGTTCGGGCAAGGTGGCGCCCACGCTGTCCGAGCGCTCTACATGCGGTCGACCTGGCTAGGCATCGCCATCTCCGTCACCTTGAGCCTGGTGCTCTATGGGATGGCCCCTTGGCTGCTTGACGTCTGGACCCATGGGCGAATTGATTTCGAGCCCATGCTCATGTCCTTGCTGCTGGCGTATGCCGCCGTGTGCGGAAGCTGGCACGTGCCTCGTGTCCTGCTCATGGCCACCAACCAGCACATTGCGCTGTCCGCGTGGGTGCTCGCAGCGGCCGGCGGCGCAGCCGTACTGGCCTATGGCCTGGGCCACATCTGGGGCATCACGGGTGTAGGCATGGGCATCTTGCTGGCCGAGATGGCCATCGCGCTGGGGTGTATCGGCATGGCCCGCAGGATGATGGTGAGGCCAGTATGAAGGTCGTGCTGTCCGTTCCTGGCAAGTTCCACACTTTCGACCTGGCCAGAGAGTTGCACGCGCGACGCGCACTGGCGGCCGTGTTCACAGGTTACCCGCAGTTCAAACTGAAGCATGAAGGCTTGCCGCGCGACCTGATCCGGACCTGGCCCTGGCTTCAGTCCTCCTACATGGCCATGCCCGCCAAACACCGGCTGGGTCCCAAGCTGATCAGGGAATGGGAGTGGGCCATCCGGCTGTCTCTGGATGCCTTCGTCAAGCGTCAGTTGCCACCCTGTGATGTCTTTGTCGGTCTGTCAGGATCTGCCCTGCAAAGTGGGGTGCAGGCCCAATCGATGGGGGCCCGCTATGTTTGTGACCGCGGTTCGGCACACATTCGCACCCAGGATGCACTGCTTCGTGAAGAGGCCCGGCGTTGGGGCCTGCCCTTCGATGGCATCGATCCCCGCGTCATCGAACGAGAAGAGGCCGAATACGAACAGGCCGACTGCATCACCGTGCCTTCGTCCTTCAGCGTCCAATCCTTCATCGACAGAGGCATGGCGGCTTCAAAAATCAAGCTGCTGCCGTATGGCGTCAACCTCGGCACCTTCGCCCGTAGCGGAGAACCAGCCAAGGGACGGCTGGATGTGCTGTATGTCGGCGGCATGAACCTCAACAAAGGCATCCCCTATCTGCTGCAGGGCTACCAGAGACTGCGGCATCCCGCCAAGTCACTCACATTCGCAGGCACGCCCTCCGACGCCTTGATTGAACGCATGCGCGCGCAGGGACTGTGGTCCGAGGACATCCGCGTTCTTGGACATGTCCCGCAAGCTCAATTGAAGGACCTGATGAGCCGCAGCCACGCGATGGTGCTGGCCAGCGTGCAGGAAGGATTCGGCATGGTGCTGTCACAAGCCATGGCCTGCGCCTGTGTCGTGATCGCATCGGCACACACGGGCGGCCCCGATCTGCTGACGGACGGGGAAGAAGGTTTCATCGTCCCGGTGCGCGACGGCAAGGCCATCGGAGATCGCCTGCAACAGTTGGCAGATCAACCCGAACTGCAAAAGAACATGGGCGACAAGGCCATCCAACGCGTCAAACAAGCTGGCGGATGGCGAGAGTACGGCGACCGCGCCTGCGACATTTACAGAACTCTGAGGGAGCCACACGGTGCGCGTGCTGTATCTGGGGGCCACTGACCCTGCCTCGACATCGCGTCATCGAGCGGACGCCTTGCGCCGCATTGGATGCGAAGTCCTTCACATCGAGCCCTTTGATGCGGTTCGCGCTGCCATGAAGGGCCTGCAAGGTGCCTTGCACTACCGCACCGGCTACCTCTTTACCCATGCCCGCCTGGCCAACTGGCTTTCCGCACAGTTGCATGGGCAGGGTCACTTTGACTTGTGCTGGGTCGACAGCGGCGAGCTGATCAGCAAGGCTGCCCTGGACGTGGTCCGCCAGTCCACCAGGCGCATCGTGCTGTTCAACCACGATGATCCGACCGGACCACGTGACCGCCTGCGATTCCAGACACTTCGACGCGCCATTCCCTCGTATGACTTGTGTCTGGCGGTGCGCGACATCAACGTGCCCGAGTTCCGTCACCTGGGAGCCAGAGATGTGCTGAAAATCTGGCGCAGCTATGACGAGGTGGCCCATCGCCCCCGGGATCCTTCAGCGCCAGTGGCCCAGGCATACCGCAACGACATCGTCTTCATCGGTCGACAGATGGACGGCGAAGGCCGAGACCTGCTGATGCAGCACCTGATCCGAAACGGTCTGCGCCCAGCGATCTGGGGCGACAACTGGCAACGATCGAGCATATGGTCAGAACTCGAGCCCTACTGGAAGGGCTACAGCCTCTCGGGACAGGACTATGTCGATGCCATTCGCGGCGCGTCCATCTGCCTGGGCATGCTGTCCAAAGGCAACCGGGATCACCACACCACCCGCACGATGGAAATACCGGTAGCCGGCGGCCTGTTTTGCGCGGAACGCACCCAAGAACATCTGGCGCTGTACCGCGATGGCGTGGAAGCGGCCTTCTGGTCGTCGCCCGATGAATGCGTGGAGGTCTGCAAAGCCTTGCTGGCGCATCCACCGGTCCGCGAAAGCATCCGTCAGGCCGGTCAAGGGCGTGTGTTGAACAACCGCGTCGGCAATGAAGACATCTGCCGTGCGGTGCTCGATCGACTTGGCCTCATCCGGCAGGCAGCATGAAACGCATACTGATTTTCGACAGCCACCCGGTGCAATACAAGGCGCCGGTCTACCAGGCCATGCAGGCACTGCACCCCGATTCATTCGAGGTCATCTATGCAACCGACGTCTCTGTACGCCAGGGTCATGTCGACCGCGAATTCGGCAAGGAAGTGGCATGGGACACACCGTTGTTGAGTGGCTACCGCTATCGCGTGCTTCACAACGAACGGGGCGTACCACTCAGCTCGCCTGCCAGCCTCACCGGCCGGGGGATCTTCAAGCTGCTGCGAACAGAGCGGCCCGCCGCTGTGATGCTCACCCAGGCCCGGTACTGGTTCGACCACACAGCCTATCTGTCTGCACTGGCTTTGCGCATCCCCATATTGATTCGTCAGGAAACACAGGACGACATGTATGCAGGCCAACGCTCTCCACTCAAGGAAGTGGTACGCAAGACAGCCTACCGCCTGCTGTATGCGCCGGCCCGTCATGCCTTTGCCTTTGGTCAACTCAACCATGCGCACCTGACACGCCACGGGGTACCCGATCAACGAATCTCTCATGCCAGGTTCTCGGTGCCCAACCCCCTGTCTGGTTGGCGAGATGAACAGCGCTGGTCTGCGCGTCGCGCCCTTCGCGACAGCATGGGGCTGAGCGACGAGCACATCGTCCTGGGCTTCTTCGGCAAGCTCATCGACAAGAAGAACCCTGAGCTGCTGTTCGAATGCCTGCCTCATCTGCCGCAAGCGGTTCGCGCGCGCCTGCACATCATGGTGGTAGGCGCCGGTGAGTTGCAAGAACGAGTCGCACGATTGGCGGCCGATGCCCTGCAACGCCACGGCGTGACATGCAGTTTCATGGGCTTCATCAACCAGAGCAAACTGCCCGACTATTACCTGGCAGCCGATATCGTGGCCTTGCCCTCTCGCCGCATGGGTGAGGCATGGGGGTTGGTCATCAACGAGGCTCTGCAAGCAGGGTGTGGTGTGGTGATGAGTGACGCCGTGGGTTGCATGGCGGAGTTCGGGCAACTGGAACGTGTGCGGGTCATCCCGGTTGGCAGCGCGGCAGGCCTGGCGAGCGCCATCGATGCGCTGGCGCCATACCGACGCAATTTTCACTGGGCGAGTTCGCACATGCAGCGCTATTCCAGCGAGGCTGCAGCACAGGCCATTCAGGCCGTTTTCAAGAGGTATGTGTGATGCAAGTTTCACCTCTGCGTTGGACCAGGAAAGACCTCTGCTTTGCGCTGCTGCAGCTCGGCGCACTCTGCGCGTTTGTCATCCAGCTGCTGATCAGCGCCGACCCGGTCAACCTCGAATGTGTGGGCTGGGTGGTGATCTCGTCATCACTGGTTTTTCAGTATCTGTGGCGCAGCAATTCACCGGAACAGTACCCGGTTTCTGCATTGGCCCTGCTGGGCCTTTGCGTCACGACTGTGTATGCCGCGCTCCTTGCCCAGTCGGTGGATGGCGCCCCACTGATCGAACTGCTACGTTGGCCTCAGACGACATTCCGTGTGCTGGCCGCCGTGCTCTTCCTGAGCGTGCTGGGCCACTGGATCTATCGGCATCTGGCGGCCCCTCAGGCTGGCGCACAACGCATCACTCGGCTGGTGCACCGTCCATTGAAGATCGTGGCGATCCCGTCCGTGCACATGATCTGGCTGATGTCAGGTGTGGGCGCCTATGCGTTGGCAACCGGTGGTGGCGTCGCCACGGGTGACGTCGGTGGCAAGGCCTTCCAGGCCTTGAACTTTCTGGCTTACATGCCCTTCCTGATTCCGATCTATCACCGGCAATACGGTGCCCGATACTGCACCATGAAGACTCAAGGTCCGCTCATTGCGGGGTATGTGGCCTTGCTGTGCGTGATCGGCATGGCATTGAATGCACGTCAACTGATGGTCATTGGTCCCGTTCAAGCGCTGCTCATGTATCTGGTCTATGCCTGGCGTGACGAGCGCCCCGTCACCAGATCGACCGTGAAGTGGTTGCTGGTGTCCGCCGTCTCGCTGATGATCGCCATCGCCATGTTTGCGCAACTGGCCACCGCCATGGTGCTGGTGCGCGACAAGCGCGACACATTGAAACCGTGGGAGTTGATCAAAGAAACCGTCACGACCCTGACTGACTCTGCGCGCATGGCCCAGTACAGGCAGGACGCGCTGCTTGACGCCCGCTACAAGGTGTTCGACGAAACCTATTTGTCCAACCCGGTCATGGCCCGCTTTTCGGAAACCAAGTTCCACGACAACACCATCTACTTTGGTACCAGGCTGACGGATCGGGATCGCTCGGAGCTGTGGGATGCCACGATCGACAAGAGCCTGGCCATTCTTCCCCAGAACCTGCTGGACGCCCTTGAGATCCGCGTTGAAAAGGACGATTACGCCTTCTCCTTTGGCGACTACTACCGCTATCTGAACGAGGGCCTCGACAACACACTGGGCGGTTTCTCGGTCGGATCCGTATGGGCGCATTTGCTGGGCTTGTTCGGTATCGAGTGGTTCCCGGTCGTGGTGTTGCTGCTGGTGATACCTTCCAGCATGTACCTGGACAGCTTTGTCACACGTGAGCAAGGCGTCGTCAACATCGCCCCCGTGATCATGTGCTCGGCCTGGAGCCTGTTCTCCTATGCGCTGGGCAGTGAGTCCCTGGCATGGAAGATCGGCTTTTACTTGCGTGACATACCGCAGAAGATGCTGCTCTATACCGTGATGTACCTGATCATCATGTGGGGTACGCAGTTGTTCGGGCGCCGGCTGGATGCCACCCTTGACGATCAAGCAGAGGCTCGCGGAGAGCCCACTTGACAACCGGGATGAGCAGGGATCCCTTTGGCGACAGCATCAGAGGTCTGGCCATCATCGGCGTCGTGGCCATACATAGCCTGGACAGCGTCCTGCCAAGCGCGCTTTACCAGGCTGTCTCGGCTTGCTTGCGCTGGTGTGTACCTGCCTTCATCTTCCTGACCGCGTTCTACACCGCCGCACCGAACTGGACAACCACGGGGGAGTTCGTCGCACTCTGCTTGACGCGAATCCAACGGCTCGCCTGGCCATTCATCCTGTACAGCGCCCTCTACCTGCTGCTGAACAAGCAGCCATTCGAGATCCCCCTGAACAAGCTGTTCACCACGCACCTGAGCGGATACGGATGGCCTGGCCAATACTATTTCATCATCCTCTTTCAACTGACCCCCATCGTGTACTGGCTGGCACGCAGAGGCGTGACCGCGCATGAACTCGGGGCGATCTGGGTACTGGGGCTGGTGGTCTACGCCTGGGCCCCCATGGGATACCGCGAGTTTCCGTTTCTATCCCAACTGGCAGATCGCCCCTTCCCGTACTGGCTCCCATATGTCGCGCTCGGGGTCTACAGCGCCAGGCACCGCGATGTATTCAAGTTGATCGCGGCGCGAATACCCGCCCATACCGCGCTGATCGTCGGGCTGCTCGCCCCCCTGATCCTGATCTGGGCTGGCCCGCAAGAAGGCCATGAGAGTCCTTACCTGAGACCCCAGGTCCTGATCGCCTCGACACTCTTTTTGGGCGCAGCACGCCTGGTCTGCGATCAGCTCACGCCACCGCGCTGGCTTCAGTACATTGGTCGCTACTCGCTCGCCATCTTCTGCCTGAACCCCTTGTTCATCTGGTTGCTGCGGTCCCATCTCCCGGCCTTGAACTCAACGAGTCACCCATGGTCGCATGCGGCGCCACTGGCACTGGTCTTTGTAGCGCTTGTCATCGCGGCGTCGCTGATAACCGGCAAGCTGTTGCAACTCATCGGCCTGCGCAAGCTGGTTGCCTGACCACATCACCAAGCTCCCCGAGATACCCGTGAAAGCAATCAGCGAACTGCGCAGCGAATTGATGGGGCTGGCCATCATGTGGATCATGCTGTATCACATGGGCTTCAAGCTCCCGCTGTTCCTCGCCCCAGTCACCGCGGTCAAGATGCTGGGGCTGACAGGCGTGGACATCTTCTTTCTGCTGTCAGGCCTGGGCATCAGCTTCAGCTGGCACGCTGACCCCAACACAGCGCGATTCCTGCAAAAGCGCCTGGTGCGCATCGCGCCTGTGTTCTGGACACTGGTGCTGTTCTCGCTGATTCGCGACAGCATGCTGACTTCACTGGCCCTCCAGGACATGACGCGGTTCATCGGCCTGGACTTTCTGCTACTTGGACAACTTGACCGCTGGTTCGTGCCGGCGATCCTGCTTTGCTATGGCCTGTTCGTGATCGTTCAGAAGGCTCGCACGTGCAGCAGCTTGAAGCAAGTCTTGCTGCTCTGCCTTGCCGGCGTGTTGATGCTCGACCTGTTGCTGCCGGACAGTGAACTGGATCACCTGCTGATCCTCACCGTGCGACTCCCGGTGTTCCTGCTCGGCATCTTGATCGGCCAACATTTGATAGAAGGCCGCGCGGCCATGCTCTGGCAAAGCTGGAAGCTGAACGGTGCGCTGTTGCTCGGGGGGCTCGCGCTCTGGGCCACAGTGGCATTGGTGGTGCCCAATCCTGTGGCCTGGCGATATGGCCTTTGGTGGTATCCCACCGCGCTGATGGCTTATCCCGTTTGCCTGTTCGCAGCACAATGGCTGACAACGATGCGCACGGAAGGCGCCTTGAGAACCTGCTTAAGGGTGTTCGGACAATACAGCCTGGAGTTGTACCTGGTTCACGAGTTCATCTACAGCCTGGCCCCGCACCTGGGCATTAACTCCGTGGCGATCAATGTGTGGCGACTGCCCGAGTACCTCATCTACTTCCTGCTGTCAGCGGTGCTCGCAGTCTGGATGGGCCCCCGATTTGCCCGACTCAAGCTTTCATCAAAGGCAGAAAGCGCCCTGACCCGAAGTTGACCAGGTTCGGGAAAATGCCCGTCAGATCGTTGTCCCCCACGCCAAACCAGCGCCCCAGCGAGGCACCATACTGATCGACAGACAGGCGCGGCAACAACACACCATTGGTCAATTGATCCGGGCTTGAGTCGAAGTCATTGTTGGCCATGTTCTTTCGTCCCAGAACGGGAAAATCGCCAATGATGTCCCCCCCCTTGACGGCACCGCCCATGACGATATGGTGTGCGCCCCAGCCATGGTCTGTTCCATCACCGTTGCTGGTAAATGAACGCCCGAAATCCGATGCCGTGAAGGTGGTCACCTGGTTGTGCATGCCCATCTGCCCCAAAGCCTGATCGAAATAGCTGAGTGCATGATTCAATCTGGCCAGCAGATCTGCGTGGCTTTTGTTCTGCGTATTGTGGGTGTCAAAGCCACCCAGTGACACGAAGAACACCTGGCGCTTCAAGCCGAGAACTTGTTGTGCCGCAATCGTTCTGGCCACAGTCTGTAATTGCTGGGCCAGAGGGTTGAACTGCGCCCCACCTGCCAGATTTCGATAGTTCAACATCGACGGTGCGCCGAAGGCCTCCGCCCCCGGCAGCGCCACGCTCAGCAAGCGCTCGTAGGTGATGCTGCGCCTGGTCACATCAGCAAGATCGGCGGAAAGCAGGTGGCCATTGCGGGTACGGCTGACCACGCGCTCCAAAGCAGCACCAACCACATCCGAATCGTAGACCCGCAACTGCCCCGTCTTCGCCCCTGCACCCCCAACTCGGATCGGCCCCGTCTGGGCCAATTGGTACTGCCTGACCGAATCACCCGAGAGCCAGACCGCATGGCCGGACAAAGATATCGCCGTGAACATGCTGCTGCCATTGCCACTGGCAATCGCATCTGCCAGACGTCCACCCCATCCAACAGTGGCCCCCTCCGGCGCCATGGCCATCCACGTGCTTTGCTGGTCGTTGTGCGAGAACAGCTTGCGTGGCCTGTCCTTCTGGCCTTTGACATAGTCGGATTTGGCAAGAGGCCCACACAGCGGGCCCACATTCGCCACGATGGCCAGCCGCTTGTTGGCAAAAAGCGCAGCCGCATCACCCAGCATCGGGTGCAGCGCAAAGCTGCGTCCCTCCTGCGCCGTCACCGGCGCAATCGGCAGAACCCCACCCAGCCAGGCTGGCGACCCAGGCAACTGGGCGCGATCGGGCGCCACGCCTTTGCGCAAAGCGATGGACTCCGGTTGCTGGTTGCGCGTGCTGGTATAGGCGGCCCAGGAGGGCTCGTCAGTGGCCAGAACGGTGTTGAAGGCGTCATTGCCACCATGGAGGAATATGCAGACCAGCGCCTTGTAGTCAGTGGCTGTGGTGGCCGCCACCGCACTACTGGCCGCGAGCGACATGGCAAGCGGGGCAGCGCACCCCGTTGCGGCCCATGCCGCCGACTGCCTCATGAACAGACGGCGGTCAGCTTGAAAATCAACATGGTTCATCGATCTACCTCTGAACTTGGTACTCAGGTGATGCGGCGGTCAGCAGCAGCGCCGTCCACAAGCGATGCTGTCGTGTGCGTGCGATCTGCTCCGTTGTCGGTGGGCTGCTCACACGGAACTCGACGGACGTCACCGCCTCCCTCAGCTCCTGGGCCAGCTCCTGCGGCATCGTGCCGTACATCAGCAGCTGGTTCAGCTCCTCCACCAATTCGGCAGGCCGATCGGTCAGCCTGGACAGAGGATGCTGCGGATCGGCATTCGCCAGGAGCTGAATGTCCTGCCGCGGCCCGGCGCCTCCATAGCCTGATGAGCCCAAGCCACCCCACATGAAGGACGTCAGGAAGTTGATGTAGCCCGCCGCGCTGGTCTCGGTACTGATCTGCAACTCGGGCGTCAGCAAACCGGCCCTTGCCATGCGTGAGCCAGGCATCACATAGGCCGGCCTGAAGAAGTTGAAAACGGAAGAAGAGGCCATGGGCGATTGGCCGAGCGACGTGCCCGGATCTTCCAGGCTGGTGACCAGAAACATGCCGCTGTCCGACCTCACGCCAATGGCCCGCGCCAAAGCCGTGAACCTCAAGATCGGCTCCCTCACCTTGCCAAAGCTGTTGCTGCTTAACGCGGACAGGTTGCGTGCCTCCGGATCCAGGTAAACGGCCCGGACCATGGCCCTGAGACTGCCGCCACTGCGATCAAAGGCTTGTGCCACTCTCTGAACATACGCGGGGCTCGGGTTGCTGGTGATCAGCCGCTGAATCAACTGTTTGCCAATGAAGGGCCCCACATTCGGGTGAGCTGACAACACATCCAGTGCCACATCAAGATCTGATTGCGGCGAAGAAAACAGGCTGGCGCCAATGACGGTCCCCAGGAACCGCTTCTCCGATCTGGAATGGTAGAGCGCATAGCCACGCATGTCCGTCACATACTGCTGGGGCAGCGACGGGTCGGAGGAAAAGCAGGTCGGGGTCAAACCTTGAGGGCACCACCAACTCCACCCGGTGAAGACCTTGGCCAGGCCTGTGATGTCGGCGGGGCCATAAGTCTCGATGGGTTGCCCCGCCGCATCGGTCTTCAAGGAGCCATCCTTGTTGAGCTGGTACAAACCGATCGAGAAGAGCTGCATGATCTCGCGCGCGTAGTTCTCATCAGGCACGCGCCCGGAACTGGCGTTCTCGCCGCGATTCTTCATGTGCGACAGATAGCAGCCCATGACCGGATTGAGGCTCACGGATGCCAACAGATCACGAAATGAGCCGAAGGCATGCCGCCCCAACATGTCCAGGTATCCGGCCACACCTCGGCTGTAGGCGTTGTCGCCGCAACTGTCCTTGATGGACACGACAAATATCTCGGACAGGGCAAAGGCCACCCTTTGGCGTAACTGGTCCTTGCTGGTCAGTGCCTGGCGCATGAAGCTGCCGACCACCTCGCCACTGCTGGCCCTTTGTCCAGGACGAGCCTGCTTGATGGCGTGATCGCTGAGATCCCAGGCCTGCACATGCGACATGGTGCTCAGTGGCATGTCGAACTGCTCATCCAGCCACGCCGGAATGCCGACCGACATGAGATGGGACACCTCCTCCGGCGTGGGGCCAAAACTGGCCTGCGTCAGAAAGCGTGTGGCCTCCTGCCGCGATAGTTCGCCCTGTCCTGAAGTCGCCGCTGCCTGGATGAATGCCTGGCTGGTTGCAGAACCGTCAGCATGGGTAGGCGAAGCGCTGCAGGATGGGCACCCCCCACCACAGGCAGACAGCAACAGCCCAACCATCACCAGACACAGACCATGAGCCATTCGGATCATGTACTCGCGCATGCCTTGATCTCCCATGCCAACAGGCTTGAATTCGATCAGGATGATCACGGTTTGGCCGCGCATCCGATAGGTAGAAAATCCGCAAAGCAGCAAGCTATTACAGGCGCTTACCGATTCGTCACGTCGTCATCGCGTCACATCCAGCGAGCACACTGACAGCCCTCCATCGCCTGAACCCGCCCACATGAATCTGGTCTTCTTCTGTCATCCACCATTCATGCGGTCGCAAAGCATGCCGCGCTTTGCCAGGATGGTTGGCGAGGCCATGCAAGACAGAGGGCATCAGGTGACGTACTGGGCGCCGCAAGACAGGTTTCACCGGCTCTTCGCGCATACGCGCCTGGCCAAGTGGGCCGGCTATGTCGATCAGTACCTGCTGTTTCCACTGGAGGTCAAGCGCAGACTGAAGTCCTGCCCACCTCAGAGTCTCTACGTGTTCTGCGATCAGGCCCTGGGGCCGTGGGTGCCACTTGTCGCACACCTGCCGCATGTGGTGCATGCCCATGATCTGCTGGCCTTGCGCTCGGCGTTGGGCCTCATCCCTGAAAATCCCACATCCTTTACCGGTCGACTCTACCAACGCTATATCCGTCATGGCTTTCAGCGGGCGAGGCACTTTATCAGCGTCTCGCATCGAACCCGCCGCGACCTCGATACCTACGGCGGTGTCTATGCCCTCACATCCGAGGTGGTCTACAACGGACTGAACTACCCATACAGGCCCATGCGACGTGACGAAGCCCTTGCCACCTTGCAAGGTGCAGGCGCTCCGCTCGGCGAGCAAGGGCATATCCTGCACATTGGCGGTGGCCAGTGGTACAAGAACACCGCCGGCGTGATTCAACTCTACGCACAGTACGCCAGCAGGCATGCGCACCCCTTGCCATTGTTGATGGTGAGTCCTCAGCCGACTGCTCCTGATGTCCTGGCTGCGCTGGCAGCCGTGCCAGCGCAAGGATCCGTCATCTTCAAGCAAGGCCTGGATAACGAAGCCGTGCGCGCCGCCTATTCGCTGGCGCGGGCCTTGCTGTTTCCCAGCCTGGCGGAAGGCTTCGGCTGGCCCATCATCGAGGCGCAGGCCTGCGGCTGCCCGGTGATCACCACCGATGAAGCGCCCATGAACGAGATTGGGGGGCCCTTGACCCAATATCTGCCTGTTCTGCGAACCGACACCAACATGGCCGAGTGGTCCTCAGATGGGGCCGATCGACTGGAAGCCTTGATGCAAGCACATGCAGCGCATCCGCAAGATCACCAGGTGCGCCTGCTCCAGTGGGCGGGGCAATTCACACAGCAGCAGGCCATCGATGCCTATGCCAGGATCTATGAAAGGGTGTTGGCCTGTCGCTGACCCTGCTGGCGCAACTCCTCGGCCTTGAGCACGATCATGTACTCGTAGATGGCGCGCAAGATGGCATAAACCAGACCCGCGCGACCATCGAGGAAACCGCGCTTGCCAATGTAGAGCCCCATGAACATCACCAGCGGCCGCAGTGGCATGCGGTAATAAAGGCCCTTCTGGTGAAGTCGCCGCACCTGGATGTCCCGCGCGAACACGGCTTTGAGCAGGCTGAACCGCATCTGTGCATCGTGGCCACCGACGATATGGCGCGCCTCCTCGGTGCTGTAGCCATTGTGCTTGCTGAACCAGTGGCTCATGCCTTTGCTGAAGGGGTAGTGATCAAAATGAGCATCCAACTCCCCGATATCACCATCGATGTGTGTGATCGGATTGATCACGCGCTCGTATGAGACATGCGCTGGCTTGAAGATTCGTACCTGATATGGCGTCACTGTGACGTGTCTGATCCAGGTGCCCAGAAAGTAGTCCTTGCGCAAGATGCGATAGCCCACAAACGCGCCCGGCGCAACAGACATGTGCCTCAAGGCCTTGACCAGGCTGTCTGTCGCACGCTCGTCTGCATCAAGCGCAAGCACCCATTCATGCTTGAAGGGAATATGACACAAGCCCCAGTTGCGGTGGCTGGCTTCGTCCCCCCCGAATGGCGCTTGGCTGTTCGGATAGCTTCGCTGCGTCACATGCGCACCCATGCTGCGCGCGATGTCAACCGTGTTGTCCGTGCTGCCCGAATCATAGACATGCACGTCATCACACCACGTCACACTGCGCAGGCAACCTGGCAGATCCGCCTGCTCGTTCTTCGTCAGTATCAGCACAGATACTTTGATGGCATCGTCAAGCACGCAACCTCCGCCGCTTGATCGCCCGGGCAGGATTGCCGGCATAGACCATCCACGCACCGTCGGCCGGCGTCCTGGTCATCACGGCCCGCGCACCCAACACGCAACCGGCCGGTACGCTCACACCTGGCCCCACAAAGGCCTCCGTGCAAATCCAGGCCTGCTCGCCAATGCAGATGTCCTTGGCCATCAACTGAAAGCGTGGATCATCGTAATCGTGTGTGCCGCCACACAGGTGAGCCCCTTGTGAGATCACGGCCTCACGCCCGATGCGCATGGCACCCATGTTGTAGAAGATGACGCGCTCACCCACGCCCACACGGTCTGCAATCTCAAGCTGCCACGGCGCCCAGACTCTGCACGAAGCATGAATGTGAACCTGGCGCCCGATGCGTGCACCGAACAGCCTCAGCAGACCGACACGCCACACATGCATGGGGCGCAGAGACGGTCGAAACAACAAGGCCCAGACAACGCCCCAGATGGCTCGCGCCACGCGGTTGCGCAGTGAAAAGGATGGGCCTGCACGGGAATCTGTTCCCTGGAGGATCACAAACGGGCTCCTGTGATGGCCGACAAGGCCGGGGACGGATCATGCGCCCGAGGCTTAACGCGACCATGTCCAGCCATGATCCTTTCGGCTCACGGCGAAGCACCAGGGGCGCATTCATCGGGCAAAAGCAACAGATCGACGTCCTCGCCGTTCGGACTACCCCCCGCGACTTGGTGGCGTTACACGCTTTTTGAATCATCCGAAGCCAAGAGGCCAAAGATGAAAATCCTGATCTACAGCGCAAACTACGCACCCGAGCCAACCGGTATCGGCAAGTACTCCGGCGAAATGGCCGAATGGTTGGTCACACAAGGCCACGATGTGCGCGTTGTCGCTGCGCCGCCCTACTATCCGAACTGGAAGATCGCCCAGGGCTATGGATGGCCCTTGTACCGCCGAGAGCGCATCCAGCAAGTCGATGTCTGGCGCGCGCCCTTGTGGGTGCCAGCAAAGCCCAATGGGCTCAAACGCGTGTTGCATACTCTCAGCTTTGCCGTCAGTTCTGCGCCGGTCATGCTGCGCCAACTGCTGTGGAGCCCTGATGTCGTACTGACGGTCGCGCCTGCGCTGGCCTGTGCCCCCATGGGATGGCTGACAGCCAGACTGTGTGGCGCCACGGCCTGGCTGCATGTTCAGGACTTTGAAGTGGATGTGGCCTTCCAGATGAGCCTGCTCAAAGGGCGCCACCTCAAACGCTTCACCTTATGGTGTGAACGTCACCTGCTTCGACGCTTCGACAAGGTCTCCACGATCTCAAGCAAGATGGCCGAGAAGCTGCGCAACAAGGGTGTGAACCCGCAAGCCATAGAACTGCTTCCGAACTGGGTCGATACCGCTGGCGTCAACCCCTTGAGCGCGCCCAGCAGCTACCGCGCCAGCCTGGGCATCCTGCCCGAGCAGACCGTGGCCATGTTCTCTGGCACATGGGGCAGCAAACAGGATCTCCTGGCCATCCCCGCCGCAGCGCGCCTGCTGGCGCACCGCCAGGACATCCAGTTCGTGATCTGCGGGGATGGGGTCATGCGCCCGGCCATTGAAGCCGCTTGTGCGGACCTGCCCAACGTGCATCTGCTGCCCCTGCAACCCAAGGAACAGCTCAGCGAGCTCCTCGGCATGGCCGACATTCACCTGCTCACGCAGAGCGCGGAAGCCGAAGATCTTGTTTTGCCATCCAAGCTCAGCGGCATGCTGTCCAGCGGCCGCCCCGTTGTGGCTACCTGTCATCCCCACACCGAGTTGGCACAGGTTCTGACCCATTGTGGCCTGATCGCCCGCCCGGGTTGTGCCAATGCACTGGCCGAAGCTGTTCAAACGCTTGCGGACGCGCCAGCCCAACGCGCCGAACTGGGCGTCCACGCTCGCAGTTACACCGAGCACAGCTTCGCCAAAGACAGCATCCTCGGCCGTTGGATGCATCAGTTCATCGTCAGCCGCATGCCGGCCACGGTGGGTGTGTACACCGAGAACAAAGCCAATTGACCGGCATACCCCGGGCGCCGACTTCCTGACCTGAAAAACAAAAAGGCCCTCGTGAAGAGGGCCTTTTTTTGATTGGTTGCGGGGGCCGGATTTGAACCAACGACCTTTGGGTTATGAGCCCAACGAGCTACCAGACTGCTCCACCCCGCGACTGATGCGGTATTCCGGCTTGTTTGTGGCCTTTCTGAAGGACCAGCCAGAGAACAAAAAAGCCTATCTACTCGACAGGCTCTTTTGAAAGAACTTGGTTGCGGGGGCCGGATTTGAACCAACGACCTTTGGGTTATGAGCCCAACGAGCTACCAGACTGCTCCACCCCGCGACAGAGAAAGCTATTATGGCACGACTTTGAAGATTTGGCTACAGGTCGCTCAAAACAAATAAAAAACCCGCAGCGCTTGCGCGTTGCGGGTCTTGTCAAGCCTGGAGAGGCCGCGCCAGCTTATTCAGCGGCTGCAACTTCTTCAGTACGCTCAACCAGTTCCATGTAGGCCATCGGTGCATTGTCACCAACGCGGAAGCCCATCTTCAGGATACGGGTGTAGCCGCCAGGACGCTTGGCGAAGCGAGGGCCCAGCACGTTGAACAGCTTGACCACGTTGTCGCGGTTACGAAGACGGTCGAAAGCCAGACGCTTGTTGGCCAGCGTGGGTTCCTTGGCCAGGGTGATCAGCGGCTCGACAACGCGACGCAGTTCCTTTGCCTTGGGTACGGTGGTCTTGATGGCTTCGTGCTCGATGAGCGAGTTAGCCATGTTGCGCAGCATCGCCAGACGGTGCGACGAAGTGCGATTCAGTTTACGGAGTCCGTGTCCGTGACGCATGGTGCTAGTCCTTTCTTTATAAAACCGACGGCCGTTTCAAGGTACCGCCGGGTGCACCGGATGCCCTGACGGGTCATCCACCTTCAAAAATACAAAACTCTGTCAAAGTCCACCCCCCCGATTCAGCGGCAGTCGCAGATCCAGCTTTGCTGGTCTGCTGACTGCGCCCCCTTGAGAGGGCCGCCGAAGGCGGTAGGGGGTGGGCTAGATCAACGCTTGTCCAGGCCTTGAGGAGGCCAGGCTTCCAGGCGCGAACCCAGAGCCAGACCGCGGGAAGCCAGAACTTCCTTGATTTCGTTGAGCGACTTGCGACCCAGGTTGGGGGTCTTGAGCAGCTCGGTCTCGGTGCGCTGGATCAGGTCGCCGATGTAGTAAATGTTTTCGGCCTTCAGGCAGTTGGCGGAACGCACGGTCAGTTCCAGCTCGTCCACAGGACGCAGCAGGATCGGATCGAAGTTCTGAGCCGACTTGGCAGGCGCGTCGAACGCGGCGATCTCGGAGCCTTCCAGCTGAGCGAACACAGCCAGTTGTTCCACCAGGATCTTGGCCGAAGCACGGATCGCTTCCTCAGGCGAAATGGCGCCGTTGGTTTCGATTTCCATGACCAGCTTGTCCAGGTCGGTACGCTGTTCCACACGGGCGCTTTCGACCGTGTAGCTCACGCGGCGAACCGGCGAGAACGAAGCGTCCAGCACGATGCGGCCGATGGCCTTGCTCGACTCTTCGCCATAGCGACGGATGTTGCCCGGCACATAACCACGACCCTTTTCGACCTTGATCTGCATGTCCAGCTTGCCGCCTTGGGACAGATGGGCGATCACGTGGCCAGGGTTGACGATTTCAACGTCGTGAGGTGTCTGGATGTCTGCGGCGGTCACGGGACCTTCGCCATCCTTGCGCAGCACCAGCGTGACTTCGTCACGGTTGTGCAGACGGAACACCACGCCCTTGAGGTTCAACATGATGTGAACCACGTCTTCCTGCACGCCGTCAATGGCGGAGTACTCGTGGAGCACGCCAGCGATGGTGACTTCAGTAGGAGCGAAACCGACCATCGACGACAACAGCACGCGACGCAGCGCGTTGCCGAGGGTGTGGCCATAGCCGCGCTCGAACGGTTCGAGCGTGACCTTGGCGCGGTGACCGCCGAGCGGTTCCACCTGGATGGCTTTTGGTTTCAGCAAATTCGTTTGCATGAGGTCTTCCTGTCAATACCCTCGGCTCGTTACACCGATAAGGCTGCTGGACCAACCGGAGCGGTTGCTCCGGCCCTGAAATACAAATGCACAAGGCCACGCGACACGACCAACAAGCCGTGAAGCGCAGCCACTGCGTGCATTAACGAGAATACAGTTCGACGATCAGCGATTCGTTGATGTCGGAGCCGAACTCATCACGGTCCGGGCTCTTCTTGAAGACACCTTCCAGCTTGGTGCCATCAACAGAAACCCAGCCTGGCAGACCGATGGAATCGGCCAGCTTGAAAGCTTCTTGCACGCGAACTTGCTTCTTGGCCTTTTCACGCACAGCGACCACGTCGCCGGTCTTGACCAGGAACGAAGGGATGTTCACGACTTGACCGTTCACAACCACACCCTTGTGACCCACCAACTGGCGAGCTTCGGCGCGGGTGGAGGCAAAGCCCATGCGGTACACGACGTTGTCCAGGCGGGATTCCAGCAGAACCAGCAGGTTCGAACCGGTGTTGCCCTTGCGGCGCTCGGCTTCAGCGAAGTAGCGGCGGAATTGCTTTTCCAGCACGCCATACATGCGCTTGACCTTCTGCTTTTCACGCAGTTGCAGGCCGAAGTCGGAGGTACGCGAACCGGAAGTACGGCCGTGTTGACCGGGCTTGGTGTCGAATTTAGCCTTGTCGCTGATAGGGCGGCGTGCGCTCTTCAGGAACAGGTCGGTGCCTTCGCGGCGGGCCAGTTTGGCCTTGGGTCCGAGGTAACGTGCCACTTTTCGTGTCCTTGTAATGTCTGACGCCGGTGCCGCCTCAAATACGGTTGACCAACGCGAGTCTGGCGAATCACAATCGCGCAGACGGTGGGCTTCAAATCAGGTAGCCGGCCGACAGGTGCCCCACTCTGCCAAAGCGTCAAAGACGCGGCAAAAAGTCACACCAAATCCGCCCTCTACCACAGAGAACTTGCGATTATAGCAAGTTGCGCGCGCACTTGTACATGACTGTCTTGCGACTTTGTCAAGATTGCACAACGCGCGAACCTCGCACGCGCTGCTGCCAGAGCGTGCGAGGTATTGATCTGATCAGGCTTGAGGCCCGACCAGTCATATTGACAGCATCAGATGCGGCGACGCTTCTGAGGACGGCAACCGTTGTGAGGAACGGGCGTCACGTCGGAGATCGAGTTGATGCGGATGCCCAGCGAAGCCAGAGCGCGCACCGACGATTCACGACCAGGACCGGGGCCCTTGATCTCGACGTCCAGGTTCTTGATGCCTTGTTCTTGAGCAGCGCGGCCAGCCACTTCAGCGGCCACCTGGGCTGCGAAGGGGGTGGACTTGCGGGAGCCCTTGAAACCTTGACCACCCGACGACGCCCAAGACAAAGCATTGCCCTGACGGTCGGTGATGGTGATGATGGTGTTGTTGAACGAGGCGTGCACGTGGGCGATGCCGTCCGCAATATTCTTGCGGACCTTCTTGCTCACACGACGGGCAGCGCTGTTCGCAGGTGCTTTAGCCATGATGTCTTTCTCTTGAACTCAGCAATTAGCCCAGATCACTTCTTACCAGCGATCGCCTTGCGCGGACCCTTGCGAGTACGTGCATTCGTGCGAGTGCGTTGGCCGCGCATAGGCAGGCCGCGACGGTGACGGAAGCCGCGGTAGCAGCCCAGATCCATCAGTCGCTTGATGTTCATCGAGAGCTCGCGACGCAGGTCACCTTCAATGGTGAGCCTACCCACTTCTTCTCGAATTTTTTCCAGGTCGCTATCAGTCAATTCCTTGATCTTCTTGTCGAAGGGAATGCCTGCAGCCGTGCAGATTTTCTGCGCGGTTGTGCGACCAATGCCGTAGATCGAAGTCAGACCGATTTCGGTATGCTTGTGCGGCGGAATGTTGATGCCAGCAATA
>NZ_JACRAH010000007.1 GCF_016234775.1 Aquabacterium sp. | reverse complement strand
TGGGTGGCACGCAGCGCGTCAGGCGTTCTTCCTGAGGTGGTCGGCGTAGCTTGAAAATGAAGGTCTGCCTTTGCTGGTGTTCAGCTTGGCCAGACTTGTCTTGCTGATCCGCTGCTGAAGGTAGCCACATACCTCGTCGAACCTATCAACGGATATGGACGCTTAGCAAGCGATCAATAGACGGATCTAGTCGTGTTGCCGCTGATCTGATCGCTTTATGCCGATCAAAAATGTTCTACGAGGGGAAGGGGTTGCCCATCGTTGATTGCTGCTGGACCGCTTCGGCATTGGCCTTGAGGATCGCGATGGCTTGCCGCACAGCAGGGGATCGGCAAGTCAAGGGGTCCATTTTTTCCATGAAGTAGCTGGGATGCTCCAACATGAGTTCATACACTCGGTGAGCAAGACCGCTGTCCTGGACCGAAGCAATCATGGCCTTGCAGGTGTCCATGGCAGCGAAGCGATTCTGCCGATCGGCGGCGATGATTGCGGCTTTCAGCGCGTCTGCCTTGTCTGACTCAAAGACATGCTGAGAGTGAAACAAGATGGACATGTTGTCGGCGACTGTTTCGGCAAAGCTCCAACCGTACTCTGCGTGCTGCGACATTTCAAGATAGCCCTGAATGAAGCTTGCCAACCGTCCAGGGGGTAACGGCGCTTCGGCAATCGCATAGAACAAGTCGGAGGGCATGTCTATGCATACCCGGTGGCGTTCGCTGGGTGAGAGCATGGCCAACTCGTCAATGAACTGCCCCAGTTCAAGTAAGTCAGTTTGGTTCGTGGACTGCCATCGATCGATGATTGCCTGCTGTGTTCCCAACACTCCGCCGGAGCCATTGGCTCGCCCAAGGATTACGCTAAAGGCCAGAGTTAGACTTTGGCGCAAGGCGGAAAGCGATGGGTAGCGGCGTGCTTTGTCCGGGGCGCAGGCGCGCTCAATGACCACAAAAAGCGGGGGCGGAAGGAGCCCCGGCGTCAAGTCTGGTGTGTCTAAGCCGCTGAGCAGTACAAAAAACGTCTTGCCTAACATGTAGATGTCATCTGAGGCATCTGCATGGCGGAATCCTCCCGCGAAGAACTCCGGTGGCATGTATCCGGGTGTGCCGCCATATACGGATGTGCGGGTGAACGCAGTAGCCGAGTTCGGTTGTACGCACAAGCCCAGATCGGACACCACCAAGGTGCCGTTCCCTACGAGGAAATTCTGGGGCTTGATGTCTCGATGGTAGACGTTCTTGCTGTGTAGTTGCTCGATGCAGTCGATCGTCCTATTTAGGTATTGCTCCGCCACCGCCAGGTCTTGTCGAAGGTGCGCAGCCTGATTCATCAGATCACCATGTTCGAAGAACGGCATGACAAAGTAGGGCGGCGAGTGTTCTAGGTTCGCATCCAGGACTGGGGCAACGTAGGGGCTTCCGTTGAAGCTCTGCATAACCCGGACTTCACGTCGAAATCGATTCTTCGTGTCGTCGTCGGTGTGGTTGCAATATTTGAGAACGAGCCGCGTGTCAGGCAAGGCGAGTGGACTGACGAACAGGACCGTGCCCATGCCTCCAGCAGAACTACACAGCCCCGTAACCTTGTATTTGCCGTCTACAACAGAACCTGCACTTGACATGTCATCGCCTCCCTCAGCACGTATGGCCCGGGAACCCCTCCCGTCAGCCCCTTAGCTTAGGCGCATCTCGTCGTTTGCAAGTGGCCGATGAGGTGCCCATGTGGCTTTCCAATAAAACTCGATAGCCTGCAGTGCAGGCTAGCCCCGAGCAAAGGGAGGTCGAGTTCATGTATCGATGGGCACCGCCTGCAAAAGGTGTCCCTGACTATGCCCTGGTAGCCCGGGTTTGTATTCAGTCAAACGAATCATTTGACAAAGTCTAGAAAAAAAACATAAACTTTGACAAATGGAGGGCATCCAATGAGTGACGGACCGCACAGAAGCCTTGGCCTTAGGAAGCCATGGCGACAGTTGGCTAAGCTTTGCGACAACGCTGCATACGCACAAGCGGAGGTCACTCATGCAGCCACCAGCGCACTCGTAAGCGACTTCAATGAGGTGTCTGGTGCCTTGCTTAAGGCCATCAAGCGTGTCTTCGATTGCGAGGGCAATTCTCTGGGCTCTCCAGAAATTGCGATGTACCAGTTGAACCTCGCTCGTTCTCTCGCTGCTGGGTCGGTCTTTGGGCAAAACGCTGTCAAGTGCAGCCAGATGCTAGTCAGCGAGGGCAAGTTAGAGCCCGAGAGCTTCAACATTGCAATTGGCGTGGCCGCGAAGATGCGCGGTCAAGCCAACTTGAGGGCCTTTCACGAGCACTACCTCGAAAAGACGAGCGAGTTCAGGGCTAACAAGGTAGTTCGTCGCTTTCAAGAGGCTATCGACTCGTTGTCGATTGGTTCGCTGGGTAACATCCTTGTCGAAGCACGTACCACCAGGATCCGGCCAACGACCAGAAGCACCGGACTGGACGAAGGGGTGCGACTGTGACCATCTATGAGCCCAAAGAGATGACCGTCGATGTCTTCGAAGAAGATAGTGCTTGCAAGCGAGGCGCCGTTCCTTGTCGAATTGGCAGGGACATCAGGTTCGAAACGGAGGCGCTAGAGTCTTTCTCGACCCATCGATGGGATCCAGTCATCTATGACGCTTTTCTGGTCGCTGCCGCCGTGGAGTTCTGCGACCGCACCCTGGTGCGCAGTTCCATGAACTGGGGCCGTAAGTTCATTCTCCATGTGCCTGTGCACGATGTTCACAAGTGGACGGACAAGGCCGCTCACGGGGCGCTGACGGAGGCATTGAACCTGCTGACTGGCGACGACTGGCAAATCGTATTTCGTACGCGGAAGGTCCCGGTGCCTCCTCCAGCGCAGGAGACGATGAAGTTTCCGATGAACGCGGAGGCCGTCATGGCGTACAGCGACGGCATGGATTCGCAAGCAGTGGCGGCGCTCGAAGGCAAGAAGCTCAACGGGCGGGTAGTGCGTGTGCGCATCGGCACCAGCGAGCGCGACATCTCAAGGCAAGAACGAAAAGAGATGCCCTTTCATGCGGTTCCCTACAAAGTGAAAATCGCGAAGAAGGATGGTGAGAGCAGCGCGCGCAGTAGAGGATTCAAGTTCAGCCTGATTTCTGCAATGGCTGGGTACCTGATTGACGTGCCTGTGGCCATCATTCCTGAGAGCGGGCAAGGCGCGCTTGCTCCTGTCCTGCTGCCCGTGGGACATGGCTACGAAGACTATCGAAATCATCCGGCCTTCACTGCCAGGATGGAGCGCTTCGTGTATGCCTTGCTGGGCTACCGTTTCAAGTACAAGTTCCCGCGCCTGTGGATGACCAAAGGCGAGACCTTGAGGGAGTTCGTCGAAAACTGCGAAGGCGGCTCCAAGTGGAACAAGACCCGTTCTTGTTGGCAAACCTCGCGCCAAATTGGATTTAATGGAACAAGGCGGCAATGCGGGATCTGCGCTGCATGCATACTGCGGCGCCTGAGCGTCCATGCGGCAGGTCTGAAAGAGGCAACGGATGTCTACGTATGGGAGTCCTTAAGCACCAAGACCTGGGAAGCGGGGGCGTCCAAGGACTTTGACCTTTTTACCAACGCCTTGCGCCAGTACTCAGTTGCCGGGGTTCTCCACTTCGAGCACTTAGCAGGGCTTCAAAGTAGGTCTGACTACCAACTGACCAGACGACTAAGCAATTTTGAACTGGCTGAGTCCCTCGGGGAGAGCCCCGTCAGCGTGTCGCAAAAGCTTGACCGGCTCCTGCGGCAACACGCCAAGGAATGGTCAGCCTTCACGAAGGACCTTGGACCGAGGTCTTTCGTGAGGCAGTGGATACGTAGTAGTGCATCATGACTAAAGAGAACTATGAACTGAGCCAATTTGAGCTCGGCGAGCGACTTAGAAGCGCGCGGGAGACCGCTAACCTGACGCAAGACGTGGCTGCGAAGGCTGCCGGACTTTCAAGAACCACGTTGGTGGCCATCGAGAAGGGGCACCGCGCTGCCAAGCTCATGGAGCTGCAGGACCTGTGCAGGTCCTACGGCGTGTCCGTCAATTCAATCCTGCGTCGTGAGTCTGTCCATGTGGACCTCGTACCTCGGTTTCGCACACTCGCTGAAACTGGCGAACCATGTATAGATACGGCAGCAAGGTTGCTCAACGACTTGGTCAAGGCGGAGGTCGAGCTTGAGAACATTCTTGGTGTTCAAAAGACCTACAACTATCCCGCCGAAAAGAGCATCCTGGCCGGAGATGTGCGCCAACAGGCCGAACAGGATGCACTCAACCTGCGTAACTGGCTCGGGTTGGGGGATGGACCTATCCGTGACCTATACGTCATCTTGGAGTTGCAATTAGGCATCAGGGTGTACACGCGCAAGCTTGACGGCAAGGTGTCTGGGTTGTTCGCCTATGACGATGCTGTGGGTGCCTGCATGCTCATCAACTCGACCCACCGCCGAGATAGGCGCAATCAGACAGGGAGCCATGAGTTGGGGCACTTTATTGCCACTCGCCGCAGACCTGAGATTTATCAGGACGAGATGTACGACAATTCGCGAGAGGAGCGATATGCCAATGCGTTTGCGCGGGCATTTATGACTCCAACGAGAACGGTCATGGAGAAGTTCAAGGAGGTGACGATTGGGTCGTCGCACCTGACGCGTCGGCACATCATCTTGCTGGCCAATTTCTTCAGCGTGTCGCGCCAGGCCATGGTCATGAGGCTGGAAGAACTTGGACTAACGAAAAAGGGAACGTGGGATTGGTTCCAAGACAACGGCGGGATCACCGACGAGCAAGTCCGCCAAGTGCTAGGGGAGGATGGCAATGAGTTCCCAGCTGTCCAACCACAGCAATCGTCGCGGTTGTACCTCTTGGCCATCGAGGCTTGGAAGAGGGATCTGCTCAGTGAGGGGCAGATGTCGGACTTGCTCAAGCTAAGCCGTGAGATGGTGCGAGAACTACTCGATGAGGCTCAAGAGGATGAGGTAGATGACCTTTTCAAGCTGCCTAACTGAGCAATCGCCCACTCTCGTTCTCGACTCCAGCATCATCATCAACTTGCTGGCCACCGGCCATGCAGAAGCGATTTTGCAGGCATTACCGGGCCTCACCTGTGTCACCGAAACCGTGATCGGCGAAATCAAAGGGGGTGCAGAGAATGGTCACGGGGAGTCGGCGAAGCTCGTTGAGCTCATCGACAGCGGGAAACTGGATGTCGTGGAGTTGGACAATGAAGCGCTCGAAAGCTTCATCTCTATTGTGTCGGGCTCAACGTCCGACTCGCTTGGGGACGGAGAGGCCGCCACTCTGGCGTTCGCTCACCGCAATGGACTGGTCGCGGCAATCGACGAAAAAAAGGCCAGGCGAGTGGCTGGTGAGAGTTTCGGTTCTCTGACAATTGCAACGACGGTCGACATCCTCGCGTATGCGCCTGTAGGGCTGGTGCTGGGCAAAGAGCGGCTGTCTAAAACAGTTCTTGATGCGCTACGCCTAGCGCGGATGCAGGTATGGGAACCACACTTTGATTGGGTCGTCGCGCAAATAGGTCCTGCAAACGTCCCCTTATGCCCAAGCCTGAGGCGGCTTGCAAAGCGAGTCCGTGTGACCACCGCCCAATGAACTGCGTCTACTTTGCCAGATGCGCACGCCGAGCAGTGGGTGGCCGAGGATCATCTGGGCATGTTGACTCTTTCTGTAGACTGGCGCGGCTCAAGGCGGCACCCCAACCGCTAGGTTCTCATGCCCGACGTGCTGGAAGCTGCAACCCGAGGGGTGTTCCTGTCCCCCACAGTTTTCAGGCTCGCCGTGTACACTAGAAACCGCGTTATGGCTGTCGTTTGACCGGCAACCATCGTTGCAATCACCACCTTCCAGCGTCGGTAAAAATGACGGTAGAAAGAAATCTTGGAACTTCAAAAACCTAGTGTTCATGCGGCTCTCAAGGTGCCGGAAATGATCGAGTGGGAGTGATGGTGATCCTCATTGGCATCCATCTGGCTTGATACCCTGAGTAGGAGCACCGCGTGAAAGCCCTGGGACTCTTGTCGTTGCTGCTGGCCTTGTTGATCGTGGCTGTGTTGGCCCGAAAGCAGTTGAGTGCCATGCACACGCAGGGCCCTGGCTCGGCGCTATCCGCCGCTTCTGCTGCTGGCCTTGACGTCCCCATGGTTGATGGCCCGGAGGGCGCCCGTCGCGTGCAGCAACGAGTGCAGGACGATGTGAGCCGCATGATGCAAGACCGTGCTTCGCAGGTTGAGCAGGGTGCCGTGGAAAGGCCCTGAGCATGTCCGAGCAAATGTCTCTGGATGGCTTTGCATCAGGTGGTGATCGGGTTAACAGCCTTTTTCTGGCCTTGATGCCGGATGGCATCGCGGCGCAGCGTGCCAAGGTGCTGGCGCAAGACTTGGGTCAACAACAGAGGCTCGCCTTCAAGCCTGAGCGAGCCACGCGCTTTCACGTGACCTTGTTTCACGTCGGTAGTTTTCTGGGGGACATTCCCCCGGCTACGCTGACGACAGTGCGACAGGTGGCGCAAGGCATGGCGGTGGCGCCATTTGAAGTCGCATTTGACAAGGTTGGCAGCTTCAAAGGCAAGCCAGGCCGCATACCCATTGTGTTGTTCGGTGCGACTTCGTCTGAGTTGATGGGCTTTCAAGCCGATCTGGATCAGAAAATGATGCGGGCAGGCTTGACCCGTGGCGATCATCTTCGTCAGTTCAAGCCGCATCTCACCTTGTTCTATGGCCGCACCGATGTGCCTGAGCGATGCATCGAGACGGTATCCTGGCAAGCGACGGAGTTCGTGCTGCTTCGCTCCTTGGTGGGGCAGGGCGTCTATATTGAAGAAGGGCGCTGGCCCATGCTGAAGGCGCAATGACCGTGACAGACATGTCGTCCAGATCACTTGCCGATGAACACGCCATGCGCATCGCGCTGGACCAGGCTCAGAACGCCTGGTTGGCTGGCGAGGTGCCTGTGGGGGCGGTGATCATGTTGAACGGGCAGGTGATTGCGACCGGCTACAACCGACCGATTACCACGCACGATCCCACAGCGCATGCGGAGATCGTGGCCTTGCGCCATGCTTCGCAGTTGCTGGCGAACTATCGCCTGCCTGAGTGTGAGTTGTTTGTCACGCTGGAGCCCTGCGCGATGTGCGCGATGGCCTTGATGCATGCGCGGTTCAAGCGCGTCGTGTTTGCTGCCACAGACCCCAAGACCGGGGTGGCCGGCTCGGTTCTGGACTTGTTCGGCAACCGACAGCTCAATCACCATACCCAGATCATTGGCGGTGTACTGGCGGACGCCAGCGGCCAGATGCTCAAACAGTTTTTTGCCGAGCGTCGCGCCCAGATCAAGGCTTTGCGTGACGAACGCCGGGCCACGGCGTCTCGTCAGGCCTTGCATGGCATGGATGTATTGGAGATAGGCTCAGGCGATGCGGCATCGAACCATGCAGACGCCATCCCCGTGGGGCAGGTCATTGAAATGCCGGACGAGCCGGCATGATCGGTCATGAGCGCGTCAGGCCTTTTGTGACTTGCGCTTTCGACCTCTGCTACCCATCACACCTACAACGGCGATCCCGGAAAGAACCAGGGTCAACTCTGCTGGTTCCGGGACGGTTGCGATCTGACTTTCGCCGCCGAGTTGGGCGTATTCACGAAACTGAACAGCGATGGGTTTGTCGGTCCAATTGGCATAGCGGACCACCAGATCTTCGTTTCGCGCGCCAGTAAGTGGTACGCCGATTTGGCCGACAGTAACTACGTTCGAGGATAACGCACCCACGATGTCGAGATAGTAAACGCCGTTTTCCTGCTGTTTCCAACTGGCTGCTTCAAAATAGAAATTGGCACCAGCGTTATCGCAGTAGTACGGGGCAAGCGCCACTGAGTAGCATGCGCCGGAAATCCCAACGGAAGAAGATACGTGGGCTGTCATCACCAACTCGGTGAAAGGAGACAGGATGGCCGACATGTCAGAGCCTGTCGTGGCGCTGTACGTTCCCACGCCAATCAAAGCTGCATCCAAGCTTATGAAGCTGCCTTGCGAATCGGCGCCAATGCTTCCTTTTGCATGGCCACCCAGCCACACGCTTTCATCGGAGGCTGAGGGCAGATTCAGCGGGGCCGGCAGCTGAATCAGGTTATAGACGCCTTTTCCCGCGTAGTCAGGCACGGGGTAGTTCTGCGTTCCCCAGGTCTGAACGTTGGTGACGTTGCTGTAGTAGTTCGGAACGTAGTTGTCTCCGTATGAGAACGATGGCGCTACGCCATCAGCTGCATTCAGATCGACAAGCTCATATTTCAAGCCGCTCACGCTGATTTGGGCTTGAGAAGCGGCCTGTGCGTTAACGCCGGCCAACATAGCGCATGCGGTCATAACCGCAGATGAAATTCGCATGGTGTGAGACTCCCTTTTCAAAACAATTTGATTCTGCCAATAGATTCAAGAGCGCTGGCGAACCTTACCCCCCAACTTGTGGGGGCGGACGTTTCTTGCGGCTATGCGTAGTCAAACAATGAGCGTGTTTCATGTAGCTAGGCAGATTCTGTGCGCTACCGGTGGTTGACGGTAAATGGATGCAGGGTACGATTTGCTGAGGTACTTGCATGAATCTCAGAACGCAAAAGCGCTACAAGGTCCTCCACTGGAACAGATGCTCAATGACGGTGTGCCAGCTTTCGCACGCGCTCGATCCAGTCCTGACGCTGTGACAAGCTGGATAGGATGAAAGGGCTGAAAAACAGCACCTCACGCAGTTTGATGCCGTAAAAGCGCAGGATCGGATAGCGGAGCTGACGGATCACGGGGCTGCCGCACAACCATCGGTCAATCCAGCGAGGCGTATCCATCGTGATGATCAGTCGGGCTGTCTTGCCTTTGAGCAAAGGCGTCAAGCCCAGGCCTTTGGGCTCATAGCGAAACGCGAAGCCAGGCAGCAGCATGCGATCCAGAAATCCTTTTAGCAAGGCGGGCATCCCGCCCCACCAGATTGGGAACACGAGAACCAGTTCATCGGCCCAGGCAATGTCGTCTTGCGCCATTCTCAAGCAAGGCTCGAGGTCCTGTGGGCGCTGGTATCCAGAGCGCAGCATGGGATCGAAATCGAGGTCGTCCAGTTGCAGCAACCTGATGTGGTCGCCGGCCATATGGGGTGTCTGGGCGTAAGTGCGAGCCATGCTCATTCCCAGGCTTTCGGTATCAGGAAGGCCAGGGTGAGCGGCAATGATCAGAACGTGACGAGCAGGCATGAGCTGGTATGACTGTGGCGAATGCCTCTACCGTAAAACTTGCCCCCGGGGGCAAGGTCAAGTGCTCGTAGCCAGCTGTGTGTGGAATGCGTCAGCGTTTGCCAACTGCGTCGCAATCACATCGCAATCGTTGGATTGCGCCATCAACTCGGACAGGGTTTGGCTCAATGCGTTCAAGCCCAAGTCGCGTTGTTGAAGGCGCTCGATGTCAGCCTGAATGCTTTGGCGCTTGGCTTCGATGGCCTGCAACATGGCCGACCAGTCCGGCGTGCAGCCATCGTCCATCAACAGCGTCTGCGTTTCAGCCAAGGTGAAGCCAAGATCCTGAGCTTGCCGAATCAGGCGTATGGCCAGCACATGCGCTTGGTCATAGTGCCGGTAGCGGCCCGCTCGCGCGACGAAGGGCAACAGGCCCAATGATTCGTAGTGGCGTATGGCCTTGGCAGTCACAGCTGTGAGCCAGGCCACTTGTCCAATGGTGCATGTATGCGATTGCATGCGAGAGGGGAAAAGAAAAAGGGAGCCAACAAGGCTCCCTATTGATGTGCTGCCAGTGGCTTACATGCCCGAGTAGTTCGGGCCGCCGCCGCCTTCAGGCGTGATCCAGACGATGTTCTGTGTCGGATCCTTGATGTCACAGGTCTTGCAGTGCACGCAGTTCTGCGCGTTGATCACCAGGCGATCGCTGTTGTCGTCGTTCTTCACGAACTCGTACACGCCAGCCGGGCAGTAGCGCGACTCGGGGCCGGCGAACTGAGCCAGGTTGGTCTGCACGGGCACCGACGCGTTCTTCAGTGTCAGGTGAGCAGGCTGGTGTTCCGTGTGGTTGGTGTTGGAGACGAACACCGAGCTCAGGCGATCAAAGGTGATCTTGCCATCGGGCTTCGGATAGTCGATCTTGGGCATCTGGCCGGCGGGCTTCAGGAAGGTGTGGTCCGGCGCGGGGTTGCGCAGGGTCCATGGGGCTTCCTTGATGCCCAGGCGGGGCAGCAGCCAGTGTTCGACGGCCGTCATGATGGTGCCGACGTAGAAGCCCTTCTTGAACCAGGTCTTGAAGTTCTTCGAGGTCTTGAGTTCGTCGTGCAGCCAGCTCTTTTCGAACAGCGCGGGGTAGGCGGTCAGCTCATCTTGCTGACGGCCGGCCATCACGGCTTCGAACACGGCTTCGGCGCACAGCATGCCGGACTTCATCGCAGCGTGCGAACCCTTGATGCGGGCAGCGTTCATGTAGCCGGCATCGCAACCGACCAGGGCGCCGCCCTTGAAGACGGTCTTGGGCAGGCTGGGCAGGCCGCCGTTGTTGATGGCGCGCGCGCCGTAGCTGATGCGCTTGGCGCCTTCGAGATACTGCTTGATGACCGGGTGGGTCTTCCAGCGCTGCATTTCTTCGAAGGGGCTCAGCCAGGGGTTCTTGTAGTCGAGGCCAACCACGAAGCCCAGCGTGACCTTGTTGTCAGCCAGGTGGTACAGGAAGCCGCCACCGAAGGTCTCGGTGTTCATCGGCCAGCCACCGGTGTGGACGACCAGACCAGGCTTGGCCTTGGCTGGATCGATTTCCCACAGTTCCTTGATGCCGATGCCGTAGCTTTGTGGGGCCTTGCCGTCTGCCAGGTTGAACTTGGCGATCAGTTGCTTGCCCAGATGGCCACGTGCGCCTTCGGCGAAGATGGTGTATTTGCCCAGCAGTTCCATGCCCAGCTGGAAGTCGCCGGTGGGCTCGCCCGTCTTGTCGATGCCCATGTTGCCGGTGGCCACGCCCTTGACGGCGCCGTTGTCGTCGTACAGCACTTCAGCTGCAGCGAAACCAGGGAAGATTTCCACGCCCAGGCCTTCAGCCTGCTGCGCCAGCCAACGGGTCACGTCACTCAGGCTGATGACGTAGTTGCCATCGTTGTGCATGCAGTTGGGCACCAGGGCGTCGGGCGTCTTGATCTGACCGCCTTCGGTCAGCACATAGACTTCGTCGCCAGTGACGGGTTGGGTCAAAGGAGCGCCCAGCTCCTTCCAGTTGGGGAACAGCTCGGTGATCGAGCGTGGGTCCATCACAGCGCCCGACAGGATGTGAGCGCCAGGCTCCGAACCCTTTTCGAGCACGACGACGTTGATTTCCTTGCCAGCTTTTTCGGCCAGTTGCTTCAAACGGATCGCAGTGGACAGACCTGCGGGGCCGGCGCCGACGATCACGACGTCGTATTCCATCGACTCGCGGGGGCCAAACTGCTCAAGGATTTCCTGGGGCGTCATCGTGATTCCTTCTGTTCGGACAAAACAGGGTTCAGTTGTTTTTAATCAAGTCCGCGATTCTATGTCGGGCTCGGCCCCAAATTCTCTCAGAAAAAAGCACGATCGTTCGAAAACGTCCCCGTCAATGCGGGGGATCAAGATTGGCTGTCGTCCAACCCGCAACAAAAAGGATCACCCAAGGGGAGCCGTGCTAAGGTCATAGCCGTTTCTGACAGTGAAAAATCCTGTCGCCTGTTCAAGCGCCAAAAGGAGCAATCTGCATGAGCTACACCATTGACCTGTCGGGCCGCGTGGCCCTGATCACCGGCGCATCCAGCGGCCTGGGCACGCAGTTCGCCCACACCCTGGCCAAGGCCGGCGCCGCCGTGGTGCTGGCAGGTCGTCGCGTTGAGCGCCTCAAAACCCTGCGTTCCGAAATCGAGGCTTACGGTGGCGATGCCCACCTGGTCGAACTGGACGTGACCGATGTGGATTCGATCAAATCGGCCGTGGCCCATGCCGAGACCGAAGTCGGGGCCATCGACATCCTGATCAACAACTCGGGCGTGAGCACCACCGAGCGCCTGATCGATGTCACCGAAGACAACTACGACTTCATTTTCAACACCAACACCCGCGGCGCCTTCTTTGTGGCGCAGGAAGTGGCCAAGCGCATGCTGGCACGCGCCAAGGGTTCGGCACCCGGCACCTTCACGGGTGGTCGCATCATCAACATCGCATCCGCAGCCGGCTTGCGCACCATGCCGCAGATTGGCGTGTACTGCATGAGCAAGGCTGCCGTGGTCCACATGACCAAGGTGATGGCCGCCGAGTGGGGGCGCTTTGGCATCACATCGAACGCCATCTGCCCGGGCTACATCGATACCGAGATCAACCACCATCACTGGGACACCGAAGCCGGCAAGAAGCTGATCAGCATGCTGCCGCGCAAGCGCGTCGGCCAACCCAAGGACCTGGATGCCATGCTGGTGACGCTGTGTTCGGCGCAAAGCGATTTCATCAATGGCGCGATCATCTCGGCCGATGACGGCATGCTGGCGGCCTGATGCCTGGGGTTGATGACGGTCGGGCTGCGGCCTGACTTGAATTCAGCCCGATCATCCCTATCTAGCCCGCAACTGGCCACACAGCCTCTTTGTGTTGCCCATGCGGGCTTATCTTTTTGCGGTTGAACCATGCGTCTAGACATTCCTGAGCACAAGATCCTCGTCCACGAGTTGTCCTTGCCCATCATGTGGGGCGACATGGACGCGCTGGGCCACGTCAACAACACCGTGTACTTCAAGTACATGGAGCAGGCACGGGTGTCCTGGATCGAGGCCATCAGTGGATCCGTCGATGGCCGCGACGACGGGCCGGTCATCGCCAATGCTTTCTTCAACTTCTACCGGCCGCTGGTGTTCCCGGGCGACCTGGTGGTGAAGCTGTATGTGGCCGATCCCGGCCGTACCAGCATCGATACCTTCGTGACGATCGAGCGCTCGGACGAGCCAGGTTCGCCCTATGCCGCAGGCGGTGCCACGCTGGTGTGGGTGAGCAGTTCGGAAGGGCGGCCCGTGCCTCTGCCCGAGCCCATTCGTGCACTCAAGGGCACACCTGCGTTACCTGGTTCTGACGCACCACCAGCGCTGCCCGGCAAGTGATGGATTCGCCCTTGTGGTGCACCTGACTGCCCCTCGCACCAAGGCGGGTCAGGCCTGAAACCACAATGAACGCGCATCAAGCGTGACCAGGACGCGTCAAGCGCAAGCTGATGCGTCTTTTTCATTCAAATGGCTGGATTTTTGCAAGCGACCCGGTGTACGCTTTCCATGCTGCAGTGCAGCGAAAGAGTCCCCCCGTTTGCCAAGGAGTGATTGGATGAACAAGGTCTATCCCGACGCCGCCAGTGCGCTGGCTGGGATTGTGAAAGACGGGCAATTGCTCGCAGTAGGGGGCTTCGGCCTCTGTGGCATTCCTGAAGCGCTGATTGACGCCTTGCAGGCGTCAGGTGTGAAGGACCTGACCGTGATCTCGAACAACGCCGGGGTCGATGGTTTCGGCCTGGGCAAGTTGCTCAACACGCGTCAGATCAAGAAAATGATCTCCAGCTATGTGGGCGAGAACAAGGAGTTTGAGCGCCAATACCTGGCGGGCGAGCTGGAGCTGGAATTCACGCCGCAGGGCACGCTGGCCGAGAAGCTGCGTGCTGGTGGCGCGGGCATCCCGGCCTTCTTTACCAAGACGGGCGTGGGCACCATCGTGGCCGAGGGCAAGGAAACCCGCGAGTTCGATGGCGAGGTCTATGTCATGGAGCGGGCCTTGCTGCCCGAGGTGGCACTGGTCAAGGCTTACAAGGCCGACAAATCGGGCAATCTGATCTTCCGTCGCACAGCGCGCAACTTCAACCCGGCTGCCGCCATGGCGGGCAAGATCACCGTGGTGGAAGTGGAAGAGATCGTCGAGACCGGCACCTTTGATCCGGATGCCGTCCACCTGCCGGGTATCTATGTGCACCGCATCGTGCTCAACGCTACCCCTGAGAAGCGCATTGAAAAGCGCACGATCACCGAAAAGGCAGGAGCATAAATATGACCCCCACTATCACTTCGTTTCTGCCCCCCAAGGGGGCGCAAGCCTCCCTTGAGGCGGCTCGGCGGGAGGCTTGAACATGCCCTGGACACATGACGAAATGGCGGCGCGTGCCGCACGCGAACTGGAAGACGGTTTCTACGTGAACCTGGGTATTGGCCTGCCGACACTGGTGGCCAATTTCGTGAGCCCGGACATCGACGTCTGGCTGCAATCCGAAAACGGCATGCTGGGTATCGGCCCGTTCCCGACCGAAGACCAGGTCGATGCCGATCTGATCAACGCCGGCAAGCAGACCGTGACCGTGTTGCCTGGTTCCTCGATCTTCGGCTCGCACGAGAGCTTTGCGATGATCCGCGGCGGCAAGATCAACCTGTCCATCCTGGGCGCCATGCAGGTGTCCGAGAAGGGCGATCTGGCCAACTGGATGATCCCCGGCAAGATGGTCAAGGGCATGGGCGGCGCGATGGACCTGGTGGCCGGCGTGGGCCGCGTGGTCGTGCTGATGGAACACGCCGCCAAGAACGGTGAGCACAAGCTGCTGCAGAAGTGCACGCTGCCGCTGACCGGCCTGGGCGTGGTGGACCGCATCATCACCGAACTGTGCGTGCTGGACGTGACGCCGGATGGCTTCAAGTGCGTGGAGATCGCGCCGGGCGTGACGCCTGAAGAGATCCGCCTGAAGACCGGCGCCCACGTGCAACTGTCGCACCTGAAAGCCTGATCAGCAGCGCTGTTTGTTGCAGCTGATCACGAGGCCACCTTCGGGTCAATGCCAGTCAGTTAAGCCTCGCGTGATCTGACAGGCTGTAAAAAGGGAACGTGTTTCACGTTCCCTTTTTATTTCATGGGCTTGCTTCAAGATGCGCTGAATGAGACGTTGGCGACCTTGCTAGCTGATG
>NZ_JACRAH010000011.1 GCF_016234775.1 Aquabacterium sp. | reverse complement strand
GCTGCACCAACTCCAGGGTCAAGTAGTAAATTAGTCAATTCGTCGCCACCTCGCAACGTCTAAGAGGCGTCTGCCTCGTCAACCTGAGTGCTTTCGCGCGCTTCGGCAAGGATCTCTCGGCCACCTTTGAACGCGATGGCGCTCACCACCATTCCAAGAATCAGATCCGGCAAGTTCGAACCAAGCCACATCACCAGCGCACCCGATGCGACGATGGCCAGGTTCACGATCGAATCGTTGCTTGTGAAGATCGAGGATGCTTTGAAGTTGACGTCCTTGCCCTTGTGTCGCTTGAGGAGCCTCAGGCAGAACAGGTTCATGCCGGCATTGACCGCCGCCATGGTCATCATGGCCGGTCCAAGAGGCGCTTCGCCCCCGAAGAAGCGCCGCAGGACTTCGCTGAGCATCAACACTGCGAGCCCGATCAGGAGCCAGCCAGACAGGCGAGCTGCCCTTGCTTTGATGGCGGCTGAGCGGCCAACAGCGTAAAGGCTCACGCCATAGACAGAGGCGTCGGCAAGGTTATCAAGCGCTGCTCCCATCACGGCCGTCGAGGACGCCCACGCGCCCACGGCGAATCCGGCGATACATTGAGCAAGGTTGATCATGAGTACCTGCCAGAGAATGCGCCTGTCCGAAGCCTGTCGGCCGTCCAGGCCATGATCGTCGTCGTTACTCATCAGTATTCCCTCCAAGGGCAGCGGACCAATGGGCCAATTTAAATCTTGGTGAGGCATTTGAAACCCTGTACCCAGTAGAGAGTCAAGGGGTACGCGACCATCATCCTTTCCCCTATACTTCCGTTCTATGCGCCGATTGATTGCCCTCATCTTGCTGGTATTGGTGCCTCTCCATTTCAGTTGGGCGGCGATGGCGAGCAATTGCCAGCACGAAACTGGGCGATCGGCGACACATGTCGGACATCATTCCTGCAAGCACGAAGTTGACGCCGCGAAAGGCGCATCTGGCACTACGTCGTTGGATGACAAGGGCGGGCGGCAGGGATCGCAGACGGACGCTCACAACTCCGCACAGCCTGAAGCAGACTGCGGAATGTGCCATTTAGGGAAAGCGCATCTGATGGAGCTTGATTTCAAGCTCAAGCCACCGATGGTTGGTGCGCTGTTGTTTGCCACGCCTATCGTGAACTACACGTCGTTCCAGCCTGCTGCGCTGGAGCGGCCCAAATGGGCCGACTCGCTCTAGTTCGACGAGTCGGCTTTCCCTTTCCCAAGAATAGGCGCGCTCCGCGCGGCCCTGCGACTCGTCGAGTTCTATCCATACATTGGAGAATTCGATGACATATCCCTTCGGAGGGCGCCAAACGCGTCGTCCTTCAACTCTGACAGTTCAACGCACGGCACTGGCACTTGCTGCGCTCGTCTCTTGCGTCGTTGCGCGAGCGGAGATGACCCAGCCGCATTCAGTACTCCCAACTGTCGCCTCAAACCCCGCGGCCGCTTCCCCAAGCGTTCCCCTGACGCTGGCGAGGGCGGTTGCCCTTGCACTGGAAAGAAGTCCTGAATTGGCAGCAACGCGGGCGGAAGTCGCCGCCGCGCAGGGCGCTGAAGAGCAAGCGGGCTTGATGCCCAACCCGGAGTTCGCAGCCTCGATCGAGGACACCCAACGTCGTACTCGTACCACGGCAGTTCAAGTGAGCCAGCGTCTGGAACTGGGTGGCAAGCGTCAGGCTCGCGTGATGGCTGCACACCAAGGGCGCGCGATTGCGCAGGCGCGACTTGAGGGACTGCAGGCAAAGATCGGCGCCGAGGTCAGCGCAAGCTTCTGGGAAGCGCTTGCGGCACAGGCACGTCTAGACCAGGCGAACGCTTTGTCGCAATTAGCGCGGCAGGCCACGGATGCTGCTGCGAAACGAGTCGCCGCCGGCAAGGTGTCACCTGTCGATGAGACGAGGGCCCGCCTTGCCGCATCCGGTGTTGACCTCGAACTGGCACAGGCGCAGGTGGAGTTGCAAGTTGCACGTACCCGTCTGGCCGCGCATTGGGGCGCGATGGAAGCGTTGCTTCCACCTCTCGAAGGGGTACTGCACGTCCCTGAGGAAGTCGCCACTGTTTCTTTGGAGGAACGCATAGAGGCGGCCCCGGAAGTGGTGGAAGCAAGGCTGGAGGTTGCGCGGCGACAAGCACTGGTGGATGTCGAGCGCAGCCGCGCCATGCCGGACATCACTGTCGGGCTGGGAGTACAGCGGAACAACGAGATCGGGCGTAATCAGCCATTGATTGGCGTTTCCATTCCCTTGCCCATGTTCGACCGCAATCAGGGCAATCTGCAGGAGGCGCTCGCCCGCGAGGATCAAGCCCGCTATGCCTTGCAAGCGACAGTCTCACGCCTAAGGGCCGGGGCACACGTTGCCCTCGCACAGGCTCAGAGCGCCCGCAAGCAGGCACTGATGATCGAGCGCGAATTGCTCCCCAAGGCCCAAAGCGCCTATGACGCAGCGACCAATGGGTTCGCGCTGGGGAAGTTCACGTTCCTGGACGTGCTTGATGCCCAGCGCAGCCTCTTTCAAGCGCGTGCTCAGCATCTCAAAGCTGTGGCTGAAAGCCAGCGTGCGGCCATCGACCTTGGCCGCATCTTGGGAATGGCCCGTACCGCTCCCGTTACGACGCAATGAACCGAGTGACAACATGACCCGTAAACAAGTAACCATCATCGTTGGCATGCTGCTGGCCACCGCAGCGGCCCTCTTTGTTGTCTGGAACCGCAATCCGCCGGCCGCTGCTGGCGGCGAAGAGCACGCAGAACACGCTGAGCGTAAGCAGGAAGGGGAAACTGAGAAGAATTCCGAATCCGAGGAGCGGGAAGCGTCCCAGGAAAGCAAGCCGGACGGATCGGCGCAGCCCTCTGGAGGAAAGGAGTCACGCGAAGCTGAGGCGTCTGAACATGAGGAGCATGGTGAAAGCGACACCGTAAAGCTCACTCCCGAGCAGCTCAAGGCCAGCGGAATTCAATTGGACAAGGCGCAGGCGGCAGTGATTCGGACCGGTCAGGATTTCCCGGGGGAGGTCCGATCCAATGCCGATCGAACAGCGCAGGTGACACCTCGGGTGGCTGGCGTTGTCGACGCCGTTCTTGTGAACCTGGGCCAGAACGTGCGCAAGGGGCAGGTCTTGGCGGTACTGTCAAGCCCTGACCTGTCCGATTTGCGTTCTGAGGCGCTGGCAGCGCGCGAGCGAGCAGCGGCAGCGCGCGTCATGTACCAGCGGGAGAAGACACTCTGGGAGCAGAAGATCTCGGCCGAGCAAGACCTTCTTCAGGCTCAGCAAGCACTGCGGGAAGCAGAGATTCAGCAACGGAACGCTGAGCAGAAGCTCAGCGCGTTGGGGGTGCAGCAATCCGGCAATGTGAAAGGCAACACTAGCTTGAGCCGCTATGAGTTGCGCGCGCCTTTTGACGGCACGGTTGTTGAGAAGCGTCTGGCATTGGGTGAGGCCGTCAAGGAAGACGCGACAGTGTTCGTTGTCTCAGACCTCTCTACGGTGTGGGCGGACGTGAACGTCAGTCCCAAAGACCTCGACAAGGTGCGCGTCGGGCTTCCTGCGGTCGTCAAGGCGGCTGGCTCGCAAGCCGTGTCTAACGGCAAGATCACCTATGTGGGCAACCTGCTGGGGGAACAGACTCGCTCTGCCGTGGCACGTGTCACGCTCGCGAATCCAGGGGGCGCCTGGCGCCCCGGCCTCTTCGTCACCGTCAGTGTCTTGGCCAGCCAGACGCAAGTACCCGTAAGCGTGCGATCGACAGCGATCCAGATGATGGACGACAAGGCGGTGGTCTTTGTCTCAGGCAGTGACGGCTTCAAAGCAACGCCGGTCAAGCTGGGTCGTACGGATGGCCAGACCACAGAGATATTGGGTGGCCTTACCGCTGGGCAGTCCTATGTGGCGGTCAACAGCTTCGTGCTCAAGGCTGACATCGGCAAGAGCAGCGTTGAAGACGAAGACTAAGGCAGGACTGACCATGTTTGAACGCATCATTCGCTTTGCCATCGAGCATCGATGGCTTGTCTTGCTCGCCGTCTTCGCGATCGGAGGGCTGGGCGCATACAGCTACACAAGGCTGCCCATTGACGCCGTACCAGACATCACGAACGTCCAGGTGCAGATCAATACCGCCGCGTCTGGTTATTCTCCGCTTGAGGCTGAACAGCGCATCACCTTTCCGGTTGAGACGGCCATGGCGGGTCTTCCGCGGATGGTCCAAACCCGATCACTGTCGCGCTATGGACTCTCGCAGGTCACCGTGGTGTTCGAAGAAGGCACGGACATCTACTTTGCCCGGCAGCTCATCTCGGAGCGGCTAGCGCAGGCTCGTGAAAGTCTTCCGGAAAGTATCACGCCCGAGATGGGCCCGATCTCCACAGGGCTGGGGGAGATCTTCATGTGGACGGTGGAAGCCGATGAGGGCGCCAAGAAGCCGGACGGCAGCCCCTACACGCCGACGGATCTCCGGGAGATCCAAGACTGGATCATCAAACCACAGTTGCGCAACGTGCGAGGCGTTGCCGAAATCAACTCCATTGGGGGCTTTAGCAAGGAATACTTGGTTGCGCCGGATCCTGCCAAGCTGTCCTCGTTCGGTTTAGGTCTATCCGACCTTGTCGCGGCCATCGAGCGAAACAATGGGAATGTTGGCGCCGGCTACATCGAGAAGAGCGGCGAGCAATACTTGGTGCGCGCTCCTGGGCAAGTCGCATCGACTGAAGACATTGCCAACATTGTCGTGAAAGCGGTCGATGGAAGCCCAATTCGCATCGGAGACGTGGCAACCGTGGGCATTGGCCGGGAGCTGCGAACGGGTGCGGCCACCGACAACGGCCGGGAAGTCGTGCTGGGCACGGCGTTCATGCTCATGGGCGAAAACAGCCGCGCCGTTGCGCAAGCGGTTGCCGAGAAGATGGCCCAGGTCAAGCAGAGCCTGCCTGCTGGCGTTCATGCCATCACCGTCTATGACCGGACGCATCTGGTGGACAAGGCCATCGACACGGTGAGAAAGAACCTGTTGGAAGGTGCGATCCTGGTGATTGCCGTGCTCTTTGCTTTCCTGGGCAATCTGAGGGCGGCACTGATCACTGCAATGGTCATTCCGCTTGCCATGTTGTTTACCTTTACCGGGATGGTGACTCAGAAGGTCAGCGCCAATCTGATGAGTTTGGGGGCATTGGATTTCGGCATCATCGTGGACGGTGCCGTGGTCATCGTAGAGAACTGTGTGCGGCGTCTCGCGCACGCGCAGTCCCACAAAGGGCGGGTACTCACCTTGCCCGAGCGTTTCCATGAGGTATTCGCTGCCTCGCAAGAGGCGCGTCGGCCGCTCATCTTTGGGCAACTCATCATCATGGTGGTGTACCTCCCCATCTTTGCGCTCTCCGGGGTGGAAGGGAAGATGTTCCATCCGATGGCGCTCACGGTCGTTTTCGCCCTGGCCGCTGCAATGCTGCTGTCGGTCACGTTCGTGCCTGCGGCTGTCGCGCTCTTCATTGGCGAGAAAGTTTCGGAGAAAGAGAACGGGCTGCTTCGGGCCAGCAAGCGCGGCTACAAAGTTTTGCTCGACAAGGCGCTGGGCAATGCCGCCATCGTTATCACGGCGGCGACATGCTTGGTGGTGCTGGCGAGTGTGGCAGCAACGAAGCTTGGCAGCGAGTTCGTGCCGAGCCTCAACGAGGGCGACTTCGCGTTGCAGGCGTTGCGCGTCCCCGCGACCAGCCTTACCCAGTCGGTGGAGATGCAGCAGCAAATAGAGAGGACCCTTAAGGCGAAGTTCGGCGAGATCGAGCGCGTCTTTGCCCGCACAGGCACTGCCGAAGTGGCCACCGACCCGATGCCGCAGAACGTTTCGGATGGCTATGTGATGCTCAAGCCAATGGATCAATGGCCAGAGCCGCGCAAGAGCCGCGAAGAGCTGCTCTCGGCCATTCAGGCGACGGTCGAGAGCATCCCGGGCAACGCCTACGAATTCTCCCAGCCGATCCAGATGCGATTCAATGAGCTGATCTCTGGTGTGCGCAGCGATGTGGCGGTGAAGGTGTTCGGCGACGACATGGACGTACTGAACGCTCAGGCCGAGCGCATCGCAGGGGTGTTGCGCCAAGTTGAGGGCGCGAGTGAAGTCAAGGTGGAGCAGACCACCGGCCTTCCTGTCCTCACGGTGGCGATTGACCGGGAGCGCGCCGCACGTTTGGGGCTCAGCGTCTTTGAAGTCCAAGATGTCCTGTCAACCGCTCTGGCAGGGCGTGGGGCCGGAACGCTGTTTGAGGGCGACCGACGATTCGATATTGTTGTCAGACTACCGGACGCCATGCGCAGCGACCTAGCGGCATTGATGCGCCTGCCAGTCCCGTTGCCACAAGACGATCGGAGCGGAAAAGTGGCCCGGCCGGCGTATGTGCCGTTGTCCGAGGTCGCTCAATTGGAGCTCAAGCCGGGGCCGAATCAAGTCAGCAGGGAGAACGGCAAGCGGCGCGTTGTGGTCAGCGCCAATGTACGGGGTCGAGATCTGGGCTCCTTCGTTGTGGACGCGCAAACACAGATCCAGGCTAAGGCGCGGCCACCGGCCGGCTATTGGCTCGAGTGGGGCGGGCAGTATGAGAATCTGCAAGCGGCTGCCCAGCGTCTGACGGTCGTCGTACCCGTAGCGCTCGCCCTTGTCTTCATCCTGCTATTCGCTGTTTTTGGCAACGTCAAGGACGGGCTGCTGGTTTTTACCGGGATCCCATTCGCATTGACCGGTGGCGTGGCGGCTCTGTGGCTGCGAGACATACCGCTGTCGATCTCAGCGGCTGTCGGCTTCATTGCTCTGTCGGGCGTGGCGGTATTGAACGGCCTGGTGATGATCTCGTTCATTCGCAGCCTACGAGAAAACGGCATGGGAATGGACGCTGCTGTCCGCGAGGGTGCGCTGACACGTCTGAGGCCGGTCCTGATGACTGCGCTGGTTGCTTCACTGGGCTTCGTGCCAATGGCATTGGCGACCGGAACGGGAGCCGAAGTGCAGCGGCCCCTGGCCACCGTGGTGATCGGCGGCATCCTTTCATCGACGGCTTTGACTTTGCTGGTGCTGCCCGTGCTCTATCGCCTGGTCCACAGGCGTGATGATGAAGAGGAGAACGACAGCGAACACGGGCGGGCAATAGGGCAGGCGGTGTGACCCGGCACAGTGGCACGGATTGTCTGGCGCGCGATGTGAGGCGGTTCATCTGGATGATGTGGCATCTGAAGGCGCATTCGGCGTGTGGGTGCGCGCATCCACTTTCCTCTGCTCAGAGAGGCGTTCGCGCCGGTATAGGCGCGTGTACGACGGCCGTCTGGCAGCGGCCGAAGTTGTCAAATGAACGCTGTGCAACTTGGCCGGGAGTGTCCTGATGAGTGAACTCGGGAGACATTCATGCAAGTCCGAAGCATCGGCGGCCGAGGCCAGCGAACAGGGGGTGGACATCCGGCGTGAGCAGCGTCTCATCCTGCGCAACGCTTTGCTGGCTGGGTTGTTGTGCATGGCTATGGTGGTAGGGGCTTGGTTCTGGTTGCCGCATTACTTCCAGCCACCCGTCGCCATGTCCGAGCGCATCGCCTTTGCGTTGCAATGCGATGTGTTCGTGTTGCTCTGGCTGTTGATCAGCGTGCGCATGGTGTCCTCAGGGAGGTACCAAAGTGCAGAGGACAACCGGGGATCGGCGTTCGCGCCCCCCAGTCCCCGCATTGCCATCAAGGTGGCATTTCTGCAGAACACGCTGGAACAGTGTGTCGTGGCCATTGGGGTGCATGTGACGCTGGCAACCCTGGTGACGGGAGACGCGTTGTTCTGCATTCCTGCGGCCGTGATGCTCTTTGCAATTGGCAGGGGAGCCTTTTTGCATGGCTATCCCAAAGGCGCGGGCGCGCGCAGCTTCGGCATGGTGACCACGGTACTGCCGTCCTTAGCTGGTTTGGGATTGGCGATCGTGTTGGTCATCAGGAGGGTCCTGCACTGAGGCGCCAACACCTTGCCGTCAAGACTACAGCGCGGCTTGGTTGACTCGCCTGGACAACTCCGCCGCGCTTTCCTTGCGCTCGCTGTAGCGATCGACGAGGTAGGGTGCAACGTCGCGGGTGAGCAGCGTGAACTTCATCAATTCCTCCATCACGTCCACCACGCGCTCGTAGTACGCCGATGGTTTCATGCGGCCCGCCTCATCGAATTCCAGAAAGGCTTTGGCCACCGACGATTGATTGGGGATCGTGATCATGCGCATCCACCGGCCAAGAATGCGCATTTGGTTGACGGCATTGAAGGACTGCGAACCGCCCGATACTTCCATCACGGCAAGGGTCTTGCCTTGAGTGGGCCTGACCGATCCGACGCTCAGTGGAATCCAATCGATCTGGGCCTTCATGATGCCGGTCATGGCGCCATGTCGTTCGGGCGAGCACCAGACCGTCCCCTCGGACCATTGCGCCAACTCGCGAAGCGTCTGCACCTTGGGATGGGTCTCGGGCGCGTTGTCCGGCAGCGGCAAATCCGTTGGGTTGTTCACAAATACTTGCTGGCGGCAGCAGAGGACGTGCTCGTCAAGGGCGTTCCGCTGAGTGAACGTCTCCATGTGCCTGAGTCATTCAATGAAGCCAACAAGGCTGCGGCTGCGATCCGGCGCCGTGACAAGTTGTCCATTCTCCGGCCCCATGAGGGGCACAGCCCGCTGGCGATCGTGATGGGTGAGTTCAAGGCGAGCGATGCCACGGCCTTTGGGCGGCGTGTATGGATCAAGCACATGCCGGATGCGCCACTGCTGGTGGCAAGCAAGACCTGGGAACGCATCGAGCGCGTGTTCGCGCCCTTGTTCGAAGCCCGGGATGCCGACAGCGGATACAAGGTGCGTCTGGTGATGGCGGCACTGATCCGGTCGCGGCGGGAACACACGTATGAAATCGATGCGGCCAGTTTCATGCTGGCCAGTGAACAGTGGATCCCCGTGGAAAGAGTCTATGAATTGGCACTGGTGCAGGCGCTGGTGGCACAGCATCGTCGCTTCATCAAACCACTGCGCTATGACGCCAAGAGCGTGGCGGCCTTTCCCAACGCCTTGCTGCTGGATGCAGGGCCCGATCCAGTCCCTCTGCATTTGATCAGCCCGTTCATGTCGCCAAAAGAGCGCACGGAGAAGGAGCGGGCGGCAAATGGAAGCCAATGTCCGGCATGGGCATGGTCGGGCGATGGGCTGGTGCCAGCCTTGCCGTCGCCACCAACCGGGTTGCATTAAATGCTGGCGGGACCGTCGGAGCGCAGGTAAGCGAGGCCGTCCAGGCGTCGCGTCGATGTGTTGGTTCGGCTTGGCTGAGCCTATTGAGTGAGGCAACAGATCGCAAGGTTGGCTATGAGCGAACCTGGCTGGCTCAGCTTCGCCAGAACGAAGCTCCAAGGTAGCGGTTAGTGTTAGCCCGGTTGGCGGGCGGACTCCTGCTGTCCCACCTTCCCATTGCGATGCGGCTTACCGCCCGGGGCCTTTCTGGAGATCTCACTAAGGATGGCGCAGTCCTTCGCGTCCGTGCCCTGGCGACATTGACTGCGCAACTGTTTGAGTTCCAGTTCAAGCAAGCGCAGTTCCTTAATTCTCTGGCTGACTTGCCCTATATGAGCGTCCAAGATCTGGTTGACCTCGGCACAACTCTCGTCGGGAGAGTCAGTCAGCCGCAGCAGGACGCGAACCTCATCCAGCGTCATGTCGAGTGATCGGCAGTGGCGAATGAATGCCAGCCGCTGAACGTGTAGGCTTTCATAGATGCGATAGTTGCCAGCGCTTCTGGCAGCAGCTTGCAAAAGGCCTTCACGCTCATAGAAGCGGATGGTTTCAACCTGAACGCCTGCTCGCTCCGCCAGTTCACCAATCTTCATATCTACTCCTCATCGAATTCACAGTTGACTCTACACCTACTTCAGGGTTAATAATCGCGCGGGTCTGAATACGCGTCTGCCCGAAATGGAATTCTTCAAACGTTTGTGCTTTTGCACTGTTACAGCAGTTTGGATGCTCTTTGCTCATCTAAGTCATGCCGCGCAGCCGACGGAAGAAGCGAAGGCGCGACAGCTTTGGCAGCTGCTGGACTACATCGCCGTTGACTATGCTGGCGCGGTGAGCGGTGGTGCAGTGGTCAGTGAGGCGGAATACGCGGAAATGATCGAATTCGCCCAGAATTCCGTCAAGCACGCTGCCGCGCTCCCACCTCACCCGTCGCTTGCTCAGCTTCAGGCGTTGATCCAGCGTCTGCAAAATGCAGTTCAAGCGAAGACCGAGCCATCAGCCGTTGCCATATTGGCCCGCGACGCGAACGTCCTTCTCCTGAAGGCGTACCCTATACCCGTTGCACCGAGAACCGTCCCCGACCTTCTCAATGGACAACGCCTCTACCAAGCACAGTGCGCTTCATGCCATGGGGCAACTGGCGCTGGCGATGGCGCATTGGCGGGGCAGTTGGACCCCAAACCTGTCGATTTCACTGACGGCGACCGGGCACGTCATCGCTCAGTCATGGCGCTTTACCAGGTTGTCACGCAAGGTGTATCCGGCACATCAATGCCAGAGTTCAGCAAGCTGGATGAGGCGGACCGCTGGGCCCTTGCGTTTTACGTCGGAACGCTTTCTTACAACGAAGAGGTGCGCCAACGGGGGGCACAGTTGTTTGCAAACGATCCAGGCTCACGCGCGGCGCTACCCAATTTGAAGGCCCTTGCAACGGCGTCAGAAGTTACCCTTGCACAGTCCCTGCCGCCTGCTGATGCCGCTGCGGTGTTGGCATACACGCGTGCGAACCCTCAGATGCTTTCCGTCCCGGACGGCTCATCCGGCACCGCGCTGGCGCGCAAGCAGCTCAAATCCAGCGTTGAGGCGCTGCAGGCGGGCGACCATGCTGGTGCGACCCAACTCGCGCTGTCTGCCTATCTAGATGGCTTCGAGCCACTTGAGGCGGGCCTAGAGAGCCGCAACAAGGAACTGCTGGTGGACGTAGAGCGCAGCATGCAGCTATACAGATCGGCCATTGCTCATGGCGACATCGGGGCCGCCTTGCGGCATGCCAACCGATTGGATGGCCTATTTGTTCTGGTAGAAGCTGAGTTCGGAAGCGGGCGGGCCGACGCGATGGCCACTTTTGTTGGAGCCTTGACCATCCTTTTGCGTGAAGGTGTGGAAGCTCTGTTGATCATCGTGGCCATGGTGGCGTTCCTGCGCAAGTCGAACCGGCCGGAGGCCTTGCGCTACGTTCACGCAGGGTGGATCGGCGCCCTTCTGGCAGGCGGGGCCACCTGGCTGGTGGCCACCAGAGTCGTCAGCATCAGTGGCGCAAGCCGAGAAGTGACGGAAGGCGTGTCGTCGCTCTTTGCCGCCATCGTCCTGCTGTCCGTAGGGCTCTGGATGCACCAGAAGAGCAGCGCCGGACGTTGGCAGGCATATCTGAATGAACGCCTCTCCAGTGCGCTCACTGGACGATCGGCGTGGGCGCTGTTCGCACTGGCCTTCATTGCTGTGTATCGCGAGGTTTTCGAGACGGTGCTGTTCTACTCCGCTCTAGCAACAGACGGCAATGATTCGGCCCTGCTGGCCGGGCTAGGAATCGGCATGGTTTTGCTGACCATCATTGCGGTCATCTTCCTGAAGACCAGCGCCCGCATGCCGATCAGCCAGTTCTTTGCGCTCAGTTCCTTCCTCGTGGCGGCCTTGGCGATTGTGCTCGCCGGCAAGGGGATCTCTGGCCTCCAAGAAGCAGGCTGGTTGGCGGCAACGCCCGTGGACGGGCTGCGCTTGCCTATCCTGGGCATCTTTCCGACAATTCAAACCAACGTAGCCCAGGCCGTCGTGCTGACCGCCGCCTTGTTGGGCTTTGGAGTCAATGGCGTGCGGGCACGTCGCTTGGCCTCTGCTTAGTTGAGCCGCCGCCTGGATCTCGATAGTCGTCCTGATGGCAGCAGTTCGGTGCGGCGTCGCCGGACAGATTGAAAGGGGCAGGGATGTCTGTCGACAAGCTGATTGGTCCAGTTGGTGAGGACGTTCGGTCTTCCGTTCGCCATGATGCTGCCGTGGCGTCGACAAACCGATTCTACGAGGACCATGCGGTCGAATACTTCTCATGGACCTTCGGTGCCCAGACGCAGTTCGTCCTGGATCGCTTCCTGTCACATCTGCCGGCCAAGGCCTCCATCCTTGATGCCGGCTGCGGCTCCGGCCGGGACCTCAAATTCTTTCTTTCCCGGGGTCATTGTGCGTTGGGGATCGATGCCTCGACAGCCCTCGTGCAAATGGCGGCCCAGCATTCGGGCGCCCCATGTGAGGTCGCTCGGATCGAAAGCATCAGCTATGAAGATCGGTTCGATGGGATATGGGCATGTGCTTCATTGCTCCACTTGCCCCGGGACGCATTTCGCCCCGCGCTTCGTTGCCTGAACCGGGCCCTCAAAAGAGGCGGCACACTCTTCATGGCAGTCCAGGAGGGGCAGGGCGAAGCGATTCTTCCGGACGGCCGTTTGTACGTCTACTACTCAGAAGACGACATACGCAGGTCACTTGACGCCGCCGGGTTGGCGGTGAATGAACTGTGGGCGTCGCGAAATTCGGCTGATGCGGTGCACCAGCCGGTATGGATCAATGTCATTGCCACTGTGCGATAGCGCGCCAGGACGACACTGACCGTCGGCATACCTCCCGTCAACGCGGCCAAGTCTCCGTTTTCCCTCCCCGCAACTCACAGACGACGATCAAGGCAGCACCGAGGGTGATGCCGATGTCTGCGACGTTGAATGCTGGCCAGTAGAACGACTGCCACCTGACATCAATCCAGTCCACCACCGCCCCGCGAGCGAGCCGATCGAGCAGGTTCCCTAAAGCACCGCCTAGGAGAAGCCCGAAGGCCAGCCGCTGAGGACGATCGGTTTGAGGCCGCCGAATCAGTACGACCAAAACAATCGAGGCGGCCACCGCCACTGCGCTGAAGAAGAGGCGCTGCCATCCACCTGCGTCGTGCAAGATGCTGAAAGCGGCACCTTCGTTCCGCCAGTGAACGATGTTCAGCACGGGGAGCCAAGGCTCGCTGGAGCCATACGGGAGCGCAGCTACCACCGCAGCTTTGCTTGCGGTGTCGATCAAGAATACGAATGCGGCTGCAAGGAAGGCGCGGGCAACGCGTGGATCAATTGTTTGGCGTATCGTCACTGGACCTTATCCCTCTCGCTGTAGGCCTGAGCAGGCGCAATCCGTTGAACACCACGACCAGGCTCGCATCCATGTCAGCCAGGATTGCCAGCCACAAGCTGGCGTGTCCCGTGAAGGTCATGACCATGGACACCGCCTTGGTGCCGATGGCAAAGGCGATGTTGGCTCTCAGCACATTGCCTACCCGATGGGGGAGAGCGATGAACTCTGGCAACTTGCGCAGGTCGTCTTGCATGAGGGCCACGTCAGCAGTCTCAATGGCGGTGTCGGTGCCTGCTGCGTGATGGTCATGGCGTGCTCCTTGACAACATTTGAAACCCTGTAGCCGGTTCAGAGTCAAGGCCTTGGAAAATCCCTTGCGCACAGGGGGGATATTCTGCGACTACTGCTCGGGCGGTTGAGCATCATGATTGTCTAGCTGCCCATCTTTGCCTTGACGGGTGTTGAGGGCAAGATGTTCCATCCCATGGCTTTCACGGTGGTGGCGGCTTTGTTGGGCGCCATGATCTTGTCGATGACCTTCGTCCCGGCAGCCGTTGCGCTGTTCCTGACGGGCTCGGTCAGCGAGAAGGAAAACCGCCTGATGGGCAGGGCCAAGCGCGGCTATGAGCCTCTGCTGGACAAGGCCATGTCCCGCCAGCCACTGGTGCTGACCATCACGGGTGTGTCGGTGGCCTTGGCCGTGTTGATGGCCACCCGCATGGGCAGCGAGTTCATCCCCAGCCTGGACGAACACGACATCGCTTTGCACGCGCTGCGCATCCCAGGTACCAGCCTGAGCCAGGCCATCGAGATGCAAGCGCAACTGGAGCGCAGCATCAAGGCCTTCCCTGAGGTCGAGGCGGTGTTCGCCAAGCTTGGCACGGCCGAGATCGCCACCGACCCGATGCCGCCCAGCGTGGCTGACACCTTCGTGATGCTCAAGCCACGTGAGCAATGGCCCGATCCCAAGCGGCCCAAGGATGACCTGGTCAAGGCCTTGCAGGTGGCCGTGATGAAGGTACCCGGCAACAACTACGAGTTCACCCAGCCCATCCAGATGCGCTTCAACGAGTTGATATCAGGCGTGCGCAGCGATGTGGCCGTCAAGGTGTTTGGCGATGACATGGACACGCTCAACGAAACCGCGGAGCAGATCTCCAAGGTGCTGGAGGCCGTGCCTGGGGCCGAAGATGTCAAGGTAGAACAAACCACCGGCCTGCCCATGCTATCTGTGAAGATCGACCGCGAGAAGGCTGGGCGCCTGGGCTTGAACGTGGGCGACATTCAGGACACGCTGGCCACGGCACTGGGTGGGCGCGAGGCAGGGGCGGTGTTCGAGGGGGATCGCCGGTTCGACATCCTGGTGCGCCTGCCAGAAAACCTGCGCAGCGACCTGGACGCTTTGGGGCAGTTGCCCATTCGTCTTCCCGCCAACGCCGCGGGTGAACACGAGGGCTTTGCCCGACTGGGCGATGTGGCCACGATGGACCTGACCCCTGGCCCCAACCAGATCAGCCGCGAAGAAGGCAAACGACGTGTGGTCGTAACCGCCAACGTGCGCGGGCGGGACATCGGCAGCTTTGTGGGTGAGGCGCAAGCCAAGATCGAAGCTGGGGTCAAGGTGTCAGCCGGTTACTGGACCACCTGGGGCGGCACCTTTGAGCAATTGCAATCGGCCTCGCGCCGTCTGGCCATCGTGGTGCCCGTGGCCTTGTTGCTGGTCTTCCTGTTGCTCTTTGCCATGTTTGGCAACGTC
>NZ_JACRAH010000006.1 GCF_016234775.1 Aquabacterium sp. | reverse complement strand
TTCAATCACCATCGATTGATGGGGCCACTTGGTAATGTCCCGCCCGCTGAATTCGAGGCAAACTACCACCAACAACGCGCTGGTCAGGCCGCGACCGTCTGACTTAAACCAACTGGCCTCCGCGAAACCCGGGGCGCTTCAGACGCGCATATGCGCTTGCGCTGTCCTGCTGGACAACCGTGTCCACGTGAAGGCTGGTGGTTCACGCCCGCAGGAGAAGGTAGACGGTATTGCAAGCAGGGTGAGGTTATGCCCGAGATCAAGTCTGATTATGGCCAAACCATCTGGTGCTGGGACGAACCGCAGGGGTGAGGCCACGTACAAGTTGCCAAGGGTGTAGTTCAACGAGCGGGAAACGGCCCATAGAGTGAGTCAGGCTGTTAACCAACTTGGCCAGTCCGGGTCACTGACCAAAGCGCGCTGCGCGGCCTCAAGCCCGGTGCTGACCACCCCGGCACCGTATCGGGCTGGCACTATCCTCACCTGGACGGCCAAGGCGCCAACCAATGGCTGGTGGACGACGCCACCGGCCAACTGCGCATGCGCCTGGCCAGCCACAGCAGCCAGACCGGCTGGGCGAGCTCACGCTGGGCAGCATCGTCCAGCAAGGCAGGCAGGGCGGATCAGGCCACCAACTGAGATAAGAGTATGGCTACAGATTTATTCGGGAATCCGCTGGGCGCGAATCCCGTCTTTAAGTTGAGTCTGCATCAGAAGCGGCAGGCTGCCATGCTTTATCAATGGATGAGCCTGGACTACCTGAAAGGCTTGTTGCAATTGATTGATGGCTTCATCACAGGAGTTGATGTCACGGTAGCCCTGGCCCAAGTGCAAGGGCGCGACGCCTTGCTGGCCAACGACAGGTGGGGTGTGCGCGACACATCTTCCAACTGGTCAACACATGTGTTGCCTGCAATGGAGTCTTTCAGGAGGTCAATACTCAAAGACGTTGCGAGCCGGGCTACTGAGAGCTATGAATTTACAGGTGCCAATCAATGTGGCCGGATGATTGCCGAACACTCCTCAATGTGGATGACGTCGGAGGAAGAGGAACACTTCAATCAGCAGTGGGAAGTCATCTATAGCTATGCGGCGAAGATCGACGCAGCTGTCGGTGCCGGTGGTCAGCGGCCATTGACTGACTTCAGCATGGTCATGGCTTGGAGAGAATGCGAGAGCCTCTGGCGCAGCTTGCCGAAGTTTCGTGTGCGGACCGATGTGGAAGGACTTTCTGGCAAGAAGCCACCCAGGACGGGTGTCTACGTGGCGCAGGAGGATCCTTATGCGTCTCTGCAATTTGCCTGGATAGGCAACGCTGATGGTGTGCTGGGTGATGCGAAGACGTTCAACGAACTCGGCATGCGGCTAGTTGGCGAGGTGGGAAGAGATGCGCTGTGGATTGACGATACAAAGCTGATTCCCTTTGCATTGCGCGAGATGGAGAAGAATTCGGCAATGAATACAGGCATGAACGACCTTGCACGCGTACGCGCCAAGCCCGCTCGGGCGCGAAACGCGATGGCCAGTGCAGTGTTCACCGACCGGCCGTGCAAATGGTATTTTGTTGAGATGCTGAACGGCGAGTTCGAAAACGTTGATCATCCGAACTCAAACCAGTCTTCCGATTTGCGTCTTCGCTGTGAAGCAGGAAATACCTGCCCACGACAGGGCTGGTGGTTCACGCCTGCGGCAGAGAGGCGTCAGCATTTCAAGCAAGGCGAATTGATGCCCGCTCTGGCTGGTGACTATGGCGTGACCACCTGGCAATGGGATGGAGAGTGAGAAAGCAGGATCACCATGAAAACCGCCGATGACTACATCACCCAGCTGGGCATGACCCAACACATTGAAGGCGGGGCCTTCAAAGAGCACTACCGTGCTCCCATGGTGTTGCCGCAATCGGCTCTGAGCACGGCGCACAAGGGTGATCGAAACGCCAGCACCGCCATTTACTTCTTGCTGAGGCACGGAGAGTTCAGCGCCTTCCACCTGCTGGCCTCAGACGAGGTGCTGCACTTCTACGATGGCGAGCCCTTGCATGTTTATGAGATCGACGCAGCAGGCGCCATGCGGGTTCACACATTGGGCAGGGATCTGGCGCGCGGGCAGCAGTTCGCCCTGGTCATCCCGGGCGGCAGTTGGTTTGCCTTGCGCTGCGAGGTGGCGGGTGGCTTCAGCCTGATCGGCTGCACCGTGGCGCCCGGTTTCGATTTCGATGACTTCACGCTGGACGACCGCGCCGTGCTGTTGAAGCGGTTCCCGCAGCATGCGCAGCTGATTCGTGAGATGACGTTCGAGCGTGGGTGAGGGTCGGGGCGTCCGTCAACTCAGCTCACGGCACCCCAAGCAAGGCGTGGGCACCACCTTGCGCGCCAAGGCCTCTCGCACGTGTTGGGTAGATTCAAATGCGCCAGCATCCTTGATGAAACAGCACGGCATCTCGATGCCATCGATGTTCACAAAACGCATGGGCGTGCGGCCGTCGAGGAATCGACATGTGTAGGTCTCGACCGATCGCTGCCGTTGACGGTAGACGTGCACGGCAGGCAAGTCTCCGTAGCGCCGGGCGTAATCGGGCTTGGTCTGGATGGGTTGAACAATGGCCCGCACGCCCAGTCCTTGCAGGTAGTTGAGCAAAGGCCGCACATCCTGCCCATATGACACCGTGTGCACACGTACGCGTTGTGGCCCCATGGTTTGCACCAGCTCCTCGAAATGGCTTAACACCTTGGGCAGGTTGTAGCGCCCGATGCGCTCCGCCTCGTCAGCATCGAGTGTGTCGATGGACACCCCGATGTTCGAGAGAACTTCATGGCAGCGTTGGGCATTGATGCGGGTGCCATTGGTGATCGTGGTGACGTGGTGCCCCTTGTCTCGAAACGCCTGAGCCCACTCCCAGAAGCGTGGATGCAGTGTCGGCTCACCCTCCCCTTGCAACGACACCCACAGGCTTTGCTGCGTTGGCATCGAGTCGAGCACTTGCTGAAGTAGGGCATCGTCCATGTGGCGCTGCGCCATACTGCGACCGGCACAGTAATGGCAGTCAAAGTTGCAGATGGTCGTCAGTTCAATCTGAACGGTTGTCTGAGCTTGCATGACGCCGAGCATACCGCGCCCGCTCTCGTAGTGACCTGGTCACATCCCTCTCGGCGCGAATGACGATGCCTTGGCCATCCAGCCAGGTCGATGTGGCGGTCCGACACCTCCAGTTGGACCTCCACGTCAATCAACAAGACGGGCGCCAGAACACGACGTGGTGTGGTGATAGCCGATCCGCCCCACACTGGGCGCCACCCCAAACCACCGCTTGTACGCCTGCGAGAAGCTGGACAAATCGCTGAAGCCCATGCGTTCCGCGATCTGTGTGAGCGACAGCGTTTCATCCGCCAGTAACTTATTGGCCTGGCGGCCGCGCACTTCGGCCAGCAGCATCCGGTATGAGACGCCCTCATCCTGAAGCCTTCGCTTCAGCGTCCTGTCGCTGAGCCCCAGTGCGCGCGCAGCCTGGGGCAGATCCGGCGTCATGTTGAGGGGGGCTGCGGCCAGGTATTGGCGCAGGTAGTCGCCCGTACCCAGACGGGTGCGGCGCCGCTCCATCAGCTCTTCACAGGCCCGCTCGCACATGGCCACCGTGACAGGGTTGGCCTGAGGGAGCCGCAGGCTCAACAGCCTGAAATCAGTAGACAAGCTGTTGCTGCTGGCACCAAAGTCAGGCCTGACGCCACCACCGATGCGCAGCAGGCCCTCTATCCAGCCTGGCCCGCGCTCGACCGTATGTTTGAGTGTGAACCGAGACAAGGCGAACTCTGGCCCCATCACCTCTTTCATCAGGCGGGAGGCCGCCGCCACATCGCGCTCGACCAGAAAGCGCTGGATCGCAGGCTCGACGTCCGGGGCCTCGAAGTTCACGGTGTACATGTCACCGTCCAGCTGGCCTGTGATCCGGCAGAACGCAAACGTCAGGGGGATGAACCGCAAGGCAAACGCCAGGGCATCGCCAGCGGTCGCGCAGCTGATCAGGCCCAGGCCCAACAGCCCATATGAGGCGAAGTTGTAGCGCATGCCCACTTCCAGCCCCAGCCCGGGTTGCCTGCATGAGCGGATGAGGTTGCCCACCACACAGAGTTCCTGGCTGGCCTCCAGTTCGATGGCTGGATCTTCCAGGTCAGTTGCCGTCAGGCGGGAACGGGCCAGGACCTTGGCAGCATCCAGCCCACGCTCTTGACCGAACTCGACCAACAGCCGCACGCTCGCCGCATTGCGCTTGAAATCCCAGAAGGTCATGAAAGGCGCTTGAAGGGTGAATACCGATATGGTTGGCCCAAATCATAAAGCCTTTGTCCTGCGTCAACATTCTCTGCAGCGGTGCTTTTGCGCATGATTCCGCCTCACAGCAGACCTTTGTTGCACTTCAAGGTTTCAAGACATGCAAAGCACCGGTTCACAAACCACCACCTGTTTTCACACCATCATCATCGGAACCGGCTTCGCGGGCATCGGGATGGCCATCGCGTTGAAGAAGGCGGGCCTGAGCGATTTCCTCATCATTGAGAAGCGCAACGATGTCGGTGGCGTGTGGCGAGACAACACCTATCCAGGCGCAGCTTGCGACGTGCCATCGCACCTGTATTCATTCTCGTTCGAACCCAATCCGAACTGGACCAGGGTGTTTGCACCCCAGGCCGAGATCCATCGATATCTGAAGCACTGTGCCGAGAAATACGGTCTGTTGCCCTCCATCCGCTTTGGCTGTGAGGTGGCACAAGTGCGCTACCACGAAGAACTCGCCCTGTGGACGGTGACCTTGAGCAATGGCCAGGTCCTGCAAGCCCGCTTTGTGGTCACGGCAACCGGGCAACTCAGCCGCCCCGCCTACCCCAAGCTGGAGGGCATGGACAGCTTCAAGGGGCATGTCTGTCACTCCGCCCACTGGGACCACAGCCATGACATGACGGGCAAGCGCGTCGCGGTGATTGGCACCGGCGCTTCAGCCATCCAGTTCGTGCCGGCCATCGCAGACCAGGTGGGCAAACTGACGGTGTTCCAACGCTCGCCCGCCTACATCCTGCCGCGTCCTGACGGCCCGTATGCAGGCTGGCGCAAGGCCATGTTCAGGATGCTGCCCTGGACCATGAAACTGCATCGCGCTCGCATCTATTCCCAATACGAAAGCCGGGCGATCGGCTTCACGCGCATCAAGGCCCTGATGGATCTGGCGGTGGGCATGCCCTGCAAGGCGTTGCTGCAGCGTCAGGTGCCGGACCCCACGCTGCGTGCGCAACTGACACCTGATTACCCCATCGGTTGCAAGCGCATTTTGCTGTCCAACGAGTACCTGGCCACCATGGTCAAGCCCAACGTGAAGCTGGTCACGCAAGGGATTCGTCGCGTCACGGCCGATGGCGTCGAGACGGCGGATGGGCAGCACCATCCTGCTGACGCGATCGTCTACGGTACCGGCTTCGCGGCCACCGAGTTCCTCGCACCCATGACGATCACGGGCCGCCATGGACAGGAGCTCAATGAAGCCTGGCGCCAAGGCGCGCAAGCCTATCTGGGCATGACGGTACCGGGCTTCCCGAACTTCTTCATGCTCTATGGTCCCAACACCAATCTGGGCCACAGCTCCATCGTCTACATGCTGGAGAGCCAGATTGCGCACGTGATGCGGTGCATCAAGGCTGCGCACAAGGCAGGCGCTAGCACGGTCGAGGTCGATGCACAGCGCTACGACAGCTTCAATGGCACCGTGCAAGCGCGCCTGAAGGCCACCGTGTGGCAGGGTTGCAAGAGCTGGTATGTGGATGCCAATGGCCACAACAGCACGAACTGGCCGGGCTTCACCTTCGGCTACCGTTGGCTCACACGCTACTCATCGCTCAATGCCTACAACTTCACCAGGCCTGATCATCGCGGCAGGCAGGTCGTGCGGCATGCCGAGCCAGTGGGCATGGTGGAGTCTTTCAGTGCGAGCCTGTTGAGGGCGCTCCTGCGTGTGACGTTCAAGGCCTTCATCCGGCCGCCCGTGAGCGTCGGCACGCAACGTCTGATCGTGAACGCCCTGGCTCGGCTGATGCCCGGCGATGGCCGCGCGCGCATCGAACGCCATGAGGTCAACGGCATCACCACCGAGGTGGTCTCTCCCAAACAGGCTCAGCGACAGGGGGCCACAACGGTGCTGTTCCTGCATGGTGGCGGCTTCTGCGTGGGCAGCGCCCGAACCCACCGCAGCGTGACGACACGGCTGGCGGCCGCCGGCCTGACGGTCTGGGTGCCGCAATACCGCCTGGCGCCCGAGCATCCTCAGCCTGCCGCCCTCGAAGACGCACTGGCCTGCTATCGCCATTTGCTTCAACGCGGCGTGGCACCCCATCAAATCGTGGTGTGCGGCGACTCTGCTGGCGGAGGGCTGGCCTTGAGCCTGGCCTTGAAGCTGCGTGATGCGGGCGAACCTTTGCCTGCCGGGCTGATGCTGCTGTCGCCTTTCCTGGACACGACCTTGTCGGGCGACACCATCCGAACGGCTGCGGCGCTTGACCCCATGCTCGATGTGGCCTGGCTCAAACAAGCCGTCGGCTGGTATGCACCTCAGAAGGGGCCACAGCTGCTGGAAGCGGATTTGCAAGGCCTGCCGCCCATGCTGATCCAGGTGGGTGACCAGGAGATCCTGCAGTCCGACTCAACCCGCTTGAGCGCACTGGCCACACGCTGTGGCGTGCCTTGCCAGCTGGAGGTGTACGCAGGCCGCTGGCATGTGTTCCAGCTTCAGGCGGCCTTCCTCGCTTCCGCCGCGAATGCCGTGAGCCGCCTGGCCACCTTCGCTACGCAAAGGACGCAAGGGCAAGCCGCTCGGCATACCCGGCATGAGGTCGATGGCGATCCCATCACCCGGGCCATGGTGCTCTGATTTCCCATTCGCTCGCATTCAATGATCATCGGAAGTACAACGTGAACGCCCGCCACTACCCCAACATCTCGCAAGAGCGCGTGCGCTCCATCAAGTCCACCTTCATGGCTGAAGGCGCACTGTGCGCTGCCACCCTCCATGTGCCGAAGGACACCCCTCCCGATCAGCAGCTCCCCGCCATCCTCATGGTGGGCGGCTGGGGCAGCATCCAGATGGCATTGACCTCATCGTTCGCCTTCAGCTTCGTCGAAGCCGGCTTCGCGGTGATGGAGTTCGATTACCCGGGCTGGGGTGATAGCGGCGGCGTCCCACGGCAAGGCATCAACCCCTGGCGCAGAACGCGCGTGGCCGATACGGCACTTGCTCACCTGAAATCACAACCGCAGGTGCTGGCGCATGACATCACGCTGTGGGGCACCTCGTTTGGTGGCGGGCACGTGGTCGATCTGGCATCTCAGCACCCTGAACTGAAAGGTGCCATCGTCCAGGTGCCCATGCTCGACGGGCTGGCTGCGATGTTCGCCACACCGATCGGGCGACTCTCGAAGATGGTCGCGCTTGGCATCCTGGATCTGATCAAGCCCGGTGCGCCCATTCATGTGCCGACCTTGTCGCGCGAAGGCGAGTTCTCCACCATGGACCGCGACGGTGGCTGGGACGCCATGCAGGCTGCACTCGCGGCTCACCCGGACCACAAGTACGACAACCGCGTGGCAGCGAGGTCGGTGCTGTCCCTGCCGCTGTATCGCCCTTGGCTGCGCCTGAAGGATGTGAAGATCCCGATGCTGATGATCGGCGCCACGGGCGACACGGTGGCGCCCTTTGTCTCGGACAAGGTCCGGCGTGTGGGCAACCCGAATGTGGAGGTGATCGAGGTTGCCGCCAACCACTTCGACCCCTACTTCAATCCGCTGTTCCCGAAGATGCTGGCGCACCAGCTGAAGTTCCTGCGCCGGTGACGGTTCTGTTTTCGGCTGGCGGCCGGGCATGGGCTTCTTTGGCGCCAACCGAGGCATTGATGCTCAGGCCGAGGGCGGCACCATCAGGATCTGCGCCAGTCCCTTGCGGTAGCTCGTTACTTCAAATGCTGGAAACCGCTGCTTGAACTTGCTCGAGTCGAAGAAGTTGTCTTGTTCATAGCGAGGCAAGAGCTCTCTGATTTCACGTGCCTTGCTGGAGAACAGCCCAGCCACCATCAGCGTCCATTTGCCCAACACCGTGTAGGTGGGCGGCGTGCCCAGCATCTCGCTGGCCATGCCGACGAGCTGCTGGTAGGTGAGGCGCTCGTCGCAGCAGGGCAGGTGCCAGGTCTGTCCGAAGGCATCGGGCGTGTTGCCGATGAGGGCCAGGGCGCGGCTGGCGTCTGGCGTCCAGATGAGGGTGCGCAAGGTGTCGTCCCTCACGGGCACGCGCGGTTTCTGGCCGTTCTTGAGCGGCTCCAGCGCCAGAGCGTTGGTGAAGCTCTGTGTCTGGCCCGGGCCGTAGAACTCCGGCGCCCGGCAGATGACGACGGGGATGTCGCCGCGCTGCATCTCTTCGAGCACCATCGCCGTCATCGCGGCGCGCACCCTGCCTTTGCGCCCAACCGGTTCGAAGGGCGTGTCCTCCCTCTGTATGCGCTTGTCCTGTGGGTACATGTAGGTGTTGTCGAAGTACGCGAAGCTGGCGCCTGCCGCGCGACAGGCATCCAGGGCGTTTCTCAACATCGTTGGAAACTGCGCTTCCCACAAGGCCGTATCTGGTGGCAGCCCGGCGGTGAAGTACACCACGCTGCTGCTTTTGACGGCCTGCGCGGTTTGTGCCCCGTTCATGAGGTCAGCCGATACCAGGATGTCGCTGTCGTTGACCTTGCGCGGGTTGCGGCTCACCAGCTTCAACTCGCTTGTGTACTGGCGGCGCAGTTCGCGAGCCAGCTCGACCGCGATCTGGCCATTGGCACCCAATATTGTTTGCATGTTCTGACCTTGCGTTCTGGTTCAGCGGATGGCCTCAGGCCCTTGTTGGGCCATGAGCGTGGGGGCATACAGCGCGCTTTGGAAATGGGGCACGTATTCATACCGGACCAGCTTCCCCAGCTTCAAGGCCTTGATGTAAGCCGACAGACTGCCATCCGTCAAGCCAAGTTTGACCGTCTCTGCGCTGGCGCTGTGAGCGTGGCTGAGTTGCCGCGACACGGCATAACCCGTGGTCAGGCGCCCTTGGCGATCGAGGTTGGTGAAGCTGTTGGTGACCAGCGCTTCCTTGCTCGACAGATCAGTCAGTTTGCGGGTTTCGAGGGTCACATCCACTTTCCCGGTGGCCTTGTCGGTGATTTCCACCACCACCGAATCCCCTGCATCCTGGTAGCTGATGTCGGTCAGCCATTTGGGCAGGTTGTAGCCCACCACGCCACGGGCGCGGGCCAGTTCCGTGTTCACAGGCAGCTTGAGCACATAGCCCCAGAAGTCGTTCGAGCTGGCTTGGCCCAGCAGCGAGAAGGGCCCCCAGTTGTCGGATCCTGGCTTATTGGTGACCACAGACAGGCCGATTTCGTTGTAGCGGTCGTTGTCGCAGTACTGGTAGGAATAGGCGGTCAGTGCGATCAGGCCGCGTCCAGGCCAGATCTGCAGCGGTTGGACGGCTTCCAGGACTTTGGCCGGCATCAGCGCCTTCAGTTGGGCCAGATCGGCCGTGAAGATGGCAGTGACGCGGCTGTTCTTGTAATAGAAATTGGGCGAGTAGGACTCGAAGCCGATGTCCACCTTTTCCTTCTTGAGTTGCTTGAACCAGCTCAGATCCAGCTCGGGTGCCTCTGTGGCGATGACCGACAGCGGCGGGTTGGAGCGGTAGCGGTCATACAGGCCGCCTTTCACGACGGGCACATCCAGGCTGCCCAGTTTGATCTGGGTGGATGCCGTGGGTGTGCCGTTCAGGGTGTTGCCCTCGGCCCAGGCCGCACCGGCCAACAGGCTCAGAGCCAGGCCGGAGATGAGCGTGGCGTGTCGAATGCCGGCCTGGACGGGGCGGGGAAGAGAGGCAGATGGAGTGGGTTTCATGAATGACCTTTCGCTTGACGATGGCCAAACTCTAAGGTTAAAGTTAACTTGAGAGTCAAGCGCTATTTGGAGCTCGAACATGAAAATCGGTGAACTGGCCAAACGCAGTGGTTTGACACCTTCCCGTATCCGCTTCTACGAGTCTGCCGGGCTGATGCGGGGCGTCGAGCGTCAGGACAACGGTTACCGCGAGTACGGCCCGGATGCGCTCTGGTCTCTGGAGATCATCACCGGCGCCCAGAACGCTGGCTTCTCTCTGGACGAAATCCGCAACCTCCTGCCCGATGCGCAGGACAAGTGGCAGCACGCTGAAATGATCGACAGCCTCAAGCGCAAGGTGGCCGAGATTGAGCTCATGCAGCAGCGCCTGGCGCAAAACAAGGCCCAACTGCAGGCGGCCATCGAGATCATCACCCATCGCCCTGAAGCCCTGCCTTGCGTAGACAGGGCCCAGTGGGTGATGGACAAGCTGCGCGAGACCTGATGCGCGCTTGACCGGCATGACTTTGGTCGCTTTGCCAAGCGCGCCTCCTGGGGTGTACTAGGGCACTATGGCGACCACAGCACCCATCACGCTCAGTTCTCCCCTGCCCGCGGCAGACCTGTTCCTCGAGTCGATGAATGTCTCGGAGGGCCTGAGCCAGTTGGGCGGCATGCAGCTCAATCTGCTGAGCGAAAAACCGACCCTGGCACCCAAGGATCTGCTGGGCAAACCGGTCACGCTCACCATGCACCTGGCCGATGACAGCAAGCGCTATTTCCATGGCTATGTCACGCGCTTCGGCCTGGGCACACCCCGGGGCCGCTACTTTGCCTACCAGGCCGAGGTTCGCCCCTGGCTGTGGTTCCTGACCCGCACCAGCGATTGCCGCATCTTCCAGGAGATGTCGGTGCCGGACATCGTCAAGAAGGTGTTCGACGACCATGCCAGCGTGGCCCAGGTCAAGCTCAAACTGTTTCGCACCTACCAGCCGCGCACCTACTGCGTGCAGTACCGCGAAAGCGATTTTCAGTTCGTCACCCGTTTGCTGGAGCGCGAAGGCATCTACTGGTATTTCGAGCACACCAACGGCAAGCACGAACTGGTGCTGATGGATTCGCTCAGTGCGCATGACCCGATCACGGGCGCCAGCACCATCCGCTACATCGAAGACGCCAGCCACGCGCCGCCGGACGAAGAGTACATCTCGCAGTGGACCTTCAGCCAGGAGGTCAAGACCGGCAAGATGGTGCTCACCAGCTATGACTTCGAGCGCCCTTCGACCTCTTTGGAGGTGGACGCCAGCCTGTCGCGCTCGCACGATCAAGCGTCGGCCGAACGATTCGATTTCCAGGGCGACTACACCAAGGCCCCTGACGGCAAGCAGTTCGCTGAAGACTGGCTGGACGAGGTGCAGGCTCGCCATCACCGGCTGGAGGGCCAAGGCAACGCCATGGGCCTGGAGGCGGGCCGCACCTTCACGCTCAGCAAGCACCCGCGTGAAGACCAGAACGCGCAGTACCTGTTGACCAGCGTGCGCATCCAGGCCCAGGTGGCCGTATTTGATGCGGGAGAGAGTGGCAGCCAGTACAAGGTCAGCTTCGAGGCGATACCTTCGTCGCAGCAGTTCCGCCCGCAACGAAGCACGTTCAAGCCCTTCGTGCAGGGGCCGCAAACCGCCGTGGTGGTGGGCCCCAGCGGCGAAGAGATCTTCACCGACAAATACGGCCGCGTGAAAGTGCAGTTCCACTGGGACCGCCTGGGCAAGAAGGATGAAAAGAGCTCGTGCTGGGTGCGCGTGTCGCAGCCTTGGGCCGGGCAGAATTTCGGTTTCATGCACGTCCCCCGCATTGGTCAAGAGGTGGTGATTTCCTTCCTGGAAGGGGATCCTGACCAGCCTTTGATCACCGGCCGCGTGTACAACGCCCAGCAGATGCCGCCGTGGGATCTGCCTGCCAACGCCACGCAGTCCGGCGTGCTGTCGCGCTCGTCCAAGGGGGGTGCCTACGGCAATGCCAATGCCTTGCGCTTCGAAGACAAGAAGGGCAGCGAGCAGGTCTGGCTGCATGCCGAGAAGAACCAGGACATCGAGGTCGAGAACGACGAGACGCACTGGGTCGGGCATGACCGCACCAAGACCATCGACCATGATGAGACGGTGCACGTCAAGCACGACCGCACCGAGACGGTCGACAACAACGAGAAGATCACCATTGGCGTGGACCGTACTGAAAAGGTCGGCAACAACGAAAAAATCACGATCGGGGTGAACCGCACCGAAGACGTTGGTGCCAACGAGCAGATCACCATCGGTGCCAATCGCACCGAATCCGTTGGCGCAAACGAGTCGATCACCATTGGCGCCAACCGCAGCATCACCGTGGGCAGCAGCGAAACGGCCACGGTGGCGATGCAGCGCACGCACACCGTGGGCATCAACGAAACCATCGCCATTGGTGCCGCGCAGGAAGTGGCCATTGGGGCGGCGCAGTCCATCAATGTGGGGGCGACCCAATCCACCAACGTGGGTGGGAGCCAAAGCCTCAATGTTGGCGCAGGCCAGACCGTCAGTGTGGGTGGCGATCAAAAGACTTCCGTTGGTGGCGGGCAGAGCGTCAGTGTCGGTAAGGCCCGCAGCACGTCTGTGGCTGATGACGACTCGCTCAAGGCAGGCAAGAACGTCGTGATTGACGCCGGCGACTCCATCACCATCAAGACTGGCAGTGCCAGCATCACCATGAAGAAGGATGGCACGATCACCATCAAGGGTAAGGACATCACGATTGATGGCAGCGGCAAAATCACCGCCAAGGCCAGTAGCAATATCGTGATGAAGGGCTCGAAGATTCTGCAGAACTGATATGAATCCCAAGGATCTTCCCCAAGAAAGTCACCTCGTTGAGGCCCACACGGATGATGTGCTCTCGCCTTTGTTGCAAGGCCCGGCGCTCTCTTTGTTTGAGCAGCAGCCATCCCTGCAAGGGCCTGTGCACGGTGTGTTGACGGGCACTTTGCTGGCCATGACGGATAACGGTCAGACGCCTTTGGTGAGCTTTCCTGGCCAACCAGGCACGATGGCCATGCGCGCCCGCACCGTGGTGGATTTGCACGGCCCGCACATTGGGCAGGGTGTGGTGCTGATGTTTGAAGGTGGCGATATCCGTTGCCCCATCGTCATGGGTGTGGTGCGTGGCGCCCCCGGTTGGCCGCTTGAAGACAAGCCGGCCACGGTGGATGTTGATGCCGATGGCCAACGCATGGTGGTGTCAGCCCATGAGCAATTGGTGCTGCGATGTGGCAAGGCCAGTATCACGTTGACCAAAGCCGGCAAGGTGCTCATTGACGGCACATATGTGTCCAGCAAGTCGAGTGGCGTCAACCGGGTCAAGGGTGGCTCGGTGCAACTCAACTGAGGACGATGGGTTGCCATGGAATTCATCAACAGTACCCGCATGGTTGCGGGCTACAACATGGGGCTGGAGCCCAGTGGCCGCGAGCTATTGGTGGTGGTGGTCAAGGGCACCTTCATATTGCCCAAGCCAGGTGAACAAGTCAGCTTGGCGGAAAAGCAATGGCCGCTTGTACTGGCTGATACCTTCACAGCCAAGCCGGGTTTGAGTGCGCCATTGCATGAAATCGACTTTGCGCCACGCAAGCGTGCCTGTGACGTGCTGTTGACCGGTCACGCTTGTGCGCCCCAGGGGCAAGCGCTCCAACGAATGCGCGTGGGCTTGCGCGTGGGCTCGATGGAAAAGGTGTTTGATGTGATCGGCGACCGAGTCTGGCAGGCAGGGCTCAGTGGCATCTCCGCTTCCACGCCGCAGCCGTTCTCGCGCATGCCGATCAGCTACGACCGTGCTTTCGGGGGCGCGGATCGCTTAAGTGAGGATGAGCGCGAACACGATGCCTTTGTGCCCAACCCTGTCGGCAGAGGCTGGCACAAGCACCTGAAGAATGCCTGGGTAGACGGCACGCCTTTGCCGAATACGGAAGAAGTCGGCCAGCCAGTCAAGTTCCCCAGCGATACGCTCCGCCCGATGGCGCTGGGCCCCCTCGGTCGGGGCTGGCCACAGCGCGCCCGTTATGCAGGCACCTATGACCAGGCCTGGCTTGACCACGACTTTCCGTTCCTGCCCAAGGATTTCGACGAGCGCTACTATCAGGCCGCGCCAGAGGATCAGCAAATGCCGTTGCCGCAAGGGCCGATGGAAGCCGTCCTCAGTGGCTTCACGCCGGATGGTTTGCGCCACTTCATGTTGCCGTACCTCGAGTTGCCTGTGCAGGTTTGGCCCAAACGTGGTGATCGCGAGTCCCATGTGGCTCGCCTGGATACGATTGCGTTTGAGCCTGATAACGAGCGCTTCACCATGACCTGGCGCATGGCCAGGCCGCTTCGCGCCAGCCTGCATGAGTTGGCTCAAACGGAGGCGGGCTGCAAGGGCCGGGCGTGGTGGCAACAGCGTGAACAGGTGGCCATTGTCGAGCCCGCGCCGGCAGCCAGCGAGGGGGGCGTATGAGTGCGCATCGGCTCGCCATCGTGGGGACTGGCCTTGTGAGCGCCGTGGGATGGACGTCAGCCGCATGCGCCTGTGCGTTTCGAGCCAAGCTTTCGAATCCCACAGAAACCAAGTTCATTGACGCGCATGGTGCCTGGATCATGGCGCATCAGGTCGAGCTGGAGCCGCCAAGCAAGGGCATGGATCAGCTTGCCAAAATGGCCGTGCTGGCCATCGAAGAAGCCTTGCATGAGCTGGATAAAACGCGATGGCATCAACTGCCGATGTTGTTGTGCGTGGCTGAGGCTGAGCGGCCAGGTCGCGAGCCAGGTCTTGACGATGCCTTGATGACGCAGATCCAACGCGAGTTGGGCGTGAGCTTTTCCCCTGCATCGGCCCTGGTGCCTCATGGCCGCGTCGCCGTGGCCGTGGCACTGGCCAAAGCCCGAGCTTTGTTGGAAGCGCCCTCGGTGCCTGGTGTGCTCATCGTCGCGGTGGACAGCCTCTTGTCCAAGCCTACCTTGAGTCACTATGAGCGCCATGATCGCTTGCTGACCGAAGCCAACGCCGATGGCTTCATGCCTGGTGAAGGTGCTGGTGCGCTGTGGGTGGCGCGTGATGAAGGCCGCGCTCGCCAGCTCCTTTGCTCGGGTCTGGGCTTTGGTATGGAGACCGCCCACCTTGACAGTGGTGAGCCCTTGCGTGCCGATGGCCTGACGCAAGCCATCAGAACCAGCCTTGATGAAGCTGGCCTGCAGTTGCACGACATGGACTTTCGCATCACCGACAACTCCGGTGAGCATTACTACTTCAAGGAAGCGGCCCTGGCCCTGACCAGATTGATGCGGCAGGGCAAGGATGCATTCGATATCTGGCACCCGGCCGAATTCACTGGCGAAGTGGGGGCCATGTCGGGCGCCGCTGTGATCGTGGCTGCGCGTGAGGCCTGTCTGAAGGGTTATGCGCCGGGGCCTCGCATCTTGAGCCATTGGGCCAATGACGCGGGTCAGCGTGCAGCCCTGGCGCTGGAATTCAGAGGTGAGTCATGAGCAATGAGGTGTATGCCAATACCCGTGAGGTGGCTTGCAAGCAGGCTGCGGGCAAGTCTATTTGCGCCTTTCCGGATGTTTGCATGACCCCGCCCCAAACACCTGCCACGCCACCAGGTGTGCCCATTCCCTACCCCAACACGGGCATGGCATCTGATACCAGCGATGGCTCTACGACCGTGCAGATCTCGGGCGGCGAAGTGATGCTCAAGAACAAGAGCTGCTTCAAAAAGAGCTCTGGCGATGAAGCTGGCGCTGCGCCGATGAAGGGCGTGGTCACACACAAGAACATGGGCAAGGTGTACTTCACCATGTGGTCGATGGACGTGAAGGTGGAAGGCGAGAACGTGGTTCGCATGATGGATCTGACCACGCATAACCATGCAGGCTCCATGCCTGGCAACACACCGCCCTGGCCTTATACCGACGCGATTGCGCCGCCAGACGTGTCTGCCTGCACCACCTGCGCTGCGACGAAGTGATCAGTTCATGAGCACGCGCGCCTTCAAGTCCCGCCACCCCGTCATCATTGCGACGGGCGAGAAAGCCCTGGATCAACTGGATTTCGAGCTGACTGGCCCGATCAAGTTGGCATGGCGCAGGCGCTATCGCAGTGGTGATGCACGCTGCGACGGCTGGTTTGGCCAAGGCTGGTCGCATCCCTTGGCCACCGAGTTGTGGATTGAAGATGACGTCATACGCTATTGGGACGCGCAGGGCCGCGAGGTGGTGCTGCCGACCATTGAAGTGGGGCAGTCTCACTTCCAGGCGTACGAGCGCTTCACGCTGACGCGGCCTGCACCACACCACTGGGCGATTCGCCAGAATCAGGGTCTGATTCAGCACTATCGTCAGCGCAACGCTGCGCAAGTGCGCTTACCGTTGGAGGTCTTGCAGGACCGCAACTTCAGAAGGGTCGTACTGGCCTTTGATGAGCAGGACTTTGGCGAACGATTTGATGCGCGGGCTTTGCCACCCAGGCCGCACAGCGTGATCGACAGCGCTGGTCGAACGCTGCGCCTGCTGTGGACGGAACACCGGCAATTGGCCGAAGTCGTTGTCGCCATGGGCGAGACACGTGTGCCGATGGCCCGGTATCAATACGGCGTTGCCGCGCCGATCGCTTCAGGTCAAACGGTCAATCAGCCTGATCTGGTGAGTCATACCAACCCCAATGGCTACACCCGCAGCTATACGTGGGATCAGCACCTGTTGGTGGGATACACCCTCGCCACCGGACAACGCTTTGCCAACCGCTACGACCGTTTGCTGCCATCCGGTCGAGTCATTGAGTCACTCGCGCTGGACGATGGCACAGGTGACCGCTTCGACTACAACGGACGCAGCACCCGGATTCAAGACAGACTGGGTCGAGAGACGGTCTTCGTTTCGAATGCCCGGCAAGATCTGACTGCGGTGCACGATGCCGAAGGCAACGTTGAACGTCACGATTACGATGATCAAGGGCGGCCCACAGCCAGCGCGGACGCGCTGGGGCAGGTCACCCACACCACCTTTGATGCGCGCGGCAACCTCACATTGATGATGGATGCGGCGGGTAATGCAACCAAAGTCGACTACAACGCGCTGGACTTGCCCGTCAAGCTCGCTGATGCTGGGGGTGGCGAATGGCTGCGTCAATACGACGAGCGCGGCAATCTCATCGCCAGCACCGATCCTTTGGGACACACCACGCGCTACGAAGTAGATGCGCTGGGTCAGGTCACTGCGATCGTCGATGCACTGGACAAGCGTAAAACCCTCCAATGGGACGAGGCTGGCAATCTCCTGGCCTACACCGACTGCTCAGGTCACACCACACGTCGAAGCTATGACGTGCTGGGGCACCTGCGCAGCAGCATCGATGCGCTCGGGCGGGAAACCACGTACCAGTTCGACGCCTTGGGGCAGTTGCTTGAACTCATCGAGCCTGGCGGCGCGCGCCACTGCTGTACCTGGGATGGCGAGGGCAACCTTGTTCGTTATGTGGACCCATTGGGCCAGGTCACGACATGGTCCTACAACGGTGCTGGCGCTCCGCTGGTGTGCACCGATCCGCTGGGGCATACCCTGAGCTACCAATACGATCATGCGGGGCGCCTGATCACACTGACCAACCAGAACGGTGAAATCAGCAGCTTTGGATATGACCTGCTTGACCGTATCACCGACGAAGTGGGCTTTGACGGTCGCCATCAACGTTATGTGTCCAATCCAGTTGGCCGGCTGACCCATTTGATCGAGCGCGGTGGTTCCGACTTCGGTCCGGGCAAGGTCACGCGTTTCGAGCACGACCCCATGGGGCGCATCACGGCCAAACACCACGTGGGTGAAGCAGCCGAGTACGCGGCCAGCAGCCAGTTTGCATACGACGCTTTGGGGCGTCTGACCGAAGCGAACAACGCGTGGTCGAAGGTGACGCTCGCCTACGATCCCTTGGGGCAATTGCTGGCGGAGACACAAACGCTTAACCCAGGCCTGGGTGCTCAGGTGTTTGAACTCAAGCACCAGTACGACCCGCTGGGAAATCGAACCCAAACCGTGTTGCCCAACGGCAGAACGCTCAATCAACTGTTCTATGGCTCCGGCCACCTGCACCAGCTCAATCTGGATGGTCATGTCGTCAGTGATTTCGAGCACGACGCGCTCCACCGCGAGGTCAGCCGTACGCAGGGCGCATTGCGCAGCGAGTTTGCTTACGATCACTCCGGGCGTCTGAGCGCACAGCGTGCGATGCGCGGTGGGCAGCCAGGTTCGCTGTCCGGCTTGGACCTCAATACAGTGGCTCAAGCGCGTGATTTTGGTGACGTGCAGGCTCGCCTCAAGGGGGTGATCGAGCGTCACTACCAGTACGATCCGGCGGGGCAACTGGTGCAATGGCTGGACCGCCAGAGAGGCCTCACGCGCTATCGCTATGACGCGGCCGGCCGCATCGCGCAATCTCAGATCGGCATGTTGCGGGATTGGGGTGCGTTGGGCGTGCCCGGCGATGCAAGTCGAAGCCCGATGGCGCTCAACGAGCAGTTCCATTGGGATGCGGCCAGCAACCCATTGCCGGCCAGTGCGCCGAGCGGCGACATGGTGCACGGCAATCGTTTGCTGGTGTGGCAGGACGCACGATATGCCTACGATGAGCATGGCAACTTGATTGAGCGCCTGCAGGGCAAGCGCGGCAGTGCGGCGCAGACACACACGCTTTTCGAGTGGGATGCGGCGCACCAGCTGGTGAGGGCTGATGTGGCGCGAGGGCCGGCCGAGGCTGCGACTCAACAGACCTACACCTATGTCTACGATGCACTTGGCCGGCGCGTGGCCAAGCGAGATGCCTTTGGCACCACGCATTTTGCGTGGGACCGCGACAACATGGCGTTGGAACGGCGTGGAGGCAATGAGATCGCCTACCTATATCGCCCGGAGTCGTTTGAACTTCTGGCGCAGGTCCACAACGGTGAGGTGCACCATCTGCATACCGATCATCTCGGTACGCCGATGGAGGCCAGTAATGAAGCTGGCGAGCTGAGCTGGCAGATGACTTATTCGACCTGGGGTAATGCCGTTGTCGAAGACGTCGCGCAGATTGAACAGAGGGTGCGGTTTCATGGGCAATATTTCGATGCCGAAACCGGGTTGCACTATAACCGGTTCAGATATTACAGCCCGGATGTGGGGCGGTTTGTCTCGAATGACCCAATTGGATTGCTGGGCGGGGAAAACTTTTATGCATATGCCCCCAATCCCATCATGTGGGTGGATCCGCTCGGTTTATGCTGGGGTGACAAGCTGGCCGCAAGCGGTGTCCCCAAACCTGCCGGTATGGCCAGGCCGCATGGTCACCACATTATCTTCAAAGGGGAATTCCTTGGTAACCCGAGAATTCGGGCGGCGCTGACCAGAAGTCGGGCGGTCGTGGCGAGGTACAACATCGATCCGGTTAACGACATGAGGGCGTTGATGTGGGCCGAAAACGAGGGCCATAGCGGCGAGAATGCAGAGAAAATTGCTGATAAATTGGAGGCCGCCGATAAGAAATTTCAAGAAGACAAGTTGGACCCAACCTGTCCGTGTACGCAAGCTTTGATGTTTGCGGAAATTCAGAAGGCGGGCGCCGAAGTCTTTGGTTAATTTTTAAGAATCTCTTCTTGTTGGAGCGCTAGAATGGACTGGGAAAAGCTAACGAATGACGTGGTGACGGCGGCAAGTGCAGCATTTGACTCATTGCGGACTGAAAAATCGAACGAGCACTTTTATGTATTTGTTCTGTATACAGACGGTGATGCCTGGACGATATTGCCTTCAGCGAACAGCCTAGAGCAGCATGAAGTGAAGGTGCGAGATACAGGTGAAACCAATGAATTGCAGATCGCTTGTTATAAATGGGCGTCGGCAGAGTGGGCTTATGAGGGCTGGAAGGCCGATTTGTTCAATGGTATTTATCTGGATCTGGAAAATTACAGGAAAACCATGCCGAGGTCCGCAGAGGCTTATGAGGCATATAAGAATTCAGTTCACGACTGCATGATCGCTGCCCTCAAGAAAATGGACCAGAACGGATTCTTTGGGAAGGATCGGGAAAATATCTTGATCTACATTTCATCCTCGGATGGTGATGAAGGCTATGGTCTGGAAAATCAATCCGTGAAACAGCTGAACCCTGCGCAGAGTTACTTGCCATTTCTCGGAAGATATGGCGAGGAAAGCTCTGCCGAGTCTTGAAACCCTCACTTTCAAGGAAGGCCAGGGAAGAGCCTCATGCCCCGCAAGCCACTGCTACCCGTACTGCGCCAGCATATTGACGACGCTGCCAGCCTTCGTCAGGTGAGGGCAGTCTTGCTGCGCGCGCCTCACGTACAACTGCATCGCTTGCGTCGCGTGGATGATCGCCTGGCCGCGCATCTGGACGGCATTGCCGTTGCCGTTGCCGATGCAGAGGGATTGACCCTGCTGGAGCCGACGTTTGCCGATTTCTCGACTGGGGGCTTCTTCATCCTGGTCACGCAAGCGCTTCAACGCCGTGACGCAAGCTGGCTGCAGCGGGCTGTCGCGCTGGCTGCAACAACGACCGAGGCCGAACGCGGTTTTCTTTCTGCAATGGGCTGGGTCTCGTCAGAAGACCTGCAAGGCACTGTGCGCGCCCTGCTTGGCAGCACGGTGCCCCAACACCGTGCCTGGGGCCTGGCTGCCTGTGCCATGCACCGCGTGGATCCGGGCCCGGTGCTCGCTCAAGCGCTGCAGGACGCAGACCCACTTGTGCAGACTCGGGCCTGGCGTGTCGCGGGCCAGATGGGCCGCGTGGGCTTGGCTGATGCCGCACGCTATGTGCTCAATCACCCCGCCAAGCCAGGCCATGAGGCCGTTCTTTTGGCCGCCAGCTGGGCTTTGACGCTGTGGGCTGCAGGCGCAGCAGACAACGTGCGCGCCGTTTTGTTGCAAGCCGACCCTGACGACGATAGCGGTCTGCCCTGCGAAGCCGCCCACCGTTTGGCCACTATTGCCGCCTCCATGGAATGGGGGCGTGATCAGGTGCGCACCATGGCCTCACAAGCCGATACCAGTGTCCCGCACAAGCGCCGCATGATGCGCTTGGCCGCTTGGGTGGGGGACGTACAAGTCATCCCCTGGCTGATTCATCACATGGCCGATGACGTGTGGGCGCGTTTGTCGGGCGAAGCCTTCAGCATGATCACCGGTGTCGACCTCGCCTTTCTTGACCTGGAGCGCAAGCCGCCCGAGGGCGTCGACTTTGGCCCCCATGACAATCCCGAAGACGAGAACGTCGCTTTGGACGAAGACGACAGCTTGCCCTGGCCCGATCAAGCCAAGGTACAGGCCTGGTGGCAGGCCAATGCCCAGCGCTTCTTGCCAGGCCAGCGTTACTTCGCGGGCGAGCCACCCAGTCCGAAGCATTGCGTCGAGGTGCTCAAGTCCAAAGGGCAACGTCAGCGCATCATGGCCGCTGAATACCTTTGCTTGCTGCGCCCTGGCGCCAGGCTGTTTCCCGTTGCAGCGCCCGCCTGGCGGCAAAGTCGCTGGCTGGCTGAAGAAGAGGCAGCCTTGTCGTGAATATCGATCCCATGATTGTGTTGGCCGTGGTGGGGAGTGCCTTGTTCGTGCTGGGCATGTTGGACATCGTCCGACACAGGCGCATCACGCCAGCCGCCAAGGGGCGCTTGATGACGGCCTTGATCTTTGCCGCCGTGCTGCTTTGGCAAGCCTGGCATGGCCTTCTTTGACCTCGCGCAGTTTTGCGCGTGTCCCGCATGACTTTCGTTGATTGACCAAGGTCAGCTACGCAGACACCATTCGGATCATCGCCCCACCTCATCTCTATAACAGGGGCAGTCTGGAGTCTTCATGCACTTGCTCATCCGCGCCGTCAGCCTGGCTGGCCAGCCCTTGACGCAGGCGATTTCCGCATATTTCGATGAGCGCGGCGGCACCATTGGCCGCTCGGACACGAACACGCTGGCCCTGCCCGATCCGGAGCGCCGCATTTCCCGCCTGCAGGCCGAGGTCAGCCGCAGCCCGGATGGCTGGCGCCTGCTCAACGTGGGCAATGCCAATCCGATCTGGCACAACAACAAAGCCATTGCGCCGGGCGAAGGTGCCTTGCTCGATGAAAACGACGAGCTGCAGATCGGTACCTATGCCTTGCAGGTCACGTACTCAAAGAACGATGCCACCGCGCGCACGATCACCAAGGGTCGTGCGGCCGTGGACTCGCGCACCGTCATCGTGGGTTCAGGGCAGGAGCCACGCACCGATTCCAGCCTGATGCAAGCGGCGGAACGGTCTGCGATACAGACGCCGTCCATGGCGGTACCGGTCAGTGCGCCCGCGCCTGCACCTGCACCTGTTGCGCCGCCTGTCGCCCAACCTGCAGCGACTGCCGCATCGGCGGCCACACCCGCATCACCCTTTGCTGATTTGCTGGGCGGTTTTGGCGGCGGCTCGTCGTCACCGGCGTTTGCGCAACCCGCTGCACCGTCTTCGGGTTCGCCCTTTGCCGATCTGCTGGGCACGCCCGCACCCATGTCGCCGCCGGCCTCGTCGTTGCCCTCATCACCCTTTGGCAGCCCGGCGCCGGCATTTGCTGCGTCGGCGTTTGGTGCATCGGCCCCTTCGGCTCCTGCAGCGCCCGTGGCCACCTCGAACCGCCTGCCTGACGATTTCGATCCCTTCGCCGACTTTCAGGCTGCACCCTCACCGAGTGGCCGCCCCGCGTCCTCATCGGCATCATCTGGCAGCTGGGACTTGCCCAAGTCGCCCACGCCACCAGCCAGCGCGAATCCTTTCGATTTGAATCCGGGTGCCCCAGCGTTGCCGGGCGATCTCGACCTGATGGGGTCGGTCGCGCCGGCTGGTGCCAACTCGATCGACCAGCTCTTTGGGCTGGGTGGTGGCACCTCCTCGGATCCCCTGGCCAGCTTCCTCAAGAAGACCGAGCCGGCCGCGCCTGCCGAGGCTGCGGCGGGCATGCCCAGCAATCTGGACCCGCTGGCCTTGATCACACCGCGTGCCGATGTGGAGGTGGCGCCTTCAGAGCGTGACGCGGTATCTGCTGGTGCGACCTTGCCGGACGACGTGCCCGAGTTGCAGGCAGCGATGGTGTTGCCGCCTGTGGCCGAGCCCGCGCCCGCTCATCGCGAGCCCCTGTCGGCCAGCTTCTCCTTCATGCCGCCGCCTTCGGCTGCGGCTTCGAAAACGGCCGAACCCGCGCCAGCTTCGCTGCCTGCCCAAGCAGCCGCTGAAGATGCCGCGTCCCCATCGGCACCGTTGGCGGCTGGTGCCTCGCCCTTTGCCGATCTGGGCCTGGGCGAGCCCGCTCGCGCGTCACTGCTGGATGACCTCGATCTGTCACCACAGACCGTGCCCAGCGTGCACGTGCCCCGCGCTGCGCGGCAGAGTGAGGCCGCGCCCGTGCCTGCCGACGATCTGCTGGGGCTGGACCTGAGCCTGCCTGTGGGGCACGAGCCTTTGCAGGCCCCGCTCGAAACGCAACTGCCCATCCCGCAAACGGCCGTGCCCCATGTGGCGGTGCACCAGCCCGAACCTGTCAAGGAAGACGAGGCACCCACCAATGTGCCGCTGGCATCGCCTGTGGCGCCTGCCGCTGCCGCAGATACCCAGGCCTTGTGGAACGCCTTTTGCGAAGGTGCCGGCATCCGCTTCAATCCACCCCAGGGGCTCAACCCGGATCTGATGCGCGTCATCGGCCAGTTGCTGCACCACACGGTGGACGGCAGCCTCAAGCTGGTGGCGGCGCGTGCGGCCACCAAGCAGGAGATGCGCGCTGAAGTGACCGTGATCCAGGCGCGTCGCAACAACCCGCTGAAGTTCTCGCCCGATACGCAGTCGGCGATGGAGCAATTGCTGCAGCCCCCGATGCGCGGTTTCATGACCGGGCCGGAAGCCGTGGCCGACGCCATGGACGACCTGCTGGGCCACACCATCGGCACCATGGTGGGCATGCGCGCCGCGCTGGAAGGCGTGCTGGCCCGCTTCGAGCCCGAGCAGCTGGAAACCAAGCTGGTGGGCCGCAGCATGCTCGACAGCCTGCTGCCGATGAACCGCCGCGCCAAACTCTGGGAGCTGTATCTGCAGCACTACGAGTCGGTGAAAACCGAGGCGCAGGATGATTTCCACAACCTGTTCGGCCGCGCCTTCCTGCAGGCCTACGAAGAACAGCTTGATCGCCTGGACGCCGAGCGGCGCCAGTCCGGTCGCCACCCTGCTGCGCCCACCAGCCCCTCTGCATGATGCACATTGAAGTAGCGAGCCACAGCGAAGTCGGCCAACGTTCGCACAACGAGGACGACCTGCGTCACGGCACGTCCGGTGCCCAGGTTTACGCCATTTTGTCTGACGGTGCGGGGGGGCACAGCAATGGCGCCATGGCCTCCGACATCGTGGTGCGCACGGCCACGGTGCTGCTGCAGCGCGCCACGGTGTTCAATCCTGCGGTGCTGGAGGCGGCCATTGAGGATGCCAACGAGGTGCTCAACACGGGTCAGCAAGGGCTGCCCAGCCACCAGCGCATGCACGCCACAGTGGTGGCGCTTTGGATTGACGCCGAGGTGGGCCAGGCCCTGTGGGCCCACGTGGGCGATTCGCGCCTCTACCGCATCCGTCAGGGGCGTGCCGAGCAACTCACGGTGGATGACAGCGTGGTGCAGCACATGGTGAACGCCGGCTACATCAAGCCCGAAGAAGCCAAGCACCACCCGCGCAAGAACCAGTTGCTGGCCGCCATGGGCAGTGATGAGACGCCCAATGTGCACGTCACGAAGCAGCCCGAGCCCGTCTACGAAGGTGATGTCTTTCTGCTGTGTTCGGACGGCTGGTGGGATCAGCTGGAGCTGGAAGACCTGGAGCGCACCCTGTTTCGGGCTGACACGCCCCGCCAGTGGCTGGATGACATGGCCGCTATCGTGGCACAGTGCCGCATCGCCAACCAGGACAACTACACTGCAGTGGCTGTTTGGGCTGGCAATCCTGCCGAGGTCACCCGCATCGGTGGCTGAGTGTCCGGGAACAAACCCACGGTGACAAAAGTCGCTTTTCTTATCCGAATGGCCGCTCTACAGTGCAGCCGTCAACATGATTCCTAAGGACCTGTCATGAACACGTCGTCCACTTTCGCTCTGACCCGCTCTCTGCTGGCCGCCGCCCTGTCGGCTGGCCTGGCCTTGGCCCACGTCCAGGCCCACGCTGAAGGCCCTGCGCCCACCACCGTGCTCAAAGGCAAGGCTGTGACCGAGACCAACCTGATCGACGCCCTGACGCCCGAGGAGCCCGTGGTCACCCGCAGCCTGCGTGTGCAGCGCGATACCCCCGGCCAGCAAGCCGCGCGCAAGCCCAGCGCGTCGCTGCTCATCACCTTCGAGACCAATTCCGCTGACCTGACTCCTCAGGCCAAGAAGCAGCTGGATGTGGTGGCCGCCGCGTTGCGCAACAACAAGCTGGCCGACTACGGCTTCAATGTGGAAGGCCATGCCGATCCACGCGGCGTGCATGACGCCAACTTGAGCTTGTCACAACAACGTGCCGAGAGCGTGCGCAACTACCTGATCAGCGCCCACTCGATCGAGGCCAAGCGCCTGAAGGCCGTGGGCAAGGGCGACAGCGAAGTCCTCAATGCCAAGAATCCTGCTGCGGTCGAGAACCGCCGCGTCACCATCGTGACGGACGTGTCCAAAGATTGATCTGCGTCGGTGAGGCCTCGGTGCCGGGTGTGAGGCGGCACCATGCCGTCCTGGTGATGGGCGGCGGCCCGGCGGGCTCGTCCGCCGCCTACACCTTGGCGAGCCGGGGCGTGGACGTTGGCCTGATCGACAAGGCGGCGTTCCCCCGGGCCAAGTTGTGCGGCGGCTTGCTCTCGATGCGCAGCCGCAAGCTGTTTGCCCGCATCTTTGGTGATGCGGCCTGGGATCCGGCCCACGAATACGAGTGTGCCGGCATCCGCCTGTTCCATCTGGACCGCTGCCTCAGCGATGTCGATGGCCACAAGCCGCTGTACTTCACCAACCGCTATCACTTCGATGACTACCTGCTGAGCCTGGCCAAGGCACGGGGCAGTGCCATGTACCTGGGCGACGGGGTGGCGTCCATCGACCTGACGCAGCGCGTGTGCACCTTGCAATCAGGCGCCGAGGTCAGCTTCGACTACCTGATTGGCGCCGATGGGGTCAACAGCCTGGTGGCCAGGACGCTGTTCGGCGCCGCTTACGATCGCAGCAAGATTGCCTTTGCCCTGGAGATGGACGTGGACCGCGCGCTGCTGACCCGAGAGGTTCACCGGCCCGAGATCTATTTCGGGATCGTGAACTGGGGTTACGGCTGGGTGTTTCCCAAGCGTGACACGGTGACGGTGGGCGTGGGCGGCATCCAGGCCCGCAATCCGCACATGAAGCGGGATTTCGAGGCCTTCCTGTGCAGCCTGTTTGGCACCATGCCGCCAGGCAAGATCAAGGGGCATCACTTGCCCTTTGGCGATTACAAGCGCGAACCGGGGCGCGACCGTGTCTTGCTCGCTGGCGATGCGGCCGGCCTGGTGGAGCCGATCACGGGCGAAGGCATCGCTTTTGCCATGCAAAGCGGCCATGAGGCGGCCTTGGCCGTGCAGGCGGCGCTGCAAGCGGATGGCCAGGTTCGCGTCTTGCCGCTGTACCGGCAGCGCTGCCGGGAGATCACCCGTGCGCTGGATCACGCCAATCGCATGCGTTACCTGGTCTTTCCCAAGTTCTGCGAGCGCTTGTTCGTGCGGATGCTGCCAAGCAGCACGATCACGCACATGCACCTTGACCTGATGGCCGACGAGATTGACTACCGGGACTATGCCAACCGGCTGAGCCGGCGTTTGCTCAAGAGGGTGGTCAGCGGCCGATTTTTCTGAAGTCCCGCCAGATCGGGGCAGCGCTGCTCAGTCCGTGCAGGACACGGGCGTGAGCAGGTCGCACAGCGGCTGGGGTTTGTGCACCAGATAGCCCTGCGCATGGTCCACACCGATGCCGCGCAGGGTGTGCAGCACCGCTTCGGTTTCCACGAACTCGGCCACGGTCTAGATGCCCAGCAGGTGCGCCACTTCGCAGAAGCAGCGCACGGTGGCCTGGTCCAGCGGGTCGTTGACGATGTCCTTGATGAACTGCCCGTCGATCTTGAGGTAGTCCACGGGCAGGGTCTTGAGGTAGCCGAACGATGAGGCGCCGGAGCCGAAGTCGTCCAGCGCCATGCGCACACCGCTCTGGCGCATGCCGTCGATGAAGGACGCTGCATCGACCAGGTTGGTGATGGCCGCCGTCTCGGTGATCTCCAGGCACAGCTTGCGCACATCAACCGAGGTCTCGGCGATCAGCTCTTGCATGAAGCGGTGGAAGGTGGGGTCGCCGATGGACTGGCCCGACAGGTTCACCGCGATGGTGTCGATCTGATCGAGTGCCTCGCCTTGTTGCTGGAGCCAGTCGAAGACATGGCGCACGACCCAGCGGTCGATGCGGGAGGCCATGTGAAAACGCTCTGCCGCAGGCAGGAAGGCCCCGGGCGGGATGATGCTGCCATCGGTGTCCCGCAGGCGGATCAGCACCTCGCAATGCAGGCCTCGGGTTTCATGCCGGATGGGCTGGATGCGCTGGGCATACAGGATGAAGCGGTTGTCGTCGAGCGCCTGCTCCAGGCGGCTGGCCCATTGCATCTCGCCTTTGCGCGCGCGCATGGCCTGATCGGTGTCGTACCAGGCGTGCACACGGTTGCGGCCGGCTTCCTTGGCGGCATAGCAGGAGGTGTCGGCGGCTTGCAGCACGGAGGCGGTGTGGGCCCAGCGCTTGTCCAGCGGCACCAGGCCGATGCTGGTGCCAATGCGGAAGCGCCGGCCATCGTGGATGAAGCGGAACTCTTCCATCTGGTCGCAGATGTCCTGCGCCACGCGGTGCGCCTGATCGACGGTGCAGTGCTCCAGGATCACGCCGAACTCGTCACCACCGAGGCGCGCCAGCGTGTCGCGGGACCGCACGCAGCCTTGCAGCAGGCCGGTCACCTGGCAGAGCAGTTGATCGCCCACGCTGTGGCCGCAGGCATCGTTGACCAGCTTGAACTGGTCCAGGTCGATGTACATCAGCGCGTGGCAGGTTTCATGCTGGTGCGCCTCGCCCAAGACGCGGGTGAGGCGTTTGTCGAACTCGGCACGGTTGACCAGGCCGGTGAGCTGATCGTGCGTGGCACGGAAGCTCATCTCATGGCCCATGCGGCGCTGCTCGGTCACGTCGTGGAAGACCAGCACCACGCCCAGCATGTTGCCGTCTTCGTCGCGAATGGGAGCGGCTGAGTCTTCGATGCCGTACTCCTGCCCGTTGCGCGAGATCAGCAAGGTCTGATCGACCTGGCCCACATGGATGTCTTCAGCCAGGCAGCGCTCGAAGGGGTTGACCTCGGGCTCGCGTGTCTGTTCATTGACCACATGGAAGACCTGGCTGAGCGGCATGTTGCGGGCCGATTCATTGGGCCAGCCGGTCATGCGTTCGGCCACCGGGTTGAGCCATTGCACGCGGCCATGGGCATCGGTGGTGATCACGGCGTCGCCGATGGAGTGCAGTGTCACGCGCAGCAGCTCGTGCTTTTCTGCCAGCTCGCGCTCCATGTGCTTGCGATCGGTCACATCGTAGTTGGCACCCAGCACGCGGGTGGCACGGCCTCGCGCATCGCGGAACACGGTGGCGCGGCCATACACATAGCGCACATGGCCGTTGGGGTGGAGCACGCGGAAGTCGAAATCCAGCGGCTTGTGGCCCTTGATGGCGTCCGTCAATTCACGGCTGGTGTAGGCCAGGTCTTCAGGGTGGATGCACTTGGCCCAGTCATCGAGCTTGCCGGTGAACTGCTCACGCGGCAGGCCGAAGATGGTGTACATCATGTCGCTCCAGGTGAGCCGACCTTCGGGCAAGGTCAGCTCCCAGATGCCGATCTCGTTGGCCTGGGTGGCCAGTGTCAGGCGCTCCTGGTTGGCATGCAGCGCGGCTTCCACCGCGTGTTTTTCGGTGACGTCTTCCAGGATGGCCAGCGAGCGCACGGGTTGGCCTTCGCCATCTCTTTCCATGATGGCCGACAGGCGCACGTCGATCAGGCTGCCGTCCTTGCGCACCATCTGGTATTCGACGTTGTCGCAGCGGCCGGTCAGCAGGTAGCGCGGCAGCACGACGTTGCGGGCGTACTCGTACGATGAAGGCGCCAGAAAATCGGCGGACGAGCGGCCGATCACCTCTTCGCGCGTGTAGCCCATCTTGGCCAGCCAGGTGTCGCTGACCGTCAGCAAGATGCCGTGCTGATCGATCGAGTGCAACATGGCGGGCGTCGATTCGTACAGTGAACGCAGCCTGATCTTGCTTTCCTTGAGCGACTGTTCGGCCAGCTTGCGCTCGGTGATGTCGCGACCGACCGAGTGGATGCCGGTGACCTCGCCTTGGTCGTTGACGACGGGGCGATTGGTCCAGGCCATCCAGTGCAGGCGCCCGTCCTTGGCCACGGTGCGGTTCTCGTCTTGCAGCGTTTCGCGATGGATCAGTACGCGGCTGAGGTGCGCGCGCACCAGGGGGCGCTCGGCTTCGGGTACGTAGTCATACAGGCTGGTGCCCACGATGGCTTCGGTGGGCTTGCCGTACTGCCTGCTGTAGGCCGCATTGACAAAAGTGAGGATGCCTTCGGGCGTGGACAGGGAGATCAACTCCGTCTGGTCTTCCACGATGGCCCGGTACAGCGCTTCGTTGTTGGCGATCTGCTCGGCCAGGGTGCTGCCGGCGGCCAGCGCCTGGTAGCGGGTGCGTTCGCGCATCATCAGGGCCTGGGCGGCGATCTGGGCCAGTTCTTCCAGGGACTGCTTCTGCTTGCTCGACAGGATGCGGGGCTGCCGGTCGATCACGCACAGGGTGCCCAGTTGAAGGCCATCGGGCAGCTTGATGGGTGCCCCCGCATAGAAGCGGATGCCAGGCTCATCGGTGACCAGCGGGTTGGCCTGGAAGCGTGCGTCGCGTGTGGCGTCCGGCACTTCCATGACATCCGGTGTGAGGATGGCGTGGGCGCAGAAGGCCACATCACGGGGCGTTTCATGCACACCTGGCAAGCCCACATTGGCCTTGAACCACTGGCGCTCGGCATCCACGAAGCACACTAACGCCACCGGGACGCCGCACAGTTGGGCTGCCAGGCGCGCGATCGTGTCGAACAGCGGTTCGGGCTCGGTGTCGAGAACCGCCAGTTCACGCAGTTTGGCCAGACGCTGGGCTTCGTTAAACGGCAGTGGCGCGGGCTGTGTCATCGAAGAAGGTGGTTGGACTGCAATCAGGTTGGGCCGGTACACGCACCTGCCCGGAAGGATTCTGTCCTCTCAGTCCTGCCGGTGATCAGGCAAATCGACCACCATGTCACTGGCTGTTTGCCGATTGTGTGCCTGTCTGTGGCTGGTGTCAGCCCATTTCAACGGGTGGCCACTTCTTCAATATGGACGAGCGAGGCGCCATAGCCTTGTTCGCAAGGTGAGGCGCCGTCACACAACGCAGGTGGCACGAAGGGACTGCCCGGGCCCTTGTGTTCGCGCCAGGCCTTGGCGGCCTGGGCCATGTCGAACTCGGGAATCGTGTCGGCCATGTTCAGGCCCAGCTTGTCGAGGTCGCGCGGGAAGGGGGAGACCATGGTCACGATATGGTTAACACCCGCCGGGCCGCCCGCCGTGATGTGCCAGCCTTTGCGCGGCAGCTGCACCAGCTTGTTGGCTTCGATGCGGTTGTTTTTGTCCAGCGCGTTGGGGAAGAGCAGGTAGAAGTGGTTCTGATCGGTGCCGGCCAGGTACACGTAGAGGTAGCCGGGGATGCTGGACTTGACCTCGAACAGCAGCTTGTCCTTGCCAATCACGAGCTGGGATTTGTCGGTGAGGGTGTTGACCGACATGAGCGGGTCGGCACTGCGCACGATGTCTTCCAGCGCCGCCACGATGGTGAAGGGATCGCGTTGCGCGGGCATGGCGGGTGGCGTGGCCGGTGCGGCCGTGCTGCTGGCTGCCGCGATCGAGGCCGGGGCACTGGCCGGCGTCGCGTTGGCGGCTGATACTTGCGAGGCGCCGGTGTCCGTCGCAGCCGGGCCGCTCTGGCCGGATCGCGTCAGGAACCAGGCGCCACCACCGCCAGCGATGCCCAGGGCGGCCAGGGCGATCCACAGCTTGTTGCTGGATGCGCTGCTGCCAGAAGCGGAGGGCGCCGATGGTGAACTGCTGGCTGATGCGGGGGCTGGCTGGTGCACTTGCGTGGGCGGAAAGGCTGTGTGCGGCGTGGCCATGGCCGTCATCTGGGTGGCCTGCTGCCCACCTTGTTGGGTGAGCTGCTGCGTGTGGGCCTGCGCCTCCTTCACCAGCGTGGCCGCATCCGTGCCGGCGGGCAGGATCACCGTGCGGTCGTCTTCTTCATTCACGACTTGCGGTGCGCTGACACCCGGTGGCAACTCGGTGGCAAACAGGCGCTCACGCAAGGCGGCCATGTTTTGCAGACGCTGCTCGGGGTGCACGGTGAGGCCGGCGTCGATCGCGGCCAGGAAGGGCGCGGAATAACGGCCAGCCGCCGATTGCGAGATCGGCGTGAGGTCGTCCTTCATCATGCGGCCCACCGAGGGCGCTGGCGCTTTGCCCATGATGGTCGCGTACAGCACGGCGCACAGGGCGTAGACGTCCGTCCACGGGCCTTGCTTCATGGAAGGCACTTCGGCGTATTGCTCCACGGGCGCATAGCCGGGCTTGAGGATCACGGTGAGCGCCTGGGTGGCGTCACCGATCACGCGGCGTGCCGCGCCGAAGTCCAGCAGCAAGGGCTTGTTGGGGCCCAGCAGCAGGATGTTGTCCGGGGCGATGTCGCGGTGGTAGCAGTGATCGGCGTGGATGACTTCGAGCGCGTCGATCAGCGGGCCCAGCATGCCCTTGAGCCAGGCTTCATCGGGGGCCTGTTTCTGCTCGCGCAGCCAGGTCTTGAGCGTGGGCCCCTGGTAGTAGGGCATCACCATGTAGGCGGTGCCGTTTTCTTCCCAGAAGCGGTAAACCTTGATCAGCGCGGGGTGGTCAAACGAGGCCAGCAGCTTGGCTTCGTTGACGAAGCTGCGCATGCCCAGCGTGAAGGTTTCGCGCTGGCGCTCGGACTTGACCGTCACAGACAGATCACCCGCCCGCGTGGCCAGCGAACCCGGCATGTATTCCTTGATGGCGACCGTGCGTTCCAGCTGCGTGTCATGCGCCAGGTAGACGATGCCGAAGCCGCCTTCACCGACCAGGCCGGTGATCTCGAATTCGTGCAGGCGATGGCCGATGGGCAGCGCATTGCCGCTGTGGCCGACGCTTTGACCGTCGGTCTTGGCTGGGCTGTTGTTCGACGCGGGCGTAGGTGATGCAGATTCGGCTTGGCTCATGGGGCGATGAAAGAACGAGGCTGGGCAACGGCGGGAATCACCAGCTGCCGCGCAAGAGATCGACGAAGTGGTCCGCGCCGGGCAGGCCCGGACCCATGCTCAGGCTACCACTGCCGTGGCCCGAATCGGGTTGCCACCACAGACTTTGCCCCTGCGCCTGTTGGTGCAGGCTGGTGCCGGCCACGCCTTCGAGCCACTGGCTCAGCGAGGTGTGCGGCGCCGTGACGTAGCGATCGCGGCCCATCAGCCTTTGCACGGTCGGCACGCCCACGGGCGGCGAGGCTTGCCAGCCGGGTGCGGCCATCAACTGGGCCTCGAAGGTGTCCACATTCGAGCCCGGCTGCAGGGTGGACATGGCCGCCTGGGCGACATGGTCCATCCAGCGCTGCAGGGCCGTCTGGTCCTGGCCGGAATCGGGCGCGTGCGTGCTGGCCTGCGCCACGATGAGCGGGAAGTAGCGGCCCACGCTGTCCACGCTGGGCATGAGCACGCCCATCCACCAATGCTGGCCGGCGATGCCGGGGCTCCAGGCGAAGCGCCACACGGGCGCGGTCAGGTAGGTGTTGAGCCAGTGGTCACCCAACTGCTGGCGGCTGGTCTGCACGCCGCGTGATAACCAGTCGTCGCAGCGCTGCACGAACTCCGGCGGCAGGCGCCGGGCGCTGAAATCACCCAGCGAGGCGATCTTGCCGAACCAGCCGCAGGCACCTTCTTCGCCCGGCATCACAGACCTCCCGGGCAGGAGAAGCTGCTCAACTCCGGCAGGCGGAAGGGGTTTTGCACACTGCTGGATGTGACCGTGAAGGTGGCATGGCGGCCGCCCACATTGAAGTTCACATTGAAGCGCTCAGGCGCGCCGGCAGGGCTCAGCGCCATGCGGTCAAACAGGCGGAACAGGGCCCAGGGGCCTTCGGTCACGATGGCGTTGTCGCCCGCGCCCGGAGGCGCAATCGACATGCGCACCATGGAGCTGCCGCGAGGGCCGGGCCATTGCACGGTGGCCGGGATCTGCGGGCCGTGTGCGTACTTCACCAACTGGCCGTCCACATCCAGCGTGAACTGGGTGATGGTGGCGTCCATCTCGAAGGGCTTGAAGTCCAGGCGCAGGCCCGGCTGGTTGCCCCCAGCTCGGAAGAAGGTGTCGCGGATGGCGGCGGCGCGCTGGAATTGCGCCAGGGTGCCGCTGTCCGTGCCCATGGTGGCGCCTTCGAGCTTGCGGAAGCTCCAGGGCCGTGTGGACGTGTCCACAAAGCGGGCGAGCTGCTGCTGGAAGAAGGTGTCCATCAGGCCGCCGGGCGCGAACATGCGGGCGAAGTCATCCTGCGTGACATCACGGCCACTGCTGCGCACGAAGGGGTAGCGGCCGGCAATCGCCTGCTGGCAGAATTCGCCGATCTGCGACTTGATGGCCTGGCCCAGGTTGGCCCGGGTGGCGTCCAGCGCTGCCGAGGTGCCGCTGACCGACAAGGTGTTGAGCAAGGAGCGAAGCGGCTCAGGCAAACGCGCCGCTTCAGCCTTGACCTTGTTGGGCACGTCGCTGGGCGGCGGCACGTTGCCACCTTGCACCGCGGTCTCGGTCGCGGTCAGCAAGGTGTAGACCTCGTTGATCAGGCCCAGGGTGCCGTCGATGGGGGCGGGGCTCTTGCCATCGGGGCTGCTCACCATCTGGCGCAAGGCCAGGAAGCGGTCGTCCACGATGGATTCGATGCGCCGGCCGTCGGCCACTGCCGTGGCTGCAGGCTTGTCACCGAACAGCTTGGCGATCTGGTCGCGTGATTTGTCGAGCGCGCTTTCGGCCTTGTCCTGCGCCTTGTCGATGATGGACTTGCTCTCCGACAGGCTCAGCGTGGTCTCATGCGACAGCGCCGTCAGCAAAGGCTTCAAAGGCGACTCGGGGCTGGACAGCACGCGCGCCATCTGCGAGGCCTTGGGCAGGCTGTCGGAAGGCAGCATGCGGATGTCGGCGATGAAGCCTTCCCAGATCGTGGCGTACTCGGTGAGGTAGATCTGGCGCACGTCATCGGTCAGGCGGCGCAGGGCGGTGGGGTCACGCAGGGATTGCGAACGGGCGCTGTCCTGCACGCCCAGCACCCAGGTCTCTTCTTCGCTGAGCTGCTTGGTGGCTTGCTCGACCTGAGGCTGGAAGCCCTTGTGATAGCCGTCAAACGTGAACAGGCCGGGCACGCCCTTGGTCAGCGGCGCACCGCTGGCCCGCATGAACACCAGGGCCGCGCTGTTGCCGGCTGCCTTGGCCACGGTGAACTCGGGGATCTCTTCACCCACGCCTTGTTGCTTGAGGCGGTAGTACACGCGCTGCGCCAGGGGGATGGCCACCAGGCGGGCGCGGGTGCTGTCCACCAGCTGGCGGTCTTCCGGCAGGGGCGACACAGCGGGGCCCTGGGCCAGCAGGTCGTCCAGATAGCCATTGAGCTCGGCGCGCTGTTCGGTGGTGACGCTGCGCGGCAGGTTCTGATCCCAGTCGGCCATGAAGTAGGACTTCAGCGCCTTGGGGTCGAAGTGCTGCGGGTCGTGCAGCATCACATAGGCCTTGAGGGCTTCGTACTGCAGCTCGGGGTTGTCGATGCTGGTCTTGACCTGGTCTTCCACGCGCAGGGCGATGCGGGGCAGCAGGGCGTCCACCAGCATGCGCTCGTAGGCCTGGCGCGAGGCCGCGTCCAGCTTGCGGCCCTGATACAGGCCAAAGCCTTGCGACCAGGGCACGGCACGGTCGCTGTCGGCCACGGCCAGGTCACGCGTGGCCTTCAAGGCGGGCATCAGCACGAGGATGTCGGACGACGCGCGGTTGGGTGTGGTCTGCAGCAGCGAGCGCACGCCTTGCTCACGCAGGCTGACTTCGTTGACGTAGCTGCGGTTGTTGAAGAAGCTCACGCCCCAGGCCACGAGCAAGGCGGTGGCGATCACGCCGACGGCGGCGTAACCTGCGGCGGCCATCAGGCCACGGCGGCGCTCCCACTTCAGATCGGTGCCACCGAGTTCGCTTTCGGCAAACACGACCTCACCCAGCAGCTTCTCCAGGAAGAAGGCTTTGCCGCTGGCCTTGTTGGGCGGCAGCACGGTGCGCTCCAGGCGGTAGCTGCGGGCGATGCTGCCCAGCATGCGGTCCAGCGGGGTGCCTTCCTGCGTACCGCTGATGAAGTACACACCACGGATCAGCGGGTTCTGCTCGAACTGCGAAGGCGAAAAGACATCGTCCACAAAGGACTTCAGCACATTGCGCAAGCCACCGAACTGCTGCGGGAAGGCGTAGATGCGGGCGCGGCGGGCCGGGTCGTGTTCCAGTTGCAGGCGGTCGATCAGGCCATCGGTGAGGCGCTTTTCCAGCGCGTCGAACTCGGGCAGGAAGGCCGAGGCGTCGGAGTGTTGCTGGTCGTCGAGCTTGAAGGTGAAGCCCCATGGGGTGGCGCGGGTGTCGCGGTCCAGCTCGCCCAGGCTGTCCATGAAGCCGGAGAGCAGGTCGCACTTGGTCACCATCAGGTAGATGGGGAAACGCACGCCCAGTTGTTCGTGCAGCTCCTGCAGGCGGGTGCGCACGGCGGCGGCCTGGGCCTGGCGTTCGGCAGCCGATTTGGTCAGCAGATCAGGTACGGACACGGTCACCAGCACGCCGTTGACGGGCTGGCGCGGGCGGGCGCGCTTGAGCAAGGCCAGGAAGCCGTTCCAGGCGGTCTGGTCGGCTTGATGATCGCTGTCTTGGGTGGTGTAGCGGCCGGCGGTGTCCAGCAGCACGGCCTGGTCGGTGAACCACCAGTCGCAATTGCGTGTGCCGGCCACACCGGGCAGGCCTTGGGCGCCACTGCTGGGCGTGGCCAGCGGGAAGCGCAGGCCCGAGTTCAGCAGGGCCGTGGTCTTGCCGGAACCCGGCGCACCGATGATGATGTACCAGGGCAGCTCATACAGATAGCGCTTGCCGGCGCGGGCTTTCAGGCCCGACCATACGCCCTTGTGGGCTTCGAAGCGCGCGTTCTTGAGCGTCTCCATGCCCTTTTCGAAACGCTCGCGCAGCAGCTTGACTTCAGGTGCTTCGGGTTCGGCGTCGGCACCCTTGGGCGCGGGTGCCAGCAACTGGTTGACCACGGCCTGGTTGGCCTTTTTGGCACGGATGGCGCTGATGACCTTGATCAGGGCATAGATGCCCACGATCAGGCCGATCAGGATCAGGCGGGACCAGACCGAGTCGAGCGGGCGCAGTGTGCCGATGGCGATCAGTGGGCCCACGATCCAGATGACGAGCGACAGGGCGATCAGGCCGATGATGGCCAGCACCATGCCGCTGAAGAGGAAGGACAGCAGCTTCTTCATGGTTGTGTCTCTTGGGCTGCGCTTGGAGCCGTGTTTTGGGCTGCGGTGCCGTTGCCGTTGTTGTTCTCGCGGGCCACGAACAGGATCACCTCGACACGGCGGTTGACCGCACGGTTCGAGGCCGTCGTGTTGTCCACCACCGGTTCGCCGTCTGCACGGCCTTCAGAGCGGATGCGCTCCTTGGCCACGCCATTGGCTTGCAGCAGATCCCGCACGGTGTCGGCACGTTCTTGCGACAAATGCCAGTTGGAGGGGAAGCGCATCGAGCGGATGGGCTGGTTATCCGTGTGGCCGGTGACCAGCACATTGCCCGGCACCTGCACCAGCGCCTGGGCGATGCGCGTCATGATGGCTTCGCGGTTTTCGCTCAGCGAGGCGCTGCCGGCCTCGAACAGCCCGTCGCCACGCAGGGTGATCACGCTGCGGTCGATCTCGTCACGCACGGCGACCAGGCCGGAGCGCACATCCGCCTGAAGGAAGTGCGCCAGACGCGGCTTGGCGGCGGGGATGGGCGTGGGCGGCACGGGTGGGGCCAGGCGCAGGCTCTGGATGGCGCCGAACACGGGATCCGAGTGACCGCTGAGCGCGAACGTCAGGCCCAGGTAGACGGCCAGCAGCACCAGCGCCGTCACGGCACCGGTGACCCACAGTGGCAGCCACGACAGCATCAGGCGGCGCGCTTGCGGGGCACCTTGCCAGTGTTGGGCCAGTGGCTGGGCGTAGTCGCCACGCGCCTGCTTGAGCAACTGGGCCAGGCGGTCTCGGACGGTGTCGAGCTGCGTCTTGCCGCCTTCGATCACGCGGTAGCGGCCTTCGAAGCCCATGGTGATCACGGCGTAGATCAGCTCCAGCAGATCACGGTTGGCGGGCACGTCTTCGGCCAGCTTGGCCATCAACTGGAAGACCTTTTCGCCGCCGTAGGCCTCGTTGTGGAAGCTGACCAGCAGGTTGTGGCGCGCCCATTGGCCCGAACCACCCCAGGGTGTGCTGGCCGCGGTTTCGTCCAGCAGCGTGCACAGGATGTAGCGGGCAGCCAGCACCCGTTCGCTGGCGATGCCGGCGGCGCGGGCCTTGGCTTCGAAATCGCGCAGGCCGGCGGCCATCGATTCCTTCAAGGCGGCCGGATCGGCCAGATGCGTGGTGGTGCGGATCTGGGGCACCAGGGCCAGCAGAGGGTTGGCCAGGGCCACGAGCGAATTCAAACCGGTGTCGGGCGCACCCAGGTCGGCGGCCACATCGGCACCACGGGCGATGTTGTCAAACGGCGTGGCGCCAGCGGCCGGGCGTTGGCCGGGCGTGGGCATCACGAAGGTGCGGCCGGTGTCGATCGAGGCAAAAGGATCGATCGGAGGCTGATTGGGTGCTTGGTTCGGAGGCTGTGTCATGCCTGGCTTTCAATCAAACGGGTTCAGCGGCTGATCAGCGACGGATCGCCCACAAGGCCATCTCCAGGCCGGGGAAGTCACCGGCCACGTGCAGGGCCAGGTTGCCGCTGGCCTCGAACTTCTGCCACAGCTCGCCACCGCGTTCCAGCTCGAAGTAGAAGTAGCCGGCATGGAAAGGCAGCTGGCGCGGTGCCACAGGCAGGGCGCGCAGCGTGATGCCGGCGAGGTTGAAGTTGACGAGTTCCTTGATGCTCTCGACCGGGCCCACCTTGGTCTGGGCCGGGAAGCGCGTGCGCAGTTGCTCGCCGGGGATCTGGGCGTTGACCGCCAGCACGAAGGTGGCGCTGCGGGTCATCTCCAGATCGGGCACCACGGCCGTGCGCACGCCGAACTTGCGGTCCACCAGTTCGATCTGCACGGCGTTGTCTTCTTCGACCGCCGAGAGCATGTCGCGGATGGCCTCGAACACGGGCGTGAAGCAGCCGCGCAGGTCATCGTGCTGGTAGAGCGGGAAATCCGGCGAGCGGCGCGCTGCGGTGTGGAAGGTGGACAGCTCACCGGCCAGTTGCAGGCAGACCTGGAACAGCTCTTTGGGGTGCGCGTTGGGCGCACTGGCGAACTGGCGCAGCAAGGGCTCGTGACGGTTGAGCAGTTGCAGACGCAGGAACTGCGCGACTTCCGACACGCCATGACCCAATTGGCCCATCTTGCCGGCCAGCGCATGCGAGCGCTGGCGCACCAGGCCATGCAGCAAGGTCAGGCTGGACGACAGGTGCCCGGAGGCATCACACACCACCTGCGGCGGGATGTAGGCGCGTTCCAGCAGCACGGCGTTGTCGCTGCGGCGCTCGGCCACCAGGGCGCAGCCCAGCACGGTGTAGGCATCGGTCAGCTCCTTGGCGCGCAGCAGGCGCAGGCGCAGGCGGCCGGTCTGGATCTCTTCGGGCTCGGCGGTGGCGTCGGTGTTGTCGCGCACGGCCTCGACCAGGGTGTCAAAACGTGCCAGTTCGTCACCCGCGCTGCTGCCCGCGCCTGCACCGAAGTCGGCTTCATTCAAGCCTTCGCGCTGCACCGGCAGGGCCAGGTAGACGATCTCGTTCTTCAGATCGGCGGGGATGTCCAGCGGCGCGGGGGCCGGGTCCAGCAGGGGGATGGCGAAGGGCGTGCCATCAGGCCAGATGCCGCTGGCGCGGGCGATCCCGACACGGCCCAGGGCCAGCAGGCTGTCATCGAGCTGCAATTCCGTGAAGCCCCATGCAAAGGGCGACAGGGCCCGCACGCGGCTGTCGATCAGGCGCTCGTTGTAGCGGGCTTCCTGCTGGAAATGATGCGGTTGCAGGAACATCCCCTGCGACCAGACGACTTTGTTGCGCCAGCTCATGTGTATGCCTTGGTCAGGATTCGGGTTGGGGCCGAGCGTTGATGGCTTGTTTATTTGGCCGGTGGGGCGGGCAGGATGCCCACACTCAACGGCTCGATCTTGATCACCCAGCGGTTGGTGGTGTTGGGCACCACCGCAGCGATGGCACGCGAGCGGGACTTTTCCAGATCGCGGAAGCCCACCAGCACGGCCAGGAATTTGGTGTCGGCCTGCGGCTGACGGTTGATGTCCTTGGTCTCGCCGGGTTTGAGCACGAACTCGTCACGCGCGACCAGATCGCCGCCCAGCACGTCCTTGTCACGCTCGTACAGCGAGAGGAAATCAGCCGAATCGAACTGCGCGCGGCTCTTGAGTTCGTACACGCGCACCACCACGGGCGAAGGGCGTTTGCGGGCATCCGGATTGGCCTGGGGCGATGCCACCACCTTGGCCTCGACCTTGGTGGGGTCCGGCTTCATGAAGGGGATGGGCATGTCGGCACAGCCGGCCAGGGCCGCGCCGATCACGGCGGCCGACAGCCAGCGGGAGAGTTGGGGCAGATGAAAGCGCATGCCAGACGAGGGGTAGATGACCATAAGGAGGCGTAACAGCCGAGAATAGCGGCCCCCCTGGGTAGGGCGCGGTGACTTAGGTAACAAGTCGGGCGTTTTGACCAAGGTCAGTTGCCCCCAGGCCGGCCCGGTTTCAAGATGCCGACCATGATGCAAGCCCTCAAGCCCCCTTCCTTGCCGCCGCGCGCGCTGGCCGCTTTGTCACTGGCCGTGACGTTGGCTTTGGCTGGTTGCGCCAGTGGTCCGGAGGTGGAGCAGGCCGCGCACGCTCCGGCAGGCACCTCGGCCGACGGTGATGCCGATGGCGGCCATGTGGCAGGTGCCCGCAACCAAGTGGGCAAGGACATCGCCACCAAACACGCCCTGTTCAAAGTCAGCGCGTTCGAGAGCCTGCCTGGCTGGCAGCAAGACAACCTGGGCGAAGCCTGGGCGGCCTTCAAGGAGTCGTGCAAGGCCCTGGAGCGCAAGCCCAACTGGAAGCCCTTGTGCACCAAGGTCAAGTCGATCAAGGACCCCAAGGCGGGCCGGCAGTTCCTGGAGCGCGAGTTCGCCCTGCTGACGGTGCAGAACACCGACCGCACCCGTGAAGGCGAGATCACGGGCTATTACGAGCCGCTGCTGCAGGGCCGCGCTCAGCGTGATGCGCAGTTCTCGGTGCCTGTCTATGGCGTGCCCAACGATCTGTACTTTCTGGACTGGAAGGTCATCCCGGCCACCCAGCGCAAGGGCGTGACTAACGTGCGCGTCAATGGCCGCCTGTTGAGCCCTGCACCGGCGGGCCAGCCTGGTGTGATCACCGTGGACATGCGTCGCTTCACGCTCGACACCCTGGACCGCCGCCTGCGTGTGCGCCTGCAAGGCAGTGAAGGCCTGCCGTACTACACCCGCGCCGACATCAACCGTTCCGCCGCGCTGGATGCGCCCGTGCTGGCCTGGGTGGACGATCCCATCGCCCTGTACGCCATGCAGGTGCAGGGTACAGGCCGCATCCGCCTGCCCGATGGCAGCATCCTGCGCCTGGCCTATGCCGACCAGAACGGCCATCCCTTCAAGCCCATGCAACTGGCCTCATCCGGCAACGAGCGCGTGCAGACGCGTGGCGCCAAAGGTGAGGGCGGCGACCTGAGCGATGAGGTCGAGCATTTCGACCTCGCCGATGCGGCCGACACCGCAGCGTCGGCAGACACGAACGCCACCACCCCGCCCGCAGACGAGCCTTTGACCCGTGGCGCCCGCAAGGCAGCCGCATCCGGCGCGCCAGCTGATCCTTCCGTGGCCGATGCAGTGGATTCACTCCTGCCGCCCGCTGGTGCGAGGCCCAACACCAAGCCCGCCGTTGGCAAGGCAGCGATCACCTTGACGGCACCTTCGGTGGCCTCCGCCAAACCCCAGCCCGCGGGTGGTTCCCAGCAACTGGTGGACGATCTGCTGACCCAGGCGCAGAAAAACGCCCGCAAGAGTACGCCATCACCCACTGCCAAGGTTGCGGGGCCGGCTGTGGTCGGCAAATCTGGTGGTGGCGCCAGCGCCAGCGTCGTCAACAAGCTGAGCACCTCCTTGCTCAAGCAGCGCAGCCAGGCGCTGGACAGCGATCCCAGCTACGTCTTCTTCCGCACCGCGCCCGATCAGTCGGCGCAGGCTGGCCCCGTGGGCGCCTTGGGCGTGCCCCTGACGGCGGGGCGCTCCCTGGCGGTGGATCCGCGCGTGCTGCCCCTGGGCTACCCCGTCTTCCTCGATGCTTCCGCGGGCGACAAACGCCAGACCCAGATGCAGCGCCTCATGTTCGCGCAGGACACGGGTGGCGCCATCCGGGGTGCGGTGCGCGCCGACTACTTCTGGGGCTTCGGCGCCGATGCGGGCAAGCAGGCGCGCCGTACCAAGCACCGTGGCCGCATGTGGGTGCTGGTGCCGCACGCCGAGGTCGAGGCCTTGCTGTCGAGCAAGCTCGTCACCCGTGGCGGCAGTGGCAAGGGCAGCGACGAGCAGCGCGAATGCCTCATCGATGACGAGGCCTTCTGCGACGCCAGTGCAGTCGAAGACGCCAACAGTTCCCGCTAAGGTCTGCCCGCCTCCCTCAAGTCACCGTTTCGCCAGCCGATAAACCCCGATATCACCTTGTCGGGCTTGTCGCCCCGCGACCCTGTGAAGTACGTTCGGGATCTCGTCAATACGCTGCTGGCAGGCACCAATACAACCGGTGTCTTCCTGGGCCTGTTGTCGGCTGTCACGGTCATCGCCTCTGTGGCGCACCTGGCCTTCATCTTCCTGTTCGATTCGGTCGGCGTGGCCTGGATGGCGCGCGGCAATGTGGCCAGTGTGCTCGTCTACACCCTGTCAGCCTTGCTGATCCAGAACGGCCGACATTTCATTGCCATGGGGCTGATCGTGGGCGAGATCCTGCTGCACGGCATCCTGTCCGTGGTGGTGATCGGCTGGGAAAGTGGTTTTCACTACTACATCATCCTGATCATCCCGGTGGCCATCCTCAGCAACATGCACGCGACCTGGCAGAAAGTCTCGGCGGCGATCGCCGTGGGCGTGCTCTACATGGGGCTCGACTTCATGTTCAGGGATGCGCAGCCCCTGGAGGATCTGCCTCACGCCATGTTGTCAGGCCTGCACTATTTCAACCAGGCCAGCACGCTGGTTATCCTGGGCCTGCTGGCCACGGTGTATTACCGGCTGGTGGCCTCGGCTGAAGCGAAACTGCGCCTGCAGGCTTGCACCGACCCGCTTACGCAGTTGCGCAACCGGCGCTTTGCCATGGAAGTGGCCCAGCACGAAGCGGCCGTGTTCGAACGCGGTGGCCGGCCGCTCGCGCTGGTGCTGGGTGATGTGGACCACTTCAAGCGCATCAACGATGTGCACGGCCACGAAACCGGCGACACGGCGCTCAAGGCCGTCGCTCAGGCCCTGCGAGACGGCGTTCGCGAGGTCGACCACGTGGCCCGCTGGGGCGGTGAAGAGTTCCTGATGCTGCTGCCCTCCACCGATGTGGACGAGGCTTTGCGGGTGTCGGAGCGCATCAAGGACGCCATCAGCAAGATTGACCTCGTGCACAACCACCAGCTGGTGCCCCTCAGCATCACCCTGGGTGTGAGCCTGCTTGCGCCGGGCGAAACGGTTGAGCAGGCCCTGGCACGGGCTGACAAGGCGCTGTATCAAGGCAAACAAGCCGGTCGCAATCGTGTAGTTTTGGCTGCACAAGCCGGCTAGACGATTTATACTGCGCAGGCTTTCGAGGAGCGTTGCAAGGGCCGTCCAGTTCAGGCGTGGCCCCCAGGCTCGAAAGGCACGTGATCATCACGTGATGTGCAACCGCGCTCACCCGCATGTGTCCCGCTGGGTGAGTTGTATCTTTTCACGTTCCCCCCGGTAGCGCACGGCGGCTTCTGAACCCTTAGGAGCTCTCCATGACCGCTGTTACCAACAAACTGATTTCTGAACACAAAGGCGTCGAATGCATCGTCGCCGACATGTCCCTTGCCGCCTGGGGCCGCAAGGAAATCAAGATCGCTGAAAGCGAAATGCCTGCGCTGATGGCCATCCGTGCCGAATACGCGCCCAAGCAGATCCTCAAGGGTGCGCGCATCACCGGTTCGCTGCACATGACCATCCAGACCGCCGTGCTGGTTGAAACGCTGCAAGCCCTCGGCGCCGACGTGCGCTGGGCTTCGTGCAACATCTTCTCGACGCAAGACCACGCCGCCGCCGCCCTGGTGGAAGCCGGCACCCCCGTGTTCGCCTACAAGGGCGAGTCGCTGGAAGACTACTGGGACTACACCCACCGCATTTTCGACTTCGGCGCCAAGGGCACGGAAGGCGAAGGCCCCAACATGATCCTGGACGACGGTGGTGACGCCACCTTGCTGATGCACCTGGGCAAGCGCGCCGAGAAGGACATCTCCGTTCTGAACAACCCCACCAGCGAAGAAGAGCGCATCCTCTACGCCTCGATCAAGGCCAAGCTGGCTGTGGACAGCACCTGGTACACCCGCAAGGCTGCCCAGATCATCGGCGTGACCGAAGAAACCACGACCGGCGTGCACCGCCTCAACGAGATGAGCGCCAAGGGCACCCTGCTGTTCCGCGCCATCAACGTGAACGACTCGGTCACCAAGTCCAAGTTCGACAACCTGTACGGCTGCCGCGAATCCCTGGTGGACGGCATCAAGCGCGCCACCGACGTGATGGTCGCTGGCAAGGTCGCTGTGGTGGCTGGTTATGGTGACGTGGGCAAGGGCTCGGCCCAAGCGCTGCGCGCCCTGTCGGCCCAAGTCTGGGTGACCGAGATCGACCCGATCAACGCCCTGCAAGCCGCCATGGAAGGCTACCGCGTCGTCACGATGGACTGGGCTGCCGACAAGGCTGACATCTTCGTGACCACGACCGGCAACCGCGACGTGATCACCTATGAGCACATGGCCGCGATGAAGAACAACGCCATCGTCTGCAACATCGGCCACTTCGACAACGAAATCCAGGTTGCCAAGCTGGAAGAAAACTGCGAGTGGGAAGAGATCAAGCCCCAGGTTGACCACGTCATCTTCAAGGATGGCAAGCGCATCATCCTGCTGGCCAAGGGCCGCCTGGTGAACCTGGGTTGCGGCACGGGTCACCCCAGCTACGTGATGTCGTCGAGCTTCGCCAACCAGACCATCGCCCAGATCGAGCTGTTCGCCCACAGCGACGCCTACGACAACGGCAAGGTCTATGTGCTGCCCAAGCACCTGGACGAAAAGGTCGCCCGCCTGCAACTGACCACGCTCAACGCCCAGCTGACCGAGCTGACCGAAGAGCAAGCCGCCTACATTGGCGTGCCCAAGAACGGCCCATACAAGCCCGACACTTACCGTTACTAACCCCCCCCTACGGCCTGCGGCGGCTTGCAGCCCGCGCCGACCCGGAGACGGGTCGGCCCTTCGCCAGGCTTGGACAGTCCTCAAGGACTGTCCAAGTCCGGGCTCAGCCCCCCCCAGGGGGCACCGCTGCGGTCGCTGGATTGGTCGTGCGCCTTCGGCGGCACTCCAACCAGTGGCACGGCCAGGGCCTGTTCGCTTTATGCGGACTGTTTTCTTGCTACCTTTTGCTCATGACCAACATCCTCCTCGCCCGCGCCGATCAGCTCATTCTGGAAAAAGGCATGGCGCCTACGCGCTCGGCTGCACAACGGCTGATCGAACAAGGCGCCGTCCAGTGGAGCGGCCCCAAAGGCTGGACCACGGTGCGCAAGGCGGGCGAGCAGTTGCCCATCGAGAGCGAGTTCCAGGTGACGGACGACTCGGAGACCCGCTGGGTTTCCCGTGCCGGCCTGAAGCTGGAAGGCGCCCTCAAGCATTGCGCTTTCTGCAAGCACCCGGTCGATCTGAAGGACAAGCTTTGTCTGGACATCGGCCAGAGCACCGGTGGCTTCACCGAGGTGCTGCTGTCGCACGGTGCGTCGCATGTGGTGGGCGTGGATGTGGGTCATGGTCAGGTGCACCACAGCATTGCCGAGCATCCTCAGGTTTCAGTGATCGAGGGCGTCAATGCGCGCCACCTCACTGCTGAAGACCTGGGCGAGGATGCGCCCGAGGCGGGTTTCGACTTCATCGTGGCCGATTTGTCCTTCATCTCGCTCACGCTGGTCCTGCCCGCCCTTGTGCCTTTCCTGGCCGACAAGGGTGAGATGCTCATCCTGGTCAAACCGCAGTTCGAGTTGCAACCCGAGCACATCGGCAAGCGCGGCCTGGTCAAAGACCCGGCCAGCTACCCCGAGGTGGAAGCACGCATTCGCCAGGCCTGTACGGATCTTGGTTTGAAAGTCAGTGCTTACTTCAACAGCCCGATCGCCGGTGGCGACGGCAACCGTGAATTCTTCGTTCGGGCGCGCAAGGCTTGAAAAGTAAGCGCTTGCTTACGTCATAAGCCGCACCAGAACAGATCTTGAAAGCTTTCTATGACGACCTTGACGCGTCTGCCCATCAGCCTGGAGTTCTTCCCGCCCAAGACGCCTGAGGGTGTGGACAAGCTGGCCGCCGTGCGCCAGCAGCTCTACCCGCTCAAGCCGGAATACTGCTCGGTGACCTATGGCGCCGGCGGCTCCACCCAGGACGGCACCATCCAGACCGTGCGCGCCATCCTGAGCGAAGGCTTTGATGCCGCGCCTCACTTCTCCTGCATTGGGGCCAGCAAGGCGTCCGTGCGTGAGCAGCTGGCTCAGTTCAAGGCTGACGGTATCAAGCGCCTGGTGGCGTTGCGCGGTGACCTGCCCAGCGGCTACGGCGGCTTCGGCGAGTTCCGCTATGCCAGCGAACTGGTGGCCTTCATCCGCGAAGAAACCGGCCAGCACTTTCACATCGAAGTGGGTGCCTATCCCGAGATGCATCCCCAGGCCCGCAACCCGCAGGCCGATCTGCAGGCCTACGTGACCAAGGTGAAGGCCGGCGCCGATGTGGCCCTCACGCAGTACTTCTTCAACGCGGACGCCTACTTCCGTTTTGTGGAAGATGCGCACAAGGCTGGTGCGACGATTCCCGTGATCCCCGGCATCATGCCCATCACGAACTCGACCCAGCTGATGCGTTTTTCGGATGCCTGTGGCGCTGAAATCCCCCGCTGGATCCGCACGCGCCTGGAAGGCTACGGCGACGACAAGGCCTCGATCCAGGCCTTCGGTCTGGACGTGGTCAGCGAGCTGTGCGAGAAGTTGCGCCAGGGCGGCGTGCCCGGCCTGCACTTCTACACGATGAACCAGTCGGGCCCCGTGCTGGCCATCACCCAGCGTCTGGGTCTTTGACTGCGCTCATTGTCAGATCCGTTGCTCAAACGCATCGCGTTCATCTGATCTGGCGCAAAACCCCAAGGGTTTTGGAGCATTCGCACTGCTTTGGGCCACGCTGAGTTGATGCAGCACAAGTTTTGGGCGGTCTGATCTTGTTGCAATGGCTGCATGGGTAGCGCCAACACGCTCCCCAGCAACCTAGCCACAAGAAGGACTTTTTCATGATCGCCACTTCCATCCGCACCCGCCTGATCGCCGCTGCCGCACTGGCATGCGCCGCCGCTGCGCCCGCCTTCGCTGGCGACTTCATGGTGCGTGCACGCGTCCTGAGCTTGGAGCCTGCTAACCAGAGCACGGAAATCTCCGCATTGAGCGTGCCTGCTGACGCCATTACCGTGAACAGCAAGTACATCTGGGAAATTGACGCCTCTTACTTCGTGACGGAAAACGTGGCGCTGGAACTGATTGCCACCACGCCTCAGAAGCAAACGATTTCGCTGGCTGGCACCAAGATCGGTACCCTGCGCCACCTGCCTCCAACCCTGACTGCTCAGTGGCACTTCGCACCGGCTAACCCGGTGGTGCGCCCCTATGTGGGTTTCGGTGTGAACTACACCCACTTCTCGGCTGTGAATCTGGATGCCGGCCCTGTACTGGGTAGCAGCACGCCTCTGGATATCAAGCGCCATAGCTGGGGCACTGCCATCCAGATCGGTGCAGACTTCCCCATCACCAAGCAGCTGTCGTTCAACGTTGACTTCAAGAAGATCGACATCCGTACGGACGTGAAGGTCAAGGCCACCGGCGAGTACCTGTCCACCGTCAAGGTTGACCCCATCCTGTTCGGTGTTGGCATCGGCTATCGCTTCTGATCAGTCAGACAGCTTCAGATTTGTTTTGATCTGATGGAAGAAGGGGCCTTGGGCCCCTTTCCTGTTTGTGTGTCAATGGCAGCGCCTATCGCACAGACCCATGAAAAAAGGCTCCTCTTTGAGGAGCCTTTTTGCTTCGCAGCAGACTGATCGCAGATCAGGCTTGCTTGCGGCGAGCGACCAGGGCCATGCCAACCAGACCCAGGCCCATCAGCGCGTAGGTCGAAGGCTCAGGAACCGCAGGCGTCACGGGCGTGGCGCTGGTGACGTTGATGCTCTTGACCGCAGCAGGCAGCCAGGACACGAAAGACACAGCGTTACCCAGTTGGGTCTGCAGGTCCGAAGACAGTGTGAACGACGACAGGTTCATGTTCAGCGCACGAGCCGCGGCGGAGCTGCTCACGCTGTTGATGCTGTCGGCGCCGATGGTACCCACTTCGGTGCCGGCGACCAGGATCGACTGGTTCGTGTAAGTCTTGCTGCTGCCCAAAGCCGTGACGAGCAGATCGCCGTACAGCATGTTGTCACCAGCGTTGTACGAGAAGTTGGTCATGTTGACCTTGACCGTACCAACGAAAGCGATGCTGGTGCTCAGCGAGATGCCGGAGGCGGCGTCATACGACACCAGTGCTGCACCTGGGAAGCTGCTCACCGAAGCGCCGGCGATGGCGTCGGTCAGGATGCCAGTCGACGAACTGTAGGTGGAGCCACCCAGTGCCGTAGCAGTGAAATTGTTCGAGGCCAAGGCGGCTGTGTCAAACGACACGGTCGAGCTGGTCACGGGGCTCAGTGTCACGCTGGCTGCGGAGGCGGCGGTTGCAGCGACGGCCAGGAACGACACGGCGAAATGCTTCAAAAACTTCATGTTCACGTCCTTGTTTCGGTTGATGTGGGGCGCTGCTCCTGTCGCCCTCGAATGGAAGGCTCTCATGAGCCGTGTCGTGATCTTCACCCTTGTTGCTCGATTAACGCATAGGGTTCCCTCGCGTCACCCCCGAAACTGGGGGGCGTTAAGCGCTCCAGCTGTTGCTTTCTGTAAGTACCAGCATCAGTGGGACATCGTGTGACTGAGGTGCCAGGTCCGCTTGGTCGAGCTTGCCGAGCTCCCAGGCCGTGCCAACGGCAGTGACCTCCGGGTGCGCCTGCATGAAGCGGTCGAAGTAGCCCCCGCCATAGCCCAGTCGCCAGCCCTCTGCCGTGAAGCCCACACAAGGCACCAGCACCACATCGGGGCGCACGGGCTTGCCGTTGGCGGTGGGGATGTTGCATTCGTCGCGCACGTCTGGTTCAGCGCCATCCCAGGCCCGAAAGTGCATCTCGACGGGCGTTTTCCGGGCAAAGGGGAGCGCCAGTTGACAACCCCACTCGGAACGGACTGTGGAAGCGAGCTTCATTGGGTTAAATTCGCCCTGCATAGGCCAGTACAAACCCAGGCAGTCGGGCTCCAGATGGGTGAGCACGTCCAGCACGCGTTCGTGCAGGGCCGCCTGCGCTTTCTCGGCAGCCGGCGAGTTTGCCCAATCACGGCGGGCTTGCAGCAGGCGTTGCCGCAGTTCGGCGCGGGTGGCAGGTGGTTTGTTGGTGGTCATAACAAAAGGTTACTCAATTGCGGATCTCTTATCAGTATGCGTCTCCTGGCGCGCACGCTTTGTCGGCCCTGGCGCTGGTGGTGGGGCTTGCGGGGGGCGTGGCGACATCGCATGCGGCGGTGGACGACACCACGGTCCAGGAAGCGCGCGAAGCACTGCGCGTGCGAGACAAGGCACGCCTGCTGGCGGCGCGCGACGCTCTGATCGCGGCGCAGCACCCCCTGGCTCCCTGGGCAGACTATTGGTATTTTCAGGCGCGGCTGATTGATGCCAGCCCCAGCCTGGTGGATGAATTCCTGGCGCGCTGGCCTGACAGCTATGTGGCCGACCGGGCACGCAACGACTGGTTGCTGGAATTGGGGCGTCGTCGTGATTGGCGCACCTTCCTGCGCATCCAGCCGTCCTTCCGGATGAACGATGACCGTGAGGTCAGTTGCCTGGGCGTGCTGGCGCGTTTCCAGACCCAGGCGCCCATGGAGGGGCCGGGAGACTGGCGCGAGCAAGCCCGCCAGGCCTGGTGGGGCCAAAAGGATGCCGATTTCGGTTGTGACGCCATGGCGCAGGCCCTGTTGGCGGCCCGCGTGCTGGAGCCGGACGATGTGTGGCGCAAATTGCGTCTGGCCATCGAGGCCGACAAGCCCAGGGCGGTGCAGCAAAGTGCCAGGTTGCTGGGTGACACCATCAGCCAGGCCGTGAACCGGGTGATGATGCAGCCACAGGCCTTCCTGATGCCCAACGGCAAGGCGACGGCCTTGTCTGGCGCTTCGGCTGACGAGCGCAAACACACGCCAGGGGCCTCAATGAGTGCCACCCCCAAGGCAGGCAAGCACAAAGACAAGGACAAAGGCAAGGCGGCCAAGCGCAAGGGTAAGGCAGCCAAGCCGGATCCCACACCCGTGCCGCTGGCTGTCCCCACCGAGGCGCTCAGCCCCTTGAACCTGCTGGCTTTCATCCGCTGGACGGGGATGGACCCCCTGGCATCCGCCCAGGCAATGGGTGACAGCGCGCAGCGTGGCCGCTGGCACTGGAATGCCGAGGAGTCAGCCTGGGCCTGGTCCCAGTTGGGGCGCTCAAGTGCCTGGCGCCTGATGCCCGATGCTCCAGGGTATTTCGAGCGTGCCCTGGCAGACCGCGCCTTGGCTGCGGGAACCGGCGAGATGCGCCTGAGTGGTTCGCGCGTGGCCGCGTCCTGGTCGGTCGAAACCCTGGCCTGGATGGCGCGTTCGGGGCTGCGTGCTGCCTCAGCCGGGCAGACGGAACGTTGGCAACTGGTCGAGCAGGCGGTCGATGCCATGGCGCCGGATCAACAGCAGGACGCTACCTGGCTCTACTGGAAAGCCAAGGCCTTGCAGGGGCGTGCCAAGTCTGGTGCGTCGTTGCCTGTGGTGGTCGATGGCTTGCGCCAACAAGCGCGTGATCTGCTGGCCAGGGCGGCGCACCCGCTGACCTTCTATGGCCAGCTGGCTGCCGAAGAGCTGCATGGTGGCCCGGTGCGCGCGCCGGCCCGGCCCGCGCCCTTGACGGACAACGAATTGGCGGATGCCCGCGCCATCCCCGGCATCGACCGTGCGCTGCGCATGCTCGACCTGGGTTGGCGCACCGAGGCCCTGAAAGAGTGGAACTTCACCCTGGCCTACGCCAAGGCTGGCGGGTTGAGCGACCGCGAACTGATGGCCGTGGCCGAAGAGGCCTGCCACCGTGAACTCTGGGATCGCTGCATCAACTCCAGCGATCGTACCCGCCATGAGTTCAATCTGGCGCAACGCTATCCCATGCCCTTCAAGCAGGACGTGCTCAAAGCCGCCAGCGAGGTCGGTCTGGACCCTGCTTATATGTATGGCCTGATCCGCCAGGAGTCGCGCTTCATCACCGTGGCCAAATCGGTCGTGGGCGCATCGGGCCTGATGCAGGTGATGCCGGGTACGGCCGCCTGGACGGCGCGCAAGCTCTCGATCGAGTACCACCCAGGCTTGTTGATGGACCGCGTGACCAATCTGCGCCTGGGCGCGGGTTACCTCAAGCTGGTGCTGGACGACTTCCAGGGCGCCCAGGCCCTGGCCGCTGCTGCCTACAACGCCGGGCCATCACGGCCACGGCGCTGGCGTGAGGGCCCCCGCATCGATGCCGCTGCCTGGGCAGAGAACATCCCCTTCAACGAAACGCGGGACTACGTCAAGAAGGTGCTGGCCAATGCCACGGTGTATGGGCACCTGATCAACGGCAAGTCCCTGTCGGTGCGCAATCGCCTGGGCGCGACCGTGGGGCCGCGTGCGCCGAATGCGCCGCCTTCGGAAGATGATTTGCCGTGATGGGGGCAAGCTCAGTGGTGACGGATTGTCTTCAAGCTATGTCTTGTCCACGCGGGGGCTTTATGGCTTGGTGGGCACCGTGGCCAGCGGCAGAAACAGCGTCGATGGTGTCTCTGGCAGCGCGATGAAGCCATGATGGCGGTAGAACGCGGCGGCTGTATCGTCCTTGGCATCGACCACCAGGGCGTACGCCGCGATTTCCGAGCGTGCGGCCCGTGTGAGGGCATCGCCCAGCAGCGCGCCGCCCAAGCCTTGTCCCTTGAATGCCTGATCGACAGCCAGCCGGCCCATGCGCACTGTTGGCACGGCGCGATAACGAGGCAGCTTCTTGATGGACTCGGATGGCAACGCTGTCAGAGGCACGCTGGCAGACGCCAGCGTGTAGTACCCGGCAATGCGTTGATCGTCGCTCAAGGCCACGAAGCAGGTGGCCACACGGCGGCGCATGTCCTGGGTGACTTGCTCGTGCAAGTAGCGATCCAGTGCAAGCGTGCCGCTGTTGAAGGTTGAGCGATCATGCGTGGCGTCAAGCAGCGCTAGCCTGAATGGCGCACGGCTGGAGGCGGCGCTCATTCTTCGTCAGTGCGCAGGAGCTTTTGCCGGCGGGCCATGGCCCGTTTCAAGGCTGGTTGCGGCTTCGGGGGAGAAAGCAGCGCGTCGGCAAAGCACTGTTGATCGGCCATCGACAGGCGGATGACCTCAGCTTGTTCAACAGCCCGCAGCGCGGCGTCTTGAACGGCGGCCACGACGAAATCCGTCATGGTGCGTCCTTGTAGTTCAGCCGCACGCTTGAGCAGGCCGTGCAGGTCGGTGCTGATGCGGGCTTCGAGTCGGGCTGTCAGGGCGCTGGATTTCATGGCGAATCTCCTTGATTGAAGTGTACGGCAATTTGCCGTATTCGTGCAAATTCGCAGAGACATGAAAAAACCGGGCCTGATCGTGTGACCAGCCCGGCTTTATTTTGGCCCAGCGCTTCGTGAAAAGCGCGCGCCTGGGTGCTTAAGCGCGATCTATCAACATCAAGCCGCAGCCAGCAGCGCCGAGGTATCGAACACGCTGCTCATCGGCGGCAGGTTCATGATCATCGGTTGGGGTGCGTTCTTGGAAACCTTGACAGGCTTGACGTTCGGGTCGTTCTGGGCGACTTCGGCCTTGTCCCAGTTGCCGGCGGACTCTTTGCCCGACACGGCGATCGAGTAGAACACGCGGAAGGCGACCTTGCGCTCGGACCAGAAGTCGGCCGCGTCACGGAAGGCGTCCAGCAGCTGCTCGCGGGTTTCGCGGTCGCACTTGTTGCCGTCAGGGATGAGTTCCAGCACCACGACGAAGCCTGGCTGCGGGCCGGACTTGTGCACCAGGTCGGTCATGCAGTCGTACAGGGCGTCGAGGTTCTTGCCGAAGTGATCCGGGAAGAGGAAGTCGCGGGCGATGATGTCCAGCACGGCCTGCTTGTCCTGAGCGGCGCTCAGGTTGGTGTACAGGAAATGTTGGCCTACGGCATTGGCGGCCAGTTGCAAGTCTTCCGGGCGGAAGGCGCGGATGGATTGAACGATGTTGGGTCGAACGGATTGCAACAACATGATCGCTTGTGCCCCGGGATTCATGGAGGTGGTCATGGCCAGACGAGCAAAGTTAAAGGTCTAAGAAAAAAGAACGGCGCTTCAACGCTGTGGATCAATTTGCTGGAAACTCTGATAGTGATCCGCAGTGTAGAAACAAGTTTCCGGCTGTCTAGTGTCTTTACCTCCGCAAACAATTCGTCGCGCGCCGCGATCGCGTTCGCCAGGGGTAGGGACGGTGTACTCGTGATAGAAACCGCGCGGCCGACGGGGCAACAGGCGCTCGCGATTGCCAAACACCACACCATCCTTGGCATACCGAAAGGGGCCACCCGCAGCAATGCGGCGGTGGACGTCTTGGGCTTGCTCGGGAAGGGCAGACAAGGCCACCGACGACGAGGCGGTAGTTGTCTCTTGTGGTGCATGGCGACGGGCCAGGGCTTCGGAAGGAAGCCAGGCGGCCGCACAAATCAGGGCCACACCAGTCAGGAACGCGGCAGACCACGCGCGGGAGGTTCTGGCGACTGCGGCGGGTGCCGCAGATGTCAAGCCACAACCGCCTGACGAGGATTCCCTGTTGACTGTGCGGGGCACCATGATGCTGTGTTTCCAGCCTTGATCTGTCAGCAATGCAGCTCTTCGTTAAAGCCGTGACTGTATAGAAAAGAGCCGAAAAGCTCAAGGCCCAGGGGGGGCTAAAGCGGGCTCCCAGGGCCTTTGCGTGGGGGGTTGACAGATTGTGATATAAGCCCAAGGCCTTGCTGTGCGGGGCTTACAAGGGCTTTTTCGGCATCAGCCATTCCTTTTTGATGTCTGGATAAATCGAGGCCTGCATGACGACGAGTTGCCCCAAATGCCACCACATTCGGCACCCCAGTGAATCCGCCGTGCCGGATTGGCAGTGCCCCGCATGTGGTGTGGCTTATGTCAAGGCAGCCGAGGCCGCACAGGGCAGGGCGCCTCAGGTCATTCAGCAGCGCATGCCGCCAGCAGCCAAACCCGCCTCACGCGGCGTGCCCTGGACGGCCTTGACGGTTGTCCTGGCGGTGGTGGTGGGGGCGTGGTGGGGCCAGCAGGCGCTGCAGAGCAAGGCTTTGCCTGGTGGCGGGCGTGCAGTGGCAAGTGCTGGCGCCGATTTGACCGATGCCCAAATCCGAGCCCTGGCCGCGACCGTGCAGGCGGAGGATGTGGTGATGTACAGCACCACGGATTGCACCTACTGCGCGCAAGCCAAGGGTTGGCTCAGCCAGTATGGTTTCCCTCTGAGCGAATGCAATATGACAACGACGCCGCATTGCGAGCAGGCGTTCAGGGCCCTGGGGGCCGATGGCACGCCCTACCTCATCGTGCGGGGCCATCACATGAAGAATGGCTTCGATTCGGATGAGTTTTTGGCCGCGCTGCGTTAGGCACGCAGCGGCGGCAAGGGTGCTGGCAATCAGCGAACCGCGTTGGCGTCGGCCACGGTCATGGCCGTCATGTTCACAATGCGGCGAACCGTGGCGGAAGGCGTCAAGATCGTCACCGGCTTGGCGGCGCCCAGCAGCACGGGGCCCAGTGCGATGTTGTTGCCTGCCGCAACCTTGAGCAGGTTGTAGGCGATGTTGGCCGCGTCGATGTTCGGGCAGACCAGCAGATTGGCTTCGCCGGTGAGGGTGCTGCGCGGCATCAGTTGCTGGCGATAGGGCTCGTCGAGCGCCGTGTCGCCGTGCATTTCGCCGTCGATTTCCAGCCATGGGGCACGTTCCTGGATCAGGGCCAGGGCTTCGCGCATCTTCACGGCCGAAGGCTGATTGCTCGATCCGAAATTCGAGTGCGACAGCAGCGCGGCCTTGGGGCGCTGGCCGAATCGCATCATTTCCTCGGCGGCCATGATGGTGATCTCGGCGAGCTGTTCGGCCGTCGGGTCGTAGTTGATGTGCGTGTCGAGCAGGTTGACCGTGCGGCCCGGCAGGATCAGGCCGGTCATGGCCGCATAGGTCTTGACGCCGGCGCGCTTGCCGATCACCTGGTCGATGTAGTGCAGGTGCAGGGCCGTCGAGCCCCAGGTGCCGCAGATCAGGCCGTCCACCTCGCCCTTGTGCAGCAGCATGGCCCCGATCAGGGTCAGGCGGCGGCGCATTTCGATCTTGGCCATCTGCTCGGTGACGCCCTTGCGCTCGCCCAGGCGGTGGTAGGTCTGCCAGTAATCGCGGTAGCGCGGGTCGCTCTCGACGCTGACGACCTCGACGTCGCGGCCCGGCAGGATGCGCAGACCGAAGCGCTCGATGCGCTGGGCGATCACTTCCGGGCGGCCGATCAGGATCGGGCGGGCGATGCCTTCGTCCACCACGATCTGGGCGGCACGCAGCACGCCTTCGTTTTCACCTTCGGCGTAGGCAATGCGCTTGTTCTTGGCGCGCTTGGCCACACTGAAGATTGGCTTCATGGTGTGACCGGAGGCGTAAACAAAGCTTTGCAGCTTTTCGCCATACGCAACGAAGTCCTTCACGGGCCGGGAGGCCACGCCGGAGTCCGCCGCTGCCTTGGCCACGGCCGGCGCGATCTTGATCATCAGGCGCGGGTCGAAAGGCTTGGGGATCAGGTATTCGGGGCCGAAGCTCAGTGATTCGCCGGAGTAGGCGGCTGCCACCACTTCGTTCTGCTCGGCCTGGGCCAGCTCGGCAATGGCGTGCACCGCCGCGATTTCCATCTCATCGGTGATGGTGGTCGCGCCGGAATCCAGGGCGCCCCGGAAGATGTAGGGGAAGCACAGGACGTTGTTGACCTGGTTGGGGAAGTCCGAGCGGCCGGTGGCCATGATGGCGTCGTCGCGCACGGCCTTGACCTCGTCGGGCAGGATCTCGGGCGTGGGGTTGGCCAGGGCAAAGATGATGGGCTTGGCCGCCATCTTGGCGACCATGTCGGCTTTCAGCACGCCACCGGCGCTCAGGCCCAGGAAGATGTCGGCGCCTTCGATGACCTCGCTGAGTTTGCGCTGATCGGTCTTTTGCGCGAAAAAGGCCTTGTCGGGGTCCATCAGTTCGACGCGGCCTTCGTAGACCACGCCGGCCAGGTCGGTCACCCAGATGTTTTCGCGGGGCACGCCCAACTTGACCAGCAGGCCCAGGCAGGCCAGGGCGGCCGCGCCGGCGCCGGATGTCACCAGCTTGGCGGTCTTGATGTCCTTGCCGACCACCTTGAGCGCGTTCATGAGAGCGGCGCCCACCACGATGGCGGTGCCGTGCTGGTCATCGTGGAAGACGGGGATCTTCATGCGCTCGCGCAGCTTGCGCTCGACGTAGAAGCAGTCGGGGGCCTTGATGTCTTCGAGGTTGATGCCGCCGAAGGTGGGTTCCAGCGAGGCGATGATCTCGACCAGCTTTTCGGGGTCCTTCTCGTTGATTTCGATGTCGAACACATCGATGTCGGAGAACTTCTTGAACAAAACGGCCTTGCCCTCCATCACCGGCTTGGCGGCCAGCGGGCCGATGTCGCCCAGGCCCAGCACGGCGGTGCCGTTGGTGATCACGGCCACCAGGTTGCCTCGGCTGGTGTACTTGAAGGCCGCAGCGGGGTTCTCGACGATCTCTTCGCAAGGGGCGGCGACGCCGGGGGAGTAGGCCAGGGCCAGGTCGCGCTGGTTGGTGAGCTGTTTGGTGGCCGAGATGGCCACTTTGCCGGGGGTCGGGTGCTCGTGGTACTCAAGCGCGGCTTTTTTCAGCTCGGCGCGTTTTTCTTCTGGGGTGGTCATGCGATGTGGCCCTTTGTTGGCTGTATTCAGCCGAGGAGCAGGGGCCGGACAATCGGCTCCCGTCCAGGGATTTTACGGACTTCGCATGAGGGGTGTGTGCGGTCATCCACATGCAAGCGCTGGTCAAGAGGTAGAAGTGCCTGCATCGCACGCCGTTTCTGGCCGGTGTCAGCTGGCCCAGGTTCGCGCCAAACATGGTCGACAATCACCGCATGAGCATGGGTGAATTTGATCTGATCGAACACTTCTTCTGGCGCCAGGCCGGGCAGGGGCCGCGTCGTGCCGTGGTGGGCAATGGCGATGATTGCGCGTTGATTGCGCCTGCGCCGGGCATGCAACTGGCGGTGTCCACCGACACCATGGTGGAGGGGCGGCATTTCCTGTCCACGGTAAGCCCGGCGAGGCTGGGGCACAAGGCCTTGGCCGTGAACCTGTCGGATCTGGCCGCGTGCGGCGCATCACCCATGGCGTTCACGCTGGCGCTGACGCTGCCCCGTGTGGACGAGGCCTGGTTGTGCGGCTTTGCCAAGGGCTTGCTGGATCTGGCCGACGAACACAACTGCGAGCTGATCGGTGGGGACACCACCGCCGGCCCCTTGAGCATCGGCATCACGGTGATGGGCGAGGTGCCGGCCAGGCAGGCCTTGTTGCGCAGTGGTGCCAGGCCTGGCGACGACATCTGGGTGAGCGGCTTCCCGGGCCTGGCGCGTCTGGCGCTGGAGGCGTTTCGCGGCAGCCTGCATCCGGCCTTGAGTGGTGAGGCTTTCGAGGCTACGCGCCTGGCCATGGAGCGGCCCGATCCACGCGTGGCGCTGGGCGTGGGCTTGCGTGGGCTGGCCAGCGCGGCCATCGATGTCTCTGATGGCCTGTTGGGCGATCTGGCGCACATCCTCAAACGCAGCCAGGTGGGTGCATCCCTTTGTCTGGATGCTTTGCCGGTTGGTAGTTGGCTGGCCGAGCGCTCGGCCGACGAGCAACTCGATTGCATCCTGGCCGGTGGCGATGATTACGAACTGGTGTTCACCGCCCGGCCCGAGCAGCGCGCCCGCATCATCGAACTGAGCGCCAGCCTGGGCCTGGTGCTCAGCCGCATCGGCCACATCGAGGCGGAGCCGGGCTTGCGCCTGTGGCGTGGTGAGCTGGACGTCTGGCCTGATGACCCTGAACGAAGTGCTGTGCCCAATCGCTGGACCTCGTTCGATCACTTCAAGGGGGCCGCATGAGCGACGAAGCGCCGCGTCGTGCCACGGTGGGCTTGCTCTTGAGCCACCCGGCGCACTTCATCGCCTTTGGTGCGGGCAGCGGGCTCAGCCCCAAGGCGCCGGGCACCGTGGGCACGCTGTGGGGCTGGCTGAGCTTTGTGGCCATCCAGGCCGCTTTGGGAACGGGTGCGCACGCCGATCTGATCTGGGCGGGCATCCTGGTCATCGGCTGGTTTGTGGGCTGTTGGGCCTGTACGCACACCGCGCGCAGCCTGCGTGTGGCCGACCCCGGCTCGGTCGTGTGGGATGAGATCTGGGCCTTCTGGTTGATGCTGTGGATCATCGATCCGGTGGACTGGCGCGGGCAACTCGTGGCCTTTGCCGTGTTCCGCTTTTTTGATGCGGCCAAACCGGGCCCGGTGGGATGGGCCGATCAGTTGTTCAAGCTCAAGCCAGGTCAATCCATCGGGTGGGCGCAGGGCCTGGGCATCATGTTCGATGACCTGATCGCGGCGCTGTGCTCGATGGTGGTCCTGGCGATCGCCGTGGCCGTGCGACAAGGTGGCGTCAGCGCGGCCTTGATGGGGTGAGCGGCACATGGACACGCAGCAAACCCTGAACCTGGTGCAGACCTTGGCCGAGCGCCTGCTGGCCAGAGGCTGGCTGATGGCCGCGGCCGAATCCTGCACCGGTGGCTTGATCGCCGCAGCCTGCACGGAACTAGCGGGCTCCAGCGCATGGTTCGATCGGGGCTTCGTGACCTACAGCAACCAGGCGAAAACCGAACTGCTGGGCGTGGACGCGGCCTTGATCGCGACGCATGGTGCGGTCAGCGAAGCCGTTGCCAAGGCCATGGCCGAAGGCGCTGTGCAGCGCGCCGGCGTGCAGGTGGCCGTGGCCGTGACGGGTATTGCCGGGCCCACAGGTGGTTCACCCGACAAGCCGGTGGGCACGGTGTGGCTGGCTTGGGCATGCAAGGATCAGCCCACGCGCTCGCAATGTTGTTTGTTTGAAGGCGATCGCGCCCAGATCCGTCAACAGACATGTGAGGTCGCCCTGGCGGAACTTGTGCAATTCGTCACTGCGGCGGCGGCATGAAGCGCGGCCCCATCAGCCGCTCCAGCGCCACATCGATCACCAGGCTGCACACGCTGTAGAGCACCGAGCCCAGCAGGGCATGCCAGAAGCCCTGAACCTGAAACCCGTCCAGCATGTGCGAGGCCATCTGGAAGGTGAGGGCGTTGATGACGAACAAAAACAGCCCCATGGTCAGCACCGTGACCGGCAGGGTGAACAAGATGAGCAGGGGGCGCACGAAGGCGTTGAGCAGGCCGATGACGAAGGCCGCCCACATGGCTGAGCCAAAGCTGCGGATCTGGATGCCGGGATCCAGCTGCGTGAGCAGCACCAGTGCACAGGCCAGCAAGAGCCAGCGGATGATCAGTTTCATGGGGTCCAGCTTACCGCCGTTGCATGATGAATACAGTGTGGAATCTCGGGCATTTTGCCTTCAGATGCGCGCGGATATGGACGATATTCCCGGGACGTTGCCCCTGGTCAAGCGAGGCTGTCATGGCTGATCGAGCTAGGGTTACACCGATATGGAGATGCTGAACACCGGCACCAGATGGGTTTCATGACCTGGTCTGTCGTGTGTCGTGACGGAATTCATGGTCCTGGCCCGAAAGTTGTACTGCCCATGCGCGTGTTGATCGAGCGTTTCATCATCAGTTCCACCCCCGCATGGCGGGTGTTGCTGGCGGTGTTCGCGTCGGTACCGTTTTTCATGATTGAGTTCATGGTGCATGGATGGGGGCTTGCCATGCCGGAGATCCGGGCTGGGCTCAACCCGGGTGTGATGTGGTTCCTGCAAGGCGTGTTTGTGCTGGCCACGGTCATCGAGGTGAGTGTGGCGCTCTGGCTGTGGCCGCGGCGGCATCAACATGATGCGGTTCCTCGGGCCACCTTGCTGGTGTGTTTGTCCATCGGTCTGGGTTACACCACGGTCACCATCTTGGCGGGCATGTTCACCGCAGCGCCCAATCTGATCTTGCTGGGGGTGCTCGCTATCGGCCTGCTGCTGTTTGAGCGGCGGCCGATGTTGATCTCCTATGTGGTGTGCGTGAGCATGATGGCGATCTACGACGCGGGTTCTGTGGCGCAGTGGTGGCCTTATGCGCCGGCGCTCACGCCTCAGGTCATGCAAGGGCGTGAGCCCGTCTGGTGGTTTGCCTTCTGGCGACAGCTCGTGTTTGTATTGGGCTATGCCGTGCTTTTGAGCCTGCTGTTGTTGTTGTTCGATCGCCTGGATCTGTTGCACGCCAAGTTGCGCCGACTGTCCTATACGGACGGATTGACCGGGCTGGCCAACCGGCGTCGTGCCATGGAAGTGCTGAACAACGAAGTCGCGCGGCAGGCGCGCACGGGCCAGACGCTGGCCCTGGTGCTCATTGATGCCGACCACTTCAAGCAAGTCAATGACCAGTACGGCCATGACATGGGCGACAAGGTGTTGCGTGCCTTGGGCAAATTGCTGATGGCCTGCGTGCGCAGCCCGACCGATGTCGCCTGCCGCCTTGGCGGGGAGGAGTTCGCGCTCATCTTGCCCGATACACGCCATGAGCAGGTCGAGGCCGTGTGCGCCAGATTGCGGCAACAACTCGCCTTGCAGACCTTCGGTGAAGGCGACGCGACATTCAAGGTCACGCTCAGCATGGGCGTGGTGGAAGGCTCAAGGCAGGGAGCCGAGCAGTTGCTGCAGTTGGCTGACCATGCCCTGTACCGAGCCAAGTCGACCGGACGAGACCGCGTCTGCATGGCCGATTCGGCGATGGGGGTGGCATGAAGCAGTCCCTGGATCGCTGGTTGCGTCAACTGGAGAGCCGCATCGTGGACCGGCAGGACAGCACCAGTGCTTTGGTGCTTGTTGAGGCCACCTTGCCCATCTTGCTGCTGATGTTCGCGCTGCAGTTGGTGGGGATACGCGATGACAGCGTGCGTGCCTTGTATCGCCCCTCCTTGTTGAACCTGTCGCTGTGGGCGCAGGGTGCGTTCATCGTCTGGTTGATGGGCATGGGCGTGCTGGCCTGGCGCCACCGGCGAGAGGACGAGGCCATGCCCCTGCTCGTGCAACTGACCGCCGTGCCGGCCATGCTGGGCGTGGTGCTGCTGTCGCTGGCCTATGGGCTCAAGGACACCCCCATGTCCATGGTCTTGCTGGCCCAGTTCGTGTTTGCGCGGGCCTTGTTTTCCTTGTACCAGTTGCGGTGGGCCTTTTCCTTGAGTCTGCTGGCAGTGCTGATCGTCGAGGTGTGCATGGCACAGGGGGGGCTGCCTTACGCTCCTCTGCTGTCGACCCCTGTTTACATGGGCGGTGATCTGCATCCCTGGTGGGCCTTGTGGGTGCGGGTGGTGTTCTCGGCCGCTACCTTGCCGCTGTCGGGCATCCTGTTCTTTCTGGCCGCTACGTTGGTCCGGCATCGTCACGCACTCGAAACACTGGTGCGCACCGATATGCTCACCGGCCTGGCCAACCGTCGTGAATTCATGACCCGGCTGGAGCGCGAGTCTCATCGGCAAGCGCGCAGCAGCCGTCCCTTGTCGGTCGTGCTGTTCGATGTGGACCACTTCAAGCGCGTCAACGACACCTGGGGGCACCCCGTGGGCGACGAAGTTCTCACCAAGGTGGGGGAGATACTGCTCTCCCACACCCGTGAGCAGGTGGATACTGCTGCACGTTATGGCGGGGAAGAATTCGTCCTGCTGTTGCCAGAAACAGATTTATCGGGGGCCCAGCACGTGGCGGAGAAAATTTCGGCCCGTTTGCGCGAGCATGCGTTTGTTGTCAACGGTCAGACCTTCACGGTCACGCAGAGCGTCGGTATCGCCCAGGTTGTCGAGGGTGACACGGGGTGGGCGCTCAAGGTCGCGGATCGCAATCTTTATCAGGCCAAGCGAGAGGGCCGCGATCGCATTGTGGCGTCGGTTGCTTTTGCCGAAGGGTTCGCGCATGCCTGATGTGCATCGTCATCAGGGTGGAACCCCGGCATGAAGCTCAAGACCGTCTCCCGCGGCGCCTTCCTGATGGTGCAGGCCGCCCTGCTGGCCAACTTCGTCTTTCTGATGCTGATCCGGCAGTCCTACCTGTCGTCAGAGCAGGCGGTGCAGCGCCGTACCGACACCATGAAGCTGGTTTCGGGCCTGCAGCACGAAACCGCCTTGCTGCGGCGCCTGGTCAGTGCCTATACGGCCACGGCGGATCCACGCTACCTGCTGTATTACTACGATGTGCTGGCCATCCGCGAGGGCAGCAAGGCGCCGCCAGCCGTGGACGACCGCAGCCTGTATTGGGAGGATGTGATTGCCGGGCGCCGGCCGCACAAGCTGCCAACGCAACAAAAGGGCGTGGCTCTGATGGACCGCTTGCAGGCGCTGGATGTCAGCGGCGAGGAAGTGGCCGCGCTCAAACGGGTGCTGGCCGCCAGCGAGCGCCTGAAGAAGACCGAGCAGATCGCTTTTGCGGCGACGCAAGGCTTGTACGACCGTGTGCACCAGACCTATGTGTCTGATGGCGAGCCTGATCTGAAGTTTGCCAGCGAGTTGGTGCATTCGTCCACCTATGAGGCCCAATCGGCTGACCTGGCCGGCGCGGTGGCCAACCTCAGCCTGGCCACCGATGCCCGCACGGCCGCTGCGCGGGTGCAGGCCGCCAGCCAGCTGGAGCACTACATCCTCATGACCCTGGGCGTGGACCTGGCTTTGCTGCCCGCCATGCTGCTGGTGCTCTATGGCTTGCAAAGCCGCTTGTTTCAGCCCATCCAGCGCCTAGATCAAGTGGCGCAACAACTGGCGCGCGGCAATTACGATGCCCGCGCCGGTGGGCGCCAGCGTTGGGCGGAGGAGCTCGACACCCTGGCCATCACGCTCAACACCATGGCGCATGCCGTGCAAGATGACATCAACCAGCGCGCCCGCGTGCAGCTTGAATTGCGTGAAGCCCGCGATCAGGCCGAGGCGGCCACGCGGGCCAAGTCCATGTTCCTGGCCAATATGAGCCATGAAATCCGCACGCCCATGAACGCCATCCTGGGCATGAGCCACCTGGCTTTGCAGACGGATCTGGATGAGCAGCAACGCGACTACCTCAACAAGGTGCAGTCAGCCTCCACCATGTTGCTGGGCGTGATCAACGACATTCTGGACTTCTCCAAGATCGAGGCAGGCAAGCTGGAGCTGGAGTCCGCGCCGTTCAGCGTCGAGGATGTGGTGGGCAATGCCCTGACGATGTTGCGTCAACGCGCGCAGGAAAAAGACATCGAACTGCTGTGCGCCTTTGATGACCCCAGTTTGTTGTCTGACGCCGGCACGGTCTATGGCGATGCCTTGCGCGTGGGGCAGGTGTTGACCAACCTCATCTCCAATGCGGTCAAGTTCACCCACTTCGGGCACGTCAAGGTCACGGTGGGTTTGATCAGCCGCGTGGGCGAGCGCTTGATGCTGCGCTTTGAGGTGCGTGATACAGGCATTGGCATGAGTGAAGCTCAGGTTGACCGGCTCTTCCAGGAGTTCACGCAGGCCGATGGCTCCACCACTCGCAAGTACGGTGGAACGGGCCTGGGCCTGAGCATCAGCAAGCGCCTGGCCAGGTTGATGGGCGGCGACATCGTGGTGGCCAGCAAGATGGGTGCGGGGTCCTGCTTCACCTTCACGGTGCCGTTGAAGCTGGCCGAGTCGTCGACCCGGAACGTGTTGCCCAAGACGGTGGACCGCATGCGCGTTCTCGTCATCGATGACCAGACGGAGACCTGCCAGACCTTGTCCGGTCTGTTGGGTGCGCTGGGTGTAGGACAGGCGGATGGTGGGCTGGTGCGTGTGGTGCCCCGTGGCGAAGAAGGCATTCGTGAAGTTCAACAGGCCATTGATGTCGGGCAGGCCTATGACCTCGTCTTGCTGGACTGGGTGATGCCGGGCATGGGCGGCGCGCAAACCTTGGCGACCCTGCGCGACATCCAGCCAGACCTGATGGTGGTGGTGATGTCGGCCTACGGTTCCGACAACTTGCGTGCCGAGGCCATCCATGGCGGTGCTCACACCTTCCTGGCCAAGCCTATCCTGCCCGAGGGTCTGCGTACCTTGTTGCACCGCCTCAAAGGAGGTGGTGCATCGCAGACGCCGCAAGTTGCGCCGGCTGACGACGTGATCCGGCTGGATGGTTTGCGCGTGCTCGTGGTGGAAGACAACGCGCTCAATCAGCAACTGGCCATCGAGCTGCTGACGCGACGCGGTGCCCGTGTGGAGGTGGCTGTCAACGGCGTCGAAGCCCTGGAGCGCCTGCGGCAAGGCAGCGGCAGGGCCTATGACGTGGTCCTGATGGATTTGCAGATGCCGGTGATGGATGGCTATGAAACCACGCGTGAAATACGTAACGATACGTCTTTAAGCCAATTGCCGGTCATTGCCATGACAGCACATGCCATGGCCGAGGAGCGGGAGCGGTGCCTGGCCCTGGGCATGGTCAACCACATCTCCAAGCCGCTGGACCCTCGTGCCTTGTATGCCGCCCTGGCTCCCTTCTGCAGCCTGGCCAACAAGGTGATGGCCCAGCCCCACCCGACCAGAATGCGCAGGACGCCCGATTTCCCCCGTATTGAAGGGCTGGACGTCGACACGGCCCTCAGCCGCTTTGAAGGCGACGTGCCGCTCTATCGCATCACCCTGAATGCTTTCGTGGCCCATGCCGAGCATGTCCTGCAATGGCTGCCGGGGGCGATGCAGCAGTCGGACTGGCTCGCCATTGCACGCGAAGCGCATACGCTCAAGGGCCTGGGCGGCACGATTGGGTCGGACCCTTTGCAGGGCGTAGCCCGTGAATTGGAGGTTCAAGCCAAAGCCGAGGATGCGGCCGCTGTGCAACAAGCCGTTGCACAGCTGGTCAAGGTCATGTCGCCCTTGGTCAAAACTCTGCAAAACTACTTGACCGAGATTGAAGTTACGTCAGCTGAACCGGCGCCGATGCAGGCGCATGAAGCCAGCGCGCACGATATCGACCTGGCGCAGCGGCTCAAACAGTTGACTGGCGAGTGCGACAGCGAGGCGCTGGCCCTCTGGCAGCAACACCGCAACGAGTTTGCCGCGTGGTTGCCGGCGGTGGTCACGGCCCGCTTGAATGCGGCATTGGCGCGATGTGATTTCGACTCTGCTTTCGGGCTGCTGGATGAATTGGACCTGGAGGCCAAACCACAATGAGCGCTGACAAGGAGCCGTTGCCTACCGTGCTGGTGGTGGACGACGCGCCCGCGAACCTGAGCCTGCTGGCCGGGTTGCTCAACAAGTCGTACCGCGTCAAGCTGGCGCCTTCGGGTGCCAAGGCGCTGGAGCTGGCCCGTCGTTGACTGCCGGATCTGATCCTGCTGGACGTGATGATGCCGGAGATGGATGGCTACGAAGTGTGCCGTCGGCTCAAGGCCGACCCGGTCACGCACCGCATCCCGGTGCTGTTTCTCACGGCGATGAGCCAGCCTGAAGACGAGGCCCGTGGTTTCGAGGTGGGCGCCGCCGACTTCATCCAAAAGCCCATCAGCCCGGCCATCGTGCAGGCTCGCGTGCGCACCCACTTGCAGATCAAGGCTTACCAGGATCAACTGGCGCGCCAGAACGTGTGGCTGCAATCCGAACTGGAAAAACGCCTGGCCCAGGTTGACCAGCTGCGCGAGGCCACCTTGCACGTGATGGTGTCGTTTGCCGAATTTCGCGATGAGGAAACGGGCAACCACGTCAAGCGCACGCAGGAATATGTCCGCACGCTGGCCACGCATTTGCACGAGCAGGGCGCGCATCTCGATGTGCTCAACCCTGAGAGCATCGACCACATCGCCAAGTCCGCACCGCTGCACGATATCGGCAAAGTGGCGATTCCTGATCACATTCTCCTCAAGCCCGGGCGCTTGAATGACGAAGAGTTGGTGATCATGCGAGAACATGCCATGCACGGATGGGAAATGCTCAAACGTGCGGCCGGTCGCATGGGGGATGACGACGGCTTCCTGCACCATGCCATGGACATTTCCCGCTATCACCATGAGAAGTGGAACGGCAGCGGCTACCCCGACAAGCTGGCAGGCGATCAGATCCCCCTGTCGGCGCGTCTGATGGCTGTGGCCGACGTGTATGACGCCCTGATCAGCCGGCGCCCTTACAAGGAGCCCATGAGCCATGAGCGTGCGGTCGCCTTCATCCATGAAGGTTGCGGCACGCATTTTGATCCCGAGATCGTGCAAGCCTTTGATGACACGCTGGACCAGTTCGTGCGCATTGCCGCCACTTGGTCAGACGAATAGGAAGACCCCGCGATGAAGCCTGCTCCCTCCGTTCGTACCCTTGCCTGGTTGTCATGTGGCCTGAGCCTTGCGGCCTTGCAGACGGCAGCGCATGGGGTGGAATTCAGCACCTCGGGCTTCGGCACCGTGGGTTATGCCGTCTCCGATCAGCCCTACCACTATCAGCGTTTCATCGACGACAAGGGCACGTTCAAACGCGACACCGTGCTGGGTGCGCAGGTGGATGCCAAGCTCAGTTCGGAGTGGTCAGCCACTGTGCAGGCCAAGGTGGCACCCTCTTTGCACAACGACGAAGACTGGTCCTTGACGGCGTCCTGGGCCTTCGTGTCCTGGCGGCCCGACAACGACTGGCTCGTGCGAATGGGCAAGCAACGCGTGCCCATGTACCTCAACTCCGAGAACATGGACGTGGGCCAGACCTACGACTTCGCGCGCCTGCCGTTCGAGATGTACGGCCTGTCGCCATCCAATGACTTCAAGGGGCTCTCGGTTTCACGCAGCTGGTTGCCTGATGTGGGTGATGTCACCCTGGATGTGTTCCACGGGGAGGCCGACATCTCTGCGCGCGCCCATACCCGTGACCTGGGTCCTGTCTTCATGCCGGTGAGCACCACGATCACGGGCAGTGTGCTGACCTTGAGGAAGGACGCCTCCACCTGGCGGCTGGGCTTGCATCACACGGTGACCCGGCGACGGGATGGGCAGGACTTCCCCAGTCACTACAACTACGGTGATCTGGGTGGTGGTCTTTATGCCTACAACATCCTGGGGGCGAGCAAGACAAGCAGCATCGTCAACGATGTCGTGACCCTGGGTGCCGACATGGAGCTGGCGCCGGATTGGCGACTCGTCAGCGAGTTTGCCCGCAACATCCAGAAGCGCACGGAGAACGGCGCCAACACGGCGGGCGGTTACGTAGCCGTGTTGCACAAGGTCGGTGCCTTCACACCCTATGTGAGCTACGCGAAGTTGCGGTCGATGGGCGTGTCGGTGCGTGTTGCCGAGGCGCTCAATGGGGCGCAGTCCCCGTTTTATCCGGACGTGGTGAACATGTCTCAGCGCGCCGCCTCCGACGCCATCATGGTCTATGACCAGGACACCGTGGCGGTGGGTACGTCCTACGCACTGACGTCGCAAAGCAAGATCAAGGCAGAGTGGGCGCGAACCCGCATCGGCAACCGATCCGCCACCGTGGACTCACCTGCTGGTGAGGACGTGGTCCGACGTCAGCGCATCAATGTGCTGTCTCTCAATTACAGCTTTGTATTCTGAGGGGCCCGCCATGTTGAACAACTACCTCTCTGGTCTGCTGCGATGGCTGTGTCTGTCGAGCCTGGTGCTGGCCCTGTCGCCCGCCTTGGCCGGCGTCGTGATCGTGGCGCATCCCAATGTTCACAAGCTGGATCAACCCACCGTGCAGCGCGTCTTCACCGGCAAGGTGATCGAAGTGGGTGGCGTGACCATCACGCCCGTGAACCTGCGAGTGGGGCAGCCTTTGCGACTGCGCTTCCTGACGGACTACCTGCAGCAGACGGATGATGCCTATGTGGCCTACTGGACGGTGCGCCGCTACGTTGGCAAAGGCGTGCCGCCGCGTGAGTTCACCACCGTGGCCGAGGTGATCAGCTATGTGCAGAGCACACCGGGCGCCGTGGCCTACCTGGACGAAGCCGATGTGCCGCCATCCATGAATGTGGTGCTGCGCAAGTAGTGTTGCTGGATGCCTTGGCGTGTTTACGCGGTCAGCATCCGATAGAGCAGCACCCACCAGATCGCCGAGATCACCACATTGCTGAGGGCAAACAGGGCGAGGCGGTGCATCACGTTGTTGTAGCTCAGGTGCACGATGGAGTGCCCGATCCGCAGGGCCAGAAACGCCCAGGCCAGCCCCATGATCAGGCTGTCGACGTTGTTGGACAGGAAAGCGGTGAACCCGGCCACGTAAAACAGCACGGGCACTTCCAGCAGGTTCATGAAGTTCCGGTTGGGCAGGCGAACCGCATCAGGCACCCGATCTGATTCACCATAACGAAAATCCTCTGCCGTGATCTGCCCTTGTCGACCAGCCTTGAAGCGGGCAAAGGGCACCAGCAGCAGGACACTCATGGTCCACAAGGCCAGGATGGCCATGGGCAGGAAAATTGGCGAATACGTGTGCATTGGCGTGTGCCTCCTCTGAATAGGGGTCCATTTTGACGAGACAAGCGGGGGCCCCGAGGCTACCATCGTAGCCAGTTCACTCACCTGCGTTTGCCGGACACTTCGCCATGGGCGTAGACAAGCTGATTTCCATTTTCGTGGCCGCCATCTGTGTGGTCATGCTGGTGCGCCTGGCCCTGGGCGATGCCCGCCGGGCACGGCTGGACCGCGCTTTTCTGCAGATCTGGGCTCGCGTGCGTCGGCATGGTCTGCTCGTCTGGCACTGGCGCAGCAGGCGGCGCTCTGCCGCCGAGGCGAAACAGGCGGCGCAGGATGTGATCAACCGCGTGCGTCACCGCGTTGAAAAAGAAGGCAATGTGATCACCCCCGAGGCGTTCAAGGAGCCTCGCAAGCCCCACTGACCTGGGTGATACGGCTCAGGTCGTAGCTTGGGTCTTCTGTCGGGCGGCCTTGCTGATGCCCTGGCCGACCATGCTAGCCGATACCACGCCCATCACCAGCGTCAGCGCGGCGCCGTAGAACACCGCCTCGGGTGAGCCCTTGTCCATGAGGGCGCCGAAGATGGGCGCTGCCAGTGCAAAGCCCAGATCCAGCCCGGAGTAGACCGTGCCGTAAACGCGGCCTGTCGCGCCGGGTGGCGCGGCGCGCTTGATCAGCATGTCGCGCGAGGGGCCAGCCAAGCCCGTGCCGAAGCCTGCCAGGGCCACCACGGCTGCTGCCATCGTGCCAGGCAACATCCCCATGCCACCAAGCACCAGCAAAGCTGCGGCCAACATCATGGCCAGGGCAATCGTGCGTTCCAGCCGCACCACGCGTGCCACCAGGAAGCCGCCCAGCACCATGCCCACGGCGCCGCAGATCATGTAGCCCGTCACCACAAAGGCCGTGGCAGAAATCGGCAGGTCATACAGCTTGCTCAGGGCAGGGCTGGCAAAGCCCTGAATGGCGCTCAGTGCCGCCGTGCTGAAAAAGAAGAAGGAGAAACACAACCACACCGAAGGCAGCTTCAGGAAGGCCATAGGGTGCTCCTGCCTGGCATGTGCCGTCTGAGCGTTTGGTGCGTGTGCCTGGTGGTGGTCATCGATGGCCTGGCGATTGACAGCCAGCAGCGTGATCACACCCAGGCCCAGCAGCGCCGCACACAGATAGGCGATGCGCCAGCTGCCACTGGCGTGGTGGATGCCGATCAGGAACACCGGCGCGGCGGCCCAGCCCAGGTTGCCGCTGATGCCATGAATGGAAAACGCATGGCCGAGTCGAGCCATCGACACGCGCTTGTTCAGGATGGTGAAATCTGCCGGATGGAAGGGCGCGTTGCCCAGGCCCGCCAAGGCGGATGCCAGCATCAGACCGCCATAACCTTGCGCCGAAGCAGCGGCCAACGCCGAGGCCACGAAGCAGCCCAAGGCCGCAAACAGCACGGGCCGGGCACCGATGCGGTCCACCACGAACCCGGCCAGGGCCTGGCCCACGCCCGAAATCACGAAAAACAGGCTGACCAGCAAACCCATCTCGGCGTAACTCAGCCCGAAATCCCGCATGAAAACGGGAAACAGCGGCGGCAGCAGCATGTGATGGAAGTGCGAGGTGCCATGAGCCAGCCCGATCAGGCCGATGGTGGCCGCGTCCTGGCTGGCGCCGGGGGCATCGGGCGCGGGATGTGTTGTCGTCAAAAACGTCATTGGTGTGACTGTGCCACACCCCCTGTTTCCGCGTCAGAAACGGCCCCGAGGAATCGCTGGTGGTGGTAGGCTGGAGTGCCGCACCCGAACAGTTGTCCAGCGTGGGCCACTGCACCGGTGAGGCATGACGCCAAGGAGCGATTGATCATGCCCAGCCCTCTTTCCCCCTCGGACGAGTACGCGGTTTCTCGACCAGGCCACGCTCTTCCGGCCTCCAGAGCCGATCTGCTGCGCACCATGTTGCCGCACACGATCGAATGCCTCAAATCGCGCCAGGCCAATCTGATCGGCGACGATCTGATCGAAGATTACGTGGCGCTGGACTGGCTGGAGTGGGCTGGTGGCGGCTTGCGCCTGACCGAGGTGGGGCGCAACCTGTTCAGCGCCATGAACAGACGTTCTGGTTGACCCTGCTGATTCATTGGGGGGAGGGCGTCCCTCGCTGGGGCTGGCGGCATGGCGCGCAGCGTGGTAAAATCGTGCGTTTAAGTGCACAACCGTGCTTGCCTCTCGGAATCGTCCCAGATTGATGGAGTGAGGAAGGACGGCATCGTCTCTGTCTGTCTTCAAGCAAGCTTAGCAATCTGTTGGAGTTGGCCATGGCCAAGGAAGAACTCATCGAAATGAATGGCGTGGTGGACGAAGTTCTGCCTGATTCCCGTTTCCGCGTCACGCTGGAGAACGGCCACCAACTTGTGGCCTACTCGTCGGGCAAGATGAAGAAGAACCACATCCGCATCCTGGCGGGTGACAAGGTTTCTCTCGAACTCTCCCCGTACGATCTGACCAAGGGTCGCATCACCTTCCGTCACATCGAACGCACCGGTTACCAGCCACCTGCTCGTAGCTCGCACTGAGTTGCCATTTGTGCAAAATCAAAAAGGCCGCAGCTAGCGGCCTTTTTGTCGTCTGCGCCCCTTATTCGGGGCATGGCGCAGATTCACCCTGCTGCGTCAAACTGATCGTGTTGATGTTGTTCAGTCAACGAGGAGTAAGCAATGAGCAGTATGACGAAGAAGACCTTGGCCAAAGCTGTACTGGCCTCCATCGCCGCCTTGACGAGCTTGACGGCGCATGCCTTTGGATTTGAGTGTGTGACGGGCTCGGTGGCACCTGGCAGCACTGCTGCAGGTTGCACCGCAGAAGGCGCGTCCCTGGCCAGTTGGGACCTGACGGGCAATGTGCTGACCATCCGCAATGCGGCAGGAGCGGCCAATGGTTCGGTGATCACGGGCATCAGCTTTGATTCGATCGTGGGCCAGACCGTGTCACTCTCTGCACTACAGGGGCCGGGCGTTCTCTACACAACTGGTGGTGGCGCCAATCTGCCAGCCAGCATGGGTTGGAGCGTGGATTTCGAGTTTTCGCCTGACAAGCGCCCCGTGACCAACGGCATCAATGCCGGTGAAGCGCTGGCTTTTGACTTGAGCGGTGTTTCCCTGGCTGATGTGCACAGTGGTGCGTTCAAGTTTGGCGTGCACATCCAGGCCCTGACGGGTGACCGCAGTGAAAAGCTGATCAACCTGACGCCGGCGGTGCCTGAGCCTGAGAGCTACGCGATGGTGCTGGCAGGCGTGGTGGTCGTGGGTGGCGTGTTGAGGCGCAGGCAGCTTCAGCGCTGAGTAGCTGCGGTTACGTTTGTGCTTCGAGGTTTTGGAGAGCGACGGGTGTAGGCCTGTCGCTCTCTTTGTTTGTGAGGTCGCCCCTGAATTTCGGAGTGCTTGGACCGGGTTGTCATGCGGCGTTCTTGCGCAGAGCCGCCGGCCAGCATTGTTCGTCCTGCATGGGGTTGAGGTAGCCCAACACCGAATGCAGGCGAGCGTGATTGTTGAAGGCCATCTAGTCCAGCATGGCTGCTGCGTATGTGGTCGTACATCGCTGCGTGTGAGCGCCACATTTGCTTTCAGGCGCTAGCTCGCAGGAACATACAATTTCCGCTGGTATATCAAGAACTCAACGGGGAATGTATGCAGACGAGTGTGTCTTCGGTCGTGCGGGCGCGAGATGTCACGCTTTTCGGATTGATGCCGATATTGCTCGTGACGATGTCCCTGTCGGGTTGCGAATGGTGGGTACAAAAGCAGGCGCAAAAACTGGCACAGGCACCGGAGACTCAAGCCAAAGTTGAAGCCCTTAAGACGAAGACGCTGAAGCAGTTGAGCCACGTTCCCGGGGGGGGCTTTTGGATGGGGGATTTTGGTGTGTTGATGAATCAACAAGCCAAGGACACGGATGTGCGCCCAGGCCCCGATGCCAAGCCAGGAGAGGGCCTGCAGTTCACCATCGACACGGACAACAAGCCGCCGAAGTGGGTGGACTTGGACGCGTTCTTGATACAGCAGTACAAAGTCACCTATGGGGACTTCGATGTGTTTTTGCAGGCCAATGCCCTGCCTGCGCACCCGCCCAAGGGCGATGACGATTTCCATCGTATTTGGCAGCAGGCGAGAACCGGAGACGATGTACCTGCAGGAGTGGCCTGGCAGCAGGCCAAGAATTACTGCCTGTGGCTGGGCAAGCTGACGGGTTTGCCGTTTGATCTGCCTACCGAGGCGCAGTGGGAGTTTGCAGCCAGCAATCGCATCAATAGCTATCGGCAGCCGTTTCCGACAACAACGGGGCAGATCGTGGAGGGGAAGACTCATCCCACGTTCCAGCAGCAGAAGAAGCTACTTGGGCGCCGTGGTGCCCTGTATCCAGTTGGCCGCTATGCCCCCTCACCGTTGGGTCTTTACGACTTGGTTGGGAACGGGCTTGAATGGATGAATGACTGGTACGCGCCCGATGCTTACCAGCACGGCACCAGCAAGAACCCCACGGGGCCGGCAACGGGGTCTGAGAAAGTGCTGCGTGGCAAGAGTGCGCATGAAGACTTCTCGCCGTTTCCGCATGTGATGCGGTATCACAAGGATCCTGGACTTTACATATCGCCTGTTGGCGACGAACCATTCCCTTTCACCAGAGAAAGCTTCCGTTGCGTAGTTAACCGCCTCGATCCGATCCGCTGAAATCAGGCTAGCGAAGCTCCCAACGGGGAGGCTTTGGTCTTCAGTAAGGCCAGATAGGGCAAAGAGTCGCCCATGCGGGCGTAGGTCTTGAACGCCGCTGAGTCGTTAAGTGCCAGCGGGTGGCCGCGTGGAGGTTCGTAAGGCAGGCTCAAATACAGTGCTTGCAACTCTTCGTCAAATGCGCTGTTGAAGGGGCCGATTTCCATGAAGCGGAGCAAGCCCTTGAAGTTGCCTTTGAACCCGCCCTTCTCGCCGTTGGGCCCCATGTGCTGCACCATGTTCTCGAACTGGCGCTTGCATTGCGCCCAGCGGCAAATGCGCATCACGGCCTTCTTGCGCTCGGCCATCACCTCCAGACTCCAGCCGGTGTTTTGAGGCAGCAGCTTGGTCATGGTGCCGTGTCGGGTCAACTGGTAGAGCATGATGCCGTGTGCTTCGGGCACGCAGACGCGCAGCTCTGGTTGGTTGTTCAGCACGCGATGCATCAAGGCGATACGTTGGTCTTCCAACTCCAGCTTTTGGCCGAATTTATCCCAAGCATCTGTGATGTCGTCATAAGCATCCGTTATCCCATTCAGCAACATCGCTTGAAACTGCATGGCTGACGTATAGCCCTTGGCTGTCACGATTTCCAACATCTCGAAGTTCGCGTTGAGCAGGGCGCGGAACAGCCACTCCATGAAGGTGTAAACCCGCTTGGCATCCACTTCCATGCCAATCTCGCCCTTGGCCCCAGGCCCCAGGCAAACGCCGGCCTTGGCTTTGAGGCGGAACTTGCCCTTGTCGTAGTGCACCATCAAGGCAGCAGCCGCACCCGCGCCAAACTGCACCTCCACCTTTGGCCCAACTTGCGCCATCGAGGCAAACTCATCGGCTTTGCCATTGGTCACTTCGGGGCTTTTGTATTGCAGCGCGCCGGTCAGTTCGCCGCTTAGCTTGGCGCCTGCAAACAGATCACCTCCTGCGCCTGCTTCCGCTCCGAGTTGATCCAGCTTACCGACCTTGTTGCCGGCGCCTGAGGCTATTGCTGGTTTGCGTTTGGCGCCTTTGAGCCCCGACTTGCCCGTTAATTGGCTGTAGTTCACTTCCAGCCCCAGTTCGGCGGATGCGCTGGCGCCACAAGCCCCCTCCAGTTTGGCTTCCCCAAAGAAGCGCATCGCCCCAATGTGGAACTCCTTGCCTGACTTGGGCCCGGTCAAGGTCCACACCCATCCGTCTTTGGTCGGCAGGTAGCCTTCGCATCTGGCCTTGCCGCTGGCGAGCATCAACTCGGCCTTGCCGTTGAGCTTCGCAGCGATCTTGCCGCCTCTGGGGTTCCACTCCGTGCTCGCTGCGCAGCCCGCAAAGTAGCGAAACAACTGCACGCCGTACTCGAAGCTGACATGCTCGCCTTCTGACTTTTGATTGACCTGCGCGGCCCATGCCTGCAGTTCAGGAAACCAGAATCCGGCTTCGTGCCCCAATGTCCATTCAGCTTTCAACTTTGGCTCAAGCTTGCTGAGCTGTTTCTTCAATTCCTTGCCGTCAATCTTGCCGTTCTTCACAAAGCTCGCAGGTTGCCCACTCTCGTGCTTGCTGAATCGGTAGCTGCGCCAGTGGTTACGGACTTTGTCTGAGCGGACATACGTCCACTTTCGTGCCCAGGGCTGCGGCTGCCCGCCTTGTTTGCGTTGAGCCAGCGGGATCAGCTCCAGCATTTCCTTACCATTGCCCGCTGTGGCCAGATAGCCCTTGTCCCCCAGCTCCTTTTTGACGGCTGCATAAGCCTCGTCATAAGCTTTTTGTGCCTGTTTGACCTGCGTTTGCAGCGTTTGGATGTCGCCGATGGGCGGGAATGGCTGGGCAAGTGCGGTTGCCAACTTTTCTTCAAGGTTCAACAGCTTCTCACGTGACTGAGACAAGGCATGGCACATGGCAGCCATCTGGTTGGCCTCCTGAACGAATGCCTTGGCGTGCTCCTTGGGGATCACAACGACGGATCCATTCTTGGGATCAAGCAGAAGCAGGTCTGCATCCAGTGACGCTTTTGCTGGCGCTACAGTTCCCTTTGTGGTGTTGGTTGTGCCTGTACCCAGCACGGCGCTATCTGTTGTCATGGTTCCCTGCTTGTTCTCGGTGGCTCGTTATCAGTTGTTCTCCGCCACGACGCGGAGCTTGATGCCGCTTGCGGTGTGGACGCGAGATGTGTTGCCCGCTTGATCGGTGTAGCCACGCGCCAGTACTTTGCCCCCTTCGGTCTCGATGCGGTACTTGTAGAAAGGAAGGGGCTCGCCCGTCAGCTCGTCCTTGATGACAAACTGCTCATCAAACAGGTCTTTGGCCTTGTTCATCGTTGGCCCACCGCCTGAAGCCGAACTCCCAGAAGTCAACTCCTTCATCGAAGCCAGGAACGACGCATTCCCGCTCGTCCCCACCTCGATGTTGCCGCCCTCGATCTTGATATAGCCCCCACCCCCATTGAGCAGGATCTTCTCGGGCGCACTGATGGTGATGCTGGCCGCCGTGGATTGAATGTCCACTGCCTGCGATGCCGTCAAGGTAAAGGCATCGCTTTGCGCCTGCACGTTCACATTGCCGCTGGCGGCATGCAGCTTCATGCCCACGTCCTGCACGGCGCGTTGGCCGTCTTTGGCTTCGCCGCGTGTG
>NZ_JACRAH010000005.1 GCF_016234775.1 Aquabacterium sp. | reverse complement strand
TCTCATCGTCCCATCAGTCCTCTATAAGTCCAAAAGGATACCCATGAGCAATCAGCCAGTGGATCAAAGCCGTCGGACCTGGGTGACCATGGCCTGCGCCGCCGGTGGCGTGGGCGGCGTGGCCACCGCCATCCCCTTCGTTTCGACTTTCCAACCTTCAGAACGTGCTCGCGCAGCTGGTGCTGCCGTTGAGGCTGATATCAGCGCCCTCAAGTCGGGCGAGATGATGACGGTTGAATGGCGCGGCAAACCCGTGTGGATCATCAAGCGCACGCCCGAGCAGGTCGCCGGTCTGGCCAAGATCGATGGTCAACTGGCCGACCCCAAGTCCGAGCGCAAGCCAGCCGAGCTGACACCCGAGTACGCGCGCAACGAGCACCGTTCGATCAAGCCTGAAGTGCTGGTCGCCGTGGGTATCTGCACCCATCTGGGCTGCTCTCCGACGTCCAAATTCCAATCCGGCCCTCAGGCTTCGCTGCCCGATGACTGGCCAGGTGGTTTCCTCTGCCCTTGCCACGGCTCGACCTTCGACCTGGCAGGCCGCGTGTTCAAGAACAAGCCGGCTCCAGATAATCTGGAGATTCCGCCCCACATGTATCTGTCTGAGACCAAGCTGCTGATTGGCGAAGACAAGAAGGCCTGACAGGAGAGACGCAATGGCTGAAATGAAGCAGGCGCCCGCAGGCGCAACGGCCGGCGAAAAGTTGATGACATGGGTGGATAACCGGTTCCCGGCCACCAAGATGTACAACGAGCACGTCGGCGAGTACTACGCACCGAAGAATTTCAACTTCTGGTATTTCTTTGGTTCGCTGGCCATGTTGGTGCTGGTGATCCAGATCGTGACCGGCATTTTCCTGGTCATGAACTACAAGCCTGATGCGGCCACGGCTTTCGCCTCGGTCGAATACATCATGCGTGACGTGCCATGGGGCTGGTTGATCCGCTACATGCACTCCACGGGCGCTTCCGCGTTCTTTGTGGTGGTCTACCTCCACATGTACCGCGGCCTGATCTACGGTTCGTATCGCACCCCGCGTGAACTGGTCTGGATCTTCGGTTGCCTGATCTTCCTGTGCCTGATGGCTGAAGCCTTCATGGGTTATCTGCTCCCATGGGGCCAGATGTCCTACTGGGGCGCCCAGGTGATCATCAACCTGTTCGCCGCGATCCCCTTCGTCGGTCCTGACCTGGCCATCCTGATCCGCGGCGACTACGTCGTGGGCGATGCCACCCTGAACCGCTTCTTCTCGCTGCACGTGATTGCCGTGCCCCTGGTCCTGCTGGGCCTGGTGGTGGCGCACATCATCGCGCTGCACGAAGTGGGTTCGAACAACCCCGACGGTGTGGAAATCAAGCAAGGTCCGAAGGATGCCAAGGGCAACCCGTTGGACGGCGTGCCTTTCCACCCTTACTACACGGTGCACGACATCCTGGGCGTGGGCGGTTTCCTGATCTGCTTTACGGCCGTGATCTTCTTCATGCCCGAGTTTGGCGGTTACTTCCTGGAGTACAACAACTTCATCCCCGCTGATCCGTTCAAGACGCCTCCGCACATCGCGCCGGTCTGGTACTTCACGCCGTTCTATTCGATGCTGCGTGCCACCACCGACCAGATGGTCACCGTGCTGGCCATCATCATCGGCGCGGCTGCCGTGCTGAACCTGATCAAGGGCAAGGGCACCGGTCAGACCAAGATCGCTGGTCTGGTTGTGGCTGCTGTCGTGGTCGGTCTGTTGAAGACGTTCGAAGCCAAGTTCTGGGGCGTGGCCGTGATGGGTGGCGCTGTGGTGATCCTGGCTGGTCTGCCCTGGTTCGACAAGAGCCCGGTCAAGTCCATCCGCTATCGTCCGGGCTGGCACAAGATGGTGTATGGCATCTTCGTGATCAACTTCTGCATCCTGGGTTACCTGGGCGTGGAGCCGCCGTCTGATATCGGCAACCTGGTCTCGCAAGTCGGCACACTGCTGTACTTCGGTTTCTTCGTGCTGATGCCTTGGTGGAGCCAGGCAGGTACCTTCAAGCAAGTGCCTGACCGTGTGACTTTCAAGCCTCACTGATCACACAGAACATCGAAGCAGGAAACTCCTATGAAAAAAATCCTAGCCTCCTTGCTGGCTGCGTTGTTGGCAACATCGGCCTTGATGTCGGGTGCCCACGCCAATACCGCGCTGGTGCTCGACAAGTTCCCTAAAGAGCGTGTGACGGATCTGGCCGCACTGCAAAACGGTGCCAAGCTGTTCGTCAACTACTGCCTCAACTGTCACGCTGCCGCCTTCATGCGTTTCAACCGCCTGAAGGACATCGGTCTGACCGAGCAACAGATCAAGGACAACTTGCTCTTCCCGACCGACAAGGTTGGTGAGGTCATGAAGGTCTCCCTGGATCCGAAAGATGCCAAGGAATGGTTCGGAGCTGTGCCGCCTGACCTGACCCTGGTGGCTCGTTCGCGTGCCAGCGGCAGCGGCACGGGTGCCGATTACCTCTACACCTATCTGCGCAGCTTCTACCGTGATGACACGCGTCCGACCGGCTGGAACAACATGGTCTTCCCCAACGTCGGCATGCCGCACGTGCTGTGGGAACTGCAGGGCCAGCAAGCTGCCAAGTTTGTGACGCATGCTGATCCACACAATCCAGCGAAGGTTGAACACAAGTTCGAAGGCTATGAAGCCATCACCAAGGGCACCTTGTCTCCCCAGGAGTACGACAGTGCCGTGGCTGACCTTGTGGCCTATCTGCAATGGATGGCAGAGCCCATGCAAAATCAGCGCAAACAACTGGGTGTTGGTGTGTTGATTTTCCTGGCGATCTTCACCTTCATCGCCTGGCGTCTGAATGCCGCGTACTGGAAAGACGTGAAGTGATTCAGGCGCACTCGCTGACTTGTCAGTGAGCGCTTGGTGGCGCAGTGGCCTGCTGCAAAGCGGTCACTGCGCTTCGTTGTTTTGTGGTGTCGAACACCACGAGCCTTTTTAGAACTATAGGAGCCCACCGCCATGATGGTGCTTTACTCCGGAACGACCTGCCCTTATTCGCATCGTTGCCGTTTTGTGTTGTTTGAAAAGGGCATGGATTTTGAAATCCGTGACGTCGACGTCTTCGCCAAGCCGGAAGACATCGCCCTGATGAACCCGTACAACGAGGTGCCCATCCTTGTTGAGCGTGATCTGATCCTGTACGAGTCGCACATCATCAACGAGTACATTGATGAGCGTTTCCCGCATCCGCAACTGATGCCTGGTGACCCTGTCGCCCGTGCACGCGTTCGCTTGTTCTTGCTGAACTTCGAGAAGGAGTTGTTTGCTCACGTGAACCTGCTTGAGGGGCGTGGTGGCATCAAGGGTAATGACAAGCAATTGGAAAAGGCACGTTCGCAAATCCGCGATCGACTGACCCAACTCGCTCCGATTTTCCTGAAGAACAAGTACATGCTGGGCGATGACTTCTCCATGCTGGACGTGGCGATTGCCCCTCTGCTGTGGCGCCTGGATTACTACGGTATCGAGCTGTCGAAGAATGCCCTGCCGCTGTTGAAGTATGCTGAGCGCATCTTCTCGCGTCCGGCCTACATCGAAGCCCTGACGCCGTCTGAAAAAGTGATGCGCAAGTAAGTGATCCGATTCCGGTCTGAAGAGCAGCATGTCCACTGAACAAGATTCACAGGGTTCCTCCACCCGGCCGTACCTGATCCGTGCCTTGCACGACTGGTGCACCGACAATGGGTTCACACCCTATCTGGCTGTTTATGTGGACCGTTCCGTTCAGGTGCCGCAGGAATACGTCAAGAACAACGAGATCGTGCTCAATGTCAGCTTCGAGGCCACAAGCCAGTTGCAGTTGGGTAATGACTACATCGAGTTCAAGGCACGTTTCGGCGGCATGGCGCGGGACATCTGTGTACCCATCGATCACGTGATTGCCATCTATGCCCGTGAGAACGGGCAGGGCATGGCCTTCCCTGTGCCGACATCCTTGGGTGGTGAAGGTGTGGATTCACCTTCCTCGCCTGATGACGGCAGCGACGTGGCGGTCTTGCATGCAACCCTGCCTGCGGATCACCCTGTCGAGCGCGGGCCTTCACTGAAGCTGGCCCGAGCTGGAAAAGGTGAAGGCAGGGACGTGTCTAGCAGCACAACACCCAAGGATCGCCCCAAGGCGGTCAAGCCTGTTGAGGTGGAGTCCGTGCCCAAGCCAGTTGATGGTGGTGATGAGCCGAATGATCCCCCCCCAACAGGTGGTGGTCGACCAGCTCTTCGTCGCATCAAATAAGGCGAATTCCCGTAGTAGAATATCTGCTTCTGATCTTTGCAGTCTTTGACTTCAGGGATCTGATGCCGGCTTAGCTCAGTTGGTAGAGCAACCGCCTTGTAAGCGGTAGGTCGTCAGTTCGAATCCGACAGCCGGCACCAAATTTAAAAGCCTGCAACTCTCATGGGTTGCAGGCTTTTGTCATTTGCACGTTCTCAAGGCTTATCGGGCGTGGTCTGTGCTTGGGCACTGATAGGCCTTGCCGCTCAAGGTGGTGGTGTCATAACCCACGCTGGCTTTGTCCCACACCACGTGGGTGGCGCCCATGGCATCGGCCTGTCTCAGCAGGTTCTGTTTGATGTTGTCGACGCCCTTGGGCGCGAAGAAGCCTGTCAGGCCGGAGCTGCTGCTCAAGGTATCCAGAAGCTTGCAGCCCACCACCATGTCCGCGTTGCCGTCGATCACGTGCCCGGCATAACGCTCATGATGCTGCGGCGTGCTGCTGCAGGCCGCCAGGGTGGCGAGCAAGGTCGCGCAGGTGAGAGCGCTCAGGCGCATGGATGTCATGTGGTCTCCTATCGAATCGGGTCTGGTTGTTTTCAATGTAGCGCATGCCCCTGGCGCTTCATAGCATTTCGGCTTGCGCCAGCACAAGAACAAAGGCCCGCACGTGGCGGGCCTGCTGAAAGGGCGTTGGCGTAGCTGGTGCCAACAGGTGCTGGTTTATTGCGCAACCAGCTTGTTGAGGTCAACCAGATCGTCGGCCTTCAGTGTGCCGGCGGCCTGTTTGAGCAGGATGGAGCTGACGATCACGTCGTAGCGAGCTTTGTAGAGGTCCTTCTGGGTGGAGGTCAACTGGGTCTGGGCATCCAGCACATCCTTGTTGATTCGCACGCCAACACGGTAGCCCAGTTGCGTGGCTTCGAGTGCCAGTTTGGCCGAGGCCTCTGCCGCCTCGTAGGCCTTGACTTGAGCAAGGCCAGATTGCACGCTGGAGAAAGCCTGGCGTGTTTTCAACGCGACGCCGCGTTTGGCATTGTCCACGTCACGCTCGGCCTTGTCGGACAGCGCCAGCACTTCCTTGACGCGATTCTGGACGGCGCCACCAGCGTACAGCGGCATGTTCAGTTCGATGCCGATCGATGCAGTCGAGCCGGATCCGGCTGACACGGTGGAGGAGTTGGAGTCGATCTTGCTGCGCGTCAGGTTGGCCACCGCATCCAGCGTGGGCCAGTTGCCCGCCTTGGCTTTGTCGATTTCGAGCTTGGCCACCTTCAGGCCCACTTCTGCCTTGCGCACAGCGGGGGCATTGGATGTCTGGGCAACCCAGTCGTCCATCTGGCCTGGCGCCAAAGCGTCGAGCTTGGCCGGCGTCAGCAGTGGGCTGGGCGTCACATCGGTGCGACCCACCAGCTGATCCAGTGCGATGCGCTTGACGCGCAAATCGTTGGTGGCGGCGATTTCCTGCGCCGAGGCCAGATCGAATCGGGCCTGGGCTTCACGTGTGTCGGTGATGGTGGCATTGCCGACTTCAAAATTGCGCTTGGCGGACGCCAGTTGCTCGGCCAGGGCCTTCTTGTTGGCTTGGGTGGTGTTGAGCACATCTTGAGCAGCCAGCACGTCAAAGTAACCCTGCGTTAGCCGGGCGGCCAGATCGTTTTCGGCGATGCTCAGGTCGGCCTGGGCCGCAACGAGCGACAACTCGGCCTGATCCACCTTGGCGGAATCAGCCCGGTTGATCAGTGGCATTTTGCCGGCCAACGACGCCGTTTTATTTGTGGTGCTGGCATTGGCTGTTTGGCCTGCCATGGCTAACGACGGTGGTACCTCTGCATCACCCTCGAAGCGACTGCGGGTTATGGAGCCCTTCAAGCCCAGGCTGGGCCGCAGTAGCGCGTAAGACTGCTCCACCTGATACTGCACCGACTCCGCCTGCGCCTTGGCCGACAGATAAGCCGCGTCATAGCCCTTGGCCGCCTGATACAGGTCCACCAGATTTTCAGCTTGCGCATGTGTCCAGCCCGCCAGGCTCAGAATGGCCGCAGAGCAGGCCATGGCGAGCGCGCGCCTTTGGGCTGCAGTACGTTGGCCAGTAAGCGACAGGGCCGTTTTGACGGACTTGGACATCATGATTCCTCAATCAAATGGGTATGGTTCTTCAGAACTGGAACCGGCTGGGCTCGGTGAAACCGGCCAGTCGGGGCGCGATGGTGTCAAACAGCACCTGGCTGCTGAACTGCGCGTCGTTCACACGGGTGTAGAGCGTGGCCTGCATGATGGGCTCCTGCCCAACGATGGCCAGCAGGCGGCCGCCGGTCTTGAGCTGGTCCAGCAGGCTCTGGGGAACCTGGGCCACCGAGCCAGTCAGCAAAATGGCGTCGTACGGGGCCTGGCCGGGGAAACCGGCGTTGCCATCAGCCTGCACCACTTCCGCGTTGTTCACGGCGGCGTTGCGCAAGTTTGTGCGTGCCACCGTTGCCAGGGCTGCATCGGCTTCCAGCGCAATCACGCGCTGCGCCTTGTGGGCCAGCAGGGCCGCGACGTAGCCGGTGGCGGCGCCGATCAGCAGCACGGTGTCGCGCTTGCTCAGGTTCAGATCCTGGACCATGCGGGCTTCAACACGGGGAGCCAGCAGGGAGCGGCCCTGACCCAGCGGAATCTCCAGGTCCATGAAGGCCTGGGCGCGGTGGTCGGCGGGGATGAAATCTTCGCGACGAACGGCAGACAGCAGGGCCAGCACCGAGGTGTCCAGGACATCCCAGGGGCGGATCTGTTGCTCGATCATGTTGAAACGGGCTTGTTCGACGTTCATGCTGGGCATCCTACGGGAGACGGTAAGGGAAAGTAATCCGGATAAAACATAGATTTTAAGAAGAGCAGCCGGGTTTGCCTCAATGCGACAGTGACTTGTCCGAATTAAAGCGATTTTTTACCCACATGCTGAAATCGTCCAGGAAGGTGTAGATCACGGGTACCACCACCAGGGTCAGCAGGGATGAGGCGATGACCCCACCGATCACGGCCTGGCCCATGGGGGCGCGTTGTTCGGAGCCCTCCGTGAGGGCAAAGGCCAGTGGCACCATGCCGAACACCATGGCCAGCGTGGTCATGAGAATAGGGCGCAGGCGCACACGGGCGGCCAGCAACAACGCTTCTCGTCGGGGCAAGGGCTCGGTGTGGTCGGTCTCACCGCTGTGACCCAGACGCGCCCGGTTGGCGAAATCGACCAGCAGGATGGCGTTCTTGGTGACCAGGCCCATCAGCATGATGATGCCGATGACGGAGAACATGTTCAGCGTGGAGCCGAACACGAGCAAAGTCACGACCACGCCGATCAGGGTCAGTGGCAGAGAACTCATCAGGGCAATGGGCTGCAGGAAGCTGCGGAACTGCGAGGCCAGGATCATGTAGATGAAGATCACGGCCAGGCCCAGTGCGGATGCGGCATAGGCAAAGGCTTCCTTCATGTCCTTGGTCGAGCCACCGAAGCGATAGTGGTAGTTCGCGGGCCAAGGCGTCTTGTCGAGGATGGCCTTGATGTCGGCCGAGACCTCGCCCATGGAGCGGCCCGTCACGTTGGCGGTGATCTCCACCTCGCGGTTGAGGTCGCGGCGGTTGATCTGGGTGGGGCCAATGCCTTCGATGACGTCGGCCACCTGGTGCAGTTTGACGATGCGGGGGCGGCCCTGTGCATCGGTGCCGGCCACGAGGGGCAGGTTGCGCAGGTCTTCGGCGGTGCGGCGATCTTGCGGACGCAGGGACACGCGGATGTCGTAGTTCTGCTCGTCGGAGGCCAGCCAGCTACCTACCGTCTTGCCTTCCACCAGAACGGACAAGGCATTGCTGATGGCCTCCACATTGAGACCTAGATCAGCTGCGGCATCGCGGCGCACGCGGATGTCCAGCGTGGGCTTGTTGGGCTTGAGGCTGGTGTCCAGGTCTACCAGGCCAGGCACCTTGCTCAGCTTGCGCATTGTTTCCTGAGACAGCTTGCCGAGTTCGGCCAGGCTGGTACCCTGGATGGAGAGCTGAATGGGCTTTTGGCCGCCCACCGAATCCAGCAGGCCGACGTGGGTGATGGTGATGTCAGGCAACTGGCTCAAGGCCTGTCTCAAGGGAGCAGAGAGCTGGTCCACACTGCGTTGGCGTTGATGCCGGTCCTTCAGGCGCACGTAGACGCTGACCTGGTTGCGCCCCAATGAAAAGCCCGTGTTGATGGTGGACAGCGTGTAGCTGACCTCGGGCATCTGGCGGATCAGTGCCTCGACATCGTGTGTGCGCGTTTCGGTGGCTTCCAGCGAGGTGCCAGCCGGCGTATAGAAGCTGACGAAGGTCTCGGAGTAATCGGCCTTGGGCACGAACTCGGTGCCCATCAAGGGCATCAAGGCCAGGCTGCCGACCAGGCTGCCAGCTGCGAGCAGCATGGTCCACCAGGGGTGTTCCAGCGCCCACGCGAGCAGGTGCTGGTAGGCCTCGCCCAGCGAATCGGCCCAGCGCTCCACGGCACCGGTCAGGCGGCCGATGCTGCGGTCGTACCACGAGCGTGATGCGGCGGCATCACCCTGGCGGTGAATCGCCGGGTCATGCCAGACGCTTGACAGCATCGGGTCCAGTGTGAAGCTCACGAACATCGAGATCATCACGGCGGCCACGATGGTGATGCCGAACTCGTGGAAGAACTTGCCGATGATGCCGCCCATGAAACCGATTGGCAGGAACACCGCCACGATGGACAAGGTGGTGGCCAGCACGGCCAGGCCGATCTCCCTGGTGCCGTCCATGGAAGCGTCGAGCGCCGATTTGCCCATCTGCACATGGCGCACGATGTTCTCGCGCACCACGATGGCATCGTCGATCAGCAGGCCCACGCACAGGCTCAGGGCCATCAGCGTGATCATGTTGATGGAAAAGCCGAAGGCATACATGAACAGGAAGGTGCCGATGATGGAGATGGGCAGCGTGAGGCCGGTGATGACGGTCGAGCGCCAGGAGTTCAGGAACAGGAACACGATGCCCACGGTCAGCAGCGCGCCTTCAATCAGCGTTTCGCGCACGGTGGACACGCTCACGGCGATGGGGCGGCTGTTGTCGCGGATGATGTCGACCTTCATGCCCGGTGGCAGTTCCTTTTCCACCTGCGTGATCACCTCGCGCAGGCCCTTGGCCACATCCAGCGTGTTCTCGCCCTGGGCCTTGAGGACTTCCAGCGCGAGCGTGCGCTTGCCGTTGTACAGGGCCAGTGTTTCCAGCTCCTGCGGGCCGTCGATCACATCGGCAACCTGGCTGAGGCGGATGGGTTGGTTGGCGCGCGTGGTGATGATCAGGCGCTCGAAATCACGCACGGTCTTCAGGCGTGCGTCGACCTGCACGACGCGGTCTTGCTCCTTCGTGCGCACGCTGCCGGCCGGCTGGTCCTGATTTTCCAGGCGCACGGCATTGGCCACCTGTTCGGCACGCAGGCCGAGCGCCTGCAGCGCTTGCGGCTTGAGATAGACGTTGATCTGGCGCTTGAGGGCGCCCACCAGGTTGACCGAGCCCACGCCGCGCACGTTTTCCAGTCGCTTGCGCAGGATCTGGTCGGCGTAGGTGCTCAGCGCCTGCTCGCTTTGCGATGAATCTGGCGAGGTCAAGGCCAGCGAGAAGATCGGGCGGTTGGCCGGGTCAAAGCGCAGGACGCGCGGTTCCTTCACTTCATCGCGCAGGGTGGGGCGGATGGCCGAGAGCTTTTCGCGCACGTCATCAGCGGCGCGGCGGCCATCGACATCCAGATTGAATTGCACGATGACGACCGAGCTGCCTTCATAGGAGCGCGAGTACAACTGGTTGATGCCCGCCACCGTGTTGACGGCTTCTTCGACCTTGCGGGTGACTTCGGATTCGATGATCTCGGGTGAGGCGCCGGGGTAGTCCAGCTGGATGGCCAGCGTGGGCAGTTCGATGTCGGGGAACTGATCGACCTTGAGGCGCTGATAAGAAAACAGACCGAGCACGACCAGGGCCAGCATGACCATGGTGGCCAGCACCGGGTTGTTGATGGACAGGCGGGTGAACCACATGCGGTGCGTTTCCTGGCAGGTGTCGGTATCAGCGCGTGGCTGCAGCGGGCTGTTCGAGCTTGACGGCCTGGCCGTCATGCACGGTGCCGGTGGCGTTGCGCACGATCACGTCGCCAGCCTGCACGCCTTCGATCACCTCCCGCATGGGCAGCCCCTCAGGGCTCTTGCCGCTGTGCGTGCCCAGTTTCACGTTGACCCTGCTCACCTTGCCCTGGCTGACCCGCAGCACCTGGTCACGGCCAGATTCCCTGGTGATGGCGCTCAAGGGCACGGCAAGTGCAGTGCGTTGCGCCAGCATGATCTCGCCTTGGGCAAACAGGCCCTGGCGCAGGGCGGGGTGGCTGGGCAGAGCCAGGTAGACCATGACCGAGCGGGTGTCGGCTGTGGCGCTGGGGTTGATGCGGGCAATGCGGGCGGTGATGGCTTCGCTCAAGCCGTCAAGATGGAGGGTGGCAGGGCTGCCCACGCGCACTTGCGTCACGTCTTGCGGCGAGAGAGGTGACTGCAACTCCAGGCTGTTCAAGTCCACCACTTCCACGATGCGGCCATCCACGGCCACGCGTTCGCCTGCTTGCACGAAGCGCTGCGAGATCTGTCCGGCAATCGGCGCACGCACGGTGCTGTCCTTCAAGGACTTGCTGGCCAGGTCGACGGCGGCTTGTGCGGCCTCGTAGGCCGCTTTGGTGCCGGCGGCGTTGGACTGCGAAGTGTCCAGCGCATTGCGCGAGATGAAGCCTTGTTGAATGAGGGCCTGGTTGTTGTCGAGGTTCTGCTGGGCGATCTGCCACTGGGCTTTGGCCGAGGCCGCCTGCTGGCGTGCCTGTTGCAGCTTGGTGTCGAACTCCTGAGGATCGAGCTTGCCAATGACCTGATCGGCCTTGACCTGGTCACCTTCACGCACTTTCAGGCTCAGCAGCTCGGCGGCCACCTTGGCCTTGACGATGGCCGAGCGCTGGGCGCTCAAGCTGCCCGAGATGGCGATGGTGTGCGTGAGTTGAGTCGGCTGGGCCGTCATGACCTCGCGCGACGTCAGCGTCATCTGAGGCGCCTGCGCGCTGGCGGAACTCTGCGCCAGGTCGCTTTGCTGTGCCTTCTTGTGCACGATGGCGCGGCCGATGCCGCCACCCAGAACCAGCACACCGGCTGCCAGGGCGATCCACTTGGTTTTGTTGCTCATGTCTCTTGCTGTTGTGCGTTACCGGGGCGAACCTCAAGGCCTCTCAGAAGCAGTTCGATCTGGGTCGTCATGAAACGTGCCGGATCAAGTGGCACCGGGTTGGCCGTGCAAACCGATGTGCACTGGCGATACAGGATCAGGAATTGCAGCGGGGCAATCAGCGCATGGACGACCGAGGTGACATCCATCTGCCTGAACTCCTGGCGGTCGATGCCACGCTGCACGGCTCGGGCCAGCAAGGCATGGCTTGGCGCGACCACCTCATCCACATAGAACTGTGCCAGCTCCGGAAAGTTGGCGGCCTCGGCCATGATCAGCACCAGCAGCCCTGACGCCTTGGATGAGCCCACCCGCGACCACCAGGTGTGGGCCAGCAGGTGCAGGGCATCGGACGTGCTGCCGTCAAATTGCTCCAGCAACTCTTCACCTTCCACGATCACCTGGGTGAGGTAGGCGCGAACTACCGCCTTGAAGAGCTCGTCCTTGCTGGGGTAGTAGAGGTACAGCGTGCCCTTGGATACGCCTGCTCGTTTGGCGACCTCTTCCGCTCGTGTGGCCGCCAGGCCCTTCTCCACGAACAGGTTCATGGCAGCTTCCAGCAACTCGTGAGGGCGGGCAGCCTTGCGCCGCTGGCGCACCTTGGGGGCCAATGCCGCCACCGCAGCTGCGATCGGGCAGGAGGGCCCGCTGGCGTCCGGTTTGTCCGCAGGTACGGGCAGGGCAGAAGCAGGCGAGGGGACGCGGCTCAAGGCAGTGACTTTCAAAATAACTGACTGGTGGGTCAGTAATGTAGCCGTGCGATTCGGCTCGGTCAAACCGTCTGCGCAGATGTTGGCAACGTGCTGGCTTGGCTATCATGCAACTCGATTTGTCAGTTCTGAAGAGCCCATTCATGGAAAGACCCCAAGCGCAAGAGCGGGCGGCTTACGCCCACTTCAGCACCATCACCACCCGCTGGATGGACAACGACATCTACGGGCACGTCAACAACGTCACCTACTACAGCTACTTCGATACGGCCGTGAACCGTTATCTGATCGAGGCGGGTGTGCTGGACATCCACAACGGTGACGTCATCGGCCTGGTCATCGAGACGCATTGCAATTATTTTGCTTCGCTGGAGTTTCCCAAAAACGTGGATGCCGGCATCCGCGTGGCCCACATCGGCAAGAGCAGCGTGCGCTACGAGATCGGCCTGTTCGATGAAGGCGAGCCCATGTCGGCGGCGGTGGGGCACTTCGTGCATGTGTATGTGGACCGAAGCACGCGTCGCCCCGTGCCCTTGCCGGAGCCTTTCGTGAAGGCGTTGCAAGCCCTGCAGGTCAAACCCAAGGTGGATTGAGATGCCCCACCCGAAGTCGGTGCCGCGTGAGCCGGATGTGATCACGCCCGAGTCGATCGCTGCGGTGGATCACGCCATCACCTCGCGACGCTCGATCAGGCGGTTCCTGACCAAGCCTGTGCCGCGTGAGTTGATCGATGAGATCCTGCAGGTCGCGTCGCGCTCACCGTCGGGCAGCAACACCCAGCCTTGGCGTGTGCATGTGCTGACGGGCGCCAGTCGCCAAGGCCTGGTCGACAAGATCATGGCCGCGTACAACGATCCCGCTCAGGCGGCGCAGCACAAGACGGAAGAGGGCTATTACCCTGCGAAGTGGGAGCCGCCCTATGCCGATCGGCGCCGACAGGTCGGGCTGGACCTGTACGGTTTGCTGGAAATCGGCCGTGAAGAAAAAGCGCGCATGCATGAGCAGCAGGGCCGCAATTACGCGTTCTTCGATGCGCCGGTAGGTCTGATCTTCACCATCGACCGCCGACTGGGCCGCGGCAGCTGGATGGACTGCGGCATGTTCCAGCAGACCCTCATGATGGCTGCCCGCGCGCGCGGCCTGGACACCTGTCCACAAGCGGCGTTCAACCAGTACCACTGCATCGTCAGTGCCCACCTGGGTTTGAATGAAGAGACCGAGATGGTGGTAGTGGGGATGGCCCTCGGGTATGCGGATCTGGATGCGATCGACAATACTTTGCTGTCGGATCGGGAGCCGGTATCTGGCTTCGCGCGTTTCCTGGATTGAACAGGGGCCACGCCTGAATGTGGGGATCCTAGGGTTATCCCTTGATGGTTTCCCATGTGGTTTCCGGTCTCCTCGGTCTAAGATCCGCCTGCCGATCTGAGTCGGCCTGTTTCCTGTTTTGGCCTGCCTGGTCAATTGCGTTTCACTCTTTGTTCGGAGGTAGTTCCTATGAGCCTGATGGGCCAAATGATGCACATGCCCTTGATGATTTCGTCGCTGCTGACGCATGCGGCACGTCATAACGGTGATGTCGAGATCGTGTCCAAGCGTGTGGAAGGCGACATGCACCGCACCAACTGGTCCGAGATCGAGTTGCGCTCCCGCAAGCTGGCGCAGGCACTGGACCGTCTGGGCCTGGAAGCCGGCGATCGCGTGGGCACCCTGGCCTGGAACGGCTATCGCCACATGGAGATTTACTACGCGGTCTCGGGCTCGCAGCGCGTTTGCCACACCATCAATCCGCGATTGTTCCCGCAACAAGTCGTCTGGATCGCCAGCGATGCGCAGGACAAGGTCATCTTTGTTGACCTGAACATCTTCCCGCTGGTCGAGAAGCTGGCACCGTCGCTGCCCACACTCAAGCATGTGGTGCTGATGTGCGCACGCGAGAACATGCCGCGCGAATCGGCGCTGGCCAACCTGCATTGCTACGAAGACCTGATCGCTGCCGAGGATGGCAACTACGCCTGGCCGTCGTTTGACGAAAATGCCGCCGCGAGCATTTGCTACACCTCCGGCACGACCGGCAACCCCAAGGGCGCCGTCTATTCGCACCGCTCTACCGTGCTGCACGCGTTCGCCGCTGCCTTGCCTGATGCCATGAGCCTGAAGGCCACGGACACCGTGTTGCCTGTGGTGCCCATGTTCCACGTCAATGCCTGGGGCATTCCATACGCCGCCGCGTTGGTGGGTTGCAAGTTGGTGATGCCGGGTCACCACCTGGATGGCGCTTCGCTGTACAACCTCTTCGAAGAAGAGAAGGTCACCATGAGCGCTGGCGTGCCCACCATCTGGTTGGGTCTGCTGAACCATGTCAAGGCCAACAACCTGAAGTTCAGCACCTTCAAGACCACGATCATTGGTGGATCGGCTTGCCCGCCTGCCATGATTCGCACGTTCGAAAACGACTATCAGGTTGAAGTCATCCACGCCTGGGGCATGACCGAGTTGTCACCCATCGGCACCTTGGGTCGTCTCAAGTCCAAGCATGCGGACTGGTCGCTTGAGGACAAGCAAAAGCTGCTGGAAAAGCAGGGCAAGTCGGTCTATGGCATCGACATGCGCATCGTGGATGCCGATGGCAAGGTGCTGCCCTGGGATGGCAAGGCCGCCGGCGATCTGGAAGTGCGCGGCCATTGGGTCATCAGCAGTTACTTCAACATCGACAAGTCGCCACTGCATGATGGCTGGTTCCCTACGGGCGACGTGGCCACCATCGACCCCGATGGCTATATGCAGATCACCGACCGCTCCAAGGATGTGATCAAGTCCGGTGGCGAATGGATCAGCTCCATCGACCTGGAAAATGTGCTGATGGCCCACCCGGCTGTGCACGAAGCTGCTGCGATTGCTTGCCATCATCCGAAGTGGGATGAACGCCCGCTCATGGTGGTGGTCAAGAAGCCTGGCGCCGAAGCCACGGTGGATGAACTGATCGCCTTCTACAAAGGCAAGATTCCCAGCTGGCAGACGCCGGACGATGTGGTGTTCGTTGAAGAAATTCCGCACACGGCCACTGGCAAGATCTCCAAGCTGCAATTGCGCGAAAAGTTCAAGGACCACAAGCTGCCTACGGCTTGATCGTTGTGTGAAGCACACAGGGCGCTCCATTTGGGGCGCCTTTTTTTTGCGGGTGATGTGCGCTGTTGCGCGCATGCGCAGGTGTTTTGTTCATTTACGCGCACTAAGGTGCATGTGCGGGTCATCCCTGACGGACGCCCTCAATTCAGGGGGGTAAATTGACCACGCTTAGGTTCATCACGACACGGAGATTTCAATGCGCTTCCCTGTTCCCCAAGTTCGCACGCTGAGCCTTCTGGTAGCTGCCAGCCTGTCCGCTGGCGCGGCATTGGCCCAGAAGGGTGAAACCGTCAAGATCGCCTGGATCGATCCACTGTCCGGCCTGATGGCCAGCGTCGGTCAGAATCAGGTCAAGAGCTTCCAGTTTGTGGCCGAGAAGATCAACGCCAACAACCCCGCTGGCGTGAAGTTCGAAATCGTCAGCATCGACAACAAGCTCAGCCCGGCTGAATCCCTCAATGCCCTTAAGTCGGCAGCCGACCAGGGCATCCGCTATGTCGTGCAGGGCCTGGGATCGGGATCCGCGCTGGCGTTGGTGGATGGCGTCAACAAGTACAACGAACGCAACCCCGGCAAGGAAATCGTTTACCTGAACTACGCCGCGGTAGATCCTGATCTGACCAACAGCAAGTGCAGCTACTGGCACTTCCGTCTGGATGCCGACACCTCCATGAAGATGGAGGCGCTGACCACCTTCATCAAGGATCAGAAGGACGTGCAGAAGGTCTACTTGATCAACCAGAACTATGCACACGGCCAGCAGGTCTCGAAGTTTGCCAAGTCCATGCTGGGCCGCAAGCGTGCTGACATCCAGATCGTGGGTGACGACCTGCATCCGTTGGCCCAGGTGCGTGACTTCGCGCCGTATGTGGCCAAGATCAAATCTTCCGGTGCCGATACCGTGATCACAGGCAACTGGGGTTCTGACCTGGCCTTGCTGGTCAAGGCCGCGAACGAAGCGGGTCTGAACGTCAAGTTCTACACCTACTACGCCAACTTCGGTGGCACCCCGACCGCACTGGGCAAGGCCGCCGATGGTCGCGTCTACCAGGTGGGCTACGGCCACTACAACATGCCCGGCCTGAATGCGACCCTGGTCAGCGAGTTCAAGAAGCGCTTCAATGACGACTACTACTCGGCTGCCACCTACTCGGGGCTGACGATGCTGGCAGAAGGCATGGCCAAGGCAAAGTCTACCGACCCGGTGAAGGTGGCCGCCGCGATGGAGGGCTTGAAGTTCAAGAGCTTCAACGGTGAAGTCGAATTGCGCAAGACTGATCACCAGTTGCAGCAACCCTTGTTCATCGCCAAGTGGGCGCCGGTGGATGCCAAGAACGGCTACGACGTCGAAAAGACGGGCATGACCTTCGTGCCTGTGAAGTCGTTCGACGCGTATGTGTCGAGCACGCCGACGTCCTGCCAGATGAAGCGTCCTTCGTGATACGAGCGGCCTGGGGCATCTTCGATGAGTTGCCTGGGCCGATGAATGTGGGCAGGCAAGGTGGCGCAGCGCCTGCCCCGGTTTCACTCGTGCGCCGCGCCTGATGGAAACCTTTGTTGTCTTCTTTCTGAACGGCATCAGCTACGGGCTGTTGCTGTTCATGCTCAGCTCCGGGCTGACGCTGATCTTCAGCATGATGGGTGTGCTGAACTTTGCACACACCAGCTTCTATATGCTGGGTGCCTACTTCGCCTACATGATCGCCGGCACGGTGGGCTACTTCCCTGCCTTGATACTCGCGCCCTTGCTGGTGGGGGTGCTGGGCGCCATGTTCGAGCGATACAGCCTGCGCAAGGTGCATGTTTACGGGCATGTGCCGGAGCTGTTGATCACCTTCGGCCTGTCTTACGTCGTGTACGAGTGCGTGCGGCTGATCTGGGGGCCGGCCAATGTCGACTACCGCATCCCCGAATCGCTCAGCGGGCCCTTGTTCACGGTGGCCAACGTCAAGGCGCAAGGCCTGCAGTTCATGCTGGGGGCGGGTGATCAGGCGATCTGTGGCCCTGCTGCCGGCAACTCCTGCACGCAGTTCCCGATCTACCGCGGCTTCATGGCCCTGGTGGCCTTTTTCATGCTGGGCGCCTTGTGGCTGCTGCTGACCCGCACGCGCATCGGCTTGATCATCCAGGCGGCGCTGACTCATCCTGACATGGCTCAGGCGCTGGGGCATAACGTGCCGCGCGTGATGATGGGCGTGTTCGGTGGCGGCTGCGCACTGGCTGGCCTGGCCGGCGTGATCGGTGGCAATGCCTTTGTGACCGAACCCAATATGGCGGCCTCGGTGGGCGCCATCATCTTCGTGGTGGTGGTCGTGGGCGGCATGGGCTCGTTGGCGGGGGCCTTCCTGGCTTCCTTGCTGATCGGCCTGCTGCAGACCTTTGCTGTGGTGGCCGATGTGTCGGTGGCCACCTTCATGCAAAGCCAAGGCCAGACGGTGAACTATGAGCACTGGTCCTACCCGCTGCTGAAAATCACGGTGTCGCAGATGGCGCCGATCCTGCCGTATCTCCTGTTGGTGTTGATCCTGATCTTCAGACCCAAGGGCCTGCTGGGCACACGTGAGGAGTAATGAGCATGTCCAGCAATGTCTATCGATTTCGTCCTCTGAATGTCGGCCGCTGGGTGCTGTGGTCAACGTATGCCCTGGCGCTGTTAGTGGCCCCTATGTTCTTCAAGAGCAGCCTGGCCATGACCATGCTCACGCAGATGGGCACCGCCATCATCGTCTGCCTGTCCTACAACATGCTGCTGGGGCAAGGTGGCATGCTGAGCTTCGGTCATGCCGTGTATTCCGGCCTGGGTTCGTTTGCCGCCATTCACACGCTCAACAAGGTGGGGGCGGGTGATTGGGCCATCCCGGTGAGTCTGATTCCCATCATCGGTGGGGTGGCCGGCTTCCTGGTCGCCGCCTTGCTGGGCGCCGTCACCACCAAGAAGTCAGGCAACACCTTTGCCATGATCACGCTGGGTGTCGGTGAGCTGGTGTGGAACATGTCCCTGATGCTGCCTGAGTTCTTTGGTGGCGAGGGAGGCATCAGCAGTAACCGCGTGGTGGGGCAGCCTTTCATGGGCATCACCTTCGGGCCGCAGATTGAGGTGTACTACCTCATTGCCGTGTACTGCTTCATCTGCACGGTGCTGATGTTTGCCTTCACGCAGACCCCCTTGGGGCGCATGCTCAATGCCGTGCGCGACAACCCCGAGCGTGTCGAGTTCATCGGTTATGACACGCAACGGGTGCGCTACATCGCCTTCATGATCGCGGGCTTTTTTGCCGGCATCGCAGGTGGCCTGTACGCCATCAACTTCGAGATCGTGACCGCTGAGGTGGTGGGCGCGCAGCGCTCCGGGGCCTACCTGCTGTTCACCTTCCTGGGTGGTTCGCTGTTCTTCTTCGGCCCGATCATTGGCGCGGTGCTGATGGTGTTCGCAATGGTGATGCTGTCGGAGCTGACCAAGGCCTGGTTGCTGTATCTGGGGCTGGTCTTCCTGTTCATGGTGATGTTTGCGCCTGGCGGCATCGCCAGCCTGCTGATGATGAACGTGCGCCTGGCTGCCTACGGCATGTTGCGTCGCCTGTGGGGCACGTATGCGGCGCTGGCCGCCACCGCCGCGCTGGTGGTGCTGCCGTTTGCAGCCATTGTGGAGATGGTCTACCACGTCAAGCTCAATGAGGCCCTGGGCCCCGTCATGCGCTTTGCCGGTGTTGAGCTCAATACGCAGCTTGGTTCTACCTGGGGCATGACCGTGCTGGCGCTGGCGGTGGGGGTGGGCTTGTTCGAGCTGGTGCGCCGACGCTTCTCGCGTCAGTGGAACCAGATCCAGGAAGAGATCGAGGCGCAGATGGTGCGCCAGCAAGCGCATTGATCGGGGTTGAGCATGAGTACGTCAATGCAAGCAAACACGTCGGCACCGAGGATGGCGCTGGAGTTGCGCCAGGTGCGCAAGTCCTTTGGCAAGACCGAGATCATCCGCGGGACCGAGCTGGCTGTGAAGGCCGGTGAGCGCGTGGCCCTGATCGGGCCCAATGGCGCGGGCAAGTCCACCTTGTTCAATCTGATCAGCGGGCGCATGGCGCCCACGAGTGGCGAGATCCTGCTCAATGGTGAGTCCATTCATGGCCGTACGCCATACGACATCAATCGGCGTGGGCTGGCTCGCAGCTTCCAGGTGTCCAACCTGTTTCCGCGCTTGACGGTGTTCGAGAACATCCGCTGTGCGGTGCTGTGGTCGATGGGCGAGCGCTATACCTTCTGGCGCTTCCTGTCGAAGATGGACAAGGTCAACGCGCGCGCCGAAGAAGTGCTGGACATGATCCACCTGCGTCGCAAGCGCGATGTGCATGTCTCGGCGCTGACCTACGCCGAACAACGGGCGCTGGAGGTGGGGGTGACCATTGCCGGTGGCGGTGATGTGATCCTGCTGGATGAGCCCACGGCCGGCATGAGCAAGTCCGAGACGGCCAACTTCGTGAAGTTGATCCGTGACGTGACGGTGGGCAAGACCTTGCTGACGGTCGAGCACGACATGGGTGTGGTGTTCGGCCTGGCCGATCGCATCGCGGTGCTGGTGTATGGCGAGGTGATCGCCTTTGATACGCCGGAGAACGTGCGGGCCAATGAACGCGTCAAAGAGGCTTACCTGGGTTCGGTGCTGGCGCAAAGCCAGGCTGCTGAAGCCGAAGCCGGAGTCTGAACACCATGCTGAGCATCCAGAATCTGCACGCCTTCTACGGCAAGAGCCACATCCTTCATGGTGTGGACATGGAGGTCAAACCTGGTGAGATCGTGAGCCTGCTGGGCCGCAATGGCTCGGGGCGCTCCACCACCATCAAGGCCATCATGGGCCTGGTGGAAGGGCAGGGCTCGGTCAAATGGAACGAGCAGGAACTGCTGGGCCACAAGACCTATGACATCGCGCGGCGTGGCCTGGGTTATGTGCCCGAGAGCCGCGATGTGTTCCCCAAGCTCACGGTGGAGCAGAACCTGAGGCTGGGCATGAAGGCCGGCTCGAAAAAGGGCCGCTGGAGCCTGGACGACATGTACCAGATGTTCCCGCGCCTGAAGGAGCGGCAGCACACGGAAGCAGGTGTGATGTCCGGCGGCGAGCAGCAGATGCTGACGCTGTGCCGCACGCTGATGGGTGATCCGGATCTGATCATGATCGACGAACCCACGGAAGGTTTGGCGCCCAAGATCGTGGAACTGGTGGGGCAGTATCTCAAGGAGCTGCAAAAGCGCGGCCTGGCCGTGCTGCTGGTGGAGCAGAAGCTCACCATCGCGCTGGACATTTCGCAGCGCTGCTACGTGATGGGCCACGGCGAGGTGGTTTTCCACGGCACGCCGGATGAGCTGCGCGCGGATCAATACACCCGCAAGGAGTGGCTGGAGGTTTGACCCTCCAGGGCTCAGATTGACGTAAGGCATACCTGCGTCTAGGTGTTTTCACGGGGTGGTCGCGCACCTTTGCGGAGTCGGTGCACAATGTTCACCAATTCGTACAATGATTCTTGTCAGAATTGACGTTTGAGCATCATTGAACGCGGTGCATGTGCCTTGCCGGGCTTTTTGTGCCGCGGTGTTCCCTTGTCTTTCATCGAGCCCGAGATCGCCATGAGCACCTCCTACCAAGTCACCGACGGCGTGGCCGTCATCACCCTCGACAACCCTCCCGTCAACGGTTTCGGGCAAAGCACGCGAGCTGGTGTCGTTGATGGCGTCGCCAAGGCCAATGCAGACAGCGCCGTGTTGGCGATCGTGATCACGGGCGCTGGCAAGGTGTTCTGTGGCGGGGCAGACATCCGCGAGTTCGGCACGGCCAAGATGGCGGCCGAGCCTTCCTTCCACACAGCCATCACGGCGGTCGAGCAATCGGGCAAGCCGGTGGTGGCGGCCATTCACGGCGTGGCCATGGGCGGTGGGCTGGAGCTGGCCCTGGGCTGCCACTATCGCCTGGTGGTGCCGGGCACCCAGATCGCCTTGCCGGAAGTGAACATCGGCATCGTGCCGGGTGCGGGTGGCACGCAGCGCCTGCCGCGCGTGCTGGGTGTCGAGACCGCTTTGCAGATGATCACGAGCGGCGCCTCCGTGCCCGCCGAGAAGCTGGCCAAGGCCCCGGGCCAGAAGCTGTTCGACAAGGTGGTGGAGGGCGATCTGTTGCCCGCTGCCATCGCCTTTGCCAAGGACGTGGCTGCCTTGCGTCCACTGCCTTCCGTGCGTCAGTTGAGTGTGGCCGCGCCCGCTGATGCCGAGGCCTTTGCCAAGGCTCGCGCCGATCTGGCCAAGATCCGCAAGAAACTGGAGGCGCCACAGCGCTGTGTGGATTGCGTGGAAGCCTCGACCAGGCTGGATCTGGACGCCGGCCTGGCTTTTGAGCAGGACGTGTTCGCCAAGCTGGTGACCAGCGACCAGGCTCAAGCCCTGCGCCACGCCTTCTTCGGCGAGCGCGCCGCCAGCAAGATCCCCGATGTGCCCGACAACACGCCCGTGCGTGACATCAAGAAGGTGGCCGTGATCGGCGCCGGCACCATGGGTGGCGGCATCACCATGTGCTTCTTGAACGCGGGCATCCCCGTCACGATGCTGGAGATGAAGCAGGAAGCCATCGACCGCGGCGTGGGCATCATCCGCAAGAACTACGAAGCGCAAGTGGCCAAGGGCAAGCTGGCGCAAGACAAGTACGAGCAGCGCATGAGCCTGCTGACCACGACCCTGAGCTACGACGACATCGCCCAGGCCGACATGGTCATCGAGGCCGTGTTTGAAGACATGGGCGTGAAGTCGCAAGTCTTCACCAAGCTCAACAGCGTCATGAAGCCCGGTGCCATCCTGGCATCGAACACCTCGACGCTGGACGTGGACAAGATCGCTGAAGTGACCCAACGCCCGGGCGATGTGATCGGCTTGCACTTCTTCAGCCCGGCCAATGTGATGCGCCTGCTGGAAGTGGTGCGCAGCAAGCACACCGCCAAGGATGTGCTGGCCACGGTCATGCAGGTCGCCAAGAAGATCAAGAAGGTGGCCGTGGTGTCCGGCGTGTGCGATGGCTTCATCGGCAACCGCATGTTCGAGCAGTACGTGCGCCAGAGCTTCTTCCTGATCGAAGAAGGCGCGACCGTGCAGCAGGTTGACAAGGCGGCCGAGGCCTTTGGCTGGGCCATGGGCCCCTTCCGTGTGGGTGACCTGGCCGGCAACGACATCGGCTTTGCCATCCGCAAGCGCCGCAAGATCGAAAGGCCCGATGTGATCTACAGCCCTGTGGGCGATGCCATCTGCGAGCTGGGTCGCTTTGGTCAGAAGACCGGCAAGGGCTGGTACGACTATGAAGTGGGCAAGCGCGAGCCCGTGCCTTCGGTTGAAGTGCAGGCCTGCATTGACAAGGTCCGCGCAGATAAAGGCATCACGCCCCGTGCCATCAGCGACGCAGAAATCGTGCAGCGCCTGATGCTGGCCCTGGTCAACGAAGGTGCCTTGATCCTGGAGGAAGGCATTGCCTCCAAGGCCTCCGACATCGACATGGTCTACCTCACGGGCTATGGCTTCCCGGCCTACCGCGGCGGCCCCATGCTGTACGCCGACATGCTGAGCCTGCCCAAGGTGATCGAGCTGATGAAGGGCTTTGCGGCCACGGCCAGCAGCGACGCTGCTTTCTGGACGCCAGCGCCCTTGCTGGTCAAGCTGGCCGCAGAAGGCCAGCGCGTGACGGGCGGCAAGGCCTGATCGCGGGCTGAGGCCCTCGACAGTCGATCGGTCGCCGATTGCACTACAACATGATGGATCAGACGATCTGAACCCGAGGTCTGCTTGGCGCTTGCCATGCGGGCCTTTTTTTGTGCCTGAATTGATTCACAGCGAGACACGCGCATGTCCTACATCGAAACCCGCCAGGTCGGACACATCCTGGAGATCAAGGTCAACCGGCCCGAGAAGCACAACGCCTTGTCGCCCGAGATGTACCACGACATCGCCAAGGCCTATGGGGAGTTGAGTCGCAACCGTGATCTGCGTGTTGCCTTGCTGTATGGCGAAGGCCAGCACATGACATCGGGTGTGGAACTGGACAAGTGGGCGCCCATCTTCGGCAATGGCAAAGGCTTCGAGATCGGTGAAGGTGAGATCGACCCCTTCGGCCTGACGGGTGAGCGGCACAGCAAGCCTGTGGTGATGGCGGTGCAGGGCAACTGCTTCACCTGGGGCGTGGAGATCATGCTCAACACGGAAGTACGTGTGGCGGCTGACAACACGCGCTTTGCGATGTTGGAAGTCAAGCGCGGCATCTTCCCGTGTGGTGGCGCCACCTTGCGCTTGCCGCAGCAAATGGGTTGGGGCGCTGCACAACGCTATCTGCTGACGGGTGACTATTGGTATGCCGACGAGGCCTTGCGGACAGGGCTTGTGCAAGAGGTGGTGCCTGCCGGTCAGCAATTGGACAAGGCTAGAGAGATCGCCGAGAAGATCGCCAAAGCGGCGCCCATGGGTGTGCAGAACGTGCTGAAGTCCACCCGTCTGGCCTGGAACGAAGGGGAGGCTGCCGCAGCCAAGGCCTTGTTCCCCAACCTGTTGCCCGTCATGCAAAGCGAAGACGCGCTGGAAGGCATCCAGTCCTTCCTGGAGCGCCGCGATGCTGTGTTCAAGGGACGCTGAAGCAGCGTCCAAGCTCAAGCTTGTCCATTCAATTGCACATCCACCTCAACGTCGGCCGGCCCGCCTTGCCGAGTTGCTGTCCGTGTTGACCGATACCACCGCATCACCTGAGTCGAGATCATGACCCACCGCGCTACCGTTGATTTCCTGCTGTACGACTGGCTGAACGCAGAAGGCCTGTGCCAGCGCGAACGCCACACCGAACACAATCGCGAGACCTTTACGGCTGTGCTGGACCTCAGCGAGAAGATCGCCACCGAGCAGTTCGCACCTATCAACCGCCTGACCGACATCCACGAACCTGAGTTCGATGGCGTGACCGTGACATTGCCCAAGGAAACGCCCGTGGCCATGCAGGCCTTCAACGATTCGGGTCTGATGGCGGGCAGCAAGGACGCCGACATCGGTGGCATGCAGTTGCCCACGGTGGTCGAGATCGCGTCGATGAGCTTTTTCTACAAATCCAGTGTGTCGCTGGCCGCGTACCCGATGCTCACGCGCGGCAATGCCAACACCATCCTGGCGCACGGCACGCCCAAGCAGATCGATGTGTTCGCGCGTGGTGGCTTTGAAGGCCGCACCTTCGGCACCATGTGCCTGAGCGAACCCCAGGCGGGATCGAGCCTGTCGGACATCGCCACCAAGGCCGTGCCCGATGTGAACGGCGATGGCACCGGCATCGACTGGGCACAGGACAGCCTGGGGCCACGCTATCGCCTTACCGGCAACAAGATGTGGATATCGGGCGGCGAGCACGAGATGGGCGAGAACATCGTGCACCTGGTGCTGGCCAAGATTCCCGGCGAAGATGGCAAGCCCGTACCGGGCGTGAAGGGCATCTCGCTGTTCATCGTGCCGCGCAAGCTCGTCAAACAAGATGGCAGCATCACCGCTCAGCGCAACGACGTGGCCCTGGCCGGCTTGAACCACAAGTGCGGCTACCGTGGCACGGTCAACACGCTGCTGAACTTTGGCGAAGGCAAGTTCCCGGTCAACGGCCAGGCGGGTGCCGTGGGCTACCTGATCGGCAAGCAGGGTGAAGGGCTCAAATGCATGTTCACCTTGATGAATGAAGCCCGCATCAGCGTGGGCCTGGGTGCCACGATGCTGGGTTATGCAGGCTATGAGGCTTCGCTGGACTACGCCAAGCAACGCCCGCAAGGCCGTCACATGAGCGCGGGTGGCAAGAACCACAGCGCACCGCAGATCCCCATCATCGAGCACACCGATGTCAAGCGCATGCTGATGATGCAAAAAGCCATTGCCGAGGGTGGTCTGGCCCTGGGCCTGCTGTGCGCGCAACTGGTGGACGATCAACACACGGGCACCGGCGCCGAGGCCGAGAAAGCTGGCCTGCTGCTGGAGCTGCTCACGCCGATTGCCAAGAGCTGGCCCAGCGAATGGGCGCAGGAAGCCAACAGCCTGGCCATCCAGATTCTGGGTGGCTACGGCTACACGCGTGACTTCCCGGTGGAGCAGTACTGGCGCGACAACCGCCTCAACATGATCCACGAAGGCACGCACGGCATCCAGGGGCTGGACCTGCTGGGCCGCAAGGTGGTGATGAACGGCGGCAAGGCCTTGAGCGTGCTGGCCGAGCGCATCAGCGAAACGATTCAGAAGGCAGGGCAGGTGGACGGCCTGGCCGTGCATGCCAATGCCTTGGCGCAAGCCCTGCAAAAGATTGGCGCGACGACCAAGGCCGCCTGGTCAACTGGCGTGCCTGAAGAGGCATTGGCCAATGCCACGCCGTATCTGCAAGCCTTTGGCCACACGGTGCTCGCGTGGATCTGGCTGGAGCTGGCCTTGGCGGCCAAAGCCGCGCAAGCGCAAGGCCACGATCAGCACAGTTGGGACAAGAGCCCCTTGGGTGCTGGCTTCCTCAAAGGCAAGCTGGCCTGTGCAGACTACTTCTTCAGTTTCGAGTTGCCCAAGATCGACGCCTGGCTGGGTGTGGTCGCCAAGCGTGACCTGACCTGTGCACAAGCCCAGTCCGACTGGTTCTGAGCTTCACCGAAACACCTGATCATCTGATCGAATCACCTCACAACACCGAGAGAGACAAACCATGTTGAGACACATCGTGATGTGGACGCTCAAGCGCCCCGAAGACGCAGCCAAGGTCAAGGCCCTGCTGGACAGCTGCAAGGGCCTGGTGCCCGGCATGCATGAGTTCGACGTCGGCATCAAGACCGAAGGCCTGGAGGCCAACTGCGACGTGGTGCTGGTGTCCACGTTCGAGAGCAAGGATGCACTGGCTGCCTACATCCCTCATCCGCATCACCAGGGTGTGGTGGCGCAGATCCGCGAGATGGCGGCCACCCGCCACGTGGTCGATTACAACATCTGAGGCGAGGGCAGCATGACGGAAGCACGCAAGGTACAACAGCTGTTCGATCTGACAGGCAAGAAGGCCCTGATCACTGGCGGCTCGCGCGGCCTGGGCCTGCAGATGGCCTATGCATTGGGCGAGGCTGGCGCCAAGGTCGTGATCAGCTCGCGCAAGTCTGCTGACCTGGAGCTGGCCGTGCAAGATCTGCAAGCAGCCGGCATCGATGCGCGCTGGATTGCTGCAGATGCCGGCAAGGCCGACGATATCCAGCGCCTGGCAGACGAAACCCTGGAGCGTGTGGGCGATGTGGACATCCTCGTCAACAACGCGGGTGCCACCTGGGGCGCACCGGCTGCCGAACACCCGATCGAAGCCTGGGACAAGGTCATGAACCTGAACGTGCGTGGCTACTTTCTGCTGTCGCAAGCCATCGCCAAGGCCAGCATGATCCCGCGCAAGCAGGGCCGCATCATCAACGTGGCCTCGATCGCCGGCCTGCGCGGCAACCCACCCTTCATGCAGACCATTGCCTACAACACCAGCAAGGGCGCGGTCATCAACTTCACGCGGGCCCTGGCTTGCGAGTGGGGGCACCAGGGCATCCGCGTCAATGCGATTGCGCCGGGCTTTTTTCCTAGCAAGATGACGGCGGGCACGCTGGCCATGGTTGGCGAAGAAACCATTGCAAACCGAGCACCACTGTTGCGCGTGGGCGATGATGAAGACCTCAAGGGCATCACCTTGCTGTTCGCGTCTGACGCAGGCAAGCACATCACCGGGCAGATCCTGGCGGTGGACGGTGGCGTCAGCGCCTTGATTGGTTGACATGGCCATTCCCTTTGCGGTTCGCATCCCCTTCATCGAGCAGATCGGCTGCGAGATGCAGCGCTACGAAAACGGCGAAGCCGAGATCACACTGGACGTGCAGGACCAGCACACCAACTCATTCGGCGTGGCGCACGGTGGCCTGATGATGACCTTGCTGGATGTGGCCATGGCCCATGCGGCGCGCAGCCTGAACCTGGATCAGCCGGATGGCGGGCCTGGCCTGGTCACCATCGAGATGAAGACCACCTTCATGCGACCAGGCCTGGGCCATATCCGGGCACTGGGCAGTGTGTTGCACTCGACCGCCTCCATGGCCTTCACCGAAGGCAAGGTGCTGGATTCGAAAGGCCGCGTGTGTGCCCATGCCACGGCCACGTTCAAGTTCCTGCGGGCCTTGCCGGTGTCCGACCGCGAAGTGCGGCCGGCTGCCAAACCCTTGCTTCACGGGCCGGGTTCTGACTGAGCCCGCGCCCCTCCTGATCGATTCATCCGCCAACCAGCTGTCACGCTGAAGGAGAGTTCACATGACCACCAACCATCAGATCCTGCTGGCATCGCGCCCGCAAGGCGAAGCCACCGTGGACAACTTCAAGCTCGTTGAGGTGCCCGTGCCCACGGCCGATCAACTGAGCGATGGCCAGGTGCTGGTGCGCCATCACTTCATGTCGCTCGACCCGTATATGCGCGGCCGCATGAACGACAGCAAGAGCTACGCTGATCCACAGCCGCTTGACACCGTGATGATCGGCGGCACCGTGGGCGAGGTGGTGCTGAGCAAGCATCCGCGCTTTGCGCCCGGCGACAAGGTGCTGGGCATGGGTGGCTGGCAGGAGTACTCGGTGGTGGACGCCAGTGTGAAGGGCGCCATGCTGCACAAGGTCGATACCACCCACATCCCGCTGTCGGCCTATCTGGGCTCGGTGGGCATGCCCGGCGTCACCGCCTGGTATGGCCTGATCAAGATCATCGCACCCAAGAGCGGCGAAACCGTGGTGGTGAGCGCCGCCAGCGGTGCCGTGGGCAGCGTGGTGGGGCAGTTGGCCAAGGCCCGTGGCTGCCGCGTGGTGGGTGTGGCCGGTGGCGCCGACAAGTGCCGCTATGTGACCGAAGAACTCGGTTTTGACGCCTGCATCGACTACAAGCAGCACAGCGACCCCAAGGCCTTTTACAAGACCCTGAAGGAGGCCACGCCCCATGGCATCGATGGCTATTTCGAGAACGTGGGCGGCATGATCCTGGACGCCGTGCTGCTGCGCATGAATGCGTTTGGCCGCATCGCCATGTGCGGGATGATCGCCGGCTATGACGGCCAGCCGCTGCCTTTGCAGAACCCCGCGCTGATCCTGGTCAACCGGCTGAAGATCGAAGGCTTCATCGTCAGCGAGCACCCCGAAGTCTGGCCCGAGGCCACGATGGAGCTGGGCACGATGGTGGCTACCGGCAAGATGAAATTCCGCGAATCCGTGGCCCAGGGCATAACCAGCGCGCCCGAGGCCTTCCTGGGCTTGCTCAAGGGCAAGAACTTCGGCAAGCAGCTGGTCAAACTGATCTGATCCCTCGATCAATCTCCCTACTGATCCCCCCACAGCAGGACGCAGGACAACAACATGTCGACTTTGAATTTGCAAGCGGGCCAGACGGCCGTGATCACCGGCGCTGGCAGCGGCTTTGGCCTGGAGCTGGCACGGCTTGGCGCGAAGAAAGGCCTCAACCTGGTGCTGACCGATGTGCAGCAAGATGCGCTGGACGCCGCCGTGGCCGAGCTGAGCGCCACGGGCGTGAAGGTGGCGGCCTTGCGTGGCGATGTGTCACGCGCCGAAGACATCCAGGCGCTGGCTGACATCTGCATGGAGCGCTTCGGTGCGCCGCACATTGTCATCAACAACGCAGGCGTGGCGCACGGCGGCCTGATCTGGGAGCACACGCAGCGCGATTGGGAATGGGTGATCGGCGTCAACTTGTTTGGCGTGATCCACGGCATGCGCGTGTTCACCCCGTTGATGCTGGCGGCGGCGCGCAAGGATCCGAGCTATCAGGGCCACATGGTCAACGTGGCCTCGATGGCCGGCTTGTTGAACTCGCCGAACATGGGCGCCTACAACGTGAGCAAGCATGCGGTGGTGAGCTTGTCGGAGACGCTGTACCAGGATCTGGCGCTGGTGACGGAGCAGGTACACGCCTCGGTGCTGTGCCCGTACTTCGTGCCGACCGGCATTCACCTGTCGCATCGCAATCGCCCCGCCGAGATGCGCAGCGAAGGCAAGCCCACGCCAAGCCAGATGATCGCGCAGGCGATGAGCACGAAGGCTGTGACATCGGGCAAGGTCACGGCCACGGATACGGCAGAGCTGGTCTACAAGGCCATCGAGTCGGGGCAGTTCTACATCTACACGCATCCACAGGCTTTGGGCATGGTGCAGACGCGTCTGGAAGATGTGGTGCAGGGGCGCAACCCAACCGATCCGTTTGCGGGCAAGCCGGAGATCGGGCAGCAGTTGCGTCAGGCTTTGCGGGATGCGATGGAGAAGCAGGGCTGAGTCTTATTGGTTCTTTTATGCCTGCCATGTGCTGTGCGGTTTGGCGTGGCAGCGCGGGGCGCGGCCGAGGTGGCATGCGGCCGGGCTTCAATGTTGTCGGTCCTGCTACGCAGGACTGCTCTACGGTGCTCGTCCAGCTCAGGTGGCTGCGCAACTCGGCCTGCGGCCTCAAACATGCTCGCCATCCCCTTGTCTGTGACAAGGGGCAAACCTGAGCCTCCCTGCGCGCCTGCGACGCCAACAAGGCGCCCGGCCGCATGCCACCTCAGCCTTTTCGGCCCCGCTGGCCGCACGCCACGGTTGTTGGTGCGGAATAGTGCCTGCTATTTCTATTGGCCAACAATGCGATGCAGACTCGATTCGGCTTTGCAAAGAGGGTAGCGAGAGTGCGCAGCACATGCGGCCTGTGCATGCTGACAGCGAGGTGGAAAAGGGCTGAGCCGGCATCTGGCCGGGCGCCTTGTTGGCGCTGAGAAGCGCAGTGGGGAAGTGGGCACGCGCAGCGTGCTTCGTCATCTGACTCGCCGGAGCTGTTTGACCGGAGTGGTCGTCAGACCACGCAGGGAGTTCTCCGGCGCCACTTCCTCGCGAGTATCGCAAGGGAGTCCCGCTTGCAAAGCGGGACCGCCAACAATGAAGCCTGGCCGGATGTTGGCTCAGCCCCCACCTCGCGCTCTACCGAAAAAACGCGCCAACCGCCAACCGCCAACCGCCGACCGCCGACCGCCGACCGAACCAGCAATCAACCAGCAGCCTTACTTCGCGTCCTGCTCACGATGCCGCGCCAGCACCACCCCACGCGGTGCAAAGCGCTGCACCAATTGCTCCACGCAATACACCGACCGGTGTTGCCCGCCCGTGCAACCAATCGCCACCGTCACATAACTGCGTTGATCGCCTTCCAGCGCCGGCAACCAGCGCAACAGGAAGGCCTCGATCTGCGCAATCAGCTCGGCCGATTCAGGCTGTGCCGCCAGGTAGTCGATCACCGGTTGATCACGGCCCGTCAGCGGCTTGAGTTCCTTCAAGTAGAAGGGATTGGGCAGCATGCGCACGTCGAACACGAAGTCCGCGTCCATGGGCACGCCATGCTTGTAGGCAAACGATTCGAACACCAGCGTCAGGCGTGACGGTGCAGCCTGCACGATGTTGCGGATCCAGGTGCGCAACTGCGCCGGGCGCAGCAGCGAGGTGTCGATCACGGTCGAGAACTCGCGCAGCGGGCTGAGCAGTTCACGCTCCAGGTTGATCGCGTCCATCAAGGCCTGCTCGGTCGCATCGATGGGTGTGATCAGATCGCTGGCGCGCCGTTGAGGCTGATGCGTATCCGGATGCGGCGTCTTGGCCAGCTGCGACAGCGGGTGAGGGCGCCGTGTTTCAGAAAAGCGGCGAACCAGCGCGTCCGTGCTGGCATCCAGGAACACCGCGCGCACCGAATGACCTTCCTGCCGCAGGTTGGTCAACACCGGCGTGAGGTTGGGCAGCGAATGCGCACTGCGCACGTCCACCGACACGGCAATGCGGCGCTTCAACTCCGGCGCACGCTTTTCTTCCAGCTCGATCATGCCGCGCAGCAATTCGGGCGGCAGGTTGTCCACGCAGAAGTAGCCTGCGTCTTCCAGCGCATTGAGCGCCACGGATTTGCCTGAGCCGGAGATGCCGGTCAGCAAGACGATGTCCAACGCGCTCATCTTGAAACCTCCGTGCTGCGCACTGTGGTGCGAGCGCCTTCGTACGGCCGTGCGTCGCTCATGCTGCTTCCTTCTTGCGTTTGGCTTTGTTGGCCGCGGCATCGCTGGCGGCCGCCTGGGCATCGTGTGCCGTGGCCGAATCGAGCATGACTTTGGCGTGAGCGCGGCTGGTGTCGGTCACCGCACCACCCAGCATGCGGGCCACTTCGTGCACGCGTTCGGTGGCTTGCACCTCGCGGATGTCGCTGGTGGTCTGGCCATGGTTCAAGGCCTTGGACACCACCAGGTGCTGGTGCGCACAAGCTGCGACCTGGGCCAGGTGCGTCACGGCCATGACCTGGCGTTCGCGGCCCAGGCGTTGCATCAACTGGCCCACCGTGTCGGCCACCGCGCCACCCACACCGGAATCGATTTCGTCAAAGATCAGCGTGCCCACTTGCGCCGCTTCATCGGCACGTTGCGACGTGGTCACCGCAATGGCCAAAGCCAGCCGTGACAGCTCGCCACCGGATGCCACCTTGCCCAATGGGCGCGGCGTGCTGCCCGCGTGGCCGGCCACCAGGAACTCGATGTTCTCCAGGCCATAGGCCTGTGGTTCGTCCTGCTTGAGCAGCGAGACCTCGAAACGGCCACCGGCCATGCCCAGATCCTGCATGGCCTCGCTCACCGCCTGCGCCATGGCAGGGGCGGCTTGCGCACGCTGTTTCGACACGGTTTTGGCCACGTCCAGCCAGACCTGGTGGGCTTGCTGGGCGTCGCGCTCCAGCGCTTCCAGATCGGCGGCGGCATCCAGTTCGGCCAGCTCGGCTTTCCAGCCTTGCAGCAGTGCAGGCAATTCGGGCGCGGGGCGGCGGTAACGGCGCGCCAGGCTCATCCAGGCCGACATGCGGTTGTCCAGCTCGGCCAGACGATCCGGATCCAGCTCGGTGTGGTGCAGCGCGCTGTTGAGGCTGTGCGCCGCATCTTGCAATTGCGCCTGGGCGCCACGCAGGGCTTCTAGCGCATTGCCCAGATTGGGCTCCACGCCGGCCACTTCTTCCAACGCGGCAATGGCGCGGGCGGTGAGCGAGTCGGCGCTGTCATCGGCTTCCGAAACCACATCCAGTGCCAGTCGGGCACCGTCGAGGATGGCCTGGCCGTGGCTGAGGCGCTGGTGCTCGGTGTTGAGCTCGTCCCACTCATCCGCTTGCGGATTGAGCTTGTCCAACTCGGCGATCTGCCATTGCAGGCGCTCGCGTTCGCGGTCCAGGTCGGCCTGCTTGCTGCGGGCTTCGTCCAGGCGGCGCTGGGCTTCGCGGCGTGCGGCCCAGGCTTGTTGCAGCGCGGCGTGGTCCACACCCGCTTGCGCGTCCACCAGGGCGCGAACCGAATCGGCGCGCGTCAGGCTTTGCCAGGCGTGCTGGCCGTGGATATCGACCAGGTGCTCGCCCAGCTCACGCAATTGCGTCACAGTGGCGGGGCTGCCGTTGATCCAGGCGCGGCTCTTGCCCTGGCTGTCCACCACGCGGCGCAGCAGCAAGGGTGCGCCTGCTTCCAGGCCATCAAAGCCGGCTTCTTCCAGCCAGGGGGCCAGCAGGGTGGCCAGTTGTGCGGAGGGTTCGAACTCGGCGGTGATGTCGGCGCGCGCGGCACCTTCGCGCACCACACCCGCGTCACCACGGCTGCCCAGGGCCAGTTGAAGGGCATCGATCAGGATGGACTTGCCGGCACCGGTTTCGCCGGTCAGGGCTGTGAAGCCGCCGCCAAGGTCCACTTCCAGGCTGGTGACGATCACGAAATCGCGCAGTGTCAGGCGGCGCAACATCTCAGCTCACTCCTTCGTTCCAGCGCAGCTTGCGGCGCAGGGTCGCGTAGTAGTTCCAGCCCTTGGGGTGCAGGAAGCGCACCTTGTGGGCAGATTGGCGCACCGTCACGCGGTCGCCGTGCAGCAGGCTGGCCAGGCTCTGCATGTCGAAGTTCATGCTGGCATCGCGGCCGGCCACGATTTCGATGGTGATGGTCACGCTGTCCGACACCACCAGAGGCCGGTTCGACAAGGTGTGCGAGGCAATCGGCACCATCACCCAGCCACCCAGGCCCGGGTGCATGATGGGGCCGCCGGCCGACAGTGCATAGGCCGTCGACCCGGTGGGCGACGCCACGATCAGGCCGTCTGCGCGGTAGTTGGCCACGAACTGGCCGTCGATCTCGGCGCGCAGCTCCACCATGGAGGCGGTGGCCCCCCGGCTCACGACCACTTCATTGATCGCGTAGCCTTCATAGATGGTCTCGAAGCCGGCGCCGCGCATGGGGCGCAGCACGGCGCCTTCCAGCATGGCCCGGCGCTCTTCCTCGTACTGGCCGGCCAGCATCAGGGGCAGGGCGGTGGCCATGTCCTTGTGCTGGAGGTCGGTGATGAAGCCCAGGCGGCCCTGGTTGATGCCGATCAGCGGGATGTTGAAGGGCGCCAGTTCGCGGGCAATGGCCAGCATCGTGCCGTCGCCTCCCAGCACCACGGCCACATCGCACTGCTTGCCGATTTCCTTGATCGCCAAGGACGGGTAGTCCGTCATGCCGGTGTTCAGGGCAGTTTCCTGCTCCAGCCAGACTTCGACGCCGGTGCGCGCCAGAATATGGGCTACGTCCTCCAGAACCGGGCGGATGCCGCGGGCCTGGTACTTGCCAATCAAGGCAGCATGACGGAAGCGTGAGGTGGGCAGACTCGACATGCGGGGAATTACACCACACGGGGGTGTCAAAATGAGACCGTCCCCCACTGAGGGGCTGGCGCCGTTTCACTCGGAAACTAAAATGAAGAACACATGCTGGATGATCGAGCCAAGATTCTGTTGAAAGCGCTGGTCGAGCGCTACATCGCCGATGGGCAACCCGTCGGCTCGCGCACGCTTTCCCGCGCCTCCGGCCTGGATCTGTCGGCTGCCACCATCCGAAATGTGATGGCGGATCTGGAGGAGCTGGGCCTGATCGTCAGCCCGCACACCTCGGCCGGCCGCGTGCCCACGCCCAAGGGTTACCGCCTGTTCGTGGACACCATGCTTACGGCCCGCCACCTGAACCTGGCTGACCTGGGCGCCGAAACGCGTGATCAGCTCCAGCCCGATCAGCCTCAGCGCGTGATCGCCAGTGCGGCGCACATGCTGTCCAGCCTGTCGCAGTTCGTGGGCGTGGTCACCGCACCGCGCAAGGTCTCGCTGTTCCAGCACATTGAATTTTTGCGCCTGGGCGACAAGCGCGTGCTCGTCATCCTCGTGTCGCCCGATGGCGATGTGCAGAACCGCGTCATCTTCACCCCGCAGGACTACAGCCAGTCCCAGCTGATCGAGGCCAGCAACATCCTCAACGCCCACTATTCGGGCCTGACGCTGGATGAAATGCGCGAGCGCCTCAAGCGCGAGGTGGATCAATTGCGTGGTGACATCGGCAACCTGATGCAGCAGGCCGTGCAGGCTGGCGGCGAGGTCATGGCCGAAAACAGCGACCAGCTCGTGCTCTCCGGCGAACGCAACCTGTTGACGGTGCAGGATTTCTCCAACGACCTGGGTTCGCTGCGCCGCATGTTCGACCTGTTCGAGCAAAAGACCCAGCTCATGCGCCTGCTGGACGGCTCCAGCCGGGCAGACGGGGTGCAGATCTACATCGGCGGCGAAAGCCAGTTCGTGCCGTTCGAAGAGCTGTCCGTCGTCTCGGCGCCGTACGAGATCAACGGCCAGGTGGTCGGCACGCTGGGCGTGATCGGACCCACCCGCATGGCCTATGACCGCATGATCGAGATCGTGGACATCACCTCCCGGCTGGTGTCCAACGTGCTCAGTCAGAAATAAGAAAATCTTTTAGATATCCCAAGTAAATACAATTTGCCTTATTGATGGGCAGCCTCTAGCCTTGAGGCCCTGAACCCATTAAACGGAGCAAAGATGCAGACTTGGATGAAGCGCAGCCTGGGTGTGGCTGCTGGCGTGGTGGTGTTGCTGGCCGGCCTGGCCACGGGCCTCAGCGCCATGGACGCCCCTTTGCCTGTGCCCACGCAGAACCTGCCGGATCTGGGTGCCAGCCTGCCACCTGCCAGCCCGCCGTCAGGCCTGGGCTTTTCGGTGCTCAAAACCTCCGAATCACAGGGCGTCTTCGAGGCGCTGGAGGTGGGCGGTGGTTCGTGGCTGCGCTACCGCCACCCGGCGCATGTGTCCGTGCTGGTGCGCCACCCGAAGGTGACCTTTCTGTTCGACACGGGCCTGGGCCGTCAGGTGGATCAGCAGTTCGCGGCCAACACCTTCATGGATCGCCTGTCCTTCGCGTACCGCAACGTGGCGCCCGCCGTTGATCAGTTGGCCAAAGCCGGCTGGGCGCCGGACCGCATCAAGCTGATCGTGCCTTCGCATATGCACTGGGACCACGTCAGCGCCTTGCCCGACTTCCCCGATGCCGAGGTGCTGATCAGCCCCACCGAGCGCGAACACGCCCGGCACGGCCATGCGCCGGCCTTTCTGGCCAGCCAGTTTGCCGGCGTGCAGCATTGGCGTGAGCTGAGCTTCAAGCCGGGCGCCTACCTCGGCTTTGACCGCAGCTTGGATCTGTTCGGCGATGGCGCTGTTGTGCTGGTGCCCTTGGTCGGGCACACGGCAGGGCAGGTGGGCATGTTCCTGAACCTGCCTTCCGGCCAGCGCTACTTCTTCACGGGCGACACCACCTGGACCATCGAAGGGCTGCAGAAGCCGGCCGATCGCTCCTGGGCTTTGCGGCAGGTGGTGCATGTGGACCACGACGAGGCCACGAACCAGGCCGCCATCGTGCACGTGCACCGCATCATGCAGCGCTTCCCGCAGTTGACCGTGGTGCCGGCGCACGATGAGAACGTGGTCAAGACGCTGCCGCACTTCCCGCAGTTCCAGGAGTGAGTGGCGTGAACCTGCGCAACCTCAAGTACTTCTGCTCGGCGTATGAGGCGGGCTCCACCGTGGCGGCAGCCAGGCTGTGCAACGTCACCCAGCCGGTGATCTCCAACGCGATCGCGCAACTGGAAGAAGAGCTGGGCACGCGCCTGTTCACTCGCCAGCAGCGCGGCCTGGTGCCCACGCCTGAGGCCATCCGCCTGTTCAGGCTGGGCGGCAAACTGCTGGCCGATGCCCAAGCCATCGTCGAAACTTTTCAGGACGTGGCCACCCACCCCAGGCTCAGCCTGCACATCCACCCCACGGTGAGCGTGGCCCATGTGCGCCAGCTCATCCGCCACCTGAAGCAGATGCTCACGCACCTGGAGCTGTCCGTATTGGACGACCCGCAAGCTGCGGACGCCGAACTGACCAGCCAGAGCTGCGCCGCGCCGGGCAAAGCCTTCATGCCGCTGTGGGAAGAGCAATACGCCTTGCTGGTGCCCGCCGAGCACCCGCTGGCCGTGAAAGAAGCACTCTGCCTGCAGGATCTGCACGGCGTGGCCTTCATCGAGCGCACGCAGTGCGAACTGGCCAGCTACTGGCACGCCGGCCTGAGCCAGCATCAGATCGTGCCCGACGTGCGCGCCCGCGTGGACAGCCAGGAATGGGCGCTGGGCCTGGTGGCCGCCGGTGTGGGCGTGACCATGGCGCCGCTGCACCCCATGTTGATGACACCGGGCCATACGCAGGAAGGCATCGTGGTGCGCCGCGACTTGCGCGAACTGCAAGGCGCCAGCCGCGTGGTGGGCCTGGCCTACGACGCCCACGCCAGCAACGCGCAGGAAAACGGCACCCTGGCCGAGGTGTTGCGTGCATGCGAGCTATGGGCAATGCCTCTCCGGTGGCCTTTGCATGACTGTTGCTGAACAGGGGTGACAAGGCTCTGCAAGTGCAATCCCTGATTGAACTCATTTGACGTAACCTGTCAAATGATTGCACCTTGTCTCGATGGCAAGGTTTGTGGCGATGCCACAAGAGGTTCACTAATTAACTCATATCAGAGAGGCCCAAATGCTTTCTACATTCAAGTTCGCCAGATTGATGGCAGCGTCTGCTGCCTTGCTCGCGGTGACCGCGCACGCCGAGTTGCAGGTCTGGAAGATGACCGGCACGGTCTACGACGAGATCAACCAGCAAGGCGAGCCCTTTGTGCCGCCATCCAGCTACTATGCGCATGGCAAGACCGTGACGGTCAACTACGCCGTGGACACGGAGGCCAGCTCCAGCGATGGTTTCTTCTACAGTTCCGTGCTGGCCTTCACCGTCAACGGCATCGGCTCCAAAACTGACAGCAACAGTTCCATCTGGGCTGACGGCGTGGGTCTCAACGCGCTTAACGTGTCGCCCGTTACCGCTCGCGCAGACAAGGTCAGCTTCTTGTCCTTTAACCGCTTTGGAGGGCCCAAGGTCACCAACGTTAGCGATGCTTTGAGTGACTTCTCGGCCGCAACGGCCAATGGCACCGACGTCGACTACCGTGTTGACTTTGGCTCCGCTGGCAGCGTGCGCGTCAAGCCCACCTCGTTCACCAAGCAAACGATCCCTGCGCATTGCAAGTCCCCGCTGTACCTCTTGATCGACCCCAGGTGCGCTCCACTGCGTCCACTTATGCGCTGAAGTGAGGCCGCGGGGGGGCCGTTGGCCGCCCTGCCAGTCGACTCAGGCCTCGCCAATTGCGCTGGCCTGTGCGATGCAATCGCAGGTTACCGCAAGCCGGAAGGCATCGTGGGGCGATCAGGCCGTGGCCGACAAGCGCCGTGTCAGCCAGCGCACGAGCGTCCCCAGTACAGGGATGTGCGCGTAGAGCTCTTCGGCCGGGTCCCAGTAGTCTCGATGCTGCTGGATGCGCCCATCCGGCGCGTAGCGCAGGTGGCTTGCGCCATGGATGATCAGTTCACCCTGCGGCCGCTTGATCAGGAAGTCCCAGGTCAACCAGGCCTCATCCCCCTGCGTCATGGCGCTGCGCACGATGAAGCGCGGCGTATTGATCGTCTCGAACATGTGCATGAACACACGCTGGATGCCCGCGACACTGGTGACCTCGTTGAACGGGTCCTTGAAGCGGGCCTGTTCCGTGTAGATCGCCTCCAGCATGCTGACACTGGCGGGGCTCAGTGTTTCAAAGAACTGCACGACGCGGGTGGTGCGTGGATCTGGCGAAGGGCTCATCATGCTGGCGAGGTGTCACAGGCCTGTGGCGCGGCGCACCAGGCTGAAGTAGAGGGCATGCGGCAAGTGTCGCATCAGCTTGAGCCACAAGGTGAAGCGCTTCGGAAAGTGAATCTCGAAGCGGCCGCGTGCCCAGCCTTGCACGATGGCCTGGGCCGCCTGATCGGGTGAGAGCAGGGCGGGCATGTCGAACTGGTTCTGCGAGGTCATCGGTGTGGCCACGAAACCGGGGTTGATGACCGAGACGCCAATGCCCAGATCATGCAGATCCAGGTACAGCGTGTCGGCCAGGTGTTGCATGCTGGCCTTGGTCGGGCCATAGGCCAGTGAGTTGGGCAGGCCTCGGTAACCCGCCACGCTGGCCACCAGGCTCAGGTGCCCATGCCCTTGCTTGATCAAGGTGGGCAAGATGGCATCCAGCACGTGCAGCGTACCCACCACATTGACCTGCTGATGCTTCAGTGCTTCGTCCAGATTGAAATCCGTGGCGCGCATGGCGCGGTAGTGGCCGGCACAGTACATCACCAGATCAAGGCGACCAGTCTGTTTCAGGATGTGCTGCGTGGCCTGGGCCACGTTGGCTTGGTCAGTCACATCCAGTGGCATGGCAATGCTCCCCGGGTGGGCCTGCGTGAACCCTTGCAACGCTTCGCTGGATCGGGCAGACACCACAACCTGGGCGCCAAGCGCATGCAAGGCCCGCGCGGTGGCTTCACCAATGCCGGTGGAGGCACCGATGAGCCACACGACCTGGCCTTGCCATTGGGTGATCCGGGGGTTCAGGGGCATGAGAGGCAGTCTGAGAGTGTCTTCAAAGTTTGGTGAACGACAGCGTCACGTCGCCCAGATGGATGCCGAACTTGCTCATCGCGGCCCTGTTGATCACGGTGCGGCTGTCCACCAGGAACATCCAGTCTTCAAGCTGCACATGCCAGACTTGGCCATCGACGGGCAGAGCCATGGTGTAACTCCAGTAAAAGGCGTTGCCCGCTGACTCGCCAGTGGCTTGTCCCACCACATCATCCGCGCGTCCGCTGTAGCGGCCACCGCCCAGGTCCGTGAGATGCCAGATGCGTTGCTGGCGGGTGCCATCGCTGTAAGTGAAGCGCTCGTCCAGCGTGCCTTGCTGGCCTTCCCACTTGGCTTGCATCTCAACCACGAAGCGCTTGACCACGCGGCCTTGCCGATCCGTGAAGATGCCTTGAGCGCGAAGCGGGCCATCCAGGTATTGGCGCAAGTCGAGCCTGGGTTGCTCGTTGGCGTAGTCTTGAATGCGTGGCCCGGCACAGCCGCTCAGGGCTGCTGACAGACCCACGGCCAACATGGCTGATGCGATGCCGTGCAAGGTGCGTTTGAGCCGGTTCATGCTTGTGCTTTCAAAGTAGGGTGGCGGCGCATGGCATGCCACAGTGCCCAGGCTGCCAACAGCTTGAACACGCATGGCAACAGCCCATATGCCATTGACAGGGCCAACTGGTTTTGATCGGTATGGCGCCCGGTTTCAAACCCGACCAGGGCCAGCAAAGGCAGGCTCAAGCCGGAAGCCAGCGCGAGATTGAGCTTGGTCGCAGCCGTCCACCAACCCAGAAAGCGGCCTTCACTGTGTTGGCCCAGCCCCGCGTGGTGGATAAGCCCTGTGAGCAAGGCACCGGGGATAGCCAGGTCGGCGCCCAGGGCCAGCCCGGTGGCCACGCACACGAACAGGAAGGCCCAGGTGTCGCCGGGTCCCAGTGTGGGGACAGCGCAAAACGCGGCCATGCTCAGCCCCATGCCGACCAGCCAGCTGCGGCCCAGCCCCAGCCGCCGGATCAGGCGGACCCACAGTGGCAAGCCCAGGGCCGCAGCCAGGAAGTAGCTGCCCAGAAACAGCGGCTCCCAGGTGGGCGCCTGCAAGGTGTCGCGCACGAAGAAGGGCAGCAAGGTAGCAGGGATGGCGCTGGCCGTGCCGTTGAGCAGGAACACCAGCAACAGCGCTGTGAAGGCGCGGTTGGACCATGGCGACGAGCTCATGGTCGAGGTCACCTGCGCCCTCAGCAGCGCAGTGTGAGCCGGCAGGGTTTGATGCAAGGCCCACAGCCCGATCATCAGGCTGAGTGCCAGGGCCAGGCTCGTGGCTGGCAGGCCCAACCAGGCAGGAAGGACGCTGGCCAGCAGCACGCCAGCCAGTGCAGCACCTTCTCGCCATGCGACCAGGCGCGCCCGCTGATCAGCATCGCCACCCCAGCGCGCCCCCCATGTCTGGTGCACCATGGTGATCACGCTGTAGCTCAGGTAGGTCACCATCAAGGCGGCGCTCAGCCACAGCAGCAAAGGCGTGAGCTGGCCTGGGCTTACTTCTGGCGGCGTCCATAACGCTGCGAAACCTGAGGCCATGGCCACCGATGCCAGCAGCGCCACTTGCCAGCCTTGTGCGGGGCTTCTGGCAAACAATCGGTCTACCCAACGGCCAATGCCTGGGTCCAACAGGGCATCCAGCAAACGCGTACCCAGCAGCAACAGGCCCAGCGTGGCCAAAGGCACGGCGTGGTGTTCAGCGTAGTGGCGAGGCAGGCTCACATACAGAGGCAGCGACACGAAGGCCAGCGGCAAGCCCAGCAGACCGTAGCGCCAGCCGTTGCCTGCGGTGTGCGCTGCACCCATGGCTCAGCCTTGCCCGATCAGCGAGGCACGCAGGCCGGGCGCTGATGTCTTGTCTGACAACCAGATGCCGAAGAACAGGCGCGCATAGTCCTTGTCCTTGATGCTGGCGGTAGCCTGCCCATTGAAGTAGAAGCGGACCAGGCCTTGTCCATCGTGCACGCCGGTGAGGCGGTCATCTGCTTGCACGTCGGGGAAGGCCTTGTTCATCATGTCCTGCCAGGCCTTGGACTGCGCTTCGCTGAAGTCGCCCACGCGGCGCATTTCGGCAATCGATCGTTCTGCGATGTCGCTACCGTTCAACTTGCGTGCGTAGGCCAGCTCCAACGCAAAGGGGAGGCTGTCATAGCGCAAGGCATCAAAGGCAGGAGGCGCCCACAAGCGTGCCTCGTACACACGCAGGCCGAAGAAGCGCAAGGTGGCGCGGCCCAGCAACTGGGCTTTGCTGAGCGCACTCGCCACCTCGGCGGGCGTGGTGGCAATGGGGGGGGCGGCAGACGTGGTCATGGTGCAGGTGGTGGAGACGCAAAGGGCAGTCAGCTGTTGCAGACAGCGCCTGCGCGTCAAGGATGAAGGGGTGGCTGGCATGGTGTGATCGCGCATCGAGCCTGCTTCAGGCCGGGCGACGCAGCGTGAACTGCATGACGTCCGTGTTGCCATGGTCAAAGGCGGCTTCACAGTAAGCCAGGTAGAAGGTCCAGATACGGACGAAGCGGGTGTCGAAACCCAACTGACCAACGTCTGCTTCGCGCTGCAGGAAGGCATCGCGCCATCGACGCAGTGTTTCGGCGTAGTCAGGCCCGAAAGCCAGTCGTTTGTCGACCACCAGGCCGGCCTTGCGCGCCATCGCTTCAAACTGCGAGGGACTGGGCAGCAGGCCACCCGGGAAGATGTACTGCTGGATGAAGTCGGTTGACTTCACATAGCGATCGAACAGGTCGTCTCGGATGGTGATGGTCTGGATGCAGGCTCTGCCACCTGGCTTGAGGCAGCGTTTGATGGTGTCGAAGTAGCTGTCCCAGTATTCACGGCCAACTGCTTCGAACATTTCGATGGACACGATGGCATCGAACGGTTGGGCCTCATGCTGGGCAACCAGATCGCGGTAGTCCTGATAGCGCAGATCGGCCTGCTGGCTCAAGCCGCCCTTGGCCATGCGGTCCTGGGCCCAGGCCAGTTGCTCTTTTGACAAGGTCACGCCCGTCACGTGTGCGCTGCGCTCCTTGGCTGCCGTCTCGGCAATGGCGCCCCAACCGCATCCGATCTCCAGCACGCGGCTGCCCGCTTGCACGCCGGCCTCGTCCAGTGCGCGACGCATCTTGGCCTGCTGGGCCTCCTGGAGCGAGTGGCCAGCCAGTTCTTGAGCGCTGCGCCCCTCGAACCATGCACTGGAGTAGTTCATCGACGGATCCAGCCACATCCGGTAGAAGTCGTTGCCCAGGTCATAGTGGGCGTGGATGTTCTTGGCGCTGCCCGTGCGTGAGTTGCGATTGAGCCAGTGCTTGACGCGATAGAGCAGCGAGCCCCACCAGGAGCCGTACACAATCTGCTCCAGGTGATCCCGGTTGGCAATGAACAGCGACAACAAGGCGGTCAGGTCTGGCGTGTGCCAGTCGCCATCGATGAAGCTCTCGGCAAAGCCAATGTCGCCTGACTTCATTGTGCGTTCGAACACCCGCCAGTTGTTCAGGCAAATGGTGGCGCGAAGGCTGGTGGCCGTGTCTGGCGCATGGGCCGGAAAGCGGCTGTGGCGGCCGTCGGGCCATTGGATGTCCAGTCGGCCGTGAGCCAGTTTGTCCAGCATCCTGAATACGGTGCGAGCAGAGGCTGGTGCGTCGGCGGGCAGCGTGGCATGGCCTGCGGCCTGCGCTGAAGGGGTGTGAGCGGTGGTGTTCATCGTGTGACGAAGCGTTCCGGCGCGGCGGGTTTGTGGAAGAAGGGCACGCGCTTGAGCAGAAGCTTCAAGGCATGCCAGTGGATGCGGGCCACCACGCCAAGCGTCATGAGCGGCATGGTGCAGAAAGCGTGGCGGGCACTCCGGGCTGTGAAGGGGTGCAGATGGCCGCTGATGCTGGTCTGCAGCAGCGGGCCCTGCTCGTCGTGCAGATCGATGCGAGCCAGCGTGCGCTCAGCAGTGCGCTCGAAACGGAAGCGGTATTGCCCTGCCACGCTGCAAAAGGGCGAGACGTGGAACACCTTGTCGGCCGTCAAGGTCTGCCCCCAATGCAATGCCTCGCCTTGAAGCAGATAGCAGTGCCTCTCGCCAAAGGTGTTGTTCACCTCCGCCAGGATGGCAGTCAAGGTGCCATCTGCACGATGGGCAAACCAGAAGCTCACGGGTTTGAACGCGTGGCCCAACACGCGGGGGTAGGTCTGCAGCCAGATCTCGCCATCCGCGTCGTCAATGCCTTCCTGGCGCAGCAGTGAGTCAAACCACGCCAACGCATCAGGCCCGCCCTCGCCATGGTCCTGATCCAGAAAAGTGATCAAGCCGAATCGACGACGAGGAACGGCCCAGCCGTGTGATCGGCCATGGCGCATGGGCAACAGAAGGAAGTAGCTGTCATGACTGAATTGGTGTTCGGCGGGGCGCAAGCGACGGTGCCAGACCTGTCCCATGCCGATAAAGGCTTGAGGTGCGGCGGCATCCTGCATGTGGTCGCTCATGGTGTAGCCCTTGTCAAGTCCATCAGGCAGCCTGCCGTGTGTGCGCACGATGCTGCTGCTGGATCAGTTGCGCGGCGTTCAGTCCCGCCTGCAAGCCGTCTTCATGAAAGCCGTAGCCGCACCAGGCGCCGGCATACCAGGTGTGCGCAAGGCCTTGAATGGACGGCAGGGCCTTCTGGGCATCAATCGCAGCCTGGTCGAAAACCGGGTGGGCGTATTCGAACTCGCGCAACACTTGGTCTGCGTTTGGTTCACGCACCGGGTTGAGCGACACCACCACGGACTGATCCCAGGGCAGGGGTTGCAGGAGATTGATCAGATAGTGGAGACACACGCGCGATGCGCCGCGCCCTTGCTGGGGGGCTCGCTCATAGTTCCACGCAGCCCAGGCTTTGCGCCGCTGAGGCAGCATGCTGGTGTCCGTGTGCAGCACGGCACGGTTCGCTTGATAACGGATGGCGCCCAGCAACTCACGCTCCCTTGGCGTGGCTTGGGAGCCCAGCATGGCCAGTGCCTGGTCGCTGTGGCAGGCCATGACCACACCATCAAATGGCTCGGGGCCTTTGGCGGTATGAACGATGACGCCGTGCGCCAGGCGAGAGACCGCTGTGACCGGGGTGTTCAGGCGTGCATCACTCAAGCGCGGCAACATCTTGCGAACGTACTCTCGTGAGCCGCCTGTCACCGTGTACCACTGGGGCCGGTTGCTGACTTGCAGCAGACCATGGTTGTGGCAGAAGCGGATCATCGTGGCCATGGGAAAGCGCAGCATCTGCTCGGTCGGGCAGGACCAGATGCAGGCCACCATGGGCAGGAAATAGTCGTCTCTGAAGGGCGTGCCGAAGTGATGCTGATCCAGGAAGGCGCCAATCGGTTGCGCCAGCGCCTCGGCCGCGCCGGATGTGGCCAGCGCCGTGGTCAGCTTGTTGAAGCGCAGGATGTCGCGCAGCATGGACCAGAAGCGCGGGCTCAGCAGATTGCGTCGTTGCGCAAACACCGTGTCGAGCGAGTTGCCACTCCACTCGATCGCCGCCTGCTCGTTGCCTTTTGCTGCCTGAGGTGACTGAACCGAAAAGGACATCTCTGAGGGCGATCGCACCACGCCCAGTTCATTAAATAGGGCGATCAGGCCCGGGTAGGTTCGTTCGTTGTAGACAAGAAAGCCCGTGTCGACCCCGTGGGTGACGCCGTCGATCGTCACGTCAACGGTGTTGGCGTGGCCGCCAAAGTGGCGCCCGGCCTCGAACAGGGTGACGTCGGTCGGGCTGCCTGAGGCACTCAACTGCCACGCAGCACTGAGGCCGCTGATGCCAGCTCCAATCACGGCGATACGGGGCATGAGCACTCCAGTCTATAGTGGTGAACTAATTAGTTCATAAATTGAACTCATTGGTTTAAATGATATCCGCATGGGAATTCCATGTGTACATCATGGTCTTCCCTTCAGCCTCCCGAGCCTACAATCGTGGCATGGCTCGTCTCTCATACAAAGAACAAATTCAGCGCATTCGCGAGGATGCGATCGTCGAGGCGGTCAACCGACTGTTGGCGACCAAGGGCTATGACGCCATGACGGTGGACGAAGTTGCGGCAGAAGCGGGCGTGGCCAAGGCCAGCCTATACAAGCACTTTTCGTCCAAGGAAGAGTTGGCAGGTGCAGCCATGGTGCGTGCGCTGGATCGCGCGCTGGCGTTTGTCGACGGTTTGCGTGAAAAGCCCGAAACACGCGCGATCGACCAGCTCAAGGCGGTGGCCCGCTGGGCCATGAGCAGCTTGCTGGCCGGGGAGATGCCGTCCCTCCCGTCTCGGGACTCATCGCTCACGTCATCGCTGCAAGGCAATGACGATTACACAGACCGCCTTCTGAATCTGAGCAACAAGCTGAGCATCTGGGTGACACAGGCGCAGACCCGCGGGGAACTCAACCCCGAGCTACCTGCGGAGATGGTGCTCTACACCCTGTTTGCGCGAGCGTGCGATCCCGTTGTGTCCATGCTCAAGGATTCCGGGCAGTACACGGATGCCCAGATACTGGATTGGGTCACGACCTCCACGTTTGACGGCCTGGGCCTCAAGCGCGTGCCTTGAGCGTGGTGTGTGGCGGCGACGCCCGAGCCTTGTCCTACAATGGCGGGCTTATCTCAGGGGGCCGTTAGCTCAGTTGGTTAGAGCAGAGGACTCATAATCCTTTGGTCGTTGGTTCAAGTCCAACACGGCCTACCAATAAATCAAGGACTTAGCTCATAGGGCTAGGTCCTTTCTCTTTCGGCGTAGCCGTAACGTAGCTACCGAACGCATCGAGCCGACCGGCTGCCGCCTGCAAGGTCTCCGGAGCTACGTGTGCGTAGCGCTCCACCATCGCGCCAGTTTTCCAGCCCCCGAGCCTTTGTAGCTCATGGGTTGGTGTCCCGGCCTGGCGGTGCCACGTCGCAAACGTGTGCCGCAGATCGTGCCAGCGGAAGTCTTCAATCCCCGCACGCTTCAGCGCGCCCGTCCATGCCTTGGTGTTGACGTTCGCAATGGGTTGCCCCCGAAACGTGAACACCTGCGTGGGGTGCTTACCGAGCTGGCGCGTGAGCACTGCCAATGCCATGTCATTGAGCGGTACCGAGTGAGGCTTGCCGTTTTTGTGTTGGCTGCCAGGCACCCAGGCGTGTTGCCGTTCAATGTCCACGTATTGCCATTGCATGTCCCGCACGTTCGCCTGCCTCAGCCCGGTAGCTACAGCGAAGATCGCCATGTCTGCCAGGTGGGGCGGTAGCTCTCTCAGCAGGGCTTGAAACTCCAGTGGGTTCAGTGAACGCACGCGGCCTTCAGCCTCACGAAACAGCTTGAACTTCGGGACGCGCTCCAGCCACTCCCACTCATCACAGGCGCGCTTGAGAATCGCACGCACCAATGCCAAGTAGCGGTTAGCGGTTGCAGGAGAACACATCCTCTCTCGGTCGAACTTGATCCGGTCGATCAACGTCCGGTCAATGTCTTCAAGGTACTTACCTCCTAGGTACTGATCAAGCCAACGAAGCTTTGCCTTGTCATGTTCGTGCGTGGCCTTGTGCCTCGTTTCCAAGAGCCACCGCACTACCGCTTCTTCCCAAGTGTGTTGCGGCTTCACGCCGAGCCGTTCTTGCTCCCATCGGGCGGCTTTGAGCCGGTCATGGACCTGCTGCGCTTGCCGTCGATCGGAAGTCCCAGTGCTCTGCTGTAAAGGTCGCGATTCACCCTTGATGGGCGGGAGTTTGACCCACCAGCAAGGTGAGTCTTTGCGTCTGTAAATCGACATTTGGATTTCTCCAGTGAGTCGGCTACGGACACACGCGCCAGCGATTCTGACACCAAGTGCTTGATCAGCAAATGCTCCAGAAACAGCCAGGCCTTGCCAACCTTGCATGCCGGTACTAAGCCACTACGCGCCCACTTCTGCAACGTCTTAGGGTGGACTTGCAAAAGCTGCGCAGCATCAACCAGGTTGAGTGTCCGTGCCATGACTGCACTCCTTACTGGGTTGATGGGCCCGACTTGTCGTCGGTGTGGCACATGCTGGCGAAGCTGCCCGGCAAGCTGCTATCCAGCAGTTCCGGTGACTTCACCAGGGTGTGACCAAAGGCCTCCAGGCGCGCGGGCATGCCATCCCGCCTGAGTCGCTCCACGACCTCGGCATAGTCCCCGCCATAGACGTGCATCATCAAGTTGATGAGCTTGCCAGCCTGAAGCCTGGCGTTTTCCATGGCCGATTCAAAGGTAATGGTTGCAGCGTTCGCCGTGGTGCGTATGCGCTCCTGCTCGGTCGACAGGATGTGCATGCAGGGGTAGGCCCCAGCCAGGTAGATGCCAGGCCTGGTCAGCACGTCATAGGGGATGTATCGCCGCTCAGCGCGCCACTCCACCTCAACACGCACCCAGCCGCTTTGCGGGTCGCCTTGCTGCTTGCCCTTTTCGTACACACGGCAGAACTTGCCATTGGCTCGACGGCCTACGCCAAAGGTGCGGCCCTCGGTGGCCTCATCGCCTGAGAGCCAATCGCCAAAGACGTTGTGAACCGGTTGACGCCCGCCAGCATTGAAGCCGCCAGCTTTGTATTGCTCGACAGCCCATGTGATGTCGGTGATTTCGCCTGCGAAATCATCGTGCGCCAGGTCAACACGCTTGATCGTGGCCATGCGCTGTTCAAGCCAGTGGGCCAGGCCTGCCCAGTCTTGAACTGTGGCGCAGCCTTGGCCCTGGATGCTCACGTACATGCGGCCACGTTGGCTCTTGCCACCCCAGGCGATCAAGCCAGAGCCGTTGTCCCATGATGCGGAATGCTTGAAGCCTGAGTAGCCCTTGCGCTCTTGCAGCGAGTTGATGGGCATGAACTGGCGCAGTTGATCTGACACCCACAACTCAGGCAGGTATTCCGTGGGCGGGGTGAGGGAGACAGCCAGCGCATCGACAAGCGCCAGCTTGGGCGAGGACTCAGGTCTAGAACCCATCAGGCGCACAGCTTCTGGGCCGTGCTTGCCGGACGCGTAGATCTCGACCTTTTCACCCGTATCGGGATCAATACCGTTGAGGACTTTCGGGGCGTTGTCGGTCGTGCCTCGAATCTTTCCCCCCGTAGTTACTGTACGGGGGGAGGCGCCAGCGCCGCCGCCCGGTGCGCGCTCCGCGCATCCCCGGTCGCCGTCACTACCGCCACACGCTTTGCCGCCACCAGGGCGGTCATCAAATGCGGACATGGAAACTCCTTCGCTACGACGACGAGCGGAAGGAGGTAGGCAAGAAGGGAGGCCAAACGCACCTGCCGCCCGTCAAGTTGATTGATGGGCGATGAGTGCGAAGGAGTGCTATCCGGGGGGCGCTATGGATGGTGGCAACTACGGCCTAAATGAAGCATCCCAACTGGTAGGCAGACGTGTTTTCGCTGGTGGTCACGTCTCGCGGTCAGTTTAGTTCTGGAGTTTTGATCGTGTCAACGGGGTGTGTTCGGACACTGCTTGTCTTGATGACGCGGGCGCCGATGTGGTGAGGCGCGACACCTGCCGCGGGCTAGGTCTCCAACATGGTGAGACTGTCGTTTTGACGTGGCGTAAGGCCCGCCCCGTGCCCCTGCCCGCTAGATTATGCGAAGCGCAGGTAGGATACTGCGAAGAACAACCAACTGAGAGAGTTATGGCTCAAAGAGTAACACTAGATGCAATGATTCCTAGAGAAGACTTCTCAGTTGAGGAGGAGGAGTTCGTACTAGATCTTTTCGGTGACTTTCCTATTGCTAACCTGTTGTCCGATTCTCCCATATTAAAACTATTGAGAAAGCCAGATTTTCAGCGTGAAACAAATCAATGGTCCCCGGAGCAAGTTGCAACGTTTATTGCAAGTTTTTTGGATAACGAAGTTATCCCTTCTTTAATATTGTGGAAGTCACCAACGTACATATTTGTTATTGATGGTGGCCATCGGTTAAGTGCGCTGCGGTCTTGGGTTCTTGATGACTATGGTGACGGGCCAGCGTCAGCGGCATTTTATAGAGGTGAAATTTCCGATGACCAAAAGCGTGTTGCGAAAAGAGCTCGAACACTGATTGAGCAAAAGGTCGGGCGTTATGCGAACTTGCGCGGTATCGTTGATGTAAAAAATATCGATGATCCGCAAATAAAGCGAAGGGCAAACAGGCTGGTTACTCGCGCATTAAACCTTCAGTGGATTCAAGGCAATGCCGACGTGGCGGAAACGTCATTTTTTAAGATCAACTCTCAGGGGACGCCCCTGGATGATACTGAGGAAATGTTGATCAAGAATAGGCGTAAACCGATTGCTATTGCTGCGAGAGCTATCCTTAGATCAGGTACAGGACATAAATACTGGTCTGCTTTTTCAGAAAGAAATAGAAACAAGGTTGAGAGTTTGGCTGGGAAATTCTATGAACTTTTGTTTGAGCCAGAGGCAACGCTACCATTAAAGACTCTTGATGTGCCGTTTGGCGGAGCTGTTTCGCCAGTAGACGCACTTTCTTTGCTTATTGATTTTCTGACAATCTCCGCAAGTCGTGAGCAGGTTCCAATGTCGATTGAGAGATACTCTGACGACTTGGATGGCAAAAGCACCATTGACGTACTTGTGCGCTCTTTAGAGGTCCTGAATAGAGTGACTGGCAACTCGCCTGGGAGTCTTGGGTTGCACCCTGTCATATATTTTTATAATGAACGAGGTAAGTACAATAGATTCTTGTTTTTGGGAATGATTGCGCTTATTGTTCAGGCACTAAGAAATAATGATGATGGATTTTTTAAGAAATTCACAAAATCGCGCAAGCTGTTTGAGGAGTTTTTGGTTGAGAATAAATCTCTAATTGGTTTTGTTCTGCAAAACTTAAGTAAGGCTCAGCGGGTTCCAAAGATGAAGGATTTGTTCGGTTTGCTGGTCGAGTCTGGTTCAAAAGGGGCTATGCCAACAATTGAGGAAGCAATTGGTATTCTGGGCTTGAGAGGGCGAGTGTTGAGTGTGAATTCGGCGCAGGCGTCAATTAATTTTTCTGATGATACTAAGTCGCTTGTTTTTGTTCAAAATGCATTGGGTTCTGCATTGAAGTGCAATATATGTCAGGGCTACCTGCATCCTGCTAAGTCTGTTTCTTATGATCACATCAAGAAGAAGAGTAGTGGGGGTAACGGAAGTGTTTCCAATGCGCAAATGGTACATCCATACTGCAATACTGGAATAAAGGGGTGAGATATTTTTGCAATATCTGGGGTGAGAAAAATTGACGGGTGAGATTTGTTTATGAATGAAGAAACTGAGTTTGTTCGTTTGCATGGGCCGATTAAGTTAGCTTCCGCCGAAACTGAATGCTGGAAATGCCATGCAGTAACGCCGGTGCATGCTCTGGTCGCAACCGATGTCGAGGAATTCGTAGACGGAGAGGAGCCATTCAAGTTGGAGGCAACGACCTTTGTTTATGACTTGAGTCCGGACGCCATTCCAGCGGAGGTGACTGCGGTGGTTGCGCAGACGGCAACAAACTTCAAACCAACGTTCTCAAGAATGGCTGGAGAGACAAGTTGGGGCAATGTCTGTATCCACTGTGGCGTGCTTCAGGGGGCATTCTTTCTGCACAGTGAGCCTGATGGACCGTTCTTTGGTGGTCCGAACGCGTTTTCAGGCGCTCTTACACTGGTGTCATCGGTCGGATTCGACGTAGATGGTGCCAGCTATTCACTTTGAGTCATCGCGTCAGGTGTAAATTGAAGCGGCGTAGCTGTTACGTAGCTAGGCTACGTTCCCAAGCGCGTTTTGGTGAGGCTAGGGACTCCAAGTTCTCCTCTGCGTGTGTCGCGTAGCCCTTGTTAATCGGGTTCGCAAGTGGGCTTGGAGCCGCCTCATAATCCTTTGGTCGTTGGTTCAAGTCCAACACGGCCTACCAACCCCATTCAGCACTTGGCCACCAAAGCCAGGTGCTTTTTACTTCTTGCGCCACCAAAGGCGTCAGTGGCGCACCGATGTCGCCAAATGCATCCTCCAGTCGCGACATCTCCTTGTCGTGTCGCGATGTATCGCTTCCAATCTGTCGGAATTGATTCGCCTCAAGCAATCCATCGACAGGAAGCATGGCCAACAACCCACCCGTTGACGACATCGTTCCTTTCCCTGGGCTGAATGCCTGGGTGCGCGCCGCGTCCTGGTGCCAGCTCAACATCAACCCGCTCTTGATGGAGGCTGGCCTGCATCTGGATCAGCACGGTACCCATCACATCAGCCGCAAGGGCATTGTCAATGTGATGCTGCAGTGCGTGTGCCGTACCGCGCCCTCGCATCACTTCCCTTTGCTGGTGGGCCAGTCTTTCGCGTTTGACACGGTGCCCGCGATCGAAACCTATCTGGCCACCAGTCCCACCTTGCGTGATGCGATGAAGGCCTTGCAATGGGTGTCGCAATTGTTGACCGACATCCGCCTGCATATGGAGGAAGGCCCACAAGGTACGGCTGTGGTCATCGAACTGGGCCGGCGGCCGGATGACCCGCCCAAGGCCGCAGGGTACTTTGTGGAGTTGATCCTGGCCTGCCTGGGCAAGTTCGCGCGCATGCTCATGGGCGATCAGTCCCTGGCCACACGCATTGACCTGGAGCATGACCCCGGGCCCGTGCGTGCCTTGTGCGAGATGCAGTTTGGCGCACCCATCCTGGTTCATCAGGCGCGCAATGCCGTGTGGATCCGTTCGTCGCTGCTGGACGTGCGTCTGCCCGGTGGGGTGCCTGATCTGCACAAGCAGTTGCAGCAGGTGATCGAGCAGAAGCTGCCCAGCGCGCCTGGCAAGCGTCTGACGGCGCAGATCGAATACCACTTCCGGCGCGACCCCAGGCTCATGGGGCAGGGCATCCAGAATGTGGCCGAGCTGATGAAGCTGCACCCGCGTACCTTGCAGCGCCGCCTCAAGGAGGAGGGGCAGGTGTATGGCGATATCCAGACGCGCTGCCGTTACGAGCTGGCCGTGCAACGCCTCAAAGGTGGCCAGGTCGATATCGATGCCTTGAGCGAAGAGCTGGGCTTCACCGATCGCAACAGCTTCACGCGTGCCTTCAAGCTCTGGACGGGTGTGGCGCCCAGAGCCTATCGGAAGTTGTCGTTGACGCCAGCGCCTCAGCCTGTGACGGCCTGAGCGCCGGCGTGCACCTCGCGCGCTTCAGGCGCACTGCTGCGCAAGGTCAAACACCCGGGTCTCACTGTCTTGTTCGCCAAAGCGCTCGATGCCCAGTGCACGTTCGCTGTAGTGCCACAGCTCCAGTGCCAGGCCTTCATCGCGGCTGGCTGGGCTGCCACGCTGGACGGCCTTCTTGAACCAGTATTGCCCGCTTTGATGCAGGCCGGGGGCGGTGGCCAGGTAGATCTGGGTTTCCGCGCCCTTGGCCTCCGAGATGAGTGTGGGGCCGATCAAGGCATTGAACAAGCCGGGCGTGCTGCGCCAGATCTCCGATTTGACCGGTCCGGGGTGGAAGGCGTTGACCAGCACATTGCTGTTGCGCAGCCGGTGCGCCAGTTCCCTCACGAACAGCAGGTTGGCCAGCTTCGAGCGCCCGTATGACAGGAAGGGCATGAACATCAAGGCCGTGCTGCTGGAGGGCTCACGCAGCGTGTCGAAATTGAAATCACCACCGAAGAAGTGCGCCACTGAACTGGTGACCACGATGCGGCCGTTGCGGCTGGCCTTGACCTGTGGGAGCAGATGGTGGGTCAACAGGAAGTGACCCAGATGGGTGGCCGCGAACATGAACTCATAACCGGCCGCATTGGTATGCAGCTTGGGCGTGAACAGGCCGGCGTTGAGGATCAGGGCATCGATGGGGTGGCCACGCTCCTTGATGCGCTGTGCAAAGCGGATGACATCGGGGAAGCTGGCCAGGTCCACCTGCATGAACTCGACCTGGGCGCCAGTGGTCTCGCGCTTGATCTGCTGCACCAGGGCATCGCCCTTGGCCTTGTCCCTCGCCGCGATGATGACTTCATAGCCCTGTGCGGCCAGATGCCGGACTGTTTCCTTGCCGATGCCGGCGCTGCCGCCTGTGACCAATGCTCTTTTCATCCAGGTGTCTCCTTGAGCTGTTTGACAAACGTACCCTGCAGTTTGTAACGGCATGTTCGCGCAGGCAATGGAGAATCGCGACAGAAAGAGGGACTTGGTGACAGCGCCGTTGCTGCCCCCAGGGCCTCACTGGTTGAGGTATTCCCGCTTGTACAGACGCGGCAGGAAGTAGGGCAGCATCTGGAACTCTCGCAAGGCGTGCGAGCCCAGGTCATCAAAGAAGGTGGGGTTGATGACCAGCGCCAGCGCGGTGTTGACGAAGGTGCTGGTGAGCACCACGCCGTCACCCGTGGCATTGGGGCGCCATTGGTGCGTCAGCGAGTTGTTGGGCAGGATGCTGGCCAGCAGCGTCAGGTTGGTGCTGGCATAGAAGTAGCCCGGGTCGGTCAGAGCCACGGGCGGTGGCGTGACCTTCGGGTCTGCGCCGGTGATGTTGAGCGTCAAGGCAGTCTTGCCGATGTACTCCTTGGCCTTTTGCACCGCGCCGATGTCGTACATCAGGTCGGGGCTGTTGGGCGGGATGGTCCACTCGAACGAGACATGGTCCACCGGTTGCCACAGGCGATAGCGGGCCGTGTTGCCGATGTGGTCCCACCACCAGGCCAGCATCTGTGGCTCGATGCCCTTGATCTCCTGCACGATGGTGAGCTTGACGTTGAGCTTCTTGTCCACCTGGCCGATGCTGTAGTAGCCGCGCTTCTTGAGGACGGCATTGAAGTAGCGCTCGTTGAGCGCGTCCATCAAGGTGGGCTGCAGGCCGGTCAAGGTTTTGCGCAGGTGGTTGACATAGGCCTGCGCCAGCAGGGGATCGGCCGCAGCCGTGGCCTGGATCACGAACTGGCTGTCGCCGAAGGTGCTGCCCACGGGGTTGTACTGGATCAGCACCGTGAAGGGCGGCCTGCCATCGACCGACACGCTCTGAGCCAGAAAGCTGTAGGGCTTGCTGCCCAGGTAGTTGTCGGAGGCCACGCGGCCACGCATGGTGTCGGGATCCAGGTAGCTGACATCGACCGTGTGCACGCCCAGCCCGAAGGTTGCCAGGGCGCGGTAGCTCGCACCGGCCGAGTAACCCAGGTGCTGCGGGCTGGAAGGGGCCTGCAGCCAGCAGAAGGATTTGTTCTCGCTGTTGGCCGCGGTGAGCATGGCCTGGTCGGCGTTGTCCCAGAACCAGCTGAAGGCCTCGGGGCGCACGCCCTTGACCACGAACTGTGCCGAGGCATTGATGCTTTGTGCATGGGCGGTGGTGACCGTCATGCCAGCGATCAAGCAGGCGGGTTGCAGCAGGGCGGCGCCGCCGATGGCCAGCAAGCTGGGGGCGCTCACGCCCAGAAGGCGAAGGGATCTGAACAGGCGATGAGGATGAGACACGGTGGGCTCCTTGGTTTATCTACAAATGTAGAGTTGTGCGAAATCTACATTTGTAGAGCGGGGCCCGACCAGATCGAAAACCCTGGGTAGACTGGCCTCAGATGGACAAAGACCGCAAAACCCTGATTGCCGATGCCGCTATTGCCTTGCTGGGCAGTGCAGGCGCCAAGGGCCTCACGCATCGCGCAGTGGACGCCGAGGCCGGCTTGCCGCTGGGCTCCACCTCCTTTTATTGCCGCACCCGGCACGAGTTGCTGACCCTGGCCCTGTTGCGGCACGCCGCGCTGGATCTGGCTGATCTGCAGGCCGACGCGCCCCTGATGGCCAGGCCCGACTGGGGGCTCGATGACTTCATCGACCTGCTGGTGGCGCGCGTGGCAGATTGGTTGTCGCCGGCCAAACGGGCGCGTCTGGTGGCCCGCTTCGAGTTGTTCCTGGTGGCCTCTCGTGAGCCGGAACTGGCCGACATCGTGACGCAGCAACGCCAGCGTTTTCTGGCGGCGACCGAGGCGGCGCTAAGCAAGGCTGGCGTGTCGCAGGCGGCCAGCCTCGCGCCTCGCTTGCTGGTCATCGTGGATGGGCTCTTGCTCGATCAGGTGCGCGCCAACGGGGCGGTGCTCACCGGCGAGCAGCAAAAGGCCTTGTTCAAAGCGGTGCTGAGGCCTTAACACCTCGTGGGCCACAGCTCAGCTCATGCCTCGGGTGGATTGGCAAAGCTGGGAGGAGCTCGGCGAACACCTGCCTGTGCGCAACAGGGCCTCAACGCCCGCCACCGCCCATGATGAGGTTGAACACTTCGCGGACCAGACCCAACTCTACCGGCGCGCTGCCTCGGAGCTCGCTGATGGGTTTGAACACAGCTTCATGAGCGGCCAGGGCCGATGCGGGCGCTTCGAAGGTAGTGAAGCGCAGCAGATGAACCCGCACGGGACCATCCTCGGTCTGCACCCACTGGTTGAAGTCGTCCACGTAGACCAGTTCATCCGGATTCAAGCCGTATTGGGCGATAGCAGCCTGTTTGACCAGATCGGCGCCATACGCTGGGTCAGCCTGCTCCAACGCTGCCATGCTGTGTGCGTCGGCAGGAAGCGGCCCAGGCAACAGCAAACTTCTGTCTGGCCAGCGCGCAAACACCAGGGCCGTGCTGTAGCTGTCGAAGTGGCAAAGAATGACTTTGTTCTTGGCGAAGGGAGTCTCTGAGGTCATCGGCGGCCCGATCAAGGTGTGGATGAGTTGGCGAAGGGCGCCGACACTGATACACGCCATCAGTCCAGCCTGTCCATGCTACGGCGCCATGCCTGTGCCGTCCTGCGCCCCACAAGTGCCCGACTGAATCGCATGAGTTACCTCCACCGCTTGACTGGCGCAGCGGACAGTGCGACCGGTACACTTGTTTCATGCCCAACTGGAATCTGATCAACTAGCCATGAAATGGAATGACGTCAGCGATATGCCGTGCTCGGTGGCGCGCACCTTGTCCGTCATCGGTGACCGCTGGACGATGCTCATCCTGCGCAATGCCTTCATGCGCATGCGCCGCTTTGATGATTTCCAGTCCAGCCTGGGCATGACAAGGCACCTGCTGGCCAGCCGGCTCAAGCGCCTGGTGGAAGAGGGCATCTTTGAGCGCATGCCTTATCAGCAGGCCCCTGTGCGGCATGAATACGTGCTCACGGACAAGGGCAAGGCCCTGCATCCGGTGCTGATGGCGCTGGCCAACTGGGGTGATGACTGGATGGACAAGGGCATGGGCCCACCTCTGCTGTACCAACACCGTACATGCGGCCATGTCATGCGCCCGGTGATGGTGTGTTCCGAATGTCACGAGCCCTTGACGGCCAACCAGGTCACGCCGCTGCCGGGCCCCGGGCTGACGGCCACGATCGGCGACTTGGCCAGCGACAACACCCGAACGCCTGCCAAGCCCCTGCGCAAGAAGACGAGCGCTGCAGCCGAGTCGCCCAAGGCGGCCAAACCTCGACAGCGCACGCGCACGGTCTGAGCCCCAGGTGAGCCGGGCTGCCTTGTCCTGCCTTGATACACATTAGTTCCTTTTTGGAACCTATAATGCCGCCGAGTAACGCTGGGCATCACCGAAGGGGCGCGCCATGACAGACACGAACACCGAGTGGAAGAAAACCGCCTGCATCCTGTGCAGCATCAACTGCGGGCTGGAAGTGCAAGCCGGCGGCGAGGGCGGCCGGCACATCATCAAGATCCGGGGCGATGATGATCACCCGGTCTCGCGGGGTTATATCTGCGAGAAGTCGCAGCGCATGGACTTCTATCAGAACGGCGCGGACCGCCTGACCTCGCCCATGCGCCGCAAGCCTGATGGCAGCTATGAGGCCATCAACTGGGACACAGCCATCAGCGAGATCGCCCGCAAGTTCAAGGACATCAAGACCAGGCACGGCGGCGAGAGCATCCTCTACTACGGTGGTGGCGGCCAGGGCAATCACCTCGGCGGTGCCTATGCCGACAGCTTCCTGAAGGCCGTGGGCAACCAGTACCGTTCCAACGCGCTGGCGCAGGAAAAGACGGGCGAGTTCTGGGTGCAGGGCAAGATGCTGGGCACGGGCGTGCATGGTGACTTCGAGCACTGCGAGGTGGCGGTCTTCATCGGCAAAAACCCCTGGCATTCGCACGGCTTCGCGCGGGCCCGCGTGGTGCTCAAGGAGATCCAGAAGGATCCGAACCGCAAGATGATCGTGATCGACCCACGGCGCAGCGAAACCGCTGCGATGGCCGATTACCACGTGGCCATCAAGCCTGGCACCGATGCCTGGTGCCTGGCGGCCTTGCTGGGCATCATCGCGCAGGAGGGCCTGTGGGCGAAGGACTGGGTCGCGCAGCACACGGGTGGGCTGGATGCCGTCTTGCCTGGTTTGATGGCCATCGACGTGGCGCAGCACGCCAAGGTCTGTGGGGTGGACGAGGTGCTTCTGCGAGACGTGGCGCGCTGCATCGCCAAGGCAAAGAGCGTGTCGATCCTGGAAGACCTCGGCCTGCAGATGAACGTGCACTCCACCCTGGGGAGCTACTTGCAACGCCTGATCTGGGTGCTCACGGGCCACTATGGCCGCGCAGGTACCAGCAATGCCCCGGTGCCTTTGCTGTCCTTGTCGAAGGCGAGCAAGGGTGAGTCATCGGTGGGGGCGAATTCGGCCAAGCGCGTGGAGCGGCGCAGCCCAGTGGCCAATGCCAAGATCATCATCGGCCTGATCCCCTGCAATGTGATCCCCGAAGAGATACTGACCGATCACCCCAAGCGTTACCGCGCCATGCTGATTCAGAGCGGCAACCCGGTGCACTCGCTGGCAGACAGCCAACGCATGCGTGAAGCCTTGCGTGCCTTGGAGGTGTCCGTTGTGGTAGACGTTGCCATGACGGAAACGGCGCGCCAGGCGGATTACGTGTTGCCTGCCAGCAGCCAGTTCGAAAAGGCCGAGGCCACGTTCTTCAACCTGGAGTTCCCGCGCAACGTCTTTCACCTTCGCCAGCCTTTGTTCGAGCCCCTGCCTGGCACCTTGCCCGAGGCCGAGATCTATGCGCGCCTGGTTGAGGCCATGGGTGAGCTGGGTGAGAAGGATTACGCCCCCTTGCGCCGTGCCTTGAAGCTGGGCCGCACCGCCTTTGCCTTGACCTTCCTGGCGCAAAGCCTGCGCAAGCCCAAGGTGATGAAGTACGCCGCGGTGATCTTGTACCGCTCCTTGGGCGAGCAACTGCCCAAAGGCATGGCTTCGGCTGCCGCCTTGTGGGGCGTGGCGCAGTTGTACATCCAGGGCAACCGCAAGGTGGCGGCCAAGGCGGGCTTTGGCGGTTTCCCGATCTTTGCGGCAGAGCGCTTGTTCCAGGCCTTGCTCAAGGGCCGATCAGGCGTGGTCTACGCGGAGGCCGATCATGAAGACAGCTGGCTGGCTGTGGGGCACCCCGGGCATCGCATCAACCTGCATATCCCTGAGTTGCTGCCGGAGTTGGACAAGCTCAAGCACGAGCAGCCGAAACAGGATCCGGATTACCCCTTCATCCTGGCCGCAGGCGAGCGCCGGGCCGAGACCAGCAACACCGCCGTGCGTGATACCGCCTGGCACAAGCGCGGCTCGTACGGCACCTTGCGCATCAACCCGCAGGATGCGCAAACCATTGGCTGCCACGATGGCGATGTGGTGCGCCTGAGCACACGCCGCGCGACGGTCGAGGTGCCTGTCGAGCTCACCGACATGATGCAGCCTGGCAACATCTCCTTGCCCAACGGCCTGGGCCTGGACTACCAGCAACGTGATGGCCAGGTGGTTCGCAAGGGCGTGGCCCCCAACGAGTTGACCGACTGTACGCAACGCGACTTCCTGGCGGGCACGCCGTGGCACAAGTACGTGCCAGCGAGGGTGTCACTGCTTGTTTGATTGCGCGGCGTCATCCCGCCTGTCATCAAAGGTTCTAGACTGGTCGGAGATCATTCAATGACCAGACTGGTTCGCATGGAGGATGACGTATGCAATTTGCTGCCAAGGGCATTCCACTGAGTCGCCAGGGGCTCGCCGCCGCGCTGGATGTGCTGCATCTCGGCGCTGGTGAGGCCGCCGCCTTGTGGTGTGTGTTCGAGGTTGAGACGTCCGGCGTGACGCAGGGGTTCGGCTTTCGGCCGGATCGGCGCCCGGAGATCCTGTTCGAGCGCCACAAGTTTCGCGAGTTCACGGCCGGGCGCTTCAACAAGTCTCATCCCGATCTGTCGGGCAGCCAGGGCGGCTATGGCACGCTGGCCAGTCAGTACGACAAGCTGGAGCGTGCCCTCAAGCTGAGCCAGGATGCGGGCCTGGGCGAAGAGCCCGCCCTCAAGTCTGCGTCTTGGGGCATTGGTCAGGTCATGGGCTTCAATCACCAGGCCGCAGGTTATGCCTCTGCCCGGCAGATGGTGGAGGCCATGGTGCAGGATGAAGATGCACAGGTCATGGCCGTTGCACGCTTCATGGTGAGCAGAGGGCTCGACAAGGCTTTGCGCAACAAGGACTGGGCGCGCTTTGCCCGGCTTTACAACGGCGCGACGTTTGCGAAGAACCAATACGACATCAAGCTGCAGGTACAGTACGCGCGCTTTGCGGGTGGTTCGTTGCCCGATCTGGAAATGCGTGCAGCGCAGGCGGCCCTGCTGTTGCTGGGCCACGCGCCAGGCAAGATCGATGGCATCCTGGGCCGGAGAACCCGTGATGCCCTGCGTGCGTTCCAGTTGAGCGCAGGTTTGCCCGCCTCCGGCGAACTCAACAGCGACACTTACGCGGCGCTGTGGCGCAAAGCGTTTGGCTGATGATCAGCCTTGACGGCGGCGGCGCAGCAGCGTGGCCGTCATCAACAAGCCCCCCAGCGTCAAGGCCAGGCTCTCGGGCTCCGGCACGGCCGTGGTCTGCCCGAAGGTCACGTTGTCCAGGGCAAAGGCGAAGCCGCGGGTGTCTTTCGTGTTGCCAATCGTCACGCTGTCAATGGCCGAGCCCGAGAAGCCGAAGAAGCGCATCTCCGTGGTTGAGGTCATGAACGTCTGTGTGGTGTGATCGGTGAAGCTCAGTGTCACTTGCTGGCTGCCACCCAGGTAGTTGGTGTCAAAGCCAAATGAATTCACGGGCTGATCGAACTTCACGGTCAGTTGGCGGCCAGCATAGGTGCCGTAGAACCCGTCCAGAAAGCCACCAGAGAAGCCACCACCTGTGTCAATGTTCAGGAAATAGCTGTCACCAACAGGAGTGGAGTAGGTGGCACCGGCTTGGATGTCGCCAGCGTGAATCGGCTCGCCATAGGCGGGCACCAGTTCCGTGGTGCTGTTGAGCACGCCCGTTGAAATCGGGAAGCTGTAACCATCGCCGAAGGTTTCGACCGTGAAGGGGCCAACCAGCGCAGCCTCGAATGCGGCGCGATCATGGGTCAGCGTGGCATTGCCTGCATGAACATTGGTTGTGCCGAGTGCGACGAGCGCAGAAACAAGAGGCAAAAGTTTCATGATGAGATCCACCTTTTTTAATAATTGAGGGGCGGAGTCTCGTTCATTCAACTGGTCCGGTCATTCCCCTGATTGAGCGGAGAATGTTCCGTTTGACGGTATTCATATGCCGTAGTTGACGCACTCAGGCAACTATGCCGGAGCACGACAGCATCTGCGTTTTCCGCATAAGCAGTTGCAGAAAGCGTCGTTCGCCTTTCTGGCCCGCGTCATTAGCATCGGAGGTCTTGAAGTTGATGGCCTCCACGTATGCTCTTTTCATCCTTGTTGTTACGTCGACGCTCGGTGCTGCCGGGCTTCGATCTGGCCATGGGGCTGACGTTGACCTACCTGTGTCTGATCGTCTTGATCCCCTTGAGCGCCGCCTTTTTGCGTACCACGGAACTGACATGGGCCGAGTTCGTGGAGGTTGTGACGTCCCCGCGGGTGGTGGCTTCCTACAAGCTGACCTTTGGTGCATCGTTCCTGGCGGCCATCATCAACGGTGTTTTCGGCCTGCTGGTGGCCTGGGTGCTGGTGCGCTATGACTTCTTCGGGCGTCGCATTGTTGATGCGTTGGTTGATTTGCCGTTTGCGTTGCCCACTGCTGTGGCCGGCATCACCTTGACCGGGCTGTACGCCGGCAATGGCTGGATCGGCCAGTATCTGGAGCCTCTGGGCATCAAGGTGGCCTTCACGCCGGTGGGTGTGTTCGTGGCCATGACTTTCATCGGCTTGCCATTTGTGGTGCGCACGGTGCAGCCCATTCTGGAAGACATGGCCTCCGAGTTGGAAGAGGCCGCAGCGACCCTGGGTGCCAGCCGTCTGCAGACCTTCTACAAGGTCATCCTGCCCATTCTCACTCCGGCTTTGCTGACCGGCTTTGCGCTGGCCTTCGCCCGAGCGCTGGGTGAGTACGGCTCCATCATCTTCATCGCGGGCAACATGCCCATGATCTCCGAGATCACGCCGCTGCTGATCATCACCAAGCTGGAACAGTACGACTACGCCGGTGCCACGGCCATTGCTGTCGTGATGCTGGTGATGTCCTTTGTGCTGCTGCTGGCCATCAATGCATTGCAGGCCTGGGCGCGCAAGCGTCAGGGCAAGTGATCGGGAAAGCAGGTTTCAACCATGAGTGCCACTGTGATTTCAAATGCCCACACCATCGCGCCGCCCAATGTGGTTGGCGCCACCAAGGAGCCGGTGTGGGTACGCTGGGTGCTGATCAGCATCGCCCTGGTGTTCCTGACGATCTTCCTGTTTGTACCGCTGGTATCGGTGTTCTTTGAAGCGTTCAAAAAGGGGGCAGACGTCTATCTGGCCGCCGTGACCGAGCCGGACGCCGTGTCAGCCATCAAGCTGACCCTGATTGGGGCGGTCATCTCCGTGCCCTTGAATCTGGTGTTCGGTGTCTCGGCAGCTTGGGCCATTGCCAAGTTTGATTTCCGTGGCAAGAGTGTGCTGCTCACGCTGATTGACCTGCCGTTCTCGGTGTCGCCCGTCATTGCCGGCCTGATCTACGTGCTGGTGTTTGGTTTGCAGGGCTGGTTCGGTGAATGGTTGCGTGACCACGATCTGAAGGTGATCTTCGCCGTGCCAGGCATCGTGCTGGCCACCATCTTCGTGACCTTTCCCTTTGTGGCCCGTGAGTTGATTCCCCTGATGCAGGCCCAGGGCCAGGAGCAGGAAGAAGCCGCACGCGTGCTGGGTGCATCGGGCTTCCAGACCTTCTGGAAGGTCACGTTGCCCAACGTGAAATGGGCGCTGCTGTACGGGGTGATCCTGTGCAACGCCCGCGCCATGGGGGAGTTTGGTGCCGTGTCCGTGGTGTCTGGCCACGTGCGTGGGCAGACCAACACCTTGCCCCTGCACATTGAAATCCTTTACAACGAGTACCAGTTTGCCGCGTCCTTTGCCGTGGCATCCTTGCTGGCCAGTCTGGCACTGGTCACCCTGGTCCTGAAATACATTGTCGAACGTCAGGTGCAGCGCGAGCTGGCCCAGGCCAAGGATGTCGGAGTTGCCGCATGAGCATTGAAGTCAAGAACCTCGTCAAGCGTTTCGGTTCGGTCACCGTGTGTGACCAGCTGAACCTCAATATCCCTTCCGGTGAACTGGTGGCCTTGCTGGGCCCTTCGGGCTCGGGCAAGACCTCGCTGCTGCGCATCATCGCGGGCCTGGAAACGCCTGACAGCGGCTCCGTGTTGTTCAACGGTGAAGATGCCACCCATGTGGCCGTACGTGAGCGTCAGGTGGGCTTCGTGTTCCAGCACTACGCCTTGTTCGGCCACATGACGATTTTTGAGAACGTGGCATTCGGCCTGCGTGTGCGCCCCAAGGACACGCGCCCGTCCGATGCCCAGATCAAGGCCAAGGTGACCGAGCTGCTCAAGCTGGTTCAGCTGGACTGGATTGCCGACCGCTACCCGCATCAGCTGTCCGGTGGCCAACGTCAGCGCATCGCCTTGGCGCGTGCACTGGCCGTGGAGCCCAAGGTGCTGCTGCTGGACGAGCCTTTCGGTGCGCTGGATGCCAAGGTTCGCAAGGAGCTGCGCCGTTGGTTGCGCCGCTTGCACGACGAGATGCACATCACCAGCGTGTTCGTGACCCACGATCAGGAAGAAGCCATGGAAGTGGCCGACCGCATCGTGGTGATGAACCAGGGGCGCATCGAGCAGGAAGGCACGCCTGACGAGGTCTACGACCATCCGGCCACGCCTTTTGTGTTGCAGTTCCTGGGTGACGTGAACCTGTTCCACGGCCGTGACCATGCGCCTGGCGCTGTGGTGTCTTCGGCCGGTGCGGCAGCCGATGCCGTGAGCTATGTGCGTCCGCATGAGATCCAGGTGCTGGCCCGTGCGGAAGAGGGCAGCTTGCCTGTGAGCCTCGTGCACACCTTGACGGTGGGCCCCAATACGCGCCTGGAGTTCAAGCGCGCCGATGGTGTGGGTGAGATCGATGTCGAGCTGCCCCGTTCCGAGTACGCCGCCTTGCGCGACTCCGGCATCTTGCAGCCCGGCGCCGTGGCGTACCTCAAGCCGCGTCGTATTCGGCGCTTCAGTGCCGAAGGTTGGGGCACAGCACCGCCTGCGGATCCGGCTTCATCCATATGAGCCGTGCTGGTAGTGGGTGCGATGCTGCGCGAGATGCGTGTTGATCAGGGGTGAACGGCAATCACGCCACAGGCAATGCGAGGGCCGGAGTTGCCCGTTGGCTGCGTCTTGTAGTCGTCGGCATTGGCATGCAGGATCACGCTGTGGCCATCGATGGCATTGGCACCTTGCTTGATCGTCACGCCATGCAGCATGAACTTCTGATCGATGACGCCGTTGGCATCGGCTTTCAGTGAGGGCATGTCGCCTGCATGGTGTTCGGCATCCTGAGGGCCGTGCGCGGTCTTACCTGGGTTGAAGTGTCCGCCTGCACTGGTGCCGTCGGCACTGGCGCAGTTGCCCACATCATGCAGGTGGAAGCCATGTTCCGTGTTGGGGGACAGGCCCGTGAAGTGGGCGTGCACCATCACGTGCTCATTCATTTCATGGAAGACCACCATGCCTCGAACGGTGTTGCCCTGCGTGGGCGTGACAGTGGCCACCGCCATGTTGCGCATCATGTGCCCCATCTTCATGCCTTGCCCGTCGCCCTGAGTTCCCCCGGCGCTGTGGTGGCCGTGACCAGTTGGTGCGGCGCACCCGCCCAGCAGCGCGGCCAGCAAGCTCAATGTCGTCAGCGAAATACGTTTCATGGGTTCTCCTGCGTTTTCAATGATGAAGTTTGGTAACCGCAGGACTGTAGCGCCGTGTCCGGAAGTTTTCCGCATTACCCTTGCAAGGAGCCGAGGCAAGGGCTGATTCGAGGGGCAGGTGCACGCACTTATCCCCGTATCCTGTGGATAACCTTGTTGGCAAACTTGGGGGAACCCGGGTTCCCCCTGGGGTCGAGGCTGGTATGCCTCGAAATGAGGCAGTTTTGTGACGCTGATCTCGGTTTGTCCGAAAAATGCCGCTGCAGCGGTTGAAAACAATGGGTGAAGGATGAGGTCGATGGGGCTGTTCATTACAAGGCTTGGCTGGCGCCAATGGTTTGCTGGTTCGCTGGCATGCGTGACAGTCCTGGCCCATGCCGGTGATGCCGAGTTCGCGCGCGTGATCGTCAAGCTCAAGCCCGATGCCAGTGTGCTGAGAGGCTCTCTGGTATTGGCCCAATCAACAACGAGTTCGGGGCAGGTCATGAATCCCATGGGGCGCCTGGGGGCGCGTCGGGGGCTGACTGTGCAGGACGGGCGGGGCATTGGCAACCACATGCATGTGGCCACCGCCAGAGGTGTCAGTTCGGAGGCGCTGGCTGCATCGCTGTCCAAAGACAGTGATGTGCTGTTTGCCGTTCCAGATCGCATGAGAAAGCCGATGGCGTTTAATCAGGCGCCAACGGATCCGCTGTTTGGCAATGTTGGCAATGCGGTAGTCGCTCAAGGGCAGTGGTACCTGCGTGCTTACGCCAGCGCTTCTGATTCGGCCATCAACGCCCAGCCTGCCTGGAGCAGCGCGACGGGTGATGGCGTGACGGTGGCCGTGCTGGATACGGGTGTGCGATTTGATCATCCCGACCTGCAAGCCAAGCTGCTGCAGTCGGGCTACAACATGATTCAGTTGGCCCCGATCTCTGGCGTCAGTGGAGGCCGCAACAATGATGCGTCCGATCTGGGTGATTGGGTCACCCAAACCGATGCTGATCTGATCAATGCCGCTAACCCCAGCGACTCCCCATGCACGGTTGACGTTGGGGAAAATGACTTCAGCAGTTGGCACGGCACACAGGTCTCCGGGATCATCGCCGCTCAAACGAACAATGGCATCGGTATGGCGTCTGTGGCGCCCGATGCCATGCTGTTGCCCGTGCGTGTGCTGGGCAAATGCGGCGGATGGGACTCCGACATCCTGGCAGGTATGCGATGGGCAGCTGGTTTGCACGTTGACGGCATCCCCGACAACACGGCCCATCGTGCCAAGGTGTTGAACATGAGCCTGGGTGCCCCGGGCGCCTGTCCGGCGAGCTACAAGGCTGTATTGGCTGAGTTGTCTGGCGAGGGCGTGGTCGTGGTGGCAGCGGCGGGCAATAACGAAGGGCTGGCCGCGATGTCGCCCGCCAATTGCGCCGGGGTCATTGGCGTGACCGGGGTGCGTCACATCGGTACGAAGGTCAAATACGCGGATGTTGGCCCAGAAGTCAGCGTGGCTGCACCAGGGGGCAATTGTGTCAACTTGAATGGCGCTTGCCTCTATCCCATCCTGACAACGAGCAATACAGGCGAAACCAGTCCAGATGTACCGGGGGCGACCTATTCCGGCTCCACATATGTACCGGGCAGTGTTCAGCGGCACTCGGTTGGCACCAGCTTTGCCGCACCACAGGTCAGCGGCGCCGTCGCGTTGCTGCTGGAGACACGGCCAAGTCTGACGCCAGCTGCCGTCAGGTCCTTGTTGATGAGCACAGCGAGAAGTTTTCCTGCCCCGAGTGGCACGGCAAGATGCCACGTGAGCAATGGTGTGAGACAGGATGAGTGTTATTGCACCACGCTGACTTGTGGCGCTGGCATGCTGGATGTGCAAGCCGCCGTACAAGCGGCTGCTTCGTCAGCCGTCGCGGTGATCACGGTGATGACTGACACGCCCCAGGCGGGCCATGCGATTCAACTCAGCGCGGCGCAGTCGTTGGCGGCAAGCGATGGGGGCCAGATCAACAGCTACCAGTGGACCTTGCTGGATGGCGGCGGCATCGTCAGCAGCACGGGATGGAATGCGACCAGCCCTGAGCTTGTTGTGACACCTTCTGCGGCTGGGTATTTCCACATTCGCCTGACGGTGGATGATGGCCAGGGGCCTTCGCACGTAGATCAATGGATCGTGGTGGCGCAGCCCGGGGCAACCGCGGTGTCGACATCTTCATCAGGCGGTGGTGGGGGGGGCAGCGTGACTTCAACCGAACTGCTGGCCCTTGGGCTGCTTCTGTTGGGCCTGAACCTGTCTCGCACTCGACGCACCATCAAGGCATGAGCATCATTTCTTCGAATGCGACGGTCTTGATGCGCTCCGGCATGTCTTGCTCTTCCAGATACTCGTTGAGCGAGCCGCGTATTGACTGGCCAAAGCGCGCCACGCCACCTTGTTGCTGCAGGTCCTCGTGGGTGGTTGAAACGCCGGCGGCCTGGATCAGCGCCGTGAAGGCCGGCATATGGGGTTCCAGCGCGGCGGCATCGCCTTGTTTGCTCAACTGAAGGTTGAGCTTGATGTCGACCATGCGACCGTCGGACATCTGGGCCATGACTTTGGGTACGGCAAGCCAGGCGGGCTTGGGTCTGTCCTGCAGGGGGCTTTTGTTGCTGAGGTGGCTATAGGCCCAGACACTGCCGCCCAGCACGATGACGACCACGCCAATTGCCAGTTCGAGCAGCCAGTCGCTCAGGCCAGATGATGGGGATTCGGTCTTTGCCACAGCCATCCAAAGTGCTCCGTGTGTACGACCGCTGAACCTTACTATGGGGCCTTGCTTCTCTGCTGGCAGGCCTGCTGCAAGCCGAGACAAACTCACGGTGTTGTCGCTCTCAAACCCGAGGCGCAGTCCGGGATTGATCAATGGCGCCAGTCAATCCAGCATCCAGGCGGGTTGATCGTCCGGGGTTTGCATCACGTCAATTTGCTGGCGCAGCAAGTCAATCTGCTGTTGCCAGTAGGTGCCTGATTCAAACCAGGGGAAGGCGGCAGGAAAGGCCGGGTCATGCCAGCGGCGCGCCAGCCAGGCGCTGTGGTGGATGATGCGCAAGGTGCGCAATGGTTCGATCAACTTGAGCTCGCGCCAGTCAAACTCGGCAAACGATTCATAGCCTTCGAGCAAGGCATGGAGCTGAGTCTGGCGATCTCTTGGATCCCCGCTGAGCAGCATCCAGAGGTCCTGTACGGCCGGGCCCATGCAGGCATCGTCCAGGTCCACGAAATGGGGGCCGTCCGGTGTCCACAGAATGTTGCCAGGATGGCAGTCGCCATGCAGGCGGTGCAGGCGCAAGCCATCGACGCGATCGAACGCCTGCTGGCACAGGTCCAGCGCCTGGTCGGTTACCGCCAGCCAGTTGCTGCGCTGTTCAATGGGCAGACTGTGCTCGCTGTCGGCCAGCCATTGACGAGCTTGCCGACCGGTTTGCGCCACCCCCATGGTCGGGCGATGTGCGAAGGGCTTCTGGCCACCCACCACGTGCAGCCGCGCCAGAAAGCGCCCGAGCCAGGTCAGCACCTCGGGATCTTCCAGTTCAGGGGAGCGTCCGCCTCGCCGAGGGCTGACTGCTACGCGATGACCTTTGAAATGCCCCAATGTAGGCGGGGTGCCGACCACGGTGGCATCTGGCCCATTTGCCTGCAGCGTCATCGGCGGGACGGCTGGCACTTCAGCCTCAACGAGTTCCTGGCTGAAAGTGTGTTCTTCCAGGATCTGGGCATCGCTCCAGCGACCTGGCCGGTAGAACTTGGCGACCACGAACTGACCGCTGTCCAGGCCAATCTGGAAGACGCGGTTTTCGTAGGAGTTCAGCTGCAGCAGCCGGCCATCCACCTGTTGGCCAAGTGCCTCCAGGGCATCCAGAACAAGATCGGGCGTGAGGTCAGCGTAAGGGGTGTCGGCGTGCATGCGCCATCTTACAGATCAGCGCTGCGTTTGCTGGCGGCCCCACAGCACAAGCTGATCGTTGATGAGGTGCATGATCAAGCCGCTGCCAGCCAGTTGAATGGCCAGTTGTCCTGCAGACAGCGAAATGTTCACGCCATTGTCGGAAGGGACGAGCGTCAAGGCCAGGATCGCGCCCGCAAAAGGCAGGCAAGCGGCCAATGAGCCCGCTGTCAGTGCACGCCAGCTCAGGTTGTGTCGACGACCGAATGCGCGCAAGACCCCCAGGCGCCATGCAGCCACGAAGAAGTTCGTGACCAGCACAAAGGACAGGACCATGACACCGATGAGGGGGGCAAATGCATTCATAGTGGAGCCAGAGGATACTGACTTCACTTGCTGTCGCCAAGGGTTAACCCGCAAGCAGGGGGGAGGCGCGTGTGAACAAGTTCACGCTATGCAACCCCCTTGCTGAATGCGCGATGTAGGGCGCTGACCTCAGTCCAGTTGCGAGGCGTTGGCCATGGCCTTGATGACAGCGGAATTGATGTCGCCAAAGCTCATCATCAGGGCCTCTGCGGCGTCCTTGATGTCGTAGACGCTGCTGCCTTCGATGGCTTGCACCAGGCGGAAATACGGCTCGTAGGGGCCGGTGTTGTCGGCCAGGGCCTGATAAACCCGCTCGGGTACCGGGATGGTCTTGAGCAGTTCGTTGAAGGGCAGCTGGAACATGCGATCCAGCAGTGAGAACACGCCGCAGATGAACAACTCGTTGCGCATCTCGTCGTCGCCGCTGATGCGAGCGAGCTCTTCCATCAGCAGGCCACGGCGCACGGCGGCGTACATGACCGGCTTCATGTTGGGATCCTTGCTGGCGGTGGCCAAAAGGAGGGCGAGCCAGCGCTTGAGACGCTGGTACCCCAGGATCATGATCGCGTGCCGGAACGAGCTGATCTCAACCGACAGGCCAAATGCAGGCGAGTTGATGTAGCGCATCAGCTTGTAGGCCAGTGGCGGATCGCGCTTGAGCGTGGCTTCCAGGTCCTCGATGTCGTCCTGCTTGTGGACTTGATCGATGAGCATCACGATGACCTGCAAGGCAGGCTGATCGGCAGGCTTGTTGCCAGCCTTGATGACGTCGTCGATGGGCCAGCCCAGGACGGCCGAGGCACCCCGGCGGAAACTGGTTTCCATGTCGGGCACGTTGCTGACGCCCGCTTGTACGTGACCGATGTGGCGCGGGATGCCCTCAGGTGCCACGCCAGCACCCCCGGTGGCCTGGTCAATGCGACGGTCTTCTTCGAAGTCCACGATCGCATACTTGAAGCAAGCCAGGACTTCACGCGGCAACTCCTGCAAGGGGCGGCCCTTGAGCAGCATCATGCTGCCATTGGCATGCAGCGTGCACAGCGGCTCCGCGTTGGTGGTGTCGCAGGCCATGAAGGCAGGCACTTCCACCACGATGTGGGTGCCGGGCTGGGCCACGATCAGGTCGCGCAGCAAGGACTCATTGGCCACATTGAGCCACAACTGCGGTCCGCCCGTTGGCCAGGCTTCGGCTAGCGCATCCAGCAGCGATCGTGGATCGAGCTGCGCGTTGGGATTGAGCGGAAAAACCGACAGGCGGGTGGCGATGACGCTGCGATTGCGATCGATGACCGGGCAGTAGGCCAACGCGGTCTGACTGAGAATGGGGTGATCCATGAGATGGGCCTGCCTTTACCCTTGGCGTTATCCGTTGATGTACTGGAACAATGACAGTTTCTGCACCGAGGCATAGCTCTGAAGTGCAGCCTGATAGCCTGTTTGTTGGTTCTGGAAGCCGGAGATGGCCGCGACCATGTCCAGATCTTCCGCGTTCGACTTCTCGGTTTGTGCGGCCAGCTTCAGATCTGCGATGCGCGTTTCGATGCCATCCATCCGGTTGAGCTGTTCGCCAACGGCGCTTTGTGCGCCCTGAATGCTGCGCATGGCCGCATCGATTTGCGTCATGCCGGAGTTGACCGCCTGCATCACCGCACCGGCTGGCTGATTGGTCGATTTCAGCGCGGCAATCGTGCTGTCCAGGCTGTTGAAGATGTTCAGGTTGTTCTGCGCTTCGGTGATGGCAAACGAATCGCCGTCAGCCGGCGCACCGGTGATCGCCACGGACATGCCCTTGCCCGGGATGCCGATTTCCTTGCCGGTGTTGTAGGTTTGGCCGGAGGAGATGGGGTTGCCATCTTCCAGGATGTCGTAGGTGGTGGTGGCGCCTGTCACGTGGAAGGCCACCGTGTAGGTGGGGCCGGGCTGCGTGGCGGCCGGGTAAGGTACCTGGGTGGGCGAGGCCACCGAACCGGATGTGATCCAGGCGGTACCTGTGTTGGGGGTACTGGTGATGGTGTTGCCGGCGGGCGCGGTATTGAACACACCATTGCCGGTTTTGCCTTTCAGCCAGATCTGGTCGCCATCGACGCTGAGGTTGAGGTGTTCATCGGTAGAGGCCAGCGTTTCACCGCCTTGACCTTGGTAGACCACACCACCGGCGCCATCGACGAAGGGCGGGGACGACGACCCTTGCCCGCCAAAGACATAGCCGCCACCGCCATCCGACCTATTGGCCACGGACAGCAGTTGATTGCGGATATCGCTGAGCTTCATCGCCAGCGCCTTGCGTTCACCATCGGAATAGCTGCCGTTGCCCGCAGCCACCAGGGTTTCACGGGCTGTCTGCAAAAGATCGGTGGCATTGCCCAGGGCGCCGCTGGCGATGTTCATCACATTGCGGCTGGCGTCCAGGGTGCGCTGGTTGGCTTCGTGGCGGGCCATGGATGCCAGGGCGCGCTCGGCTCGTGCAGCGGCCGTGGGGTCGTCGCTGGCAACGTTGACGCGTTTGCCGGAAGTCAGTTGTTGCTGAGAGATGCTCAGCTTCTGCTGGCGTTCCTGCAGATTGGCGATGGCCGTGTCATAGGTGTGGGCGGTAGCAATGCGCATGATCAAAATCCTCAGCCGGCAACTTGCAGCAATGTGGTGAACAGCGACTGGGCGACTTGCAGCACCTTGGCTGAAGCCTGATAACTTTGCTGGAACTGAATGAGACGGGCGGCTTCTTCGTCCAGGTTGACGCCGCTTGTACTGGTCAAGGTCTGCTGAGAGTTGTCCTGCAGGGTCTTGGAGATGCTGGCCGATGTCTCGCCGCTTTGCACGATCACTCCCAGGTTGCCGATCATCTGGGAGTAGGCATCCGTCACCGTGGCGTGCGAAACGCCATCCAGCGACACCAAGGTCTTGTCACGCAGGCCCAGCATCGTCATCGCATTGCCATTGTTGCTGGCAGGGTAGGCGGTGGTGCTGATCTGTATGGTGTCACCAGCCTTGGGGACCCCGGTGATGTTCAGGTTGAACAACTGCTGGCTGGGCGTGCTGTTGGCGTCTTGATCGTTGATGGGCGTGCCTGCCGTCCAGCTGCGTGGCGGCGAGGTGTCCTTGTAGGGGGTGCCCGTGTTGTCCACGAAGCGGTAGGTCAGTTTGGTCGGATCGCTCGCGTCGGTTTCAAAGACAACCGTCAGAGGCGAACCTGCCGTGGGTTTGGAGGTGGCGGCATCCAGTGCGTTGGTCGTGGGCAGGGCTCGCACCATGTCGATGGTGTCGACCTTGACCGTGCCCTTGTTGGCGGTGCCGGGAATGGCAACCAACGGGGCCGCCGCCGCGAGGCCTTTTGGTGCCGTCATGGCCAGTTTGAGATCGACGGCACTGCCCGTGTTAATGAACAGCGGGGCGCTGGCGACGGGGTTGCCAGCGGCATCAAACGTGGTCAGCAGATTGCCGTCCAGGTCCATGCCCAGGGCTTGCTGTGCGTTGACCGCATCGGCGAAGTTGGCACCAAAGGTGTCGAGCTGCTGCTTGGTCGACGTCAGGTCGCTGTCTTGAAACTGGATGAGCCCTTGCAGCACGCCGCCGGTCATCTGGCCACTGTCCAGAATGCGGTTGGTGCCATTGGTGGCCAGGGCGACACGGCCCTGTTTCACATCGACAGGGTCACGCACGACGGCCAAGGTCTGAGCCTGGTTGCCCAGAACCAGCAACTGGCCGCCACCCATGAACACGCTGGTGGTGCCATCATCGGCTTCAACCGTGCTGACCTGCACTTGTTCGTTGAGGTCTTTGATCAATCTGTCGCGTTGATCAAGCAGGTCATTGGGCGCATGGCCAGAGCCCGTGAACTTGGCGATGTTCTGGTTGACCGTGGCGATCTGGCGGGTGAGGTCGTTGATCTGGCTCACCGAAGTGCCCATGTCGGACACCACGCCAGCCTGCAAGTCTTCGATCTGCTGCCCTGCCGTGTTCATGCGGCTGACCCACTCCTGAGCACGAGACAAGGCAACCTGGCGAGCGGAGATATCTTGCGGCTGGTTGGCCACATCGACCATGGCGTTGAGCACCTGAGAGGCGGCGTAGCCCAGCCCGGTTTGACCGGTAGGCAGTACGGTTTCCAGCTGTTTGAGCTTGTCCACCCGCGTCTGGTCAGCAGACGCTCGTGCCGTGTTGGTGTTGAGTTCCTTGACCAGGAAGTCATTGGTCTGCCGGTTGACCGAGACCACTTTCACGCCGCGGCCATAGAAGCCGGCGCCTGTGTACAGGCCACCTTCCGTGGCCAGTTCAACTTGTTGGCGTGAATAGCCCGGCGTGTTGACGTTGCTGATGTTGTGGGCGATGGTGTCCAGCGTGGCCTGGCTCGCCGTCATCGCCGTGGTGCCCAGTGAGAAGATGCCTGACCCCATGGTGTACTCCTGTCAGGCCGTCAGGTGACGGTCTTTTGCAGACGCAAGGTGGTGTTGATCACCTTGGTGAGCTTGTCGGCATAGGCCGGGTCGGTCGCATAGCCAGCCTTTTGCAAACCGTGGGCAAAGCCTCTGGCCGTGTCAGCCTGAGCAACAGTCTGACTGTAGCGCGGGCTCTTGCTGAGGAGTTTGGCGTGGTCTTTGAAAGCCTCTTCATAGGAGTCATAAGCACGGAATTTGGCGGTGACCTTGCGTGCCACACCCCCGATGTACTCCGTGGTGGTGACCTCGGCCACCTTGCCGCTCCAGTTGGAGTTGGCCTTGATGCCAAACAGGTTGTGGCTGGGTGTGCCATCCTTCATGCGGATCTCGTGCTTGCCCCAGCCTGACTCCAGTGCGGCTTGCCCCAGGATGTTGGACGCGGGGATGCCCGTGGCCTGTTCAGCAGCTTGTGCGGCGGACTTGTGTTTGCGGACGAACCTCTCGGACGCGCTGAGATGCTTGTCGTCTTGCACGGCGTTGGTGGTTCGTGCTGTTGAAGGGGCGTTGGTGCTGTCCGCCTGGTAGGTACCCAAACGGTTCAATGACATATCGCCCAAGCCTTTGAGCGGGCTGGCCGGGGCGTCTTTGCTGGTGATTCCCAATTGGCGTTCCAGCTGCTTGGTGATCAGGTCGCTCAGGCCGCCGGGCAGGCCCGTCATCTGGTTGGCCAGTTGGCTGTCGAGCATGTTGGTGCCCATCTCGGTGGCCGAGTTGTCCATCATGCCGCTGTTCATGGTGGTCGAGCGCATGCTCTTGACCAGCTCCTGCATGAACAGGCCTTCGAGTTGTTTGGCCGTGTCCTTGATGCCGGCCTGGGCATCCTTGCCGGACGTGGCCTTGAGGCGGTCCAGGGAACGCAGGTCCAGCGTCAGCCCGTTGGTGGGGCGATTGTTGGAAGAAGGATTCAGGCTCATCAGATCACCTCCAGCTCGGCTTGGAGTGCGCCGGCCGCCTTCATCGCCTGCAGGATGGCCAGCAGGTCCTGCGGGTTGGCGCCAAGGGCATTCAAGGCCTTGACGACGTCAGTGAGTTTGGTGCCGTTAGGCAACTGGATCAGCAAACCAGGTTCCTGGTTGATGCGGATGTCGGTTTTCTCGGCTGCGACCGTCTGGCCTTGCGACATGGGGCTGGGCTGACTGATCACCGGCGTGGAACTGATGGTGACCGACAGGTTGCCGTGCGCCACCGCACAGGGGCCAATCGTCACCGACTGGTTGAGCACCACAGAGCCCGTGCGGGAGTTGATCACCACACGTGCGGCCGGTGTGGCCTTGTCGATGTTCAGATTTTCCAGATCGGCCATGAAGGCCACGCGTTCGCCAGGCTGCGTGGGCAGGTTGACGTTGACGGTGCGACCATTGATGGCTTCAGCCGTGCCGTTGCCCTTGGTCTTGTTGATCGCATTGGCGACTTCGCGCGCCGTGTTGAAGTCATCGGCTTGCAGGTCGTACTGGATGGTGCTGCCCTGCATCCAGGGTGTGGGCACGCTGCGTTCGACCGTTGCACCCGAGGGGATGCGGCCTGCGTTGAGCTGGTTGATCTGAACCTTGGCGCCACCGGCCGTGGCACCCGCGCCGACGATGACCACATTGCCTTGCGCCATACCGTAGATCTGACCATCGGCGCCTTTGAGCGGGGTGGCGATCAGGGTGCCGCCGCGCAGCGATTTGGCATTGCCCAGCGACGACACTGTGACGTCTATCGCCTGGCCGGGTTGTGCGAACGGGGGCAGGGTGGCGGTCACCATCACGGCAGCCACGTTCTTGACCTGCATGGCCACGCCAGCGGGCACCGTGATGCCCATCTGTTGCAGCATGGCGTTGAGGCTTTGCGCGGTGAAGGGTGATTGCGTGGTCTGGTCGCCGGTGCCGTCCAGGCCCACGACCAGGCCGTAGCCCATCAACTGGTTGCTGCGTACGCCTTGAATGGCGGCGATTTCCTTGAGGCGCACGGCCTTGGCATCCACCGGCCACCACAGTGCCGCGGAGGCTGCCAGAAAGGCCAGGCCGATCAGCAGTTTGAGGAGGCGATCCGAGATGTCCATGAGGCCGAAATCCTTGAGGGGTTCGGCTTCATTTTCGGGATCTTTAGAAGGGCGTAATGCTTAAAAAGAAGCGGGCAAGCCAGCCTATTCCCTGCGCATCCTGTTGCGCCCCGCGCCCCATGTGCTCGATGCGCACATTGGCAATCTGGCTGGACAACACGGTGTTGCCCGGCTGGATGCTGGCGGGGTCGATCTGGCCAGAGAAACGCAGGACGTCCACGTTTTTGGCCACGCCGATCTGCTTTTCACCGGCGACGATCAGGTGCCCGTTGGGCAGAACTTCGATCACGGTGGCGGTGATGGTGCCTGTGAAGTTGCCGGTGGCTGCGGTGCTGCCGGTGCCGTCGAACTTGTTGGTCGACGACCCTTCCGCGCCCAGCTTGGCTACTTGATCCAGTCGAATCAGCGGAACGGCACTGATCGTGCTGGCGACGCTGCCCTTTTTCTCGAGCGAGCTGGTGGTTTCCTGCTTGGCCGAGGTGGCTTCGCTGATGTTGATGGTGATGATGTCACCCACCATGCGGGCGCGGTGCGTCTCGTACAGGGGGCGGTAGCCACCGGCCTGGAAGATCGCGCCGTTGTTGATGGGGGCATAGGCCGCGGCAGAAGGGCGAGCCTGGGTGGGTTCGGCCACATCGACCTTGGGGGCCGTGGTGACGCAGCCAGCCAGCAGGGCTGGCAGGCAAAAGGCAGGCAGGATCTTACGCAACATCTGGTGCAGCCTTTGCATCACATCTGACCCAGTTTCTGCAGCATCTGATCCGAGGTCTGGATGGCCTTGGAGTTGAGTTCGTAGGCGCGTTGGGTCTGGATCATGGTCACCAGTTCCTGCACCACGTTCACGTTGGAGGATTCGACGAAGCCTTGCGACAGCGTGCCCATGCCTTGCACGGTAGGCGCGCCGGTTTGCGGGGCGCCGGAGGCCGTGGTTTCGGCAAACAGGTTCTGGCCCTTGGGTTCCAGACCGGCCGGGTTCACAAAGGACGCCAACTGGATCTGGCCCAGGTTCTGGGGTGCCACTTGTCCGGGGATGGAGGCCGTGACCGTGCCGTCCTGACCGATGGTCAGGTTGGTTGCGTTGGCGGGCACGGTGATGCCCGGTTGAACCAGGTAGCCGTTGTTGGTCACCAGTTGGCCTTGTGCGTCCATCTGGAAGGCGCCATCGCGTGTGTAGCCGGTGGTGCCGTCAGGCATGGTGATCTGGAAGAAGCCCTTGCCCTGGATCGCGATGTCCAGGTTGTTGGACGTCTGGGTGAGGGTACCTTGCGTGAACTGGCGCGACGTGGCCACGGCGCGCACGCCCAGGCCCACCTGCAAGCCGGTTGGCAACTGCGTCTGTTCGGAACTGTTGGCGCCGCTTTGACGCAAGCTCTGGTACATCAGATCCTCGAAGACCGCGTGCGACTGCTTGTAGCCATTGGTGCCGCTGTTGGCCAGGTTCTGGGAGATGTGATCCAGCTGGGTTTGCTGGGCTTCCATGCCGGACTTCGATACCCACAGTGAACGCATCATGGCGGTACTCCTTGGCGCAGTGCGCCATCTCGAATCAATTCAGTGATCAACTGGCGGACAGCAACTGCGCTGCGGCCTTTTCATCAGACTCGGCGGTCTGCATCATCTTCATCTGCGTCTCGAACTGGCGCGCTGCCGCGATCATCGACACCATGGTCTCGATGGGGTTCACGTTGGAGCCTTCCAACGAGCCGTCCTGCACGCGGGCCGTGGCATCGACGGGCAGTTCACCGCCGTCAGGGGCGCGGAACAGGCCATCGTCGCCACGGATCAGCTTGTCTTGCGGTGTGACCAGCTTGAGCTTGCCCACGCCGGTTGTCTTGCCATTGAGAGCCTTGGCGCTCACGGTGCCATCAGGTGCGATGCTGGGCTCGGCGCCTGCGGGGATGGTGATGGGGCCGCCATCGCCCATGACCGGCAGGCCGCTGTGCGTGACCAGGGTGCCTTCCGCGTTGACGGCAAAGGAGCCCGAGCGTGTGTAGGCCTCGGTGCCATCCAGTGCCTGTACGGCCATCCAGGTTTTGCCTTGCGCTGCCACGTCCAGTGAGCGGCCGGTGAAGGTGATGGGGCCGGCGCTGTCGTTGTAGCCCACTGTGGTTTCCAGCGAGTACACACGTGTGCTGGCACCATCCCCGCGAACGGGTACGGCGCGCACTGCTTCCAGCTCGGCCCGAAAGCCGGTGGTGCTGACATTGGCCAGGTTGTTGGACAGTACATCCTGGCGCTGCATGTTCATCTTGGCGCCAGCCATGCTCACGTAGATCATGCGGTCCATGTCTTACTCCTGATGTCTGCCTGAGGCGTCGATCATCAACGCAGGTTCACCAGGGTCTGTTGAACCTGGTCTTCTGCCTTGATGGTCTGGGCGTTGGCCTGATAGGCGCGCTGGGCCACGATCATGTTGACGAGCTCACCGGTAAGGTCCACGTTGGATTCCTCCAGTGCACCGGATTGCAGCAAGCCATATACGCCCGAGCCAGGGGTGCCCAGAGGCAGCGGGTCGCCCGATGAGTTGGTGGGCTTCCATTCATTGGCGCCGACGGGCTGCAGACCGTTGAGGTTCTTGAAGTCAGCCAGCTGCACGCGGGCAATCGCCTTGGACTGGCCGTTGGTGTAGCGTGCTTTCACCGTGCCATCGGTTTCGATCAGGAAGTCCGACAAGTTGCCTTGTGCGTAGCCACCACCACTGAGGTCGGTGACGGCATAGGAACCCGAGTACTCGGTTGCGCCACTGATGTCCAGTGTCACGCCCGTGAGGGGTTGGCCGTTGTTCCCGCCCGGGATCGATGGAATGGTGAAGGTGGTGCCTGATGGCAGGGAGCCGTCTGCCTGGAAGGTGAGAGTGGCCACGGGAACCGGTGCGCCATTGCTGTCCAGCGATACCGAGGCGGCATTGGTGTTGCCATCGGCGCTCATGTAGACCTCCCAGGTGCCGCCGGTACCTGGGTCGGGCGGTGTCTGGGTGGCATCGCCAGGCGTGGCCGCAGCGGTCTTCTTGAAGTAGTAGTTGATGGCAATCGGCGCGCCGTTGTCACCATAGACGGTTTGCGAGGTCACGAAGTTGTAGGACTTCGCATTGCTGAAGTCGGTTGGCGTGAGCACGAAAGTGCCGGTGGAGTCGTTGGCGCCCAGCAGGGCCGCGCGGGCGTCCATGTTGGCCGTCATGCTGATCGCGGTAGCCTTTTGCGGTGGGGAGCCATCATTGGTCAACTGGATGGCGGTACCGGCCGGGCCTGCCGGTGCGCCGTTGGCATCCAGGGCCTGCCCCAGCAACTGGTGCTTTTCGTTGTTGACGATGTAGCCATCCTTGTCACGCTTGAACTGGCCATTGCGCGAGTAGACGGTTTCACCTTGAGAGGTGCTCAACGCGAAGAAGCCACGGCCGTTGATGGCCAGATCAAGCGCGTTGGCTGTGGTGCTGATGTTGCCTTGCGTGAATTGCTGGGCCACCGATGCCACGCGGGCGCCGATACCAATGCCGTTGCTGCCACCACCACCCAGTGAGGCGGCATACATGTCGGCGAATTCAGCCCGTGAGGCCTTGGCGCCATAGGTGTTGGAGTTGGCCACGTTGTTGCCGATCACCTCCAGATTCTTGGCGGAGATGTTCAGACCAGATAGTCCTTGCTGGAAACCCATGGTGATGTCCTTTCGGCGTTACTGCTGTGGCGTGGTGAAAATGAATTCGGGGTGAGGGCTGTCCATCAGGACACGGCCTTGATCTTGTTGTAGGCGGTGCTGCCTGCGTTGCGCAGTTCGAGGGTGAGGGCGCCATTCGTGTTGCTGACAGCGTCAACCAGATCGCTCATCAATGGCGTGCTGGCGATGGTCTTGCTGCCACTGGTGGCGGCGACCTTGAAGGTCAGGCCTTCGGCGCTGGTGCCACTGGGGGGTGTCCACTCGAAGCTTTGCTGGCCGGCGGCCACACCGCTTTTGGTGACCGTGTCGAGCTTGACCCCGGCGGCGTTGTAGATGTCTATTTGAACCGTGGAGGCAGCAGCTGCCAAGTCGTAGCCACCCACACCGTGGCCCGCCGTGTTGGTGGCCAGTTGGTTGCCTTCCATGATGACCTGATGTCCCACCAGACTGGCGCCTTGCAGCATCTGCAACTGCGTCATGTTGGCGCTCATGGAGGTCATCGTCGTGTTCAGCTTGTCGATGCCGGTCACGGTGTTGATCTGGGCCATCTGGCTGGTGATCTGCGAGTTGTCGGCCGGGTTGAGCGGGTCCTGATTCTGCATCTGCGTGACCAGGAGCTTGAGGAAACGGTCCGATGCCTCGGACATGCTGTTCTTGCTCGTGGTTGATGTGGTGCTTGACGTAGTGGCCGCTGTGGCTGCTGTGTTGTTGGTGACGGTGGTCATGCGGTGTCCTGTTCTTCAGATGCCGTGATCGGTTGCGGATCAACCGCCTTGGCCCATTTGCAGGGTCTTCATGAGCAGGGTCTTCGCCGTGTTCATGACCTCGATGTTGTTCTGGTAGGACCGGGAAGCCGAGATCATGTTGACCATCTCTTCCACGGTGTTGACGTTGCTGTAGGTCACATAGCCTTCTGTATCGGCCTGAGGGTGCTTGGGGTCGTGCACGCGCCGGCCTGGGCTGGCGTCTTCGGTGACCTGACTGACCGTGACACCGGCGGTGCCCACTTCGCCCATCGGCGTGGTGGTGAAGACAACCTGGCGAGCCTTGTAGGCAGAACCATCGGGGCCGGCCACCGTGTCTGCATTGGCCAGGTTGGAGGCCACCACATTGAGGCGTTGCGACTGCGCACTGACCGCGCTGCCTGCCACGTTGAAGATCTTGAACATCGACATGATGGTCTCCTGTAGTCGCCGGACTGGCCTGCTTATGGTCCGGCCTATTGACCAGTGATGGCCGTGTTGAGCGTCCTCACCTGTGAGTTGATGAAACGCAGCGTGGCTTCGTAGCGCACGGTGTTGTCGGCGAAGTTGGCGCGTTCGCGGTCCATGTCGACGGTGTTGCTGTCGAGGTTGGTCTGCGAGGCGAGGGCGTAGTTCATGTCGGGTTGTTCGCGGCTTCCAGCGGGCTGCCCGTTGCGGTTCAGGTGGCCGGCGGTGGATGCCGCCATGCTCAGTTTCGGCGCTTGCACGCCAGCGTTGCCAGCTGAGGACTGACCGGTCGCCTGGCGCAGGGCCGTGGCGAAATCGAAATCGCGGGCAACGTACCCGGGGGTGTCCGCATTGGCGATGTTGCTGGCGATCAGGCGCTGGCGTTCCGACCGCAGCGCGAGCGCTTCGGACTGGAAGTTCAATGAATCGGTCAATCGGTTCAACATGGTCTGGGCCCTCCGGGGCTGTTCACTTCTGGCTGCCGGGTTCGCCGGGTGGTCTCCTGGGGAGGTGCACGACGAGGCAGCTTGTCTGGCATGTTGATCGGGTGGCGTCAAAACATGAGTCGAATAAGAGGCCGAATCGCCCCGCATTTCCCGTCCTTGGTGGAGGGGCGGGCTTCGTACAGTCAACTCACCATGAAAACGTCCTTTGAATCCACCGCGCGCCTGCACACAGACATCGGTCTGGCACCCGTCCAGTTTCTGGTGGCTGCGCTCAGCTCCTTGCTGTGGGTAGGGCTGTGCGCCCTGGCTGCGCTGGGTGCCTCCTCGGCCCGCGCCCAGACGGCGGACATGGTGGGCTTGCAAACCCAGGTGACGTCGCTGCTCAAGCAGCAGGCGCTTCCCCAGGGCAGCAGCAGCGATGCCGCCATGCAAAAAAAGGCCTGGCGTGTTGAAGTGGCCCTGGGGCAACTGGATCCTCGCCTGAAGCTGGCGCCTTGCGACAAGGTCAAGGCTTACATGCCCGAGGGCGTGCAGATGTGGGGCAAGACCCGCGTCGGCCTGCGCTGTGAACAAGGCCCCGTGCGCTGGAACGTGTTTTGGCCGGTGACCGTCAAGGTCTGGGGTCAGGCGTTGGTGGCCACCGTGCCGCTGCGCCCAGGCAACCCGATCGAGCACAGCGACCTGCGTGTGGCGGAAGTTGATCTGGCCGAAAAAACGTCGCCTGCCGTGATCCGTCCTGCCGAACTGGTGGGCCGCTCGGTGATTCGTGGCGTGGAGGTCGGGCAGGCCATCCATCAGGATGACGTGAAGGCCCGCCGCTGGTTCTCCGCCGGTGACCCCGTGCGGCTGACGGTGCGCGGCGACGGTTTTCAGATCGCGGCAGCGGGCATGGCGCTGTCCCCCGGGGATGAGGGTCAATGTGCCCGGATTCGCACCGATAACGGTCGGGTGGTTTGTGGTCACCCGGTCGGGGATCGGCAAGTGGAGTTGTCTCTGTGAAACAGTTTCTTGCCAATTCGTCCCCCCTGCCTAGGGGGTTTGGGGTGTTTGGCATTAAAGTCGGTCAGCCCCGCGTCGATATCGCGGATGTGACCACTCGGTATCAACCGGGATCAAGGAGTACATCATGAAGATCGGCAACCCTTTAGACAAAGCGGTCGGTGGCGTCAGCCCTCGTACCGAGGGAGCCAGTACCGGGAAGACGTCCTCGTCTTCGGGTAGCGTCAGCGAGAGTTCGAAAGTCACCCTGTCGACGGTCGCCTCCGGGCTGATTTCGGCTGCGGATGGCACTTTTGATGCGGACAAAGTGTCCAGCGTCAAGGAGTCCATCGACAACGGCACCTACAAGATCAGTCCTGAAGTGATTGCCGACAAGCTGATCGGCAACGCCAAGGAATTGCTGCAAGGCAAGCAGGGCTGAGGTTGAGCATGGCGCAGGTCAACCCTTTCGGAGAAGACGTGTCTGCAGAGATGGGCGCCCATGTGGCGGGCATCGAGGCACGTCTGTCCGAACTGGACAAGGCCTTCGCCACGGGTGATGGCGATGCCATTGCCCAGCAATCGCAGCAATTGCAGCGTACGCTGGCCGAGTCGTTGGTGGCGTTTCGCAAGGCCGAGCAGGCCGGCTTGCAGCCGCTGGATGGCGAGTTGCGTTCGCGCCTGAAACTGGCGCAGGCACGCTTGCTGGCACAGCAAGCGGCTGTGCACCGTGCCAATGCCTCCATCGACCGTACGCTCAAAGTGCTGTTTCCCACCGAGGAAAGCAGCACCTACGGCAACCTGGGGCAGTCGCCCATCGCCAAGGCGCTCAACGCCTACCGTTGAGCCGAGCTGCATGCCGTCATCTGGCCCTCAAGCGGGTCAGGCAGGATTGACGGCGCCTTCCACCACGATCTGAACACGCTGACGTCCCTGGAATTCATCCAGGCTGACGCGGTAGGCCAACTGGGTTCTGGCTGGCAGCGGCTCCGTGCGCCCGAACCAGATGCCATCTCGCACCTGCCCTTGCACACGCAGGCTCAGCTTGAGATGGCGCTCGCCCACCAGGCGCTGGCCTAGTACCTCGGCCAGATCGCTGAAGACCGGGGCGTCAAAGCCAGGGCCCCACACGGCGCCGTCGAGTTCTGCCACGGTTTCCGGTGTGAACCACTGGGCGTCCAGTGGGCCATCGGTGCTGATCTGGCGCAGCAGCAGGCTGGGATCCAGGCCTTCCTGGGCGATGCGGATCAGTTCGGCATCAAAGGTGTCGAAGTCTTCTTCGGTTATGGTGCAGCCGGCCGCCATGGCATGGCCCCCAAAGCGCTTGAGCAGACCGGGGTGGCGCTTGCTGATCACGTCCAGCGCATCACGCAGGTGAAAGCCGGGGATGGATCGGCCCGAGCCTTTGAGCAGGCCATCCTGGCCCAGGGCGAACACGAAGGTGGGACGATGCAGCCGGTCTTTCAGGCGCGAAGCCACGATGCCCACCACGCCCTCATGGAAGTCCGGGTCGTAGATGGCCACGGCGGCAGGTGGCTCGTCTTCCGGCATCAGGCCTTCCAGCAACTGCTCGGCCTGCTCGCGCATGCCGGATTCCAGTTCACGGCGTTCGCGGTTGATGGTGTCGAGTTGGCGGGCCAGGGCGTCGGCACGATCGGCGTCATCGGTGCTCAGGCACTCGATGCCCAGGCCCATTTCGGCCAGGCGGCCGGCAGCGTTCACGCGTGGGCCAAGGGCAAAGCCGAAATCCTGGCTGGTGGCTTTCTTCGGGTCGCGGCCCGCAGCGGTAAACAGCGCAGCGATGCCCGGTTGCATGCGCCCGGCGCGGATGCGCTTGAGGCCTTGGGCGACCAGGCGGCGGTTGTTGTCATCGAGCTTGCCGACGTCGGCGATGGTGCCCAGGGCGACCAAATCCAGCAGGTTGTCGATGCGGGGCTGGTTGGTGGCATCGAAGGCCCCACGCTGCCGCAACTCGGCACGCAGGGCCAGCAGCACGTAGAACATCACGCCCACGCCGACCAGTGCCTTGCTGGCAAAGGCACAGCCGGGCTGATTGGGATTCACGATCACATCGGCATCGGGCAGGCTGACCTGCCCGTCGTCCAGCACCACAGGCAAGTGGTGGTCGGTGATGATCACCTTGAGACCGTGCTCGCGGGCGAGGAGCACGGCCTCGTGGCTGGCCATGCCGTTGTCCACGGTGACCAGCACATTGGCTTGCTTGGCGCGCACCATGTCCACGATGGGGGGCGTCAGGCCGTAGCCGTGCACGGCGCGGTCGGGCACCACGAAACTGACCTGCTCAGGGCGGGCTCCGAGCATTTTCAGGCCACGCAGGCCCACGGCACAGGCGGTGGCGCCGTCGCAGTCGTAGTCGGCCACGATGCAGATGCGCTGGCCTTGCTGGATGGCGTCGGCCAGGAGCGTGGCAGCCTGCGTGGCACCTTTCAGGTCAGCAGGGGGGAGCAGGCGGGCCGGGCTGTCGTCGAGTTCTTCGGCCGTGCGCACGCCGCGGGAGGCAAACAAACGGGCAAGCAGGGGGTGGACGCCGGCTTGTTCCAGGGTCCAGGCAGCGCGGGGCGGGACCTCTCGGGCGGTGATTTTCATGGGGGCTTACAGGCTGTTGAGCAGGGGCACAGGGTCGCTGCCGCTGCCGGATGAGGTCAGGCGCTTCAGAGATTGCCACAGTCTGGCGCTCAGGCCTGTGGCGGGTGCCGGCGCCAAGGTCATGGCATGGCGTTCACCGCACAGGGTCAGCTCGATAGCCTGCCCGGCATCCAGGGCTTGGCAGGCGGCTTTCAGTATGGTGGCGTCCACCTGCGCCCAGGCGACCAGCCATGAGGGCATGTCGTCAGCCAGCATGGGGGCACGCAGATCGTTGACCAGTGCAATGTGGGGCGGCAGGTCGGTGCATGCAGGCACTGCGCCACAGCCGCTCAGCCAGAAGGAGTTGACCGTGGCCAGCCCCTGCGCTTCGCGCGCATCGTTGACCGGGTGCTGATAAAGCAGCATCTGCACCTCGCTTTGCAGGCGGCGCACCATGCGGGCCTGGCTGTGGTCGGTCAGCCAGAGATCCGGGTTGCGGCCGATGACGCGGTCCAACGAGGCCGTCGGCAGGCCGCTCAGCGACGGATGGGCGGCATACCAGCGTTGGGCTGATCCCCACCGCAGGGTCCAGCCATCTTCCTCGAACAATGGCCGGATGGCGTCAAACACGGTTCGCGACTCAGCTTCGCTGAGACCGAGCGTGGCAGGATCCAGCAAGGTGAGGTGGTCGCGGCCCATCAGCCAGTGACCAGGGCTGAGCATGCCCCATGTCTTGCCCGCCTCCAGCACCAGGCCATCCTGGGCTGCCCACCAACTGGCCCAGGGCATCAGGCCGTCCGAATCAGGCCAGCCCATGGCACGAGCCAGCACGCGCTCGTGGGGCGTGGACAGGGCGTACTCATCCCCCTCGATGCGCTGCACTTCCTGCAACTGGCTCAGCACGCGGCGCAGGTTAGGCAGGGCGTTGCCCGCCGCCAGCCGGGGCAGCGCGTGCTGACAGGGCTCGGACAGGCTGGCTGCGAAAGGCACGATCCAGTGTTTGATTGGCTTGGATGACACAGTGGGCAGACGTATTCAGGTTCAGGGCGTGATTATCAAGTGGGTACACTCCTCACATCATGAATCTGCCTTTTGAGTGGCGAATCGGGTGGCGTTACACCCGCGCCAGCCGCACGACACGTCGCAACGGCTTCATTTCTTTCATTTCCGGGGTGTCCGTGCTTGGCATTACGCTGGGTGTGGCCGCCTTGATCATCGTGCTGTCGGTGATGAACGGCTTCCAGAAGGAAGTGCGCGACCGCATGCTGTCCGTGGTCGCCCACATCGAGTTGTACGACGCCCGAGGTGGCGCCCTGGCCGACTGGCACGTGCTGGCCGAGCAGGCCCGCCGCAACCCCGCCGTGATCGGCGCGGCGCCTTTCATTCCCGCGCAAGCCCTGATCGCGCGGGGTGACGACATGCGGGGCGCCCTGGTTCGCGGCATCGTGCCCTCCGAAGAAGTGGCCGTGACCCCCTTGGCCGCAGCCATGAAGGACACCTTTGCTCGCCTGACTCCGGGTGGCTGGGGGGTGGTGGTTGGCGTCGAAATGGCGCGCAGTCTGGGCATCCGCGAAGGTGATCCACTCACGGTGGTAGCGCCCAGCGGCCAGATGACGCCAGCCGGTGTCGTACCCCGGCTCAAGCAAGTCACGGTGGTGGGTGTGTTCAATGCCGGCCACTACGAATACGACAGCAGCCTGGTGCTGATGCATGCGGATGACGCCGCCAAGCTGTTTCGCACAGGTGGCGTGACGGGGGTGCAGCTCAAGCTCAAGGATGCGCAACTGGCGCGGCGCGTGGGCAACGAACTGGCGGAATCGCTGGGATCCGATGTGATCGTGCGTGACTGGACGCACACCAACCGGGCCTGGTTCGATGCGGTGCAGGTGGAAAAGCGCATGATGTTCATCATCCTGACGCTGATCGTGGCTGTGGCGGCTTTCAACCTCGTGTCCACCCTGGTGATGACCGTGACCGACAAGCGCGCTGACATCGCCATCCTGCGCACCCTGGGTGCGAGCCCGCGTTCGATCATGGGGATCTTCATGGTGCAAGGCGCCATGTCGGGCGTGCTGGGTACGCTGGGCGGCCTGGGCCTGGGCCTGCTGGTGGCCTTCAACCTGGATGTCATCGTGCCGGCCATCGAGCATCTGCTGGGCGTGAGCTTCCTGCCTGGCAGCATCTACCTGATCTCCAAGATGCCCTCCGACCCGCAATGGGGCGACATCATCCCCATTGGTTTGATCTCACTGGTTCTGTCCCTGGCTGCCACGCTGTACCCCAGCTGGCGCGCCAGCCGTGTTCAACCTGCCGAGGCCTTGCGATATGAGTGACATCCTGCCTGCTCAAGACCGTCCGCTGCGTGTTCGCAAGGTGCATTCCTTGCGCACCTTCATCTGGCTGGCTAGAGGCTGGAGTGACTTCATGGACGCCCCACTGGTGGGCCTGACCCACGGTGTGCTCATGGGGGCCTTTGGCGGCCTGATGCTGATGCTGGCCTGGGACCGTTTCTGGATTCTGGCCGGCGCCATGTCGGGCTTCCTGATGGTGGCGCCGATTCTGTCCACCGGCTTGTATGCGGTCAGCCGTGCCTTGTTGCGGGGCGAGTCTGCCGGCTTTGAGGCCGTGTGGGCCGTGTGGTCGTCCATGGATCGGCGCCTGGTCAAGTTCGGCATCTTGTTGACGGCGCTGGGCACCGGCTGGGTCATGACTTCAGCTGCGCTGATCACCCTGGGTGTCAAGCCGGCCGTCACGACGCCGACCGACTTCCTGCTGCGCGTGGTGATGGCGCCCAATCCTGGATTTTTCGAGATCTGGTTGCTGGTCGGTGGCGTGATGGCCGCGCCGGTTTTCGCCTCCAGCGTCGTGGCCATCCCTTTGTTGGTCGACCGCAAGGTGAGCGTGCCGCGCGCCGTGCTGACCAGTTGGCGTGCCGTGATGGCCAACCCGATCTGCATGAGCACCTGGGCCGCGATCGTGATGTCGTTGAGCCTGCTGGGGCTGTGCACCATGATGTTTGGTTTGATTCTGGTGATACCTGTTCTGGGCCATGCCACCTGGCATGCGTACCGCGATCTGGTGGTCCGCGAGACAGGCGGGGAAGCGGTTTGATATGTTTGGCATGAATGAGGAGCAGATTGCTCAACTGGGGCTGACCTTCGGCGTGGGTGGCTTCATCCTTTACATGTTCTTCATCATCTTGCAGCTGGCACGTGAGTCCAAGGCTGGCAGGTTTGGCACCTTCATGTTGTTCATCGTGCTGGGTTTTGGCATGTTGGGTTTCATTGCCAAGAATGTCCTTGTGTGGTTGCTCAACATCTGATTGGCATGACTGACGCATTGATTCTGGAAGCCCAAGGGCTGGTGAAGCGGTTCCATGAAGGCCCGCTGGATGTGAGCATCCTGCAAGGCGTGGACCTGCGCGTGACGCGCGGCGAAACGGTGGCCATCGTGGGGGCTTCGGGCTCCGGCAAGAGCACCATGCTGCACTTGCTGGGCGGGCTGGATTCCCCCACCAGTGGCCGTGTGCGCTTGATGGGACAGGACCTCAGTGCCATGAACCCGGCTCAGCAAGGTGCCTGGCGCAATCAGCATCTGGGCTTCATCTACCAGTTTCACCACCTTCTGCCCGAGTTCACCGCGCTGGACAACGTGGCCATGCCCTTGCTGATTCGCCGCATGCCGCAGGAGCAGGCGCGCGAGCAGGCCCGTGGCTGGCTGGACCGTGTTGGTTTGCTCAACCGTGTCGAGCACCGCCCGTCCGAGTTGTCTGGCGGTGAGCGCCAGCGCGTTGCGGTGGCGCGAGCGCTGGTCACGCAGCCGGCCTGCATCCTGGCCGACGAACCCACCGGCAACCTGGACCGCAACACCGCCAACATCGTGTTTGACTTGATGCTGCAACTGGCCGCCGATCAAGGGACGGCCGTGATCATGGTGACCCATGATTCGGTCCTGGCCGAGCGCTGTGCGCAGCGTCATCGCCTCGTCAACGGGCGTTTCGCTGACTGATTCACTTCTGGGAGGCAGGGCATGTGGCTGGACACGCACTGTCATCTGGATGCGCCGGAGTTCGATGCCGATCGGGCAGATGTGATCTCGCGTGCCCTGGCTTCCGGTGTGGGGCTCATGGTGGTGCCGGCCGTGTCTTCGGCCACCTTCCACACCAGCCGTGACGCAGCGCTGCAATGCCATGGTGCCTATGCCCTGGGCATCCACCCGTTGTATGTACGCCAGGAGCCTGAAGAAGCGGCCCTTCAAGCTCTGGCCTCGGCCTTGAAAGCCTGGCGGGACGACCCGCGTCTGGTGGCCGTGGGGGAAATCGGCCTGGACCATTTCGTACCTGAGTTGCAGGACGAGGCCGGCAAGGCCTTGCAAGAGCGCATGTACGCGGCTCAACTGGAGCTGGCTGTGGCGGCAGGGCTCCCCGTGATCCTGCATGTGCGTCGCAGTGCCGACGGCCTGCTCAAGCACCTCAGGCGACTGCGGGATGCCGGACGCCCGGTAGCCGGGGGCATTGCCCATGCATTCAACGGCAGCGAGCAACAGGCGCTGGCCTTTCTGGCATTGGGCTTCAAACTGGGCTTTGGCGGTGCCATGACCTTCGATCGCGCTTTGCAGATCCGGCGGCTGGCAGCCAGCCTGCCAGACGACGCCATCGTGCTTGAAACAGATGCGCCGGACATCCCGCCACATTGGCTTTATCAGACAGCACAGGCCAGGGCTGAGGGCGCGCGCAGCCGCAACGAGCCGGCCGAGCTGCCTCGCATTGCGCAGTCGCTGGCCGACTTGCGCGGCTGGAGCCTGGCTCAGGTTCAAGCACAAACCACTGCCAACGCGTTGCGGGCCCTACCAAGGCTTGCTGCCTTGATCGCTTGACGGGACGCAGGTCCATTGTGGTTTTCACGAGGATTCGGCGTGCGTGCACAAATCTGGTGCTGCGCATGCGCTCATGACACAATGATCTGAATCCGTCTCGGCACACCGTTGTTGCGGTTGTTCTTCCTGTTGTTGTAGTGGTGTGTGGTCCAGGTGCCCTGACGTCAAGACACAAACACGAAGGAGCGGTGTGATGTTGCATCACAGCCATCGGCTTGCCATGCGTCGAGCCTTGATCCTGGTCGCTGTCATGACCATGGGCCTGGCGTTGATCTGGACCGTGCCGTTCTGGGCGGGCTTTCAGAAGTTCGAGGATTACGTGCCGATCCACACCATGCTGGAGATGGTGTCGGTGGTGATTGCCGTGCTGGTATTTGCCTCGGGCTGGAATGCCTACAGTCGCAACCTGCCGAGGCATGCCTTGATCCTCGCTTGTGCGTTCCTGGGTGTGGCCATGCTCGATTTTGCGCATGCACTGTCATACGCAGGTATGCCGCATTTTGTCACCGCCAGCAGCCCTCAGAAAGCGATCAATTTCTGGCTGGTGGCGCGCCTGCTGGCGGCGTCTGCCTTGCTTACGGTGGCGCTCCTGCCGCCAGAGAAGGCTGCATCCAGTGGCAGTCGCTACGGCTGGCTGGCGGCCGTCCTGGTACTGGTGGGCGCTACCTATTGGGTTTGCTTGTTCCATGCGGATTGGGTGCCTCAGACTTACATACCAGGCTCAGGTTTGACGCCGTTCAAGATCGGGGCCGAATACCTCATCATCGCCATGAATGTGGCGGCGGCCTGCAGTTTCTGGCTGCAAATGCGCCGCCCCGTGAGCTTCAATGCCGCCGCATTGTTCGGCGCAGTGTGCGTCATGGCGTTGAGCGAGTGCCTGTTCACCTTGTATGCGACCACGTCGGATTTCTTCAACGTGGCCGGGCATATCTACAAGGTGGTTTCCTATCTGTTCCTGTATCGCGCCGTGTTCGTCGTGGTGATCGAAGAGCCTTATCGCGAAATGGCACGAATGGGCGATCAGTTGCGGGCTACGCTGGACGCGGTTCCTGACGTGATGCTGGAGCTGGACCTGCACGGTCGCTACCATGCTGTGCACTCATCCCGGCTCGACACGCTGATTCGCCCGGCGCAATACCTGATCGGCCAGACCGTGCACGATGTGCTGCCGGCAGCGGAGGCCGGTGTGGTCATCGCCGCGCTGGAGGATGCGCTTGAAAATGGCACGTCCTCAGGGGCCCAGCTCCAGTTGAGCTTGCCACATGGCGTGAGGTGGTTCGAGTTGTCGGTATCTCGCAAGGGTAGCGTGCATGGGCTGGATACCCGCTTCATCATGCTCTCGCGTGACATCACCGAGCGCAAGATGGCCGAAGCCGCCTTGCTGGAGCAACAGGCCATCGTGCATGCAAGTCAGGTCAAGAGCCAGTTCCTCTCCAGGGTGAGTCATGAGCTGCGCACGCCCCTGAACGCCGTCATCGGCTTTGCACAATTGCTGCTGCACGATGCCAATGCACGCATGGCAGCCGGGCAGCGCCTGCATGTCGAGTACATCCTGAGGGCGGGGCAGCATCTGCTGGAAATGATCAATGACATCCTTGATCTGACCCGCATCGAATCAGGTGATGCGGGTCTGAAGATCGAGCCGGTGCGCATCTGCGAGCTAATCACGCAGAGCCTGCCCATGATCATGCCGCAAGCCGAAGCCATGGGGGTGACCGTCAGTGTCGACACGCTCAAGGTGGATCGGCGCCAGGTACTGGGAGATGAGCGTCGCATCAAGCAGGTGTTGATCAACGTCCTGTCCAATGCGGTGAAGTACAACCGTGTGGGGGGGCAGGTCACGGTGCATGCCTCATTGGTAGACACGCAGCCTGGGCGTCTGATCGTGCGCGTTGCCGATACCGGGCGGGGGCTGCGTGCAGATCAGATGAAGGACCTGTTCGAGCCCTTCAATCGCCTGGGCGCAGACCGAGAGGGCATTGAAGGCACAGGGCTGGGCCTGGTGATCTCAAGGCGATTGATGGAGGCCATGGGTGGCGAGATCTCGCTGGACAGCACGGAGGGCGTCGGCACCACGGTCACGATGTGTCTGCCCTTGATGGGGCAGGCTGCCAGCACGGTCGCGGTGCTGGCGCCTTCCGTCGATCAGACGCCAGCCCGTCACAATCCGGACTTGAACCAGACCACGGTGCTGTGCGTGGAGGACAACCCCCTGAACGCCGCTTTGCTTCGCGCCATTTTTGATTTGCGCCCGTCCATCAAGCTGTTGATCGCGGAAGACGGCGAGTCCGCACTGGCTCGCATGCAGCACATCTGGCCTGATCTGGTGCTGGTGGACATCAACCTGCCGGACATGAGTGGCGTCGATGTTTTGCATCACATTCGCACCATGCCTCACGGGCAGGAGCTGTTGTGCATTGCCATGTCGGCAGACGTCTCCGGGGAACCGCACGCACGTGCCATGGCCCAGGGCTTTGCAGACTTCTGGCCCAAACCATTGAATGTAGACGGGGTGTTGTTGAGGCTGGATGCAGCCCTGTGCAGGGTCGATGCCGAGCGTCGAGCAACTGTCAGGCAGGGGGTCGTAGCGTGAGGAAGCCTGACAGCTGTGGCCAGATCTGGTCCGCGAAGAAGGCGCCTGCGACGACGAGTGCCAGCAAGCTGGCTATCAACACCGCACCGGCGGCCACATCCTTGGTCAGTTTGATGGCTTCATGTCGCTGTGGATGCAGGTGATCTGCCAGGGCCTCGATCGCGGAGTTAAGCAACTCTGTTGCAATCACTAACGCAATGGCCAAGGCCATGATCGCCCACCAGATGGCGGGAGCCCGGACGATCAGCAGCAACGCCAGTACGCAGATGGTGGCCAGGGCATGGGTGCGCACGCTTTTCTCCATGCGCCACGCCGCGCGCAAACCGGCCCAGGCGAAGCCCAGCCTGTCGATGAAGCCATGGCCCTTCATGCTTTGCTCTCCTGGCCCAGTTTGAGACGTTGTGCCAGCAGCCAGCACAGCAAGGCCCAGGCGGCACCCGCGGCCCAACCGGCTGCCACGTCAGACGCCCAGTGCACGCCCAGATAGACGCGTGACAGGCCGACCAGACCCGTGAGGGCGGCGGCCGTGCCCATCACGTACCAACGCAGCCGCGCACGCGGCACGAGCCGGGCCAGCAAGGCGGCCAGCGTCAGGTACACGATGGCGGACATCATGGCGTGCCCGCTGGGAAAGCTGTAGCCCGATGCCACGGTGGCATGAAAGACGGCATCTGGTCGCGCGCGTGAAAACACCGATTTGAGTGCGAAGGCCATCAGCAAACCGCCACAGGAGGATCCCAGGGCCAGCCATGACATGGCACGCTGCCCGGCCATGACCATGTAACCCCAGACGGCACCTACCGTGAGCACCAGCACGACGGGGCTGCCCAGTGCGGTCAGATCCCGAATGGCTTCCTGCAGCCACAGCGGGCCGATGGGCCTCAGCCCCTGATCACCCGTTCGCAACAGGTGCAGGATCCACACATCCACCGTGCGCGCATCGCCTTCCAGTACCTCGCCTGCGATTTCCATGAAGCCCCATGCCGCCAGGCCCATCAACAGGATGGGCCACAGCATGCGTGGTTCAAGGTAGTGTCGGATCGGGCTCATGCCTCAAGCTTAGCGCGTCTGCGCCGGCTCAGTACTTGGGGTAGTGCGTGATGTGGCGGATGGAGCGGTACAGCGGCGAGAGCCGGTCATACATGCGGTTGTAGACCTCGCGGTACAGTCGATCATAGGTGTGCGCATGTTCCGCCTGAGGCTGGAACACTTGCCCTTGATGCGACATGGCCTTGACTGCTGCTGCGTGATCCTTGAAATAGCCGGCCCCGACCGCCGCGTTGATGGCCGCCCCCAAGCCTGAAGCCTCATAGGTGTGGATGCGCTCGGTGCGGATGCCGAACACATTGGCCGTGATCTGCATGATGCGGTCGCTTTGCGAGCCACCGCCAGCTACACGCAGGCTGTGGATCGGTACGCGGTTGCGATGCGCCAGTTGCTCCTTGCCGTGGCGCAGCGCGTAGGCCAGGCCTTCGATGATGGCGCGGTACAGGTGGGCGCGCGTGTGCACATCGCCAAAGCCGATCACCGCCCCCTTGGCCTCGGGGCCAGGAAACTTCACGCCCGGGTTCCAGAAGGGCTGCAGCACCAGGCCCATGGCGCCAGGCGGTGATTCATCCAGCAGGTCGTCAAACAGGATTTCTGGCGCTACGCCGCGCTCCTCGGCCTGTTGCACCTCCTTGGCTGCGAACTCGCGCTTGAACCAGTTCACCATCCAGTAGCCACGCTGCACGATGATCTCGGAGTTGTAGGCCCGCGGCATGGCGGCCGGGTAGGCCGGCAGGAAGGGCATGGGCGGCACACAGCGCGCATTGCCCGTGTTGATCGTGGCCGTGGTGCCATAGCTGATGCAGCCTACATCCGGGCTGATGCCGCCGCAGGCCAGTACCTCACAGGCCTTGTCTGCGCCGGCGGCATACAGGGTCAGGCCTTCGGGGATGCCGGTCTCGTGCGAGGCGCGGCGAGAGATCACGCCCAAGGGCTCGGAGGCCTGAACCAGCGGGGGCAGTTGATCGCGCCTGACGCGCAGGGCCTTCCATTTGATGTCGCCGTCGTCGGCCCAGCGCTGGTGTTCGTGGTCGAAGGGCACGTAGCCGACCTGAGAAGGCACGGCGTCGCGCAACTGATCCGTGAGCTTGTAGCTCAGGTAGGCCGACACCTGTACGAAGTGCCGGGTCCTCGCCCAGACTTCGGGGAAGTCCGCGGCCAGCCAGTTGCACTCCGCTTTTGACTGCAACTGGTACATCATGTGCTGCTGACCGACCGCACGCACACCGGCGCGCAGCCACCAGGGCAGGCGAGGGTAGTTGTCCGTGCGACGTGAATCCAGCCAGATGGTGGCGGGCCGCAGGGGCTTCATCTCCTCGTCCAGGCAGATCATCGAGGCGCGCTGGCAGGTGAGGGCGACCGCTGCAACCCGTGCACGCAACTGCGGATACTGTTCCCACAACTTCAGGCAGGCCAGGCTCAGGTGGTGCCAGAAGTAGTCACCGTTCTGTTCAGCCCAGTTGGGGTGTTTCGAGAAATACGGCGTGATGTGCTGCTGTGACTTGGCCACAACCTGGCCGTCCAGATCGAACAGCATCGCGCGCACGCTCTGTGTGCCCTGGTCCAGCGCCAGGAAGAGGTCTTGAGACGAGGCCATCCATCACCCCAGTCGGTAGCTGCTGTTGATCACGTGTTGATAACGCTGGCATTCGGCCTGCCAACGCGCTTCATCCCATCCCAGATGGCTCTCGCACAACGTCTTGATCAGCGGCAACTGAGACGCGCCGGCATCCGCCAGCAGCACGCCCGCGCGCAGCCTGCGCAGCATCAGGTCGTCCAGGTGCTGAACCATCTCGTGGCGCAGGATCCAGGCGACCTGCTCGGTGAGTGCGGCCCCCCGAGCCATGCCACCCAGCGGGTTGTTCAGGCCATGGGGTGCAGCGACCTGGTGTGTGAAACAGCGTCGCTGGCGGTCCTGGTGGGCGCGCTTGTGCGAGGCAGCATCGATCACGCCTGCTGCCTTGAGGGCATCCAGTGCAATCTGCCTGAAAGTGGTCAGCTTGCCGCCTGAGACGGAGATCACACCGCCTGATTGCCACACCAGGTGATCACGCCGCTCCTTGGATGGATCGCGGCCCTTGCCCGAGGCGATGATGGGGCGCACCCCGGCCATGGTCGACAGGATGTCGCGGCGGCTCAGTTGCAGTTGCGGCATCTCGCTGTTGGCGACCTTGAGCAGGTAGTCGATCTCGGCGCTGCTGCAATGCGGCTCGGTGTTGAAGTCGTCGCGGTGATCCAGATCGGTGGTGCCGATGCAGGTCTGGTCCTTCCACGGGAAGACGAAAACCGGGCGCCCATCATCGGGGTGCATGATCGTCAGGCAATCCTGAACGGGCAGGCGCTCGGTGGCGACGAACAGGTGTGTGCCGCGCTGAGGACGCACGACCGGCGGCGTGCCGGACAGACGATCGGCCCACAGACCGGTGGCATTGAACACACGGCGCGCGCGGATCTCGTGCGCCTCGCCCGTGTCGGCATCGCGCAAGCGCAGGGTAGATCCCGACGCATGTGGCTGCACGCTCAGCACTTCCGTGTAGTTGCGGGCCACGGCACCTTCCAGCGTGGCCTCTTGCAGCACGCGGATCACCAGCCGGCTGTCGTCGGTCAGGGCATCGGTGTAGCGCATGGCGCCTTGGAGCCCGTCGGCCTTCAAGGCGGGATAGGCCTTGAGCACGGCATCGCGGTTCATCCAGCGGTGGTCGCGTATGCCGGCCAGTGCGTCGTACAGCTTGAGCACGGCTGTCATGGCCCAGCGCCCCGGGAACTTGCCTTGGCGAATCGGGAAGATATAGGGCATGCGCACGACCAGGTCGGGCAGCTCGACCAGCATCCGCTCGCGTTCCTGCAAGGCATGGCGCGTCAGCTTCACGTCGCCTTGGGCGATGTAGCGCAGGCCGCCGTGCACCATCTTCGAAGAGCGGCTGGACGTGCCCCACGAGAAGTCGCGCTGTTCGAGCACCAGGACCTTGAGCTTGCGGCGAGCCGCCTCCAGGGCGATGCCCGCACCCGTGATGCCACCACCGATGATCACCGCATCCCATGGCTCGACGGCGGACAGTTCAGCCAGCGATGGGCGTTGAAGCAGATCAGCCATGGAAGTCACCCAGACAGCCTTGGTTGAGCACCTGGGCTTCGTCGAAATAGCGGATCACCTGGCCGATGGCCGCCATGCCCAGTGGGCCCTTTTCCACATGCAACCAGGGCGCGTGGTCACGGCCTACACCGTGCTGGTGGCTGATCGTGCCGCCCAGTTCGGTGATGGCGGTGGAGGCCGCGCGCTTCATGGCCTGCCAGCGCTGCAGCGTGGTGTCGTAGTCGGCCGAGTTGCGGAAAAAATAGGTCGTGTAGATGCTGGAGCCCTGCGTGTACATGTGCGACAGGTGGCTGAACACATGGGCTTTCTCGCCATCGCCAGCATGTTCGCGGATGACCGATTCGATGCGCTGCATGGCCTGGCTCACTTGCGACCAGTTCACGCTGGTTTCCAGCGTGTCCACCGAGTAGCCGTGCTCCCAGAAGCCGTGGCGCAGATAGGGCGAGCGAAAGCGTGAGTGCGCCCACTTCTTGCCCATGAAGGTGCCGCCATAAAAGCCTCGGCCTTGTCGCACGAAGCGCTTGACTTCACCGAGTACGAACCGCGCCTGGCGCTGGCTGCCTGTGGTGCCGAAGGTGATCATGCATTTGCCGTCCGGGCAGCCGCGTAAGGCCGCATAGCGGTTGAGCAAGCTGGCCTGCCAGGCATCGGCGCCCAGCAGCAGGTGCGTGCGCGTCTCCTCCGGGTTGGACAGTCGCAGCATGGACACAGGCACCTTGGCTTGCACCACCTCGCGCACGATGCCCATGGCGGCGTTCCAGGTGGGCGCAAAGGCAACGTGGAAGGACTCGTGCTCCGGCAGGCGCTGCACACGCACATCCACCTCGGTGATGATGCCCATGCGGCCTTCCGTGCCCATGAAGATCTCGCGCAGATCGGGGCCTGCCGACGAAGCCGGGATGGTGGGGATGGCCAGCGTGCCTTTGAGTGTTTCGATGCGGCCGCCCGCAAACAGTTGCTCGATGCGCCCATATCGGATCGACTGCTGGCCCGACGATCGACTGGCCACCCAGCCACCCACGGTGGACAGCTCGAAGGATTGAGGGAAGTGGCCCAGCACATAACCGCGCTGGGCCAGCTGGCGCTCCAGTTCGGGGCCAGGTGTGCCCGCGCCGAAGCGGGCGATCTGGCTGGTCTCGTCCAGCGAGATCAGCTTGTCCATGCGTCCCATCGAGATCGTCAGAATGGGTTGGACGCTGGCAGGGGGCGTGATGTGGCCGGCAACGGACGTGCCACCGCCATAAGGAATCACCTGAACACCATGGGCCTGCGCCCATTTCAGCAGGGTGGCGACCTGCTCGGAGTCGGTGGGTTCAGCCACGCCATCCGGGAAGTGGCCGAATTGACCGGAGCGCATGGCATACCAGTCTGGCAAGCTTTGGCCGCGTGCGTGGCGAACGCGTTTCTCGGGGTCTTTGGATACCAGCGGGTGATCGGGCAGGCGGCTGGGCGGCACGCTGGCCAGTACGGCCTGCAGTGTGGCGTCCTGCAGCAAACGGCCCTCTCCAATCAGGCTGCGGATATAGCCCAGGCCGGCCTCTCTGAGGGGGAAGTGGTTGTTCTCGTCGCCCCAGCCGTTCCAGCGTCGCATGTGTTTCTCGCTCTTCAAATGCCAAATCAAAATGGGTGAGAAACAGTCGCGCAGGCTGGCGCCATCGGGGGATTTATTGCCCGATTCACATGGCCAGTTCTTGGACGGATCAAACCGATCAAACGCCTGAGAAATCCCTTTCAGACAGGGCTTCAGCGTGACTGCATCACGGCGCTTATTCTTCCGTTTTCAAGCCAGAACAGCTTGACCTTCGGTGTCATGAATTGACTGATCGCGCCAATCGGCAAATGGGTGTGGACGGCCTGTGTCAGGCCAGTCCGACTCGCTCGAAAACCTCACGCCAGGCAGCCAGCTTGCGCTCGAAAGACCACGAGGCATTGGCCGGGCTGGTTGAGGGCAGCTTGAACACGGGCAGCCCCAAGGCGGTCGTGATCTTCATGTGCCGGGCCGATTCGCCGCCGTTGTGGGCAATGGCCTGCAGGGTGGGCACGCGCTGGATCAGCCCCGCCAGGTCATTGAGTTCGGCGTTCTGGATGGCGCTGTCCAGGCTGCCCTGGCGCTCACAACCGGCGTACACGTCCCAGATGGCCAGGCCATGGGCGCGGGCGATCGGCAATCGCGCGGCATAGGGCAGGGCCTGTAGCGCTTGAGGGCCCTTCAGGCCCCACAAGGCCGAGAGGATGGGCCAGAAGTGGTTGCGCGGGTGGGCGTAGTACTGCTGGGACTGCAGGGATGCCACGCTGGGGAAACTGCCCAGCACCAGCAACCGGGCACCTTCGCCCACAACAGGAGCCAGGCCATGGAGTCTGGGCGAGGGCGACGATGTCATGCGCAGGACTGTGCCACAGCCTCCGGTGCCAGCTTTCGCGCCTGTATCAACTCAGCGCTGTGCCCACAAGGCGCATTGGTGATCGGCCCTGAAGCTGTTGGCATCAAAGGCCGTGATGCCCAGGCTGGTGAGTGCCAGCGAAGAGGCCTTGCCCGCCGTGAAGCTGGGCCACAGCGGCGACGCGGCGGCATTGGGGTTGCCGTTGGCCGCAAACTGGCCCCAGTAGCGCACCATCTGATCGGCCAGTTGCTGCTGCGCCGTGTTCAGCGACAGGTTCAGCGTGGGGCCGGGCAGTTTGGCCTGGAAGATGTATCGCAGCTCGGCACCGTGGAAAGCGCCCATGGCCATGTAGGGGTCGATGATGCCGGGCGTCTTGGCCTCGGTGAACTCGTACTGGTAGGTCGGCACATAGCGTGACAGGGCTTCCACATCTCGCATCACATTGCAGGCGAACAGTTGGTCGGTGATCAGTGCACCATAGGCCTTGTCGCGCGTGCCATAGGCCTGGCTGGTGTAGGTGCTGGCCAGTTGCTGCGCAAAGGCCGCGTCACCATTGGCAGTCCTGTTGATGGCTTCGGTGTACTGGCTGCTGCTGAGCGGCAGCAGGTTGCTCAAGTGGTATTCGGTGGCCACGAAGAATCGGCCTTCATCGTGGTTGGAGCCAAAGATGACGGGCACGCGGGCGAACTGGCCATCCTGCACCTGCTGAGCCGGATTGCCCGTCAGGGTGATGCCGTCCTGCACGGGGGCCCAGCGCACACCGGCCTTGAGCATGCTGCCTGTCACGCCAGAAGCGCTCAGCACATCCGCCGCCGATTTCTGGCGCAGGCAAGCCAGCTGACCAGGGCCGGTCGGGCAGCCCGCGGTGGCCCCCAGTGCATTGCCTTGTGCTTCCAGCGAGGCTGTTGTCGTGTCGCTCAGCAGCTTGCAAGGGCCGCTTTGTGAGATCGCCCCGGTGAACAAGCCAAGTGATGTGGGCGAGACCAGATGCATGCACACGCTGGCACCACCGGCCGATTCACCAAAGATGGTCACGCGCGAAGGGTCGCCGCCGAAGCGGTTGATCTGCGAGCGCACCCAGCGCAGGGCGGCTTGTTGGTCCTGCAAGCCAAAGTTGCTTGGCGCACCTTGCGCGCCCAGTTCGATCTGACGGAAGAAGCCAAAGGCGCCCAGGCGGTAGTTGATGGACACCACGATGGCACGGCCCTTCCTGGCCAGTGTGCTCATGTCGTAGTCGGAGGCTGCACCCAGCATGAAGGCGCCGCCGTGGATCCACACCATCACGGGCAGCCTGGCCGCGCCGATGTCATCGGGCACATGCACATTGAGGAAGAGGCAATCCTCGTTGGTGGACTCGGCCGAAATGGCGCTCTTGGGTTGCGGGCAGCGGCTGCCAAACGCGGTGCCATCGCGCGTGCCCGTCCAGGAAGGCGCGGGCTGCGGCGATTGCCAGCGCAAGTCGCCCACGGGCGCTGCGGCATAGGGCACGCCCAGGTAGGCACGCACGCCGTTGACGAACTTGCCACTGACTGCACCTTGGCTGGTCTGCACCACCGGCGGGGCCGATGCCGACTGTGACGGTGTGGAGAAGCCCAGCATGGCCAGCAAGCTGAAGAGTGGGCCGAAGGTCGATGCGGTCAGTTGCATGCGCGTCTCGCTGGATGGTGGTCGGTGTTTCGGGAATATTGTTGTGTAGTAGAACATTGTTGAGCCATCAACGACATCAGGGCGACCCCTCCCCCAAAACACGGGATCGCCGGAACAGGGAAGGGCTTGTGACACACTGGCGCCCGTGAAAAGAAGCAAAGCCCCGACCCTGCCCGACGCCACCATTTCAGAAGAAGGTGGCCTGAGATACCTGCACCTGGAAACGCCGTGGATCCAGGGTGCCATGCGCATCCGCCAGCCGCAGAAGCTGGAGCTGGACTACATCCAGCGCATGATGGCCTGGATGCTCCTGCGTGAGCCGGCCGATCTGGCCGACACCCGTTGCCTGCAACTGGGCCTGGGTGCGGCTGCCATCACCAAGTACTGCCACAGCGTGCTGCGCCTGCCCACCAAGGTCGTCGAGATCAACCCGCAGGTCATCGCTGCGTGCCGCAATTGGTTCCACCTGCCCGAAGACGACGAGCGTCTGGAAGTGATCCTGGGAGACGCCGAAAAGTACGTGAACCAGGACAGCCACATCGCCAGCGCCGATGCCCTGTGCGTGGACCTGTACGACCACGACGCCGCCAGCCCCGTGCTGGACGACGAAGATTTCTACCGTGCTTGCTGGCGTGTGCTGGACGACGGCGGCGTGATGAGCGTCAACCTGTTTGGCCGCGATGCCAGCTTCGAGCGCAGTGCCGCGCGCATCAGCGCCGCCTTTGGCGAAGGCCGCGTGGCCATGCTCAAACCCACCACGGAAGGCAACACCATCGTGCTGGCCTGGAAGGGTTTTGACATGCCTGAGCGTGAAGTGCTGGCACAACGTGCCGAAACTTTACAGACCAGATGGTCGCTTCCGGCGCGAAAATGGGTCAAGCTTTTGTCGACCTTCACGCCCGCCGCCCTACGCAAGAAGACATGACCGCTGCACACGCCTCGTCACCGGGCGCCCATTCCGGGGCCTATTCCGGTGCCAATAAGCCGCACCCCAAGCGCCCCGTGACCCACAAGGGCCCGCTCGAATGGCGCATGCTGCTGACCTGGCTGACCGAGGACAAGGTGCTGACGCTGAAAGACGCCGAATCCGTGGCGCAGCGCTTCGGCGCGGGTGACAGCGCCCAGCACCCCCTGGTGCGCCTGGCAGGTCTGGGTCTCAAGCGCGCCGACACCGGCATCGCGCTGGAGCTGGAGGCGCTCACCGAATGGCTGGCGGGGCACATTGGCATGCCCTATCTGCGCATCGACCCGCTCAAGGTGGACGTGGCCCGTGTGGCCGAGGTGATGTCGATCAACTATGCCGAGCGCCGCAAGGCCTTGCCCGTGCAGTTCGGCCTCAACGACATCACCATCGCCACCTGCGAGCCACTGGACGTGGGCTGGATCGACGAGATCCTGGCGCACACCAAGAAGACCATCAAGCTGGTTGTTTCCAGCCCGCTGGACCTGCAGCGCTACCGCACCGAGTTCTACACGCTGGCCAAGTCCGTTCGCGACGCCAACAAAAAGACGGGCGACAGCGTGGCCCACAACTTCGAGCAACTGGTGGAGCTGGGCAAGACCAACCGCCAGCTCGATGCCAATGACCAGGGCATCATCCAGGTGGTCGACTGGTTGTGGCAATACGCCTTTGACCAACGTTCATCGGACATCCACCTGGAGCCGCGCCGTGAGATGGGCGCCATCCGTTTTCGCATCGACGGCGTGCTGCACACGGTCTACCAGGTACCGCTGTCGGTGATGCAGGCCATGACGGCGCGCATCAAGCTGCTTGGCCGCATGGATGTGGTCGAGCGCCGGCGTCCGCTGGACGGCCGCATCAAGACGCGCAACCCAGGCGGCGATGAGGTTGAAATGCGCCTGTCCACCATGCCCACCGCCTTTGGTGAAAAGCTGGTGATGCGCATCTTCGATCCGGACAACACGGTCAAGTCATTCGAGGCCCTGGGCTTTGCGCCCTCCGAGACGCAGATCTGGGAGCAACTCGTGTCCCGCCCGCACGGCATCATCCTGGTCACGGGCCCCACGGGTTCCGGCAAGACCACGACGCTGTACTCCACGCTCAAGCGCGTGGCCACCGACGAGGTCAACGTCTGCACCATCGAGGATCCGATCGAAATGATCGAAGCCTCGTTCAACCAGACGCAGGTGCAGTCAGCCATCGACCTGGGCTTTGCAGAGGGCCTGCGCGCCCTGATGCGCCAGGACCCCGACATCATCATGGTGGGCGAAATCCGTGACCTGGAAACCGCCGAGATGGCCATCCAGGCCTCGCTGACCGGCCACCTCGTGTTCTCGACCCTGCACACGAATGACGCCGCATCGGCCATCACCCGCCTGACCGACCTGGGTGTGCCCTCCTACCTGATCAGCTCGACCGTGATCGGCGTGCTGGCCCAACGTCTGGTGCGCACCTTGTGTCCCGCCTGCAAGCAGCCGGATGATCAACTGGACCCTGCCACCCTGGCCGAGGCCATCAAGCCCTGGCGCATGAACGGCAAGGTCAATGCCTACAAGCCGGTGGGCTGCTTGGATTGCCGCATGACGGGCTTCAAGGGGCGCGTGGGCCTGTATGAGTTGTTGTCGGTGTCAGAGGCTATTCGTGGCGGCATGCACCCGGACGTGGACATGGCCCGCATCCGCAAGACGGCCGCCCGCGATGGCCTGCGCCCGCTGCGCTTGTCGGGCGTCATGAAGGTGGCCGAAGGGGTGACGACGCTGGACGAGGTCCTGCGCAACACGCCTCAGTGGGAAAACTGACTGTCCGGGCCGGGGTGCGTGGCGCTTTGATGTGTGCTGGCGCCCGTGCCAGTCGAGCCGGCGGAGCCTGAGAAGTAGTCGATCACCACCTCACAGCGGATGCCCTTGGGATCCACTTCCAGCCAGCGCACGCTGCCGCCCAATTGCTTGACGCGCTTGCGCACGCCACCCAGGCCCAGACCATGTGACCAGGTGGCGGGCTCGCGGCCCATCCCATCATCTTCAACGGACAAGGTCAAGCGGTCGTTTTCCAGACGCAACTTGACCTGCACTTTTTTGGCCTTGGCGTGGCTGATCGCATTGCTGACCAGTTCGCGCATGATGCGGGTGAGAGCCGACCACTGCACCATGGTCAGGGTGATGTCCGCATCCTGAAACATGTGCCAGTCCAGCTCGCAGCGAGCGGCGGCGAGGCGCTGGCTCAGGTCGCGCTTCCATTCGCCGGCGGCCTCGCTCAACAGGTGAGACTGCGCAGCCAGCCCGCGCGTCAGCGTCTTCAGATCCTGGATCGTGTGGCGGATGTATTCCTCGATCTCGGGATTCGGTGCCTGGTACATCAGCGTCAGCAGGCGGGCACCGATGTCATCGTGCAGGTCCTGGGCAATGCGCAGGCGCTCTTCGCTGCGCCCTTGCTCCACCGCCTGGTCAAAGCTCAATGCGCGGTACAGCTGTTCCATTACGCGTTCGGCCAGACGGGCGTCTTCCGACGTGAACAGGCGTTGCCCCTTGTGCGAATGCTTGAGCACCAGCACATGCCGAACCGCAGACAGCCTGCCACCCACCAGGGGGATCGGCACGATCAGCACTGAGCCATTGCCGCGCAAGGCCGTGTAAGCTATCTCACCGGGTACCAGGGTCACTTCGAGCGGGTCGAACAGTTCGCGCATCAGTCGCATCAGCGATGCATCGAGTGTGTCGGGCTGGCGCTCCACCTCACGGGCGATACGGTAGAGCCGCTGGAACAGGCGCTCCATGGTGAGCGAATCCCGGCCGGGCAGTCGGGTCATGACCCAACGGCGGATGATCAGGTACAGGCCGAACGAGAAGAACAGCGACAGGGTCATTGACGTGAATTGACCCAGCGAGAACACGGCCACGAAGAGCAGATCCAGCGATGCTGCGATCGTGCTGGAGGCCGCCAGCAGCGAGAACTCCTGCAGGATGGGCCGCGAACGCGACAGGTACGGCGACAGCAGCACCGCCATGGCCGCAAACACCTGCCAGGTCATCACCCCGAAGTTCGTGATGTTGAGTTGCATGTCGGCACGTACGCCGCCGCGCCAGATGGCCAATGACAACAGGCCCCAGGTCAACAAGGCCACAATGACCAGCCGACGCATCACCAGGGTGAACGGATGCGGTGCGATGTGGAAAGACGCCGTCATCAAGCTGGCCGTGGCGATCGACAGGCCAATGCAGCCCGTCTGTACCACCCACCAGTTGAAGGTGGAATCCAGCTGATTGGTGCCCAGCCAGAGGCCCAGGGCAGACAGCCAGCCCATCGCGGCATACCAGCCCCAGCCGGCCATCCGCTGCGGATGCAGCACGGCAATCTGGACCAGTGCAGCGGTGCCGACCAGGTCAAACACCAGGCGCAACTGGGCGTCCAGATGCACAAACCACATTGGCGCAAACACATCGAGGTTGTTCTCGATGGCGATGAAGAGCAACTGACCGGCCTGACTCATGGCCAACGCCGCAAATGCCATGTTGCGCCAATGCGGCCCCGCCAGCAGGACCACTGCGCCGACACCGAATACCGCGAGCGCCAACAGGCCCAGCAGCCAGAACAAGGGGCTCAGGCCGGACCAGCCTGTTGGCGAGATCAGCACGGGCTCATCGGGCGCGTGCAGCAAATCAACGTTGACGGTGATGCTGCCCGTGCCGGCCTGTGCCATCAGGTCGTTCATGCCTTGATGCAGCAGGACGTAGCGGTTGCGCAGTTCGGGGTCGATGATCCACCGTGCCGAGCGCTGCAGCATCAACAGATCGAGGGGGGCATACAGCGTCTGCACACCCGTGTCGACGGGGTGGTCCAGCCTCAGCCCATCCAGGATGCGGCCTTCCAGGTGCACCAGCGGCGGGTAATCCGCGCCCTGGATCTTGATCAGTCCCTCAGGGGTGGCGCGCAGGTTGAAAGGCAGGCGAGGCTGGGTGGAGAGCCAGTGCGCCACCAGGAAGAGCAGGGCGCAGCCCATCAGGATGGTGGTCACCAGCGCGCGCAGGCGCCAGCCTATCCAGCGAGGCAGTTCGTGCGAGCCTTGCAGGATTTCATCCAGGCTGGGCCAGCCTGTGCGTCGTTCTGCCTGCAGTTTGCCGGGGGCGGGGGTGCTCATGGTCGGTGTGCTGCGGGGCCGAGCAGGTCAGGCCTCGCTGGTGATCACACCAGCCCTTGCTTGCTCGCCAGCACGGCGGCTTCAGCGCGGCTGGACACATTGAGCTTCTTGTAGATGGACTTGATGTGGTCGTTGACGGTGAACCACTTGATGCCCATCAGGGAGGCGATTTCCTTGATCGTGAAGCCCTTGCTCAGATAAGTGAGCACTTCGCTTTCTCTGGGCGTGAGGCGTTCGTGATCCAGTGCGGCAGGCGCAGCCGCTGCAACCGCTGGCGCTGCGGCCTGCGGCGCCTGGGCCTGGCCCGGGCCATGGCCGTCGCCAGAGCGGAAGTGCGTCAGCAGGCGCCGCGCAATGGCTGGAGACAGCGGCGGCTGGCCGCGCACGATCTTTTGCAACTCTTCCACCAGCACCTCGAAGCGGTCTTCCTTGAGGAGGTAGCCGTCTGCGCCGCATTGCAGCGCCGGGAACAGGTGGTCATCGTCAGAGTACAGCGTCGTGACGATGCGCGTGGCGGGGTAGCTGGCCAGTTCGGTCAGCAACTCCAGGCCACTGCCGTCGGGCAACTCCAGGTCAACCAGAATCAGTTGGTAGGGATCGTCCGTTGGCGCGGCTCTGCCACCAGCCGAATGCCCCAGCAAACGACGTGCTGCGTCCAGATCACCGGCTTCAGTGATGCTGCTCACGTCGCTGAAGCTTTCTCGCACCACGCGGCACAGAAAGCCCCGGGCGACCGGGTTGTCTTCGAGAATCAATACCTTGACGGCCATGGTGCTCCTCCCGAAGCCGTCGTCCTGGCCTGGCGGGGTGTTGCAATTGTCTACCCAGCCAGGCAAAGACCGGGTGGGCCCATCCTTTCGGACGGTCAGGCGGAGATTATCAGGTTCAGAACGCCTGCCGTCACGTCAAGGCCCCCCGGTTAAACGGTTTGACCATTCCGGCCGTTGCGCTTCTACAATCCGGTTCATGCGAATTCTGATTGCCAACGACGATGGCTACCTCGCGCCGGGCATTGCCGCCCTGGTCGCAGCCTGTGAGGGCTTGGGTCACATTGATGTTTTTGCGCCGGAGCGCAATGCCAGCGGCACTTCCAACGCGCTGAGCCTGCATCAGCCCTTGAGTCTGCACACCGCCAGCAATGGCTTCCGCTATGTCAGCGGGACGCCTTCTGATTGCGTGCACCTGGCGCTGACCTCCGGTCTGATCCCCAAGCCAGACCTCGTACTGTCGGGTATCAACAACGGCGCCAACATGGGTGACGACACCTTGTACTCCGGCACCGTGGCGGCAGCGACCGAGGGTTACCTGTTCGGCATTCCCGCGATCGCCTTTTCCCTGACCGACAAGGGGTGGCAGCACCTGGACGTGGCCGCCCGCATCGCCCGCAAGGTGGTCGAGCACGTGCTGGCTCAGGCGCCGGCGGCACGGCCCTGGCTGCTCAACGTCAATATCCCGGCGTCGGCCGATGCCGAGCAAGCCCCCTGGACGATCACGCGTCTGGGCCGGCGCCACGCCAGTTTCCCCGCCGTGGCGCAGGCCAACCCGCGCGGCGACATGTTTTACTGGATCGGCCCGGCCGGTGAGGCCAAGGAAGACGGTGAAGGCACCGATTTCCACGCCCTGCGCCATGGGCAGGTCTCCATCACGCCCCTGCAGGTCGATATGACGGATCACCAGCGTCTGCCAGCCTGGCAGGGATGGGTGAACCAACGATGAGCGCCGGTCAACCTGATCGCAAGCCCCGCCGCTTTCCGCTGCAGCTGGATCAGGTGGCCACGGTCAAATCGTCCGGCCCCAAGCCTGCACCCGTGGCGCAAACCGGGGCCAGGGAATTACTGCGCCCGCAGGCGCATCTCCAGCAAATCGAGCAGGACCGCCGTCGCCACACGACACCACAAGGTGTGGGCATGGACTCCATTCACGTGCGTCGTCGCATGGTAGAGCGCCTGATGCTGGATGGCATCAGCCACCAACATGTGCTGGATGCCTTCGTGCGGGTGCCTCGCCATCTATTTGTCGACACGGCGCTGGTCAACCAGGCTTACGAAGACACCAGCCTGCCGATTGGATTGGGGCAGACCATCTCCAAACCGTCCGTGGTGGCGGCCATGATGCAACTGTTGTGCGTGCGGCCTGGTCTGCAAGTGCAAGCCGAGGTCACCGTCACGCACAAACCGCTGGGTCAATGCCTGGAAATCGGCAGCGGCTGTGGCTATCAGGCTGCCTTGCTGGGCCACCTTTCGCGTCGTGTGGTGTCCATCGAGCGCTTGCGCGACCTGCACCTGAAGGCGCGCGCCAACCTGGATACCTTGCGCCAGCACTTGCCAGAATGGCCCGATGTGCGTCTGGTCTATGGTGATGGCATGATCGGGCACGCACCTTTGGCGCCTTATGACACCATCATCGCAGCCGCAGGCGGGGCCGCCCTGCCTCAGGCCTGGATCGACCAGCTCGCGCCCGGTGGCCGTCTGGTGGCCCCGCTGGAAGAGGCACGCGGTGGCACGCAGGTGCTGACCATCCTGGATCGCCTGCCCGATGGCAGTTTGCAGCACAGCCGCGCCGGCGCGGTGTTGTTCGTCCCCCTAAAATCAGGCACCACATGACGCAATCGGGTTGGCGTCGCCTGTCGCGAGCCACCCTGACCGAATGTCCCCATGCACATGAATTTCACTTACAGGTTCGCTGCCTCAGCCGCGTTGACGATCTTTCTGGCGGGTTGCGCTTCCACCAGCCATCACGCCCCGGTCGAAGATCGCTCCCGCGCGGGCACACCCGGCAGTGCGGCCTCTGGCACGCCTGTGGCGCCGCGCGTGCTGCCCGGCGCGGAAAACGCAGGCAAACCCGGTTACTACACTGTCAAGAAGGGCGACACGCTGATCCGCATTTCGCTGGATGCCGGCCAGCGCTGGCGTGATCTGGCTGTCTGGAACAACCTGGAGAACCCCAACCTGATTGAAGAAGGTCAGGTGTTGCGGGTGGTGCCACCAGGCGCCGATGCCAGTGCCGGGGCGACTGCTGGCGTGAGCACCAAGCCCATTGGCAGTCCGAAGATCGAGGGTCGCAATGTGGATGCCAAGGGCAACGTGACAGGCAAGCCCGCGTCAGGTGTTGTGGTGGCTGCGGTCAGTGGTGCGTCAGGTGCCGCGTCATCGGCCTCGGCGGCAGCCAGTGCGGCGGCCGAGAGCAAGGATGCCGCCAAAGACAAGGATAAGGATGCCTCTGTCGCCAGGGATGCCGACGAGCCAGCCTGGAACTGGCCGGCCAATGGCCCGACACTCAGCGGTTTCGAAGAAGGCAAGCGCAAGGGCCTGGCCATTGGCGGCAAGGCCGGTGATCCTGTCTACGCGGCGGCGGATGGCAGTGTGGTGTACGCCGGCTCCGGCCTGCGCGGCTACGGCAACCTCATCATCGTCAAGCACAACGGCGAGTACCTGACGGCTTACGCCCACAACCAGACCTTGCTGGTCAAGGAAGACCAGAGCGTGCGCAAGGGCCAGAAGATCGCCGAGATGGGCTCCACCGATGCCGATCGCGTCCAGTTGCATTTCGAGATCCGCAAACGTGGCAAGCCGATCGACCCGGGCAAACAGTTGCCCAGCCGTTGAGGCGCTCGGGTCTGAGACAATCGGGGGATGAGTGATTCATCCCCCGTTTCTGTTTCTGCTGCCCCCATCGGCCATGTCGCCCATGTCGCCGATGCAGTGGCCCCCGAAACCCCGCCCGTGCCGCCGCACCTGCAGTGGCTGAAGATCGAGTCCCTGGACCTTGAAGCCCAGGGTGTGGCCCACCGTGCCGATGGCAAGGTCGTGTTCGTTGAAGATGCGCTGCCCGGCGAGGAAGTGCGCGTCAACATCTCTCGCAAGAAGAACAACTGGGAGCAGGGCACGATGACCGATCTGCGTTGCGAAAGCTCGCAGCGCGTCAAGCCCAAGTGCACTTACTTCGGCCTGTGTGGCGGCTGCAAGATGCAGCATTTCCATGCCGCGGCCCAGGTGGCTGTCAAACAGCGCGTGCTCGAAGACAACCTCTGGCACCTGGGCAAGGTCAAGCCAGACATGCTGTTGCGCCCCATTGAGGGCCCGGCCTGGGGCTACCGTTACCGTGCTCGTCTGTCTGTGCGTTATGTGGCCAAGAAGAGCACCGTGCTGGTGGGCTTCCATGAGCGCAAGTCGCGCTACGTGGCCGACATGCAGACCTGCGAGATCCTGCCACCTCACATGAGCCGTTTGCTGATGCCGCTGCGTGCGCTCATCATGGGCATGGACCAGCGCGAGAGCCTGCCGCAGATCGAAGTGGCCGTGGGTACCAAGGTCACCGTGCTGGTGCTGCGCCATCTCAATGCGCTCAGCCCGGCCGATGCCCAGCGCCTGCGTGATTTCGCCACCGAGCACAGTGCACATGATGGCGGCCGGCACACCATCTCCTGGTGGCTGCAGCCCAAGGGGCCGGACACCGTCCATCCGCTGGATGAGAGCCTGCCTTCTCTGGACTACACCTTGCCCGAGTTCGGCATCACCATGCCGTTCAAGCCCACCGACTTCACGCAGGTCAACCATGCCATCAACCAGGTGCTGGTGGGGCGTGCGCTGCGCCTGCTGGATGTGCAGCCCGACGAGCGTGTGATCGACTGGTTCTGCGGGCTGGGCAACTTCACCTTGCCCCTGGCCACCCAGGCCCGTGAGGTGCTCGGCATCGAAGGCAGTGAAACCCTGGTGGCGCGTTCACGCGAGAACGCCAAGGTCAATGGCGTGGATGCCAATACCAGCTTCGTGGCCCGCAACCTGTTCGAGATCACGCCGCAGGAGCTGGCCAGCTATGGCCATGCCGACAAGTGGTTGATCGATCCGCCGCGTGAAGGTGCGTTTGCCCTGGCCAAGGCCATGGCCGACCTGCATCAGGATCCGACACTGGTGCCCGACTGGGTGCCACCCAAGCGCATCGTCTACGTGAGCTGCAGCCCGTCCACGCTGGCGCGTGACGCCGGCTTGCTGGTGCACCAGGCGGGCTACCGCTGCGTATCAGGCGGGGCGGTGAACATGTTCCCCCATACCGCCCACGTTGAAAGCATGGCGGTTTTCGAGCGCGACTGATTGCAGCGGTGCTGGCTTGCCTGGTGTGGACGGCGCGACAACGCTTTCTTCAGGCTGGCCGGGCTCCAGTCGCACCACGCGGTCGCGCCCACCGGCCTTGGCCATATAGAGGCCACGGTCTGCGCGATCGATGGTGCGGGTCAGCATTTCTTCCGGTTCGTAGTGTGTGAGCCCGGCCGAGAAGGTCACGTGCAGGCTGGGAGCCGATTCGCTCACCATGCTGGCTGACAGCATCATCTGGATGCGCGACAGCACCAGCTCGGCTGTGGGGCAGTCGGTGTCGGTGAACATGATGAGGAACTCCTCGCCGCCCCAGCGTGCCACCACATCGGTTTCGCGCAGGCCGCTGCTGATCACCCTTGCAACCGATGCCAGTACCTCGTCGCCCACCATGTGGCCGTGTGTGTCGTTGACGGCCTTGAAGCGGTCGACGTCGATCATGGCCATGCAGAAGCGGCGGTCACTGCGAATACAGCGGTGCTTTTCCGTGTTGAGCAACTCCAGCATGTGACGGCGGTTGAACAGGCCCGTGAGCTCGTCGCGCGTGGCCAGATCCTGAATGCGAGCCAGCGCTTCTGACAACTCCTTCTTGCGTCGGCTTGAGCTGGCACGTATCCGGTTGAGTTGCGACACCAGCAGGCACACGCTCACGAGCATGAACAGCATCACCCCGAAATACACCATCTGCAATTTGCCCATGTAGGGCACTTGCGGGTTGCTGTGCGCCACGTTCAGCATGGCAACGCCGAATGCGATGGCGGCCACCACGCTGGCCTTGATCAGCGTCCGGGTGCTGGCCGTGAACATGCTGAACATCAGGAAGACGAACAGCAGCAGCAAGGCGATGGAGCTGCCGGGGCCGCCCAACTGGTATCCCCAGGCCAGGAACAGTTCGGCGCAAATGATCTGCGGCCCCGCCATCGCCGGGTCGGCAAAGCGTTTGTTCAGGCCGCTGCGCATGATCACGTAAAACCCGGCATTGCAAGTCAGGGCGCTGACCGTCAGCAAGCCACTGCCGTCTGCGGCGATCACACCTTCAGACACGCCGAAATTCAAGGCCGCCACGCCGGCCACCGCATTGGCCGATCCGACCAGATAGCGCAACAGCAAGACGTTCTGCTTGGGATCGGTGGACAGGACCAGATCCGACAGGTAGCCCAGCACGGGCCATCCGCTGCCCACACGCGTGGCACGGCGATGTACCAGCGCAGCCAGGCCCGCGACCATCACGATCATCGTGAACGCGAGCACCACCAGGAACTGGGTGGTACTGATGCCGGCTTGCGGCGTGAGTAGGGGGATGGCCTGATTCAAGGTGTGGACATACGACAGGGCTATTTCATCATTCTGGCCAATTGCAAGCACTTGTGTCGATGTTGCATCAAAAGGCGTCGCGCTTTCTGCCAAGTAATACGCGGATTTCTACGCTTTGAAATTTGTCCGCTTGCTTGTTTGCCCTTACCAGGAAAAAAGGGCCCCGAAGGGCAATGCCAGTCAGTTAAGCCTGACTGGCGTTTTTTTTGATGGGTACTTACCGCGGGCGGAGCGTTTGACCTCGCGGGGGAAGCTGCGATCGGTGCGACGAGGAGGGAGCACGAAGTAACGAGCCTGCTCAAGTAAGCG
>NZ_JACRAH010000068.1 GCF_016234775.1 Aquabacterium sp. | reverse complement strand
GCTGGAGCGCATCGTGGCCGGCCGCCTGAACAAGCAGATCGCCGACGACCTGGGCATCAGCATCAAGACGGTGGAAGCCCACCGCGCCAACGTGATGGAAAAGCTCAACGCCAACACCGTGGCCGACCTGCTCAAGATCGCGCTGGGTGCCAACGCCCCGGCCGGCGGCGCGCCCACCAAGTAATCTGTCCGAGGGCTGCTTCTTCGGCCCTGCTGATACACGGACCTCCCAAGGCCGCCTCACCCCCTGTGGCGGCCTTGTTCATTTGAATTTCTGAAATCGACCGCTTTCCCATCCGGAGCAGCCTATGACCGCCCAACTCATCGACGGCAACGCCCTGTCCAAACAACTGCGTGGCGAAGTCGCCACCCGCGCCGCCAAACTGACGGCCCAAGGTATCAAGCCCGGCCTGGCCGTGATCCTCGTGGGTGACAACCCCGCCAGCCAGGTCTATGTGCGCAACAAGGTCAAGGCCTGTGAAGACAGCGGCCTGAACTCCGTGCTGGAGAAGTACGAAGCCAGCATGACCGAAGCCGAGCTGCTGGCCCGCGTGGAAGCGCTGAACAACGACCCGGCCATCCACGGCATCCTGGTGCAACTGCCCCTGCCCAAGCACATCGACGACCACAAGGTCATCGAAGCCATCTCGCCGGCCAAGGACGTGGACGGCTTCCACGTCGCCAGCGCCGGCGCCCTGATGGTGGGCGAGCCAGGCTTCAAGGCCTGCACGCCTTACGGTTGCATGAAGATGCTGGAATCCATCGGCATGAAGGACCTGCGCGGCAAGCACGCCGTGGTGATCGGGCGATCCAACATCGTGGGCAAACCCATGGCCATGATGCTGCTGGCCGCCAACGCCACCGTCACCGTCACCCACAGTGGCACGGCCGATCTGGCCTTCCACACCCGTCAGGCTGACGTGGTGGTGGCCGCCGTGGGCAAGCGCAACGTGCTCACCGCCGACATGGTCAAGCCCGGCGCGGTCGTGATCGACGTGGGCATGAACCGCGACGACGAAGGCAAGTTGTGCGGTGACGTCGATTTCGCCGGCGTCAAGGAAGTCGCCGGGTGGATTACCCCTGTACCAGGCGGTGTCGGCCCGATGACGATTACCATGTTGCTGGTCAACACCATCGAAGCCGCAGAACGCGAGGCCGCTGCCCGCGCCTGAGCTTGGAGCGGCATCATTGCGCATCAGTACGTCATCGCCACATCAGGACACCATGAGCACCAACCCATTGCTTGACATCACCGGCCTGCCCCTGTTTGATCAGATCAAGCCTGAGCACGTCACCCCGGCACTGGATACCTTGCTGGCTGAAGCCGAAGCCGCGCTCACCAAGGTGGTAGGCCCGGATGTACCGCCTGACTACGACGCGTTGTCCCTGCTGCTGGACGTGAGCACCGAGCGCCTGGGCCGCGCCTGGGGCGCCGTGGGCCACCTCAACGCCGTGGCTGACACGACCGAGTTGCGCGCCGCCTTCAACGACAACCTGCCTCGCATCACCGAGTTCTACACGCGCCTGGGTGCCGACGAGCGCCTGTACGCCAAGTACAAGGCCCTGAACGCCGCGCAACGAACCACTGACCCGGAGTTGCGTTTGAGCCCTGCCCGCCAGCGTGCGCTGGACAACGCGCTGCGTGCCTTCGTACTGGGCGGCGCCGAGCTGCAAGGCGAAGCCAAGGTGCGCTTTGCCGAAATCCAGGAATTGCAGGCTGCGCGCTCGCAAGCCTTCTCCGAGCACGTGATGGACGCGACCGACGCCTACGCCCACTATGTGCGCGAAGATGAGTTGGCCGGCGTCCCCGAAGACATCATTCAGGCGACCCGCGCCATGGCAGAAGGCGAAGCCAAGGAAGGCCACAAGCTGACCTTGCACATGCCGATCTACCTGCCCGTCATGCAGTACGCGACCCATCGCCACCTGCGTGAAACCATGTACCGCGCCTACAGCACACGTGCCTCCGAATTCGGCCCCACCGAGCGAGACAACACCGGCCTGATGAAAGAAATCGTGGCCCTGCGCCAGGAAGAGTCCGCGCTGCTGGGCTACAAGACTTTCGCCGACGTGTCGCTGGTGCCCAAGATGGCCAACAGCCCGCAGCAGGTGATGGACTTCCTGCGCGATCTGGCCAAGCGTGCCCGCCCCTTCGCTGAAAAGGACATGGCCGAGTTGCGCGAGTTCGCCAAAACCGAATGCGGCATCGACGACCTGCAGGCCTGGGACGTGGCTTTCGTGAGCGAAAAGCTCAAGGAAGCCCGCTACGCCTTCAGCGACCAGGAGGTCAAACAGTACTTCACCGAGCCCACCGTGCTCAAAGGCCTGTTCGGCCTGATCGAATCGCTGTTCGATGTGAAACTCCTGCCGGACACGGCGCCTGTGTGGCACGAATCGGTGCGCTTCTTCCGCATCGAACGCGCCGGCAAACTGATCGGCCAGTTCTACCTTGACCCGTATGCCCGCACCGGCAAGCGCCCAGGTGCCTGGATGGATGACGTGCGTGGCCGCTGGAAGCGCCCCGACAACGGCAACACGCAAACACCCGTGGCGCACCTGGTGTGCAACTTCGCCAAGGGCGTGGGCGACAAGCCCGCCCTGCTCACACACGACGACGTCACCACCTTGTTCCACGAATTCGGCCATGGTCTGCACCACATGCTGACCAAGGTCGATGACCTGGGCGTGTCCGGCATCAGTGGCGTGGAATGGGATGCCGTGGAGCTACCCAGCCAGTTCATGGAGAACTTCTGCTGGGAGTGGGATGTGGTCCAGAAACTCACCAGCCATGTGGATACCGGCGCCCATCTGCCCCGCGAACTGTTTGACAAGATGAACGCGGCCAAGAACTTCCAAAGTGGCATGCAGACCCTGCGCCAGGTGGAGTTCTCGCTGTTTGACATGCGCCTGCACGCCGAGCCCGGCCGTGAAAACGATGTGCAAAGCGTGATTGACGAAGTACGCAAAGAGGTGGCGGTCAACATTCCGCCCGCCTTCAACCGCTTCCAGCACAGCTTTTCACATATCTTTGCAGGTGGATACGCTGCTGGCTACTACAGCTACAAGTGGGCTGAGGTACTCTCTGCAGATGCCTACGCGGCCTTCGAAGAAGCGGCGACTCCTGCCACCGGCGTGCTCAATCCGGAAGTGGGCCGTCGCTACCTCGAAGCCATTCTGGAAGCGGGCGGCAGCCGCTCGGCGATGGAGAACTTCAAGGCTTTCCGCGGTCGCGAACCGCAGATCGACGCCCTGCTGCGACACCAAGGCATGAGCTGACACACAGGACATGAACACGATGCAACGCGCTGTACTTTCCTCGCTGCTGGCCCTGCTGGCCTGCCAACTGGCCACACCAGCCTGGGCGCTTTACAAGGTCGTGGGCCCGGACGGGCGCATCACCTACACCGATCGTGCCCCGACCGACAAGCCCGCCCAGGCACTCAAGGCCAATGGCGCCACGGCATCGACCGAAGGCCTGCCTTTTGAGTTGCAACGCGTCGTCGGCCGCTATCCGGTCACCTTGTTCACCAGCGCCAAATGTGCGCCTTGTGATGCGGCCCGCCAGATGCTCAAGGAGCGTGGTGTGCCCTTTACCGAAAAAACCGTCGTCTCGGCAGATGACATCCGGGCCTACAACAAGCAGGAAGGCACGGATCAATTGCCTTCGGTACGCGTAGGCCAGAAGCAGTTGCTCGGCTTCAACCAGGCCGAATGGGTCAGCTACATCGATGCAGCCGGCTATCCGGCCAAATCAGCCCTGCCACTGAACTACCGTTGGCCGCAAGCGACCCCGATGGTGACGGCTGTTTCTGCTGGAGGCAAGGAAGCCAGTGAGCCGGCTCCAGCCAAAGCTGTCCCCGGCGACAACTCCAACAACAACGCGCCGGCTGGCTCTGCGCCGCCTGGCTTCCGGTTCTGATTTTGAGCTTACACACCCCCGATACGACGACCACGAGCGCGTCCCTTTCCTCTTTGTCCGTGGCCGTTGTGGGCGGCGGGCCGGCCGGCCTGATGGCCGCCGAAATGCTCATCAACAAGGGCTTTCGCGTTGACCTGTTTGACGCCATGCCTTCGGTGGGCCGCAAGTTCCTGCTGGCGGGCCGTGGTGGCCTGAACCTCACGCACTCCGAAGAGCTGCCCACGTTCATGACGCGCTTTGCCGAGCGACAAAGTGAACTGGCGCCCCTGATTGCCGACTTCACCCCGACCGATCTGCGTGACTGGGCCACAGGCCTGGGCATCGAGACCTTTGTGGGCACGTCCGGCCGCGTCTTCCCAACAGACATGAAGGCCGCCCCCCTGTTGCGGGCCTGGTTGCATCGCCTGCGTCAGGCTGGTGTGCGCTTTCACATGCGTCACCGCTGGCTGGGCTGGGCTGAGGATGGCGCCTTGCGTTTCGCCACGAGCCAGGGCGAGGCCACACATCAGGCCACGGCCACCGTGCTGGCGCTGGGCGGCGCCAGTTGGGCCCGACTCGGCTCGGATGGCGCCTGGGCGCCCATACTGCAGACGATCGGTGCGAACGTGGCGCCACTGCGCCCTGCCAACTGCGGTTTCGATGTGGCCTCAACCGGCCCGCAACGCGAAGGTTGGAGCGAGCACCTGCGCACGCGTTTTGCCGGCCAGCCTATCAAGCCGGTGATCATCGAGTTTCGCGATGACCAAGGAGGCATCACCCGCCAGCAGGGCGAATTCGTCCTGACGGACACGGGCGTCGAGGGCAGCTTGATCTATGCGTTCTCGGCACGCATCCGCGACCAGATCGACGCAAGCAGCCAGGCCACCATCTACCTGGATCTGCTGCCATCGCATACCCCGCAGCAAGTGCTGACGGAGACATCGCGTGCCAGAGGCCCCCGCAGCCTGTCCACCCACCTCAAGAGCCGCCTGGGCATCCAGGGCATCAAGATGGCCTTGTTGCACGAACTGTTGAGCCCTGCAGAACTCAACAACCCAGCCATACTCGCAGAGCGCCTCAAGGCTTTGCCAGTGACCTTGTCCAAAGCTCGCCCCATTGACGAGGCCATCAGCACAGCTGGCGGCGTCACCTTCGAGTCGCTCGATGCCAATGGCATGCTCAAGGCTCGCCCAGGCGTGTTTTGCTGCGGTGAAATGCTGGACTGGGAAGCGCCAACCGGTGGCTATTTGCTCACCGCGAGCCTGGCCTCAGGCCGTGCGGTCGGCGCGGGCGTGTGGCGACACCTGAGCGCGCCACAAGACTGAGGCTGAGCCTGGAAGGCTAGGCCTATCACAACAAGGTCAAGACGCTCGCTCAGAAACTCAGCGTCTTGACGCCTTGCGAGGTACCCAGCAGGCACACCGAGGCCTTGTTGCGGGCAAACACGCCCACCGTCACCACGCCGGGCAACTGGTTGATCTCCGACTCGAACTGCGCTGGCGCGCTGATGCTCAGGCCGGTCACATCCACGATCACATTGCCGTTGTCGGTGGTCACGCCTTCACGCACCTTGCCCGTGCCACCCAGCTTGGCGAACGCGCGAATCACCTGCGCTGCAGCCATCGGGATCACCTCGACAGGCAGCGGGAACTTGCCCAGGGTCTGCACCAGCTTGGATTCATCGGCAATGCAGACGAACTTTTCGGCCAGATCGGCCACGATTTTTTCACGCGTCAAGGCCGCACCACCGCCCTTGATCATGTTGCCTTGATGGTCGATTTCATCGGCACCATCGATGTACACGCCCAGCGCCGTCACAGACTCCGAAGGCAGCACCTTGATGCCCAGTGCTTCCAGGCGTTGCGTGCTGCGAACCGAGCTGGACACGGCGCCGGCCACCCGAGCGGGATCGGCCTTCAAGGCTTCACCCAGGGCGTCGATGAACTTGTCCACCGTCGAGCCGGTCCCCACACCCACAATGCTGCCCGCTTGCACGTAATCCAGGGCAGCGCGGCCCACCAAGGTCTTGAGTTCGTCTTGGGTCATGGCGGAGGTCATTCGTAGGTCAGCAGTCGGGGTTGCAGCGAGGTTGAGGCATGGCGCGTCAGGGCACGGGTCGGCCTGTGAGCGTCATCCACGCCAGCAGGCCGCCGATCAGCACAGGCTGATGCACCATGTAAAAAGTCAGGCTCCAGCGCCCCAGCAAGGCCAGGCCATGCCTGAGCTTGCGCATGAGAGACGCCAGGCCGCCATTGTCGCCGGAATCAAGGGGTTTTCCCGCGTGCGCAACCTCCGCCCAAGACAGCAGCCGAGGGCGATGCGCCAGGATCCACTGCGTGGCAGCCAGCCCCCACCACATCACGCCCAGCCAGGGCAGGACGGGCACATAGTCTTCCGTGATGGGCTTGTGCGTCACCAGGCCCACCCAGTTGGTCAGACGGGCATCAAAGAAAGGTTCGGCCACGAACTGCGGCAAGGCGATGGCCAGCAGCCCCAAGGGCCACAACCAGGCACGCAGCGGCGCCGTCAACCTGGCCACCAGCAACATCACGGCCATGCCATGCAACACGCCAAAGTAGATGAAGCTGTTGGGAAACATGAACCAGCTGCCCAGGCTGACAAGTGCGGCACAGCCGACGATCTGCGCCCAACGGCGCCAGAAACGGTGCCAGCTCTGCCCTTGCGCCGTAGCGACCGCCTGCCCTGCCCCGGCGCACAGCAGAAACAGCGACAGGATGCAGGTACGCTGGTTGGTCCACAGCGGGTCGCTGTAAAAATTGGCGTCCAGCAGCCGGTAGTTGCTCAGATCGAAGCAGAAATGAAAGCACGCCATCCAGACCAGCGCGAAACCGCGCAGCGCGTCCAGCCGGTCATAGCGGCTTGCACCAGGTGCAAAACCACCGCCCGAGATCCCGCTTTCAAGGGATGCCGAACTACTTGAATCTGCAGGGGAATGGCCTTTTCCTGAGCGCATGGCGATAGTATCGGCGGTTTGCTCTTTCGCACCTTGCCACATGTCCCTCGCCCGCCACGAAATTGAACTGCTTGCCCCTGCCCGAACCGTCGAGATCGGTTTCGAAGCCATCAACCATGGCGCGGACGCGGTCTACATCGGTGGGCCGTCCTTTGGTGCGCGCAGCAATGCCAGCAACGAGGTCTCGGACATCGCCCGCCTGGTGGCCCATGCCCACCGCTACAACGCGAAGATCTTCACCACGCTCAACACCATCTTGCGCGATGACGAGCTGGGGCCAGCGCGCAAGCTGATCTGGGAGCTGTATGACGCGGGCGTGGACGCCCTCATCGTGCAGGACATGGGCATCCTGGAGCTGGATCTGCCCCCCATCCAGTTGCATGCCAGCACCCAGACCGACATCCGCACGGTCGAAAAGGCGAAGTTCCTGCAAGACAGCGGCTTCAGCCAGATCGTGCTGGCGCGCGAACTCACACTCAATCAGATCCAGGACATCTCGGCCAACACGCATTGCGCCATCGAGTTCTTCATCCACGGTGCCCTGTGCGTGGCCTATAGCGGCCAGTGCTTCATCAGCCATGCGCACACGGGCCGCAGTGCCAACCGGGGTGATTGCTCGCAAGCCTGCCGCCTGCCCTACAACGTGATGGACGGCGCCGGCCAGGTCGTGGCCTTCGAGCAGCACGTGCTGTCGATGAAGGACAACGACCAGAGCGCCAACCTCAATGCCCTGATCGACGCCGGCGTGAGTTCCTTCAAGATCGAAGGCCGCTACAAGGACATGGGCTACGTCAAGAACATCACGGCGCACTACCGCATGTTGCTCGACGAGATCCTGGAGGCGCGCCCCGAACTGCAACCGTCCTCGTCTGGCGAATGCACCTTCTACTTCCAGCCCGATCCGGATCGCAACTTCAACCGCGGCGCGACCGACTACTTCGTCAATGGCCGCAAGGACGACATCGGCGCGTTCGAATCACCGAAGTTCCTGGGCTTGCCACTGGGCGAGGTGGCCAAGGTCGGCGACAAGTGGTTCGACATCGCCTTGAACGAGGAACAGCAGGCGTCGGGCATGAGCAATGGTGACGGCATCAACTACCTGACGCTGACCAAAGACATCGTTGGCATGAAGCTCAATGTGGTCGAGCCCATCGGCAAGGCGGGCCGCATCTGGCGCGTGTATCCCAACGAGGCCATGGACACGCTCAAGGACTTGAAGGTCGGCGTGGCCGTCAACCGCAATGGCGACCGCTCCTGGGAGAACCAGTTGAGCAAGAAATCATCCGAACGCCGCATTGGCGTGTGGATGAGCTTGAGTGACACGGCAGATGGCCTGCACTTGACCGTGACCGACGAGAACGGCAACGTGGGTGAAGCCTCGGTAACGTGCGACAAGCAGGCCCCGCAGAACGTCGAGAAGTCGGAAACCAGCCTGCGTGAGAACCTGGGCAAGCTGGGCAACACGATCTTCTCGGCCAACGATGTGACGCTCGCCACCAGCCAGCCCTGGTTCGTGCCGGCGTCCGCCGTCAACACCCTGCGCCGCGATGCCATCCACGCACTCGAAGCAGCACGTGCGTCAGCCTACATCCGGCCCCAGCGCACGCCAGCGGTCGAGCCCCCTGTGCCCTATCCGGAAGACACCCTGAGTTACCTGGCCAATGTGTACAACGAGAAGGCGCGAGACTTCTATGCCAGGCACGGTGTCAAGGTGGTCGAAGCCGCCTATGAAAGCCACGAAGAGTTGGGCGAGGTCAGCCTGATGATCACCAAGCACTGCGTGCGCTTCTCGCTGAGCCTGTGCCCCAAGCAGGCCAAGGGCGTCACGGGTGTGCAAGGCACGGTCAAGGCCGAGCCCCTGCAGCTGATCAACGGCAAGGAAAAGCTCACTCTGCGCTTTGACTGCAAGCCCTGCGAAATGCACGTGGTGGGCAAGATCAAGAAGTCGGTGCTCAACCAGATCCCGGCGGCACCGATTCAGTTCTACAAGGCACGGCCAGGCGCCTGAGCGCTACACAAAACCGTCATCCGGGCGTCGCTGGCCTGTCACAGGCTGTGCGCACCATGGGCACATGCGGCCCTGGATCAACGCCCCCTTGCTGAGAGCCTTGACATCGCCTGCTGGCCTTCTGGCCGGCTCGGGACGGGCCTCAGTTCCTCCAAAAGACGATGACAGGGCACCCAGCCACAAAGTGCGCGCCGCGTGGATTTCCGACGTGCACCTGGGCACACCCGGCTGCCAGGCCGATGCCTTGCTGGACTTCCTCAAGCACGTCGAGTGCGACACGCTTTATCTGGTCGGCGACATCATTGACGGCTGGCAATTGCGCCGCAACTGGTACTGGCCTCAAGCGCACAACGACGTGGTGCAAAAGCTCCTGCGCAAGGCGCGCAAAGGCACGCGCGTGATCTTCATCCCGGGCAACCACGACGAATTCGCGCGCAAGTTCCTGGCGCATTCATTCGGGGGCGTAGAGGTGGCCGAAGAGTGGATCCACACCACCGCCGATGGCCGCCAGTTGTGGGTCACCCATGGCGATCTGTACGACGGCGTGATCCAGTGCGCGCGCTGGCTGGCCTTGCTGGGCGATTCGCTCTATGAATTCACCCTCAAGCTCAACCGGCATCTCAACTCCTGGCGGGCACGCATGGGCCTGCCGTACTGGTCACTGTCCAAATACGTCAAACTCAAGGTCAAACGGGCCGTGAGCTATGTAGGCGACTTCGAGCAGGCTTTGGCCCGAGAGGCGCGCAAACGCGGCGTCGATGGCCTAGTGTGCGGCCACATCCACCATGCGGAGATGCGCGACATCGGCGGCATCCTGTATTGCAACGATGGCGACTGGGTGGAAAGCCTTACGGCCCTGGTCGAGCACCCGGATGGCAGCCTGGAGATCCTGGATTGGGCCGCGATCATGGTCCATCGCCAACACCAGCACCAAGCGTTGACGCAAGCAGCCTGAGCGCGTCGCACGACCTGCGGCAAAATAGCGCCCTTGCCTCACACGCCGATCAGGAGCGCCTCAACATGGCTTTCGCCGACAACCTCAAACAACTCCCGCCCGTGGCCCATCTGGCCGCCCTGCAACTGATCGATGCCGCCGGCAACGTGGCCGCCACCATCGAAAACAAGCCTGGTCAGGCCGGCTCGCTGGCGGTGTATGCCGCCCTGGCTGACAAGCACGGCAGCATCAACGCCGCAGCCGCCCAGGAAGGCCTGGACATCTACGCCGAGCACACGGCCGATTCCCATGCCAACCCTGGCAAGCACCCCAATATCGATCGTCTGATCAAGATCATCGAGACAGCTCAAGGTTTCACGGTGAAGTTGATCCCGGCTTGACGTAAGCCCTACCTGGGGGGGTACGATGGAGCCAAACAACCGTTCCCTCCATGGTCACGAACACCGAATCCACAGAGAACACCGCCGCACCGCTGCTCAAGCTCAAGCGGGTGGCCATCGACACCTACCGCGAAAACGTCGCCTACCTGCACCGTGACTGCGCGATCTACCGAGCCGAGGGCTTTCAGGCCTTGTCCAAGGTCGAGATCCGGGCCAATGGCAAGCGCATCCTCGCCAGCCTTAATGTGGTGGATGACACCTGCATCGTGGGCGTGGACGAACTGGGCGTCTCCGAAGACGCCTTCGTGCAACTGGGCGTGCAAAGCGGGCACCCCTCGCGCATCAGCCAGGCTGAACCACCCTCCTCCATCCCGGCACTGCATCGCAAGATCGCTGGCGAACGACTGTCGCGAGACGACTTCCGCGCCATCGTGCGCGACATCGCCGAACACCGCTATTCCAAGATCGAACTGACGGCCTTCGTGGTCGCATCCAACCAGGGCGAACTCGATCGCGAAGAGGTCTACTACCTGACTGACGCCATGGCCTCGGTTGGCCGCAAGCTCGACTGGCGCGAACACCCGGTGGTGGACAAGCACTGCATCGGCGGCATTCCGGGCAACCGCACGTCCATGCTCGTGGTGCCCATCGTGGCGGCGCACGGCATGGTGTGCCCCAAAACCTCTTCTCGCGCCATCACCTCGCCGGCTGGTACCGCTGACACCATGGAGGTGCTGGCCAATGTCGAGCCACCTTTCGAGCGGCTGTGGGAGATCGTCCGCGAGCACCACGCCTGCCTGGCCTGGGGCGGCAGCAGCGACCTGTCACCAGCCGATGACGTGCTGATTGCCGTCGAGCGCCCCCTGTCGATCGACTCGCCTGGCCAGATGGTGGCCTCCATCCTGTCCAAGAAGATCGCCGCCGGCTCCACCCACCTGCTGCTGGACATTCCCGTGGGCCCGACCGCCAAGGTCAAGGCCATGCCCGAAGCCCAGCGCCTGCGCAAGCTCTTCGAGTTCGTGGCCAACCGCCTGGGCCTTACATTGGATGTGGTTGTCACCGACGGCCGGCAGCCTGTGGGCAATGGCATCGGGCCCGTGCTGGAAGCCCGCGACGTGATGCGTGTGCTGCGCAATGACCCGCGCGCGCCGGCCGACCTGCGCCAGAAGGCCCTGCGCCTGGCCGGCCGCATGCTGGAGTTCGACCCGGATGTGCGCGGCGGCGATGGTTATGCGATCGCGCGCGACATCCTGGACTCCGGCCGCGCACTGAGCAAGATGATGGCCATCATCGAAGCGCAAGGTGCCAAGCCCTTTGATCCGGAAATGCCCGAGCTCGCGCCATTGAGCTTCGATGTGTTTGCGCCGGGTGATGGCGTGGTCACCAGCATCGACAACCTGCAACTGGCCCGTATCGCCCGCCTTGCTGGCGCGCCCAAGGTGCAGGGCTCTGGCGTGGACCTGCTGCGCAAGCTGGCCGAACCTGTGAAGGCGGGCGAGCCCCTGTATCGCGTGTACGCAGCCTACCCTGCCGACCTCGAATTTGCCCGCCAGGCCTGCGAGCGCAGCAGCGGCTTCACCCTGGGCCTGCCATCCGAAGTGCCCAGCCTGTTCGTCGAGTTCTGACCCTGGATCACCCCCCTCATGAGTGCCCTCCTGCTTTACTTTGCCGACGAACAAGCGGCGGCCGAGCGATTGGCCCAAGCCTGTGGCGTCCCGGCGGCCTGTGTCGAATCCCACCGCTTCCCTGACGACGAGTTGCGCCTGCGCCTTCCGCTGGACAGCCAGGGCCTGCTGCCTTCGAACGTGATCGTCTACCGCAGTCTGAACCGCCCCAATGACAAGCTGGTCGAGCTGCTTCTGGTGGCGGCGCAGGCGCGTGATCTCGGCGCCAGGCACCTCACCTTGGTGGCACCCTATCTGGCCTATATGCGCCAGGACATCGCCTTCCACCCCGGCGAGATCGTCAGCCAGAAAGTCGTCGGGCGCTTCCTGGCAGAACGCTTCGATGCCGTGATCACGGTGGACCCCCATCTGCACCGCATCGCCACGCTGCAAGAGGCCATCCCGATCGAATCGGCCATCAGCCTGTCGGGCGCCCCCATCCTGGCCCAACTGATCGCGCAGCATCTGGAACGCCCGCTGCTGGTGGGGCCAGACGCGGAATCGGCTCAATGGATCGAAGCGGCCGCCCGCGCCCATCACTTCGATCACGGCGTATGCACAAAAGAGCGCCGCGGCGACAAGGATGTCGAGATCACCTTGCCTGAGATCGACGTTCGCGGGCGCACTGTCGTACTGCTGGATGACATCGCCAGCTCGGGCCGCACCATCGCGGCGGCAACCCAGCGGCTTCTGCAAGCGGGTGCGCGGTCGGTAGACGTGGCCGTCACCCACGCCTTGTTCGCGGGTGATGCGCTGCAGGTGATCAAGGCATCCGGTGTCGGACGCATCTGGAGCACCGACTGCATTGCCCATGACAGCAATGCCATCCACATGGCGCCACTGCTGGCGCAAGCCCTTCAACCGCTGCTCAAAGGTGGTTCGACATGAGCGCGGAAAACTGGTGGGAACGGCACGTTTTGCCCTATCTGATCGATCAGGCCTGCGGCATCCGGCCGGTGGCCAGGCAGCGCGAGAAGGTGGTGCCGCAAGCGCGGGGCCAGGTCCTGGAGATCGGCATCGGGACGGGGCTGAACATCCCCTTTTATGACAAGACGAAGGTCACCAGGATTGTGGGCGTGGACCCGGCGCTGCGCATGCACAGGCTTGCCGACAAACGCATCGCCAAGGCTGGCCTGAACGTCGAATTGATCGGTTTGTCCGCGGAAAAACTGCCCGTGGCCGACGCCAGTTTTGACACGGTGGTGTGCACCTATACCTTGTGCACCATTCCTGATCCCGCCGCAGCATTGGCGGAGATGCGCCGCGTGCTCAAGCCTGGCGGCAAGCTGCTGTTCTCGGAGCATGGGCGCGCACCAGACGAAGGTGTGGCCCGTTGGCAAACCCGCCTGCAGCCCTACTGGAGCAAGATCGCAGGCGGATGCATGCTGGACCGCGATGTGCCCTTGCTGCTCAAGGATGCCGGCTTTGATGCCGCCACGCAATCACGTTACCTGCCAGGCCCCAGGTTCGTGTCGTATCACTACTGGGGCGAAGCCAGCGCCGCTTGAGCGTCTTCTTCTGGTTTGACCAGGACTTCCGGCCGAATCCAGACCGACACAGAGCGCAAGCGCAAACGGGCTTCAGAGATCGCGGCCTGCGGGTAGTACCAACCCAGCGTGCAGGCAATCAGCATCCAGTTGCGCAAGGTGAGCTTGAGCAACTCGCGCTCGGGCACCGCGCTGTCAAAACGTATGGCCTTGTGCGCCGTGTCAGACCAAAGCCGGTTCTGAAGTTTCACGCTCATGTAGGGATAGGGCAAAGCCATCATCATCACGATGCCCAGGAAGATGCCGGGCACCAACACCAGGGCGAGCCGAATGCTTTCACTATGGTGTTCGTTCTGCTTGAGGCGCGCCACCGTTTCCCAGTCCAGCCCGACCAGCTCTGACAGCCCCCATATCAAGGGCAGGAGCACCAACAACAAAGCCAGCAAGGCCAGCACACCTGTGCGCAAGGTCACGCGCATGGCGTCCCCTTGCTGGAAGCTTTGCCCCTGCTCATTGCGCCAGTCACCCAACGCGGCATGGCGATGCTGATACCGCTTGAACTGCACATACATCCAAGGCAATGCAAGGGACAGCGCGGTGGCGGCGAACGCCCCCAGCACATAAGACTGCACCCGTTGACCACCCATGCCGGCGATCACGGCCCATACCGCCAGCACGCCGCCCACGATGTACAGCAGCGTCGGCAGACCCATGGCCTTGATCGCGTCGGCAGGCGTGGCCGCCAGACTCAGCCGTTGGCCGCGCCAGCTGGTGTGCATGAGCTGGAACTCCAGAAACCCATGAAGGAACACAGGCAACAAGGCTGCCGTGAGAATCTGCATCCCGGCGACGCCCATCATCTGATAGGGCCCGGTCAGCGAGATGCCGTAATAGATCGCATTGAGGATCAGCGTACCCACAACGTTGCCCGCGAACATCTTCCAGGGACTGGCGTGGTAATCCAGATTGGCCCCGGCCACATGCGTGTGCTGGTAGAAGTAACGCAGGCTCCCCACCAGCGCCCAGGGCAAGGCAAATCCTGCAGTCAGCAGGAGCAGCAACATGTTCTTGCGCCAGATCGGGCGGTAAGACTCGACGTTGCCGGTGAAGCTCACCTCGTAGCGGGTATGGGACATCTTGAATAGGAACTTGCGACAGAGATGCAATGCGCAAATGATCATTTTCCATTATTCGCATCCCGATCATGTTCGCGTATTCACCGTGATGGCCGCACCATCCCCTGCAAATGAAGGGGTGCAGGAGCCCGGGCCCAGGCACACCTTCTCACCACCACTTCGCGCTTGCCTTGGGCGCCTTGTAGGACTTGCCCGTTCCTTGCGTATGCCAATATGAATAATTGATGGCCAGCCGATCCAGATTTTTCTTGCAACTCGAGCAACAGGGTTTGGAAACACCAATTTCAGGCAGAGGCATGCGCATCGCGTGAAAATAGTCGACCAACTGCATTTCAGCGTGATAGTCGTCCGGTGAGAGGCCATAGCTGGCCGCCCAGTTCGCCAGATAAACGATCTCCTCATCCACGCCAGATGCATGCAGCGCAGCGGCTACATTGCCCTTCTGCGTGTCATTGGGGGCGCCCCAATAAAGGCCATTCGAAGCCACATACAAACGGCCGTCATGTGTGGCGACCGCCACCGTGCGCTGCGCAATGAACAACTGCTCTCTTGAATCGCCGGCATGTTCGCTTGAAAAGCCAATGGCCAGCACGTATCTCGCGATCTTGTCGAGCTCATTGAGCCCGGCCGCCGTCAACCTGGTGTAGATCACGTTACTGGACGATGGGCTTCGCTCTCCCGGCGGCAGCGCCAGATCCTTTTCCTGTATTGAGCCTGCGTCTTGTGGCATGGGGCACCCCGAGTCGTTGATTGGAATGACTCGGATTTCATCCGTTTGCGCCCGCGCTGCAAATCCCTAGCAAAGCCGGACAAACGCTCAAGAAGATGCTGACAGGGGCTTGCTCAGTGCCGTGATCCCCACTTTGAACTGATACCGTGGTTCGCCCTGCACGGCGCTGGACCTCACGCAAGCCGCCCGGTAGAAAGGCAAGAAAGGCCCCGAAGGGCCTTTCTACGTCCTGCCAGAACGAGTCTAGACGTATCAACCCACCCACTTACGCGCATTGCGGAACATGCGCAGCCAGGGGCTGGCATCGCTCGGGTTGCCGCTGGTCCAGCTCATCTGGATGTTGCGGAACACGCGCTCGGGGTGCGGCATCATGGCTGTGAAGCGGCCGTCGGCGGTGGTGACGCTGGTCAGGCCGCCGGGCGAACCGTTCGGGTTGAACGGGTACACCTCGGTGGCGGCACCGGTGTTGTCCACAAAGCGCATGGCCTTGTGCACCTGGGCGGCGTTGCCACGCTGCGAGAAATCGGCAAAGCCTTCACCGTGCGACACGGCGATCGGCATGCGGCTGCCGGCCATGCCGTCGAAGAAGATCGAGGGGCTTTCCAGCACTTCAACCAGGCTCAGGCGGGCTTCAAAGCGGGTGCTCTGGTTATGCGTGAACTTGGGCCAATCCTGCGCGCCCGGGATGATGGGGCTCAGCGCGGCCAGCATCTGGCAGCCGTTGCACACGCCCAGCGCGAAGGTGTCCTGGCGGCCAAAGAAGGCGGCGAATTGCTCTGCCAGTTGCGGGTTGAACATGATGGAACGCGCCCAGCCTTCGCCGGCACCCAGGGTGTCGCCGTAGCTGAAGCCACCGCAGGCCACAAAGCCCTGGAACTGATCCAGACGGGCACGGCCAGCTTGCAGATCGCTCATGTGCACGTCAAAAGTGTCAAAGCCACCTTGCGCCATGGCGTAGGACATTTCCACGTGCGAGTTCACGCCCTGCTCGCGCAGGATCGCCACCTTGGGGCGCGACTTGTTGATGAAGGGCGCGGCCACGTTGTCCAGCGGATCGAAGCTCAACGCCACGTGCATGCCCGGGTCGTTGGGCAGGCCGATGGCGGCATGCTCGCTGTCAGCGCAAACGGGGTTGTCGCGCAGTTGGGCAATGCGCCAGCTCACCTCGTCCCAGGTCTTGTGCAGCTGCGCCAGCGGCGCGCTGAACACAGGCTTGGCATCGCGCCAGACCTGCACGTCGTCCTTCGCGGCGCCACTCAAGATGGGCTTGCCGATCACATGGCTGTGCTTGCTCAGACCATGCTCGCGCAGGGTCTGGATCACGGCATCGCGGTCAGCCGTGCGCACCTGCAACACCACGCCCAGCTCTTCGTTGAACAAGGCCTTGAGCGTCAACTCGTTGCGGCGCTCGCCCACCTGGCCGGCCCAGTTCTTGGAGTCCCCGGTGTCAGCGCGGCTGTCGGTGATGCCGTCGCCTTCGGTGACCAGCATGTCCACATTGATACTCACGCCCGTGTGGCCGGCAAAGGCCATTTCACACACGGTGGCCCACAGGCCGCCATCACCACGGTCGTGGTAGGCCAGCAGCTTGCCTTGAGCGCGCAGGGCGTTCACGGCAGACACGGTGGCCTTGAGCATCTCGGGGTTGTCGCAGTCAGGCACATCGTTACCGAACTGGCCCAGCACCTGGGCCAGCATCGAGCCACCCATGCGCTTCTTGCCCTCACCCAGGTCGATCAGGATCAGGCTGGTGTCCAGAGGCTGGCCGTTTTCGGCGGTGATCAGCTGTGGCGTCAGGGTCGTGCGCACATCGCTGATCGAGGCAAAGGCCGTGACGATCAGGGACACCGGCGCCGTGACCGACTTGGTGTCGCCCTTGTCAGCCCACTTGGTGCGCATGGACAGCGAATCCTTGCCCACCGGAATGGACACGCCCAGCGCCGGGCACAGCTCCATGCCCACGGCCTTGACCGTGTCATACAGCGCGGCGTCTTCACCGGCTTCGCCACAAGCGGCCATCCAGTTGGCAGACAGCTTCACGCGAGGCAAGTCGATGGGTGCGGCCAGCAAATTGGTGATGGCCTCAGCCACGGCCATGCGGCCGGATGCGGGTGCATTGACCGATGCCAGCGGCGTGCGCTCGCCCATGGCCATGGCTTCACCGGCAAAGCCCTTGAAGTCAGCCAGGGTCACGGCCACGTCAGCGACGGGCACCTGCCAGGGGCCGACCATCTGGTCACGCGAATTGAGGCCACCCACGGTGCGGTCACCGATGGTGATCAGAAAGCGCTTGCTGGCCACGGTGGGGTGGCGGATCACGTCGAAGGCGACCTTGTCCAGCGCCACGCCAGTCAGGTCCACTGTGCCACCATCCCACTGCACGCGCTTGACGTCGCGGTGCATCTTGGGAGGCTTGCCCAGCAGCACGTCCATGGGCATGTCCACGGGCTTGTCCGACTCAGGCCTGGTCGTGTCTTCCAGGATCAGCTCGCAAGCCTCGGTGGCCACGCCGATCACGCCAAACGGGCAACGCTCGCGGTTGGCCATTTCGGTGAAGATGGGCAGAGACTCAGGCGCAATGGCCATCACATAGCGTTCCTGGCTTTCGTTGCACCAGATCTCTTTCGGGGCCATGCCGGTTTCTTCCAGCGGCACCTTGCTCAGATCGAAACGTGCGCCCTTGCCTGCGCCGTCCACCAGCTCGGGGAAGGCGTTGGAGATGCCACCGGCACCCACGTCGTGGATGGCCAGGATGGGGTTGTTGGCACCCAGACCCCAGCAATGGTTGATCACCTCTTGCGCGCGGCGCTCGATTTCGGGGTTGCCACGCTGCACGGAGTCGAAGTCCAGCGCAGCCGAGTTGGTACCTGCCGCCATGGACGACGCGGCCGCACCAGCCATGCCGATGCGCATGCCAGGACCACCCAGCTGAATCAGCAAGGTGCCGGCAGCAAACTGGATCTTCTTGGTCTGCTCGCTGCTGATGGTGCCGATGCCACCGGCGATCATGATGGGCTTGTGATAGCCACGGCGGATGGCAGCAGGGCCTTCACCCACGGTCTGTTCGAACACGCGGAAGTAGCCACCCAGGTTGGCACGACCGAATTCGTTGTTGAAAGCGGCGCCGCCCAGGGGGCCTTCCGTCATGATCTGCAGCGGGCTGGCGATGTGCTCGGGCTTGCCGAACTTCACGGTTTCCCAGGGCTCATTCGTGCCCGGCAAGTTCAGATTGGAGACGGAGAAACCGGTCAGGCCCGACTTGGGTCGCGAACCGCGGCCCGTGGCGCCTTCGTCACGAATCTCGCCGCCCGCACCGGTCGAGGCGCCTGGATAAGGCGAAATCGCGGTCGGGTGGTTGTGGGTCTCCACCTTCATCAGCACATGGGCCAGCTCTTCACGGGACTGGTACTGAGGTGCGTTGGTGTAACCAGCCGGCATCCAGCGCTCGATCTGATGGCCTTCCATCACCGAGGCGTTGTCGCTGTAGGCGATCACGGTGTGCTGCGAATTGAGCTTTTCCGTGTTGCGGATCATGCCGAACATGGACAGATCCTGCGCCTGGCCATCGATCGTGAACTGGGCGTTGAAGATCTTGTGGCGGCAGTGCTCGCTGTTGGCCTGGGCGAACATCGTCAACTCGACGTCAGTCGGGTTGCGCTTCAGGCCGGTGAAGGCCTTGACCAGGTACTCGATTTCATCATCCGACAAGGCCAGACCGAAGGTCACATTGGCTTCGTCCAGCGCCTTGCGGCCCTGACCCAGCACGTCCACGTGCGCCATCGGGGTGCCCTGCTGCTCGTCGAACAGGTGGCGGGCTTCGTCACGGCCCAGCAGCACGCTTTCAGTCATGCGGTCATGAAGCAGCGCGGCGCAGGCATTCAATTCCTCCGCCGCCAAGGACTTGGCGCTCCCCATCAAGGCGCCGATCACACCCGTCTTCACCGTCAGACGGAATTCGGTCACACGCTCCACGCGGCGAATCGCCAGGCCGCAGTTGTGGGCGATGTCCGTGGCCTTGGAGGCCCAAGGCGACACCGTGCCCAGACGTGGCGCCACCACGATGAGGTCGCCGTCCTTGACGCCTTCATAGGCATCGCCATAGGTCAGCAGGGCCGACAGTTTGTCCAGCTCGCCTTGAGGCAGGGCCTGATCCATGGCCACCCAGTGCACGAAGCGCGCATGCACGCCGCTGATGCGGGGGTTGATGGCTTGCAGCTTGGGCAGCAGGGCCTGAACTTGGTGAGGAGCCAAGGCGTTGCCGCCTTCAAAGTGCATCAGGATGGACATCACGTGGGTGGTGCGTAGGGCGACGACATCGGGAAAAACGCGCATTTTACCGGCTGCCAGCCACAAAAGCCGTAAATCGATGTCTTTCTGATGACCCTGTGCGCGGCATAGCCCACGCGAAATACGGATAATTCGCGTCCATGAGCATCACAATCAAAACAGGCGCCGACATCGACGCCATGCGTCTGGCCGGCCGACTGGCATCCGAGGTGCTGGACTACATCACCCCTTTCGTCAAACCTGGCGTCACCACGGACGAGCTGGACAAGCTCTGCCACGACTACATGGTCAACGAACAAGGCTGCGTGCCCGCACCCTTGAACTACGCCCCGGGTGGCCACAAGCCCTACCCCAAGTCGATCTGCACCTCGATCAACCAGCAGGTCTGCCACGGCATCCCGAGCGACAAGCAGTTGAAGGATGGCGACATCGTCAACCTCGACATCACGGTGATCAAGAACGGCTGGCACGGCGACACCAGCCGCATGTTCATCGTCGGCAATGGCTCGATCGCGGCCAAGCGCCTGTGCGCCGTCACCTATGAAGCCATGTGGCGCGGCATCGCCAAGGTCAAGCCAGGTATCCGCCTGGGCGACATCGGCCACGCCATCCAGACTTTCGCCGAAAACCAGGGCTTCTCGGTCGTGCGCGAGTTCTGTGGCCACGGCATCGGCGAGAAGTTCCACGAAGAGCCTCAGGTGCTGCACTACGGCCGCCCCGGCACGCTGGAAGAGCTGAAGGCGGGCATGATCTTCACGATCGAGCCCATGATCAACGCTGGCAAGAAGGACATCAAATCCCTGGGAGATGGGTGGACCATTGTCACCAAGGACCGCTCCCTGTCGGCACAATTCGAGCACACTGTCCTGGTGACAGAGACCGGCTACGAGGTGCTGACCCTGTCGGCCGGCAGCCCGCCCCCGCCCGACTTCATCACGTCAACCAAGACCTGATTCCTTGATCCAGACAGGCCTCGTCTCCCACCTGACGAGGCCTTTGTCATTGAAGTACCTACCAAGAACATGTCCCTGGACGTCGCCGCGCTGCGCACGCAGTTCAAGACCGCCAAAGCCGAACTGCTGACCCAGTTCCAGCAAAGTCGCGCCTCCACCGTCACCGCCAGCCGCCTGCTCACCCAACTGGCTCGCCTGGTTGACCGCACCCTGATCCAGATCTGGGAGGCGCACCCCATGCCGCGTGGCGCTGCCCTGGTGGCCGTGGGTGGCTATGGCCGTGGCGAACTGTTCCCGCACTCTGATGTGGACGTGCTGCTGCTCCTGCCGCTGTCGCCTTCGATCACGGGCGACGAAAGCCTGGCGCCCAGCGTCGAGAGCTTCATCAGCGCCTGCTGGGACATCGGCCTGGAGATCGGCTCCAGCGTGCGCAGCGTCGAGGAATGCAGCGAAGAGGCCATGCGCGACATCACCGTGCAGACGGCCTTGCTGGAAGCGCGCTTCATCCACGGCTCGCGCATGCGTTTTGACGAGCTGCAGCAGTCCACCTTCCAGCACATGGACGTGCAAGCCTTCGTGACCGCCAAGATGCTGGAGATGCGCCAGCGGCACACCAAATACGAAGACACACCCTACTCGCTGGAGCCCAACTGCAAGGAAAGCCCAGGTGGCCTGCGTGATCTCCAGGTGGTGCTGTGGCTGGCCCGTGCCGCGCGCCTGGGCAAGACCTGGCATGAGCTGGCCAAGAACGGCCTGCTGACACCGTTCGAGGCACGCCAGCTCTCTCGCAACGAAGGCACGCTCAAGCTCATCCGCACCCGCCTGCACCAGATCGCCGGCCGCCGTGAAGACCGCCTGGTGTTCGACCTGCAGACTGCCGTGGCCGAATCCTTCGGCTACGCCAACACCAAGGCCCTGCGCGCCAGCGAAGCCTTGATGCGTCGCTACTACTGGGCGGCCAAGGCGGTCACCCAGCTCAATCAGATCCTGATCCTCAACATCGAGGAGCGCGTATTCGGCTCGCAGAACGCGCCCATGCGCCCCATCAACGAGCGTTTCATGGACCGCGGCGGTTTCCTCGAAATCACCAGCGACGACCTGTACGAGCGGGATCCGCACGCCATCCTGGCCACCTTCCTGACACTGCAGCAGGAAGACACGCTCAAAGGCCTGTCCGCCCGCACCTTGCGCGGGCTCTACAACGCCCGCAACGTGATGGACGGCGCTTTCCGCAAGGACCCGGTCAACCACCAGGCCTTCATGGCCATCCTGCAAGAGCAGCAGGGGCAGACGCGCGTGATGCGCCTGCTCAACCAGACTTCGGTGCTGGGCCGTTATCTGTGGGTGTTCCGCCGCATCGTGGGCCAGATGCAGCACGACCTGTTCCACGTCTACACGGTGGACCAGCACATCCTGATGGTGGTGCGCAATGTGCGGCGCTACTTCATCCCCGAGCACGCCCACGAGTACCCCTTCTGCACACAACTGGCCGCTGAGTGGGACAAGCCCTGGCTGCTCTACGTGGCCGCACTGTTTCATGACGTGGCCAAGGGCCGCGGCGGCGACCACTCCGTGCTAGGTGGGGTGGAGGTACGCCGCTTCTGCCGCGACCACGGCATCAAGGGTGAAGACGCCAGGCTCATCGAGTTCCTGGTGGGCGAACACCTGACCATGTCACGCATCGCGCAAAAGGAAGACCTGTCCGACCCGGACGTGATCCAGGCTTTTGCCAAGCGCGTGGGCAATGAACGCACCCTCACCGGCCTTTACCTGCTGACCGTGGCAGACATCCGCGGCACCAGCCCCAAGGTATGGAACGCGTGGAAGGGCAAGCTGCTCGAAGACCTCTACAAGCTCACGCTGCGTGCGCTCGGCGGCGCTCGTCCGCACATGGATGCCGAGATCGAGGCGCGCAAGCAGCAGTCCAGGCACACCCTGGCGCTGTACTACATGCCCAGCGGCATCGAAGAAAAGCTGTGGAAGACGCTGGACATGAGCTATTTTGCTCGCCACGATTCCGCCGACATCGCCTGGCACACGCGCATGCTGTGGCGCCATGTAGAAACCGACAAACCCGTGGTGGCAGCGCGCCTGTCTTCGGTGGGTGAAGGCCTGCAGGTGCTGGTTTACGCCCCTGATCGCCCTGACCTGTTCGCCCGCATCTGCGGTTACTTCGACAAGGCCTGCTTCAACATTCAGGACGCACGCATCCACACCTCGAAGTCAGGCTACGCGCTCGACACCTTCCAGATCCTGGCCAGCGACAACATGGCCTTCGACGGCGTGCACTACCGGGATCTGATCGCCCTGGTGGAAAACCAGCTGGCCGAGGCGGTCGCGTCCGACAAGCCCTTGCACGAGCCCAGCCGGGGCAGGTTGTCCCGTCGGGTGAAGTCCTTCCCGGTTAAGCCCCGCGTGAGCCTGCGGCCGGACGAGCGGGCGCAGCGCTGGCTGCTGAGTGTGTCGGCCAGTGACCGCTCCGGCCTGCTGTATGTGATCGCCAGAACCCTGGCTCGCCACCACGTCAATGTGCAACTCGCCAAGGTCAGCACCCTGGGCGAGCGCGTGGAAGACACCTTCCTGGTCACCGGCGACTCATTGCGCCAGGACAAATTGCAGCTGACGCTGGAAACCGAACTGCTCGAGGCGTTGGCGCCTTGAGTCAAAAAGCAGGCGCAGCCTATCAGGCCGGCTCTTTGGGATCGAGCAATATTTCGAGGCGTGTGATCTGGTCGCGCAGCAGCAAACGGCGCTTTTTGAGGCGCCGTAGCGACAGTTCGTCTACCGGCGACTGTTCTGCCGCCCGATCAATGAGGTTGTCCAGATCAGCGTGCTCCATGCGCAACTCGATCAGCTGGCGATGGGGAGAATGCAGGTTTTCTTGCATCGGGGAAGCTCGAAGGCTCCGTGACTAGGCGCTTGAACAAGGGATGCCCCGGGGCATCGCCACCCCCCGGATCCTACTGATTAGCGATTATAGTTTTCCCCATGATCAATCCACCGTCCAGTTTTCGCCTGGTGGCTGCCACAGGCATCCATCGGGGGGATCGGCCTTACCAGCAAGACCAGGTAGAAGTCATTCCTCACCCTCGGGTGCAGGGGTGTCTGCTTGCCGTCGTGGCCGATGGCATGGGGGGTAAAAGCGGGGGCCGCAAAGCAGCCGACCAGGTCATCATGACCGCGAGGCAGGTTTTTGACCGTTACGTTCCCGCCAAGGACGACTCGGACACCATCCTGGCGCAATTGATCAATGAGGCGCACCTCATGATCAAGCTGACAGCCATTGCCTTCGAGGAAGAACCGCACTCCACGGTGGGCGCCTTCATCATCAATCCGGATCTGTCAGCCGATATCGCCCACGCTGGTGATACCCGTGTGTACCACTTCCGAGGCCCTGAACTGGCACACCGCACGCTGGATCACTCCTTTGTGCAAAGGCTGGTTGAAGAAGGCCAGATCACGGAAGAAGAAGCCAATGTGCACCCGCAGGCCAATTTGCTGACCGGCTGCCTGGGCACACAACAGGATCCGCCCATCAATACCCACCGCATTCACCAGCTGGACATCGGTGACAGCCTGCTGGTGTGTTCGGACGGGCTGTGGCATTACTTCACACCCAAGGAGTTGGGTGCCATCGTCCATACCCTGCCGCCGCGCGAAGCCGCAGAAATGTTGGTGGGCAAGGCACGTCACCGCGCCCGTGCCGGCGGCGACAACCTGTCCCTGGCGCTGGTGCGCATCGAAGCCGGCAACTGAAAGCTGGTGGCCTGAGCGGCCTGGCCTCAGGTGATGGACGTGTCCACCACGCGACGCTCTTCGCTCAGGTATTCCTTGGACTGCATCTCTGTCAGCCGCGACACGGTACGCGGGAACTCGTGCGACATCGGCCCCTCGGTATAGAGCTGATCAGGGGGCACGTCGGCCGAGATCACCAGCTTGCACTTGCGGTCATACAGCACGTCGATCAGCCAGGTAAAGCGGCGGGCCTCCGAAGCCATGCGCACCGGCATGTGCGGCACGTCGCTGAGCATCACCGTGTGAAAACGTGAGGCCAGCTCCAGATAATCGTTCTGCGAGCGCGGGCCGCCGCACAGGGTCTGGAAGTCAAACCACACCACGCCACCGGCACGGCGCTTTGCCTTGAGCACACGGTGTTCGATGTTCAGGTTCGGATCTTCATCCGCCGTTTCAGCCAGCTTGCCGAAGATCTCGTCCATTTCCCTGGACGTTCCTTCATTGAGTGGCGTGAGGTACAGATTGGCCAACTCCAGCGTGCGGCGGCGGTAGTCATTGCCGCTGTCCACATTGACCACCTCCAGCTGGCTTTTGAGCAGCTCAATGGCCGGCAGGATGCGGTCGCGATGCAGGCCATTGGGGTATAGGCCGTCAGGGTGGAAGTTCGAGGTGGTGATGATGCTCATGCGGTTGCGGAACATGGCGTCCAGCAAGCGATAGAGGATCATCGCGTCAGTCACGTCGGCCACGTGGAACTCGTCAAAGCAGATCAGGCGGTGCTTGCGCGACATGCGCTTGGCCAGCACCTCCAGCGGGTCCTGCACACCTTTGAGCTCATGCAACTGGCGGTGCACTTCACGCATGAACTCGTGGAAGTGCAAGCGCGTCTTGCGCTGCAGCGGGACCGCGTTGTAGAAGCAGTCCATGATGAAGCTCTTGCCGCGCCCCACCCCACCGTACATGTACACGCCCTTGGGCAGATCGGGGTAGCGCAACATCTTGGTCAGCGCATTGGAGCGCTGGCGCTTGTAGCCGGCCCACTCGTCCTGGCAACGCTGCAATGCCGCGATGCCCTGGAGCTGTGCGGCGTCGGCCTTGTAGCCTCGCTCAGCCAGGCTTTGCTCATACAGCTTGGTAACGGAGATCGCGGACGCTGGCATTTGACGATGTGAAAAGCGAAATAAAAAGGGGCAGCCCAGCCGCCCCTGATGTGAGTAGCTTGCGCAGAACTCAGAAGTTTAAGGTGCGCTTGTCCACCGCGAGCGCTGCTTCCTTGGTCGACTCACTCAAACTAGGGTGAGCGTGACAGATGCGCGCAATGTCTTCGGCACTGGCCTTGAAGGCCATGGCCACGCAGGCCTCGGCGATCAACTCGCTTGCAAACGGCCCGATGATGTGCACACCCAGAATTTCGTCGGTCGAGGCATCGGCCAGGAACTTGACGAAACCAGTCGTGTCACCCAAAGCACGGGCGCGACCATTGGCAATAAAGGGGAAGGAACCGGCCTTGTAGGCACGGCCCTCCGCTTTCAACGCCTGTTCGGTTTTGCCGACCCAGGCGATCTCCGGGTTGGTGTAAATCACCCAGGGAATCAGGTTGAAATCGACGTGACCATGTTGACCGGCAATGCGCTCGGCCACTGCCACACCTTCTTCTTCAGCTTTGTGAGCCAGCATGGGGCCACGCACCACATCGCCCACCGCCCAGACATTGGGCAGATTGGTCTTGCAGTCGTCGTCCACCACGATCGCGCCGCGCTCGTCGAGCTTGAGGCCCACGGCTTCGGCGTTCAGGCCATGGGTGTTGGGCACGCGGCCGATGGACACGATCAGCTTATCGACTTCCAGCTTCTGCTCTTCGCCCTTGGCGTTGGCATAGCTGACCGTCACACCTTTCTTGCCGGCCTTGACCTCACCGATCTTCACGCCGAGTTCCAGCTTGAGGCCTTGCTTGACGAACAGCTTCTGGGCCTCTTTTGCGACCTGCTCGTCGACAGCAGCCAGGAAGGTTGGCAAGGCTTCCAGCACAGTCACTTCTGCGCCCAGACGGCGCCAGACCGAGCCCATTTCCAGGCCGATCACGCCCGAGCCAATCACACCCAGCTTCTTGGGTGCTTCGGTCACGGCCAGCGCGCCTTCATTGGACAGGATCAGCTTTTCATCAAACGCTGCCCCCGGCAACTGGCGAGCGCTGGAGCCCGTGGCCACCACGATGTGTTTGGCAGACAGCGTCTCGGGCTTGTCACCGCTCACGGCCACTTCATAGGCGCCGTCAGCGGCCTTCACGAACGAACCTCGCCCGTGGAAGAAGCTCACCTTGTTCTTCTTGAACAGGTACAGGATGCCGTCGTTGTTCTGTTTGACGACCGTGTCCTTGCGGGCCACCATTTTGGACACATCCATCTTCAGGCCTTCCACGGTGATGCCGTGGTCAGCAAAGTGGTGGGCCGCCTGGTCATAGTGCTCGGACGACTGCAGCAAGGCCTTCGACGGGATACAGCCGACATTGGTACAGGTACCGCCGGGTGCGGGGCCGCCCTTGCTGTTCTTCCACTCGTCGATACAGGCCACCTTGAAGCCCAGTTGCGCAGCACGGATGGCCGCGATGTAGCCGCCAGGGCCTGCACCGATGACGATAACGTCGAATTGATTGGACATGATGGTGTCGATCCGCTTGTTGCGCCGTGTTGATCTGCCTGGACCTCAGTCGTCAGGCACAAAGATCCACAGCAGGATATAGAGCAATAAACCCGTGCCCCACAGCATGAACATGGCTGCAAAGATCAGCCGCCAGATCCACGATTCCATGTCCGTCAGGCGCGCAATGCCACCACATACGCCGCCCAGCCAGCGGTCGTCTCGTGAACGACGCAGCTGACTGACCTCCAGGCTGCCGGATGCGCCGGCCGGTAAGCCGTCGCCCGACTGGGGCAATTGATGGATAAGACGGGCCTTGGCCTGCTGGAACTCCTCAGCGCTGAGCACACCGCGTTCATGCAAGGTGGCGAGGCGTTCGAGTTCGTCAGCCAGGGACATGGTGGATGGGGTCCGGTCGTGTTGCTGTATGGGGCTTTGACAGTCCGGAGCGGGCCCTTGTGAGGCCCGCCCGGCCGCAAAAAATCAGGTCATGAACGATCAGGTGTTGATCAGATGTCGAACAGCAGGCGAGCTGGGTCTTCCAGCGCTTCCTTCATCGCCACCAGACCCAGCACGGCTTCGCGGCCGTCGATGATGCGGTGGTCGTACGACATCGCCAGATAGTTGATCGGACGGATCACGATCTGGCCGTTTTCCACCACAGGGCGATCCTTGGTGGCGTGCACGCCCAGGATGGCCGATTGAGGCGGGTTGATGATCGGGGTCGACAGCATGGAACCGAAGGTGCCGCCATTGGAGATCGAGAAGGTGCCGCCGGTCAGGTCATCCAGACCCAGCTTGCCGTCACGTGCCTTGACACCGAACTCGGCGATCTTCTTTTCGATTTCCGAGAAGGTCATTTGGTCGGCATTGCGCAGCACTGGCACCACCAGGCCACGAGGCGAGCCGACGGCCACGCCAATGTCGAAGTAGCCGTGGTAGACGATGTCGTTGCCGTCCACCGAGGCGTTCAGCACAGGGTACTTCTTGAGCGCATGCACAGCCGCTTTCACAAAGAAGCTCATGAAGCCCAGCTTGGTGCCGTGTTCCTTTTCAAACTTCTCCTGGAACTTTTTGCGCATTTCCATCAAGGGCGCCATGTTCACTTCGTTGAACGTAGTCAGGATGGCATTGGTCGCTTGCGATTGCAGCAGACGCTCGGCCACACGGGCGCGCAGACGGCTCATCGGCACGCGCTGCTCGGGGCGCTCGCCCAACGGATTGGGCACGCTCGGGGCCTGAACGGCTGGCAGCGCGCTGGAAGGCACACCCGTCGGGATGGCGGGTGCTGCAGGCGCAGAAGCGGCAGGCTTGCTGGCGCCAGCAGCGACGGCTTGCAGCACATCACCCTTGGTAACGCGACCGTCCTTACCCGAACCAGCCACTTGAGCCGTGCTCAGGCCGTTGTCAGCCAGCAGCTTGGCGGCAGCGGGCATGGCCACATCGGCCTTGCTGCCACCGGTCGCGGCGGCCGCTGCCACCGGAGCAGCAGGTGCAGCCGCAGCGGCTGGTGCCGTTGCCGCAGGGGCAGCGACAGCACCCGCAGCGGCTTCAGTATCAATGCGTGCGATCACCTGGTCGGAGACCACCGTACCGCCGTCTGCCACCACCAACTCGGCCAGCACGCCGGCGCCTGGGGCGGGCACTTCCAGCACGACCTTGTCGGTCTCGATTTCGATGAGGATCTCATCGGCCGCGACGGCGTCGCCGGGCTTTTTCTTCCACTGCAAGAGGGTGGCTTCGGCCACCGACTCGGACAACTGAGGAACCTTGACTTCAATGATTGCCATGATGTGTATCTCCATTCGGCCCTGCTCTCGCCCTCACCTGCTGCCTGTCTGTTTGGTGCGCACCGGGTGCGCCTGCAGGCTGCTCGGTTCGGGCGCCCCGCAGGGCACCTGAACCTTTACTTGGTGAGAACGAAGCCCTTGAGCTTGGCGAATGCCTGATCCAGCAAAGCTTTTTGCTGTTCCTGGTGCAGATGGGCATAACCCACTGCAGGCGAAGCCGAGGCGGGACGACCCGCATAGCCCAGCTTCTGCCCTTCGGCCATGTTCTCGTGGATGTAGTGCTGAACGAAGAACCAGGCACCCTGGTTCTGAGGCTCGTCCTGGCACCACACCAGATCCGTCAGGCCTGGGTACTTTTTGATCTCGGCCGCAAAGGCCTTGTGCGGGAAGGGATACAGCTGCTCGACACGGATGATGGCCGTGTCGGTGGCTTTCTTTTCTGCACGCTTCTTGACCAGGTCGTAATAGACCTTGCCCGAGCAGCAGATCAGGCGCTTGACCTTGCTGTTGTCGATGGTGTCGTCCACCTCGCCGATCACGGTGCGGAATTCACCGCGTGTGAACTCGGTCAGGGGCGACGTGGCATCCTTGTTACGCAGCAGCGACTTGGGGGTCATGATGACCAGCGGCTTGCGGAACATGCGCACCATCTGGCGACGCAGCACATGGAAGATCTGCGAAGCCGAAGTTGGCTGCACGATCTGCATGTTGTTGTCGGCAGCCAGCTGCATGAAGCGCTCCAGGCGGGCCGAGCTGTGCTCGGGGCCCTGGCCCTCGTAGCCGTGCGGCAGCATCAGCGTCAGGCCATTGGCGCGGCCCCACTTCACCTCACCGGAAGCGATGAACTGGTCGATCACCACCTGGGCGCCGTTGGCGAAGTCGCCGAACTGCGCTTCCCAGATCACCAGGCTGTTGGGATCGGAGCCGGCGTAGCCGTACTCGAAGCCCAGCACGGCCTCTTCAGACAGGATGGAGTCGATGACGACATACGGCGCCTGGTTGTCGGCCACGTGCTGCAGCGGGATGTAGGTGCCGATGTCCCACTTTTCGCGGTTCTGGTCGTGCAGCACCGAGTGACGGTGCGTGAACGTGCCGCGACCGCAGTCTTCACCAGACAGGCGCACGGGATAGCCCGATGCCACCAGCGAGGCGAAAGCCATGTGCTCGCCCATGCCCCAGTCGACGTTGATATCGCCACGACCCATGGCAGCGCGGTCATCAATGACCTTCTGCACCAGGGGGTGAGGCTTGAAGTCCTTGGGGATGGTGGTGATGCGCTCGGCCAGGCGGCGGAACTCGGCCAGAGGCAACGCGGTATCGGCGCTGTCTGTCCACTTCTTGCCCAGATAAGGCGTCCAGTCGACGGCGTACTTGCTCTTGTAGTTGGTCAGCACCGGATCCACCGTGTGCTTGCCCGCCTCCATGGCTGCGCGGTATTCCTTGACCATGTCGTCCGGACCGGTGGGGGGCAAGGTGCCGCCACCCACCAGACGATCACCGTACACCTTGCGGGTACCGGGATGCTGCCCGATCTTCTTGTACATCAGCGGTTGGGTCATGGCAGGCGTGTCCTGCTCGTTGTGGCCCAGTTTGCGGAAGCAGACGATGTCCACCACCACGTCCTTGCTGAATTCCTGGCGATAGTCCAGTGCCAGTTGCGTGGCCAGCACGACGGCTTCCGGGTCGTCACCGTTCACGTGCAGCACGGGCGCTTCGATCATCTTGACCACGTCCGAGCAGTACAGCGTCGAGCGGCTGTCACGCGGATCGGAGGTGGTGAACCCGATCTGGTTATTGATCACGATGTGCACCGTGCCACCCGTGTAGTAACCACGGGTCTGGGCCAGCGCCAGCGTTTCCATCACGACACCCTGGCCGGCAAAGGCGGCGTCGCCGTGCACCTGCACGGGCAGCACTTGATAGCCCTTGACGTCACCGCGGCGGTCCATACGGGCCTTGACCGACCCTTCGATCACCGGGTTGACGATTTCAAGGTGGGACGGGTTGAACGACAGGGACAGGTGGACGGGGCCGCCTGCCGTGGTCACGTCACTGGAGAAACCCTGGTGGTACTTCACGTCGCCGGAAGGCAGGTTCTCGGGGGCGGTGTGTTCAAACTCGGAGAACAGCTCGGCAGGTTGTTTACCCAGCGTGTTGACCAGCACGTTCAGACGACCACGGTGGGCCATGCCGATGACGATTTCCTGCACACCCTTTTCACCGGCGCGCTGGATCAGTTCGTCCATGGAGGCGATGAAGCTTTCACCGCCTTCGAGCGAGAAGCGCTTCTGACCGACGTACTTGGTGTGAAGGAAGCGCTCCAGGCCTTCGGCCGCCGTCAGACGCTCCAGGATGTGCTTTTTCTTCTCGGCGCTGAAGGTGGGCTTGGAGCGCATGGACTCCAGCTTTTCCTGCCACCAGCGCTTTTCACCGGGGTCGGTGATGTGCATGTACTCGGCGCCGATGCTGCCGCAGTAGGTTTCACGCAAGGCCTGCACGATTTCGCGCAAGGTCATGTGCTCGGCCTTGGTGAAATACGTGTTGGTGGCGCTGAACGTGATGTCCATGTCCGACTCGGTGAAGTCGTAGAAGGACGGTTCGAGTTCGGGGATCTTGAGGCGTTCCTGACGCTTGAGGGGATCGAGATCCGCCCAGCGGGAACCGAGGAAACGATAGGCAGCAATCAACGATTGAACGTGAACCTGCTTGCGTGCCACAGCCAGATCAGCGGAGCTGGTCTTGACCATGAAGGCATTGGCCTTGGCACGCTGGGCAAACGATTCCACCACGGGCGCATGGGCCACATCGCGGTGATCGGTGCCATCAGAGGCCGGGACGTTCTGGAGGGCGTCGAAGTAGGCTCGCCAGTTATCTGGGACGGAACCGGGGTTGTCGAGGTAGGCCTCGTACAACTCTTCAACGTATGGGGCGTTGCCCCCGAACAGGTACGAGTTCGACCTGAACTGCTGCATCATTTCGCTCACCTCGCTCCAGGGTCTGCCTGGACATTGGCTGGTTGGAAAACCTTCCGCGACACGGCTTGACCGGTTGGCGGATTGCGACCCGCCTTGCTGACTGCTTGGAAAACAAAATCCAGCAAGGGCGACGGGAAGGGCCGTAAAGAACCGATGTCAAATGTACCACCGAAGTGGTTTTTCGCTATGAATAAACACGGAAAGCACAAAAAGACCTCAGGTATTTGGCGCGGCGCAACAAAACTTGATCCAAGAAAAAACCGGGCACATGGCCCGGTTTTGTTTTTTGCACTGCAGCAAGTGCTGCATGCCATAAGCGATCAGCCGAAGTTCTTGGCTGCGAAGTCCCAGTTGACCAGGCTGTTGAGGAACACTTCCACGAACTTGGGGCGAGCGTTGCGGTAATCGATGTAGTAGGCGTGTTCCCACACGTCGATGGTCAGCAAAGGCGTGTCGCCGGTGGTCAGGGGCGTACCAGCGGGGCCGAAGTTGGCGATGTCCACCGAGCCGTCGGCCTTCTTGACCAGGAAGGTCCAGCCGGAACCGAAGTTGCCCACGGCCGACTTGGTGAAGGCTTCCTTGAAAGCGTCGTAGCTGCCGAACTTGGCGTTGATGGCGTCAGCCAGCTTGCCAGTGGGCGCACCGCCACCCTGGGGCTTCATGCAGCTCCAGAAGAAGGTGTGGTTCCAGATCTGGGCGGCATTGTTGTAGATGCCACCACTGGACTTCTTGATGATGTCTTCCAGCGACAGGGCTTCGAACTCGGTGCCGGGGATCAGGTTGTTCAGGTTGGTGACGTAAGCCTGATGGTGCTTGCCGTAGTGGTACTCGAAGGTTTCCTTCGTCAGATGAGGGGCCAGAGCGTCTTGCGCATAAGGCAAAGGAGGAAGCGTGTGTGCCATGGTGCTTGTTCCTGATGGGTGTGAAGAAAATTCGACGGGGGATTGTAGGCACGGCCGGCTTGAGCCAGCAGACCTGAGGGCTTTACCTGCGCATGCTGATGGGCTTAATCGCCATGATCTGACCCGGGTGCGGCATCCAACTCGACCTGGGTGACGTGCATGTGCAACACCCCGTCGGCCATCACGCCACGAACCTGGGCCTGTGGGCGCGCCTGGGATGCACGCGTCATCGGCGCCCCGGCCTCATCGGTCAGCCACGCGAAGCCACGCTCCAGCACCTTGTGCGGATTGAGCGCCCCCAGGCGGGCATCCCATGCCTGCAGGCTGTGCTGATGGCGCACCTGCTGCACGGACACGGCCCGCGTGAGGCGCTGCTGCAACTGCGGCAAGTGCTGCCCGGATCGGCGCACGCGGGCCTGACACGCTGCCAGCATGCGGTGTTCGAGCAGGCTCAAGGCCTGCCTGTGCTGCCCCACCACCTGCGCCGGGCGCGCCATGCGAACCGCAACCTGGTCCAGCCGCTGCGCCAGGTTGTCAAGGCGCTGATGCACGCGATGCTGAAGATGCCGCTCGGCCGCATCGAGCTGATCCAGCGAGGTTTCGCGATCTTGTGCGATCAGTTCGGCCGCAGCCGTGGGCGTCGGCGCACGCAAGTCGGCCGCAAAGTCAGCCAACGTGAAATCGGTTTCATGACCCACGCCACAGACGATGGGAATGGGGCAAGCGGCGATCGCGCGCACCACCCGCTCGTCATTGAAGGACCACAGATCCTCAAGCGAGCCGCCACCTCGGCAAACAATGACGGCATCCATCTGCTGCCCTGCACGGTGCGCCAGGATCACCTCGGTCAATGCCTGCACGATCTGCGCCGGTGCCTCCGCCCCCTGCACCGAACAGGGCGACAACACCACCTCGACGTGCAGCGAACGCCGGCGCAGGGCCGTCAGCACATCGCGAAGCGCAGCCGCGCCCAGGGAGGTGACGACCGCCACGCGACGAGGAAACCGCGGCAGCGTGCGCTTGCGATCGGCATCAAACAGCCCTTCGGCCTCCAGGCGCGCCTTCAAGCGGAGAAACTGCTCATACAAGGCACCCGCACCGGCACGCTGCAAGCCCTCGACGACAAACTGCAACTCGCCACGTGCCTCGTACACGGCCAGGTTGCCACGCGCCTCGACCAGCATCCCTTCCGCAGGCGAAAAATCGACCTGCGACAGCGCGCGCCTGAACATGGCACAGCGCAACGAGGCATTGCCATGCTCATCCTTGAGCGTGAAGTAGCCGTGGCCACTCGCCGCACGGGTAAAGCCACTGATTTCCCCCTTGACCACGCAAGACGAGAAACGCGCAGCCAGGGTGTCGCCCACTGCCTGAACCAGCGCTGCCACGCCCCACACTCGGGCCGCGCCAGACGCGCGATCTGTTGCCCAATTGCTCATGTCGTTTTCCCCGAAATGCCAGGCGTTGCGCGCCCGGCAAACACAGGCTGCCCCCCACGGTCAAATCCAAGCTGGCAAGAGGCGCCAGAGGGGGGGCCATCGAGGACAAGTCCACACCCGGGCACGCACAGGGCCACAGGCATCAAACCCCTGTCACAGCGCCTTAATATTGTTCTAAGCATATGATTTAAAAGGCTTTTCATCTGCTTAAAAATTAAGCAATCTGTCAAGTAGCGTTGATTTTCGCGGGTTTGAGCGATGTGTGACCGATTTACCCACAAAGTTATCCACAGGATCGGTGGATGATTTTGCCGCATTGCAACACGCGTGCCCGAGATCACGTTTTACCGCCTCCATGGGGAAAATCCCAGGCAGGCACGGCTGTGCACCGCCATGCGGGAAATGCGTATTTCAGCCCCATAATCATCGGCTTGTCTCGCACCTGTCAGCGCGCGCCACCCGATACGGCCGCCAGAGCAGGCAACGCCCCTCGGGAGTCTTCTGTTGCTGTCGATCCTTCAAGCCGCTGGTTGGCCCATCATTCCGCTCTTGCTGTGCTCTGTTGTTGCGCTGGCACTCGTCATTGAGCGATTCCTCAGTCTGCGAGAAGCGCGCGTAGCGCCCGGCCGACTGGTTGACGAAGTCCTCTCTGTCACACGCACCGGTGTGCCGTCTGCCGACACGATCAACAAGCTCGCCGAGAACTCCGTGCTGGGCCAGTTGCTCGCGCAAGGGCTCCGCGCTGCGGCCAACGAGCCTCGCATCACCGAATCCAATCTGCGCGGCGCTTTCGAGTCCGCTGGCCGCGATGCCGTGCACCAGATGGAGCGAAACCTCAGTGCCCTGGGCACCATCGCGAGTGCCGCCCCCTTGATGGGGCTGCTGGGCACCGTGATCGGCATGATCGAAATCTTTGGCGCCTCCGGGGCGTCGACCGGTTCGTCTGGCGCCAACCCCATGGAGCTGGCACATGGCATTTCGGTAGCGCTGTACAACACGGCGTTTGGCCTCATCGTGGCCATTCCTTCGCTGATGTTCTACCGCCACTTCCGTGCGCGCATCGATGCGTACACGGTGGCCATGGAACAGGCGGCGGAGCGCATGGTGCCGCATTTGCTGCGCCTGACTTCCGGCCGTCGTTGAGCTGCAGGGATCACGCCGATGTCGATGAACTTTCGCAAGCATCACCTGCGCGAGGAAGAGCCTGAGATCAACCTCATCCCCTTCATCGACGTGCTGCTGGTGATCCTCATCTTCCTGATGCTGACCACCACGTACTCGAAGCTCACAGAGCTGAAAGTCAACCTGCCCACGGCGAATGCGCAAGCTTCCAAGCCCCGGCCGCATGAGCTCGTGGTCGTGGTGACTGCTGATGGCCGCTACGTGGTAAACCAACGGCAACTGGAAGGCCGCAGCGTGGACGTGCTGGCCGCCGGCCTGGCTTCGGCCAATGGCAGCGCCAAGGACACCGTGGTGGTCGTGACGGCCGATGCCTCCGCCACGCACCAGAGCGTCATCAACGTGATGGATGCTGCCCGACGCGTGGGCTTGAGCCAGCTGACTTTTGCCACTCAAGGGCAGACCGACAATGCGGCTGGTGCCGCTGCGCCTTGAGGCCTTGCACCTGTCTGGCGGGTGTGGCTGTCCACCCTGCTGCCGGCTATCCAGCACGCCCCACCACGCATGAGCCAACTCGCTGCGCAACTCAATCAGGCCTGGCTCAAGAAGGGCCCGCTCGCGCTGTGCCTGTTGCCCTTGGCGCTGCTGATGTGGGTGCTGGTGTCGGTGCGGCGCGCCGCCTACCGAATAGGCTGGCTGCATGCCGAGAAGTTGCCTGTACCGGTGCTGGTGGTCGGCAACCGGGTCGTCGGCGGGGCGGGCAAGACGCCCACAACCATCGCCTTGCTCCAGCACCTGAAGACACAAGGCTGGCGACCAGGCGTACTCAGCCGAGGCTACAAGGCGCAACTGCCTGAGGGGCAGCCCCATACGCTGCTGGACGCCAGCACAGCGAACAAGCTGAGCGCTGCGCAAACGGGTGACGAGCCCATGCTCATCTGGCGTAGAACGGCCGTGCCGGTCATGGTTGGCCGCAACCGTGCTGCCGGTGGCCGCGCCCTGCTCCAGGCTCACCCTGAGGTCAACCTGCTGGTGTGCGACGATGGCCTGCAGCATTTGCAACTGCAACGGGATCTGGAAGTCATCGTGTTTGATGCCCGTGGCGCCGGCAACGGCTGGCTGCTGCCTGCCGGGCCTTTGCGCGAACCGATTCACACCCCACCGACGCCCGACCTGGCAGCCCCGCCGCTTGTGCTCTATAACGCCCCCAAGGCGAGCACAGCCCTGCCCGGCCACGCGGCAAGCCAAAGCACGGCCCCCCTGTGCGAATTGACTGACTGGTGGCTCGGCCGGCCATCGACTACAGAGCTGACACCAGGGGGCACGACACCGAATGGCACCTGGGCGGTTGCCGGCATCGCCCATCCGCAGCGATTTTTTGATGCCCTGCGCAAGCAAGGCTTCACCTGCGAAACCATCGCCCTGGACGACCACGCCGACCTCAGCCACATTCCCTGGCCTGAGCAGGCCCGAGACGTCATCGTCACCGAAAAAGATGCCGTCAAACTTGACCCTGATCGACTCTCACGCGAGCGCCCTGGCTGCCGCGTGTGGGTTGCGGCACTAGACTTCCGTCCTGAAGCGTCTTTCTGGCTGGCTCTGGATGCCGCCTTGAAGAAGCTCCCCGCTTGCCACCAACCTGGCTGAAGAAGAACACCATGGATACTCGATTGATTGAACTGCTGGTCTGCCCCGTGTGCAAAGGCCCCCTGCAACGCCTGCCACAAGGCCAGCATCTGATCTGCCACGCCGACCGCCTGGGTTTCCCCATCCGTGACGGTATCCCCGTGATGCTGGAAAACGAAGCCGTGCCATTGGACGACAACGACCTGCCGGTCGCCCCTGCCCCGAAGACAGCCACGGGAGCCTGAGCATGGGCTTCACGGTTCTGATCCCCGCTCGTCTGGCCTCTACCCGCCTGCCTGACAAACCTCTGGCCGACATCGCTGGTGTGCCCATGGTGGTGCGCGTGGCCCAACGTGCTGCACAAAGCGCCGCAGCCCAAGTGGTCGTGGCCACCGACAACGACCGCATCCAGCAAGCCTGCGAACAGCACGGCGTGCGCTGCGTGATGACACGCGCCGATCACCCCACGGGCAGCGACCGACTGGCCGAAGCCTGCACCATCCTGGGTCTTGATGGCCAGGATGCCGTGGTCAATGTGCAAGGCGACGAACCGCTGATCGATCCTGCCTTGATCAACGCCTGCGCCGCACAACTGGACCAGCGCCCGGATTGCGTGGTCAGCACCGCCGCGCACCCGATTGAAGAAGACGCGCACTTCAGCAACCCGAACGTGGTCAAAGTGGTGCTGGACGCCCAAGGGCGCGCCCTGTATTTCTCGCGCGCACCCATCCCCTGGTGGCGCGATGCACCCGCTGCCGGTCAACCCGCGGCAGGCGCCGGCCACCCGCTGCGCCACATCGGCATCTACGGCTACCGCGCGGGCTTCCTGCGCCGCTTCCCGCAACTGGCGGTCAGCCCGCTGGAGACGGTGGAGTCCCTGGAGCAACTGCGTGTGTTGTGGCATGGTGAACGCATTGCTGTGCACGTCACGCAACATGCGCCGGGGGCTGGCGTCGATACGCCCGAAGACCTGGCGCGCGTTCGCGCCCTGTTCGCCTGACGTGATCTGAGCAACGCGCGAACCACTTTGGTGTGCCTGATCAGGTATGCCAATTGCTGGCGGAACGGGCCGGCATGCGGTGATTCCCCCGCCCATCGGGGGGGTACGCATGCTATCCTCCCGCCCTTGAAGGACTGATCGCCCCAAGGCCATCAGTGAGACCGGATACCGAGGAGATACATGAGACTCATCCTGTTGGGCGCACCCGGCGCCGGTAAAGGTACGCAAGCTGCGTTCCTGTGCCAAAAGTTTGGCATCCCCCAGATCTCGACTGGCGACATGCTGCGCGCAGCCGTCAAGGCCGGCACCGAACTGGGTCTGGCCGCCAAGAAGATCATGGACGCAGGCGGCCTGGTCAGCGACGACATCATCATTGGCCTGGTCAAGGACCGCATCACGCAGTCTGACTGCGCCAACGGCTTCCTGTTTGACGGGTTCCCACGCACCATCCCCCAGGCGGAAGCCATGAAGGCGGCTGGCGTGAAGATCGACTTCGTGCTGGAAATCGACGTGCCTGACTCGTCGATCATCGAGCGCATGAGCGGTCGCCGTGTGCACGTGGCTTCGGGCCGCACCTACCACGTCGTGTTCAACCCGCCCAAGGTGGCCGGCAAGGACGACGCCACGGGTGAAGAGTTGATCCAGCGTGAAGACGACAAGGAAGAAACCGTGCGCAAGCGCCTGGACGTCTACCATTCGCAGACGCGCCCGCTCGTGGACTACTATGGCCAGTGGGCCGCAACTGGCGACGCAGTTGCACCGCAATGCCGCAAGATCAGCGGTGTGGGCTCGGTGGACGACATCACCGGCCGCGCGCTGGAAGCCCTGTCCAAGTAAGACATCCGTCGGCCTTCCGAGGCTGACAGCAACGGCCCCGTCGCCCCGTCGCGCCGGGGCCGTTGCGTTTGAAGCCCCCACTGAAGTGCATTTTTCGCTGTGATCCCACCGTCATTCATTCAGGACCTGCTGGCCCGCACCGACATCGCCGATGTCGTGGGCAAGTTCGTCACGCTGAAGAAGGCCGGGATCAACTACAAGGGCCTGTGCCCCTTCCACGGCGAAAAATCCCCCAGCTTTGTGGTCAGCCCCAGCCGGCAGACCTACCACTGCTTCGGCTGCGGCGTGCACGGCAATGCCATCGGCTTCCTGATGGAATTCGGCGGCACGGGCTTTGTGGATGCCGTCAAGGACCTGGCACAGATGCAGGGCATGCCGGTGCCCGACGACAACATCCGCCCGGAAGAGCGCGAGCGCCAGAAGCAGATCAAGGAAAAGCAGGTCTCGCTGACCGATGTGATGGCCAAGGCCGCTCACCACTGGAAACAGCAGCTCAAGAGCACGCCACGCGCCGTCAACTACCTCAAAGGCCGTGGCCTGACAGGCGAGATCGCCGCCCGCTTTGCCCTGGGTTATGCCCCGGACAACTGGCGCGGCCTGGCCAGCGTGTTCCCCAAGTACGACGACCCGCTGCTGGTGGAATCCGGCCTGGTCATCGCGCATGAACCGGACCCGGCAGACCCGGCCAACAGTGAAGGCAAGCGCTACGACCGCTTCCGTGATCGGATCATGTTCCCGATCCGCAACCCGCAAGGCGACGTCATCGGCTTTGGCGGGCGCGTGCTGGACAAAGGCGAGCCCAAATACCTGAACTCGCCAGAAACACCCGTGTTCATCAAGGGGCGCGAGCTCTATGGTCTGTACGAGGGCCGCGCGGCCCTGCGCAACAAGGGCTACGCCATCGTCACCGAAGGGTATATGGACGTGGTGGCCCTGGCCCAGTGGGGCTTCGGCAATGCCGTGGCCACGCTGGGCACCGCCTGCACGGCAGACCACGCCCAGAAGCTGTTTCGCTTCACCGACCAGGTGGTGTTCAGCTTTGATGGCGACGCCGCAGGCCGCCGCGCTGCCGGCCGCGCCCTGGAAGCCACCCTGCCCTACGCCACCGATACGCGCCGCATCAGCTTCCTGTTCCTGCCCACCGAGCACGATCCGGACAGCTACATCCGCGAGTTCGGTGCCGAGGCGTTCGAACAGTGCATCAAGCAGGCCGTGCCGCTGTCACGCCAGGTGCTCGAACACGCGGGCGCCGACTGCGACATGGACAGCGCCGAGGGGCGCGCCCGCCTGCTGGTACAGGCCATCCCGCTGCTCGCGCAGTTCCCCGAAGGCGCCCTGCAAGGCTTGATCGCCGATGAACTGGCGCAGATGGCCCGCACCGCCCCGGAAGAGGTGCGTCGCAGACTGGCCGAGCATCTGCAAAAGGCGCAGCAGAAAGCCGCAGGCCGAGACCGATACAGCGGTGGCGCGGGTAGTGGCGGCCAGCGATCCGCCGGTGACGGCGGTGGCGCATCGGGTGCATCGGGCGCGTCAGGCAACTGGGACGGCGATTTCGGCGACATCCCGGCCTTCGACCCCGATGGCGACACCGGCGGTAGCGACTGGACCTACAGCGGCGAAGGCGGCGATCCGTCCGGCGGCTTCGAGTCTGGCGGACAGTCCAGCCGCCCTTATCAGGGGCGAGGCCAGCAACAAGGCGGCTATCAGCAAGGCGGTTTCCAAGGTGGCACACGCCGCGACGGCAAGCCCTGGAAGCCCTGGAAAGGAGGCAGTGGCTCGCGTTGGCAAAGCCGAGGCAGCCCGGTGGAGCAACGCCCCCTGCCCCAGGCCGCCACGCCGCTGGACCGCATCGCCTGGGTGCTCGTCAGCCACAGCGAATTCTGGGAACAGTTGCCCAGCGCCACCCATGATCTGCTGTGCGATCAACCGGCGCCTTACGGCGAGTTCTTCCGCTGGCTCGACCGCATCCTTCTGGACCAGGGCCTGCTCAACGCCGAAGACCTGCTCAAGCTCATGCGAGGTGATGCCGCCGATCCCGAGCATCCTGAAGAAACCGGGCATTTCCAGACACTGGCGCGCCGCGTCACCCAGTTTGTGGAGGTACCGGACAACAAAGACACCGTGGAGGAACTGATGAACCTGATCCGGCCGATCGAACTCGTTGCCTTGCGCGATGAACTCGATCTGCTGACCCAGTCAGGAGAGCTTTCCGAGGCAGCCGAGGCTCGAAAAATGGAGCTCGTTCGGCTGACCCTGGCCATGAAACTTGAAATCAGCCGGCGGCGCCCCATCTCAGGATGAGCGTTTCTCTGCCACCGGACTGAGTATTTCAACAGCTATTTGGCCAAGATTTTTGACGCCCCCCTTTCATTGCGCGATAATGGAAGGTTCGACAAGCACCCAGAATTCTCTTTCGAGGAAGCGCATGACCGCGAAAAAAACCGCGAAGACAGCAGACACCGCGACTAAAGCGAAAAAAACAGCCGCCGAAGCCGAGGTGATCGAGCAGACCACGGAAGCCACGGAAAAGAAGGCCAAGTCCACGACCCGTGCCGCCAAGGCCAAGGGTGCCGACACGGCCGAGGTCGCAGCGCCCGCCGAACCCAAGAAGCGTGGTCGCAAGCCCAAGGCTGCGACCGCTGAAGCCGCACCGGCCGCCAAGGGTGCCGTGGCCAAGAAGAAGGCCGCCTTCGAAGAAGACGATGTGGGTGACATCGAAGCCGAAGTCGAAGCCGATCTGGACGTTGGCGAAGTTGAAGCGGAAGGCACAGAAGAAGCCGGCAGCGACAAGCCCAAGGCCAAGCCCCTGCGCATGAAGGTGTCGCGCGCCAAGGAGCGCGCCCTGATGCGTGAATTCGGCATCGACGACACCACGCTGACCGAAGACGAAGTCAACAAGCGCCGTCAGGATCTGAAGACCCTGATCAAGCTGGGCAAGACCCGTGGCTTCCTGACGCACCAGGAAATCAACGACCACTTGCCCGAAAAGCTGGTCGAAAACGAAATCCTCGAAGCCATCATTTCCATGTTGAACGACATGGGCGTGGCGGTTTACGAACAGGCCCCTGACGCTGCCACGCTGCTGATCTCCAACAGCGCGCAGTCCACCGCCACCGAAGAAGAAGCCGAAGAAGCCGCTGAAGCCGCCCTGTCCACCGTGGACTCGGAATTCGGCCGCACGACCGACCCCGTTCGCATGTACATGCGCGAAATGGGCACCGTCGAGCTGCTGACCCGCGAAGGCGAAATCGAAATCGCCAAGCGCATCGAAGGCGGCTTGCAGGCCATGATGCTGGCCATCTCGGCCTCGCCCACCACCATCGCCGAAATCCTGTCGCTGTCCGACAAGATCCGCGCCGGTGAGCAGCCCATCACCGACGTGGTGGACGGCTTCGTCGCTGCCGATGAGGCCGATGACTACGTGGCCGAAGAAGACTTCGACGAGTTCGACGAAGACGACGACGACGACGGTAATGGTGGCTCCAAGGCTTTGACCAAGAAGCTTGAAGAGATGAAGAACCAGGCCATGGTCAAGTTCGACGCCCTGCGCGCCAACTTCGACAAGATGGCCAAGTCCTTCGAGAAGGACGGCTACAAGTCTGCGCCTTACAACAAGGCCCAGGAAGCCATCAGCCAGGAGTTGATGACCATCCGCTTCACCGTCAAAACCATTGAGCGCCTGTGCGATGTGCTGCGCTCGCAGGTCGACGATGTTCGCCGCTACGAACGGGAACTTCGCAAGATCGTGGTCGACAAGTGCGGCATGGCGCAAGAGCAGTTCATCAAGTCCTTCCCACCCAACATCCTGAACCTGGACTGGGCCGTCAAGGAATCGCAAGCCGGCAAGAACTACAGCGCCGTCATGGGCCGCAGCCTGCCTGCCATTCAAGAGTTGCAGCAAAAGCTGATTGACCTGCAGGCCAAGGCCGTCGTGCCCATTGAAGATCTGAAAACGATCAACAAGCGCATGAACGAAGGCGAAAAGGCCTCACGCGATGCCAAGAAGGAAATGATCGAGGCCAACTTGCGTCTGGTGATCTCGATCGCGAAGAAGTACACCAACCGCGGCCTGCAGTTCCTGGATCTGATCCAGGAAGGCAACATCGGCCTGATGAAGGCGGTGGACAAGTTCGAATACCGTCGTGGCTACAAGTTCTCGACGTATGCGACATGGTGGATTCGTCAGGCCATCACGCGTTCGATCGCCGACCAGGCCCGCACCATCCGCATCCCGGTTCACATGATCGAAACGATCAACAAGATGAACCGCATCTCGCGTCAGCACCTGCAGGAATTCGGTTTCGAACCGGATGCCCCGACGCTGGCTGCCAAGATGGAAATGCCGGAGGACAAGGTCCGCAAGATCATGAAGATCGCCAAAGAGCCGATCTCCATGGAAACGCCGATCGGTGATGATGACGACAGCCACCTGGGCGACTTCATCGAGGACACCAACAACACCGCCCCGATCGAGGCTGCCATGCAGGCCGGTCTGCGCGATGTCGTGAAGGACATCCTCGACTCGCTGACGCCTCGCGAAGCCAAGGTGCTGCGCATGCGCTTCGGTATCGAAATGTCGACCGACCACACGCTGGAAGAAGTCGGCAAGCAGTTCGACGTGACCCGTGAGCGCATCCGCCAGATTGAAGCCAAGGCCATCCGCAAGCTCAAGCACCCGAGCCGTTCGGACAAGCTCAGGACCTATCTGGACAATCTGTGATTGGACAGATAGGCGTCGCGAAGCACGTACTCGACAACCTCTGATCCGTGCTCATTCGGCTCACCAGGCCGAATGTGATCGCGCTCTCAAACCCGGCCACGTGCCGGGTTTTTTCTTTTAGCCAAGTCGCATCCTGCCCCTCAGTCCCAAATTCACGCCCAAAAGCCGTGCATTTCGTCACGCTGGCATTTCGCAAAGCGCGCGAACATACTGCGTTATGGGCATGACCAAAGAACGCGCCATCCTGTTTGCGGACCTCCGCGGCAGCACCGCGCTTTATCTCAAACTGGGCAACAGCGAGGCGGCCACCGTCGTCACGCACAGCCTGGCCATGCTCGGTCAGCTCGTGGCCCGCTCGGGTGGCCGCGTCATCAAAACGCTCGGCGATGGCCTCATGGCGGTGTTCGAAGAAGCCGAGCGCGCCGTCGAATCTGCCGTGGCCATGCAGGACTCCCTGGAGCGCATTGCACCTGTTGCCGAAGGCCTGCCCATCAAGGCCGCCGCGATCAAGCTCAAGGTCGCCATTGCCTGGGGCGAAATGGTCGAAGTCGACGGCGACTGCTTCGGAGATGCCGTCAACGTGGCCGCACGCCTGCTGGACCTGGCCGGTGACAACGAAACCCTCACCACGGCCCAACTCCTGCGCGAACTGCCCAGCGATCAACACGAGCGCTTTCGCAGCATCGACAAACTGCACCTGCGTGGCCGCAAGGAACCCGTGCCTGTACTGCGCATGGACACCCGCCGCTTTGGCGACACCATGTCCACCATGATCATGGAGGCCGAGCCCAGTGACATGCCGGACGGCGTGCGCCTGACCTGGCTGGGCACCGAGCGCGTCTTCTCCACGGCCAGCATGCCGCTGGTACTGGGCCGCAGCCCACAGGCCTCCTTTTGCGTGAGTGATTCGCGGGTCTCACGCTCGCATGCGCGCATCGAATCGCACAGCGGCCACTTTTACCTGACGGACCTCAGCTACAACGGCACGCACGTCAAGTTCGACCATGATGATCAGGTCCTGACCCTCCGACGCGGCACCTGCACCTTGCACGGCAGCGGCGTGATCAGCCTGGGCGCCCCGCCCACGGACATCACCAGCACGCAGATCCACTTCGAAGTTCTGAGCTTCTCCGACACATTGCCTCAGTATTGACGCGGGGTTGTGACGGCAGGTTGATAGGCTAGAGTCGCTGGTCGTCCATCATTGCGATGCAGCCCGCATGACCCAGAACCATGTTCCACATGATGAAAATGAGCGTATCGCACTGCTGCATGCGTCCAAGCTGCTGAACGCCGACGTTTCCCCCGCCTTCGAAGCCATTCAACGGCTGGTTGCCTGTGCGCTGAACTGCCCCATCTCGGCCATCAACCTGGTCGACACCCACACGGTCTGGAGCCTGGCCCGACAAGGTCTGGATGTGCGGCAAACCTCTCTGGACGACGCCTTCTGCCACACCGTTGTAAAGCGCAAGACTGGGCTGCAAGTCAGCGATGCCAGCCAGGACGAGCGCTTCAAGGGCATCTCGATGGTGGCCGGGCCCTCGCAGGTCAAGGCCTACATCGGCATGCCCTTGCTCGTGGAAGGTCACGCACTGGGCACCCTGTGCGCCATGGATCGACACCCGCGCGAGTGGACCGAGGAGCAAGCTCTCGCGCTACAGGATCTGGCCATCACGGCGGCCGCCTTGATCCAGCAGCAAGTGGACACCCAGCGGCTACGCAAGATGGAGGCGCGTGTGCGCACCGCGAGCCTGGCCGGCAGCGACTGGCTGTGGGAGACCGACAAGGACGGCATCCTGCAGTGGGTCTCTGCGGGCTTGAAGCAACACACGGGGCTGGATCCTGCCACTGAGATAGGTCTCAAGGGAGTCGGTCTGTACATCCCCCGCGATGACGAGACCCGGGAGAGCTGGGATCGCTTTGTGCTGGCGCGCGCGCGCCGCGAGCCCTTCAGCAATGCCATTGGCGTGCGCATGACGCCGCGTGGACCCATCACCGTCAGCATCAGCGGCACGCCCGTATTCAGCAGCCGCGGCGAGTTCATGGGCTATCGAGGGGCCAGCCGCAACGTGACACGGCAGATCGAGGCCGAACACGAAGCCAGGCGTGCAGACCAGTTGCTGCGCCAGGCCATCGAGTCCTTCCACATCAGCGTGATGATCACCGACCGTCAAGGGCGTGTGGTGCTCGCCAACCAGCATTGGCGCGATCATGCCGGGCAGGCACATGATGACGCCAATCCCTACTGGTCAGAGACCCTGCGCAAGCTGGTCAGGGCCGGCATCTATCCCGATGCCGCGGGACACGAAGACGAGTACATCAATTGGCGCTTGAACCTGCACACCGAAACCGAACCCCGTGAGGTGCAGTTCCAAAACCAATGGATCCTGGTCAAGGACCACCAGTTGCCCGATGGCAGCGTGGTGCACTTCGCCATGGACATCACGCAAAACAAGAAGGACGCAGAGAAACTGCGCGAAAAGCAGAAAGCCCTCACCGAGACCAAAGCCCGCTTGCGCGCGGTCTTGCGCGCCTTGCCGGACCTCTGGTTCGTCATCGACCACAAGGGCCGCTACATCGATGGCCACGCAGACCACCCTTTGCTGCTCAAACCGCTGGCAGAGTTGAAGAAGACGCCGCTGGGCAGCCATCTGCCCGCGGAAACAGCAGAGCTGCAACGACAGGCCTTGCAAAGGCTGCAAAGCTCCGGCCAGCCTCAGCGCTTCGAATACGATCTGGCCAAACTCGATGGCATCAGCCGCCACTTCGAAGCACGCATGACGCCCATGCCCGATGGGCAGACGCTTTTCCTGACACGTGACATCACCGAACGCCAACTTGCCGCGGAAAAACTGCGTGTCAGCGAAGAGCTCTATCGGTCGGTAGCAGCCACCATCAGCGATGGGCTGGTGATCGTGGAGCTCGGCGGCCGCGTGGTGGCGCTCAATCAGGCCGCCAGCCGCATCCTGGCCGTGTCGCCCGAGGAGTTGACCCATGTAGCAGTACCCGGCCTGCCCGGCCTCACCCTGCTGGAAGACGATCTGGTGACACCGGTGCCGTTCGAGCGCTGGCCCATCAATATGGTACTGGCAACAGGGCAGCGAGTGGACAACCATGTGCATGCACTGCGACGTGCAGATGGCGAGATCCTCTGGGTTCAGATCTCCTGCCACCTGCTGCGTGTGGATACCCAGGCACCACCGTTCGCGGCCATGGCCACCTTGCGTGACATCACCCGGGAGCGGCACGCCCAACAAGAGTTGCAACTCAGCGAAGAGCGCTGGAAGTTTGCGCTGGAGGGCGCTGGCGACGGCGTCTGGGACTGGAACCTCCAGGCTGGCCGCGTCTACTACTCCCAGCGATGGAAGACCATGCTGGGCTACGACGACGACGAGATCACCAGCACGGCCGACGAGTTCATCAGTCGCATTCACCCCTCAGATCGCGAACTGGTGGCGGACAGCCTGCACCGCTACTTCAAGGTGGGTGACGGCATCCACCAGACCGAATTCAGGCTGCAGCACAAGAGCGGCCACTACCTTTCAATCCTGTCGCGAGGCAAGGTGGTCAGCCGGCATCGCGATGGCCATGCGCTACGCGTGGTGGGCACGCATTCCGACATCACACCGGTCAAGCAAGCAGAACGCGCTCTGCGCGAGAAACAGACCGCAGAAGCCGCCAGCGCGGCCAAATCCGAGTTCCTGTCGCGCATGAGCCACGAGATCCGCACCCCCCTGAACGCGGTCAACGGCTTCGCCCAGTTGCTGCAACTGCAATTGACACAGCAAAAGGCAGACGCCGGCCAGCAGAACTATGTCGAACAGATCCTCCAAGCAAGCCGCCACCTCATGGGTCTCGTCAACGACGTGCTGGATCTGCAGCAGGTTGAAACCGGCATCTTGAGCTTCAAGCCTGAAAACCTGCCTCTGGCGGAGGAAGTCGGCCAATGCCTGTCGATGCTCAGCCCGATGGCGGACAGGCGCAACATCACGATGCTCAACATGCTCCAGGAGCCCTGGGTGATCATGGCTGATCGCCAGAGGCTGCGCCAGGTGATCATGAACATCGGCTCCAACGCCATCAAGTACAACCAGACGGGCGGATCCGTGCGCATCTACGCCGAATGCTTGCCTGAAAACGAACTTGTGCTCACAATTGAAGATTCCGGTCCTGGCATGAGTCCGCAACAGCTGTCCAGGCTGTTCCAACCTTTCGAGCGTCTTGGGCGTGAAACAACCAATATCGAGGGGACCGGTCTAGGCCTTATCATCACGCGCTCGCTGCTCGAAGCCATGGGAGGTCGCATGGATATTCGTAGTCAACCTGGTTCTGGCACCAGGGTCAATATCATCCTCCCGCTGGCAGGCCGCGCGCCCCATCACCTTGACCCTGCCCCGGACTCTGCCTATCCGCCTCTGTCGGAGCCGGGCAGCTCTCTCGAATCGAACATGTCCCCGACTGAATTGAATTCAGACGGCGCTGCGGCTTTGCCCGCCTTGCACGTGCTGTACGTAGAAGACAACCGCATCAATGCGATGCTCTTCGAAGAGGCCCTGAGGCCTTTTCCTCAGATTGAACTGGTCGTGGCCGAGGATGGGCAGATGGCCCTGTCCATGGCCAAAGAGCGCGCGCCTGATGTGCTGGTGCTGGATGCCCACCTGCCCGGCATGTCGGGCTTCGAAGTGCTCAAAGCCTTGCGCACCTTGCCTGCCCTGGCCGATGCGCCGGCCTTCATGTGCTCGGCAGATGCCATGCCTGAAGACGTTGCCAGAGCGCAGGCTGCGGGCTTCACAGGCTACTGGACCAAACCCATCGACATCGTCGCGGTAACCACAGAGCTGTGTAGGTTGGCCGCAAGAGGCGACAATGCTGCGCCATGAGCGTAGCCAAAGAACCCGAATACCAACACGGTCAACCTCCACGTACCGGCGTCCTGCTGGTCAATCTGGGGACACCTGAAGCACCCACGCCCGCTGCGTTGCGCCGCTATCTGGCGCAATTCCTCAGTGACACGCGTGTGGTCGAAATCCCCCGCCTGGTGTGGCTGCCTATCCTGCACGGCATCATCCTGCGCGTGCGGCCAGCCAAGTCCGCTGCCAAGTACGCCAGCGTCTGGACCAAGGAGGGTTCGCCCCTGCGCGTCTGGACGCAAAAGCAGACCACCTTGCTGCAAGGCTTTCTGGGTGAGTCCGGGCATCAACTGATCGTCAGGCACGCCATGCGTTATGGCCAGCCCAGCATCGGCAGCCAGCTCAGCGCACTGCGTGCCGAAGGTGCGCAGCGCATCCTGATCGTGCCGCTGTACCCGCAGTACTCGGCCGCCACCACCGCCAGCGTGATGGACGATGTGTTTGCATGGGGCCGCCAGACGCGCGCCTTGCCCGAACTGCGCCACATCAACCACTTCCATGATGACGCGGGCTACCTCGATGCACTGGCTGACAGCGTCAAGGCCCATTGGGCCGCCAATGGCCGCGCAGGCAAGCTGCTGATGAGCTTCCATGGCATGCCCGAGCGCACCTTGTTGCTGGGCGACCCGTATCAATGCGAGTGCCTCAAGACGGGACGACTTCTGGCCGAACGCCTGGGCCTGGGCAAGGACGACTACATCGTCACGTTCCAGAGCCGATTCGGCAAGGCCAAGTGGCTGCAGCCCTATACAGAGCCGACACTGCGCGCGCTGGCCAAGCAAGGCCAGCAACGTGTGGACGTCATCTGCCCTGGCTTTGTCTCGGACTGCATCGAAACCCTTGAAGAAATTGCCATGGAGGGCAAACAGGCCTTCATGGACGAGGGTGGCAAGGAGTTCAACTATATCCCCTGCCTCAATGGTCAGATGAGCTGGATACGCGCCCTGAGCAAGCTGGTCGAGCGTCACCTGCAAGGCTGGCCAACTCTGGCCGGCGAAGAGGTCGGCTCGGCAGAACTGGCGCAGCAGCGCGAACGCGCCAAGGCCTCAGGCAGTCGCCACTGATTCAATCGGACGGGTCAGCCAGGTACGTGCAGCATCGGCGTCCAGCGGCCGGCTGAAGAAGTAGCCCTGGACCACATCGCAGCCGTGGTCGGCCAGCCAGTCCACGCTCGCGCCGTGCTCCACGCCTTCGATGGTCACGGTCAGGCCCAGTCGATGACCCACCTCGATCATGGCCTGCAGCACGGCCTGCTTGCGACCGAACTCGGCAATGTCGGTCACGAAGCTGCGGTCAACCTTCATCTCGTCCAGAGGCATTTCCTGCAGGATGCCCAGCGACGAGTAGCCGGTGCCGAAGTCGTCCAGCGCGATCTTGACGCCCTCTTCGCGCAGCCTGGACAAGATCTGCGTGGCACGCTCGCGGTCGCTCAGGGCCGCCGATTCGGTCACTTCCAGTATCAGGCGGCATGGCGGGCAACCCACATGGCGAAGGGTCTCCAGCACCTTGTCGACGAAACGCGGTGTAGCCAGGTCGAACGCAGTGATGTTCACAGACACGCGCACATGGGGGTCGGGCAGCGTCAACAGGAAGTGAGCCGCTTCGGCAATGGCCCACATGGTCAAGCGGTTGATTGCACCGGTGGCCTCGGCTTCAGCAATGAACGCACCCGGCGGAATCATTCCCCGCTCCGGATGGCGCCAGCGCACCAACGCTTCGAGCGAATCGGTACGGCGTGTCTCCAGCGTGACCTTGGGCTGGTAGTGCAGCAGCAATTCGCCTCGGTCAATCGCGCCTTCCAGATCCAATGTCAGTCCATACGCGAGTTGCTCGCGCTTCATGCGCTCGGCATCGAAAGGCACCACCCGACGGTGCGCACTGCACCACTGCAAGGCGATACGGGCCTCGTCACTCATGCCAGCGGTCTGCTCCAGATGCGCACGCGTCACCTGAGCCACGCCCACATGGGGATCCCACGCCACGAAGAGGCCTTGCCACTCGAAGCGACGTACCAGAAAGCTCTCCAGGTCGCTCATCAGCGCATCTGAAGGCTTGCCGACCGTCACGAACGCCAGGGTGCTGTCATCGAGCGCAGCGAGCCGGTGCTCACCTTCGATGGTCAACAAGGCATCCGCATCCATGGAGGCAAACCAGCTTTTGAGTTCGTCGCCATAGATCCTGACCACGGCCGTCAAGGTGTCTGGCGGCAGGATGGACTCCAGAAAGCCGAAGCGGTTGAGCTTGACGATCCAGATCGACAGTCCCCGCTCGACCTGCGCCAGCTGCGCGCGGATCGACTCCTCCAGCATGGCCTGATTGGGCATGCCGTAGCGAGGATGATGCGAGACCACATCACGCAGTTGCGCCTCATACGCCAGGCGCCGCTCCAGCTCCATCGTGTGCTCGGCCTGCGCACGTGCGCGATCCTGGCGGTCCATCTTCATGCGGTAGAACAAGGCGGCCGCCAGAGTCAGCGCCTTGATCACGCAGGCGTACATGCTGGCCACACCGAACTGCCCGTGATAAATGCCCAGCACCCCAACCGCGTTGATCACCAGCGCAGCCATCTGCACGACCATCCCGAAGCACAACAGTCGAGCGACGGCCCCCTCATGCCAGTGGCGAGCACAGATCCAGATCAACGCGATCGGATAGATAACGGAAATCCCCTGGACCAGCGCGCTGATCTGGGGTGCCAGCGCCGGCATGGCGATGGCAAACGACAGGATCAGGGTCGACGACAAGGCGAGCGCCTTGATGATCCGGTCCTCCCACTGGCTGGGCTGGATGATCCAGCGGAACACCAGCGTCGCTGTGGAGATCCCGATCAGGATCCACATATACGGCGGAATGTTGAACTCCGGGTGGGTTGGCCAGAGCATCTGATAGGCATCGCCTTCCCTGCTCGCTGTCGCGGCCAGCACGGGCAGGATCTCGGCCACCATCAGGAAAGACAATGGGTTGCCATTGATGAAAGCCAACACAATGGACACCAGCAAGGTGAAACCCAGAGCGCCATAGCACAACGCCCGAGAGAAGGCCGTCTCCCTTTCGAGCACTGCATAGTTCTCTGGCGTCCAGTACTGGAAGGTGGCCGCAGTTGAACCGTTGTTGCGCATCAGGCAGGTCAGGGTCAGGCTGCTGCGGGGATAGATGTTGACCGGCAAGATCACGCCGGGGTACTTGATGGGCCGCGAGTCAAAGGGGCGATGGTCACCCTGCCTGTAAACAATGGATTCGCTGCCCTCCGAGTCGATGAAACAATCGACGTAGTCGGTATAGGGCTCGGTCACCACAACCCACCCCAGGATGGGGCTCTCGGAGCTGTTCTTGAGCACCGTGCGCGCCCATACGCCCTTGTGCTCGAAGCCGATGGTGCGCACGCCATGGCGCTGTGCCCGCCAGGCGAGATGATCAGCAGGAGGGTGATCTGGCCCGGCTTCGGTTGGCGGATCGGTGGCTACCAGAGTGGCCATGTCCAGCCATTCCCCCCTGCCTGGCGCCTGTGCGATGTCGAATGCGATCCGGCCGGCCTGCACAGGCACGGCAAGCAGCAAGATGGACAGCAGCAGAAGGGACTTCAGCAGTGACTTCACGCAGTAAGGGGGCAAACAGGCCACCAGATTTCGGTAAACAGGACACTTGACCTCTGTCTATCGGTTGCTGCGGTGCGATCTTGAATCAGCTGTCGTCTTCAGATGCCAAACCCTGCTCGACCGGCAACAGGGCTTGCGCCTGCGTTTCCGGCATGGCCTCGACCTGCTTGAGCGCGCGGCCCATGACGCGCGTCCGCGTTTCAACAGACGAAATCGTGTTGCTGGCCTCTTCCAGCTTCTTGCGCGTCTTGGCCAGCACGTCGCCGAACTTGCCGAACTCGGTCTTGACCGCGCCCAGCACCTGCCAGACCTCGCTGGAGCGCTTCTCCAGGGCCAAGGTGCGGAAGCCCATCTGCAGGCTGTTGAGCGTGGCCAGCAAGGTGGTGGGGCCGGCCAGCATCACCCGGAACTCGCGCTGCATGGCTTCCACGAGCCCCGGGCGCCGCAAGGCTTCGGCATAGAGCCCTTCCGTGGGCACGAACAGGATCGCGAAATCCGAGGTGTGCGGTGGCGCGAGATATTTGTCACGGATGGTGCGCGCCTCCAGCCTCAGGCGCTGCTCCACGGCCTTGGCGGCCGCCTCCACCGCTGGTGCATCGGCGCGGTCCTGTGCCTCCAGCAGGCGCTCGTAATCCTCGCGAGGGAACTTGGCGTCGATGGGCAGCCACAACGGCAGGCCGTCTGCACCGCCCTGCCCTGGCAGCTTGATCGCGAACTCGACGCGGGCGCCACTGCCGGGCACCGTTTCGACGTTCACCGCGTACTGCTCTGGCGTGAACACCTGCTCCAGCAGGCCAGCCAGTTGCACTTCGCCAAAGATGCCTCGGGTCTTGACGTTGTTGAGCACGCGGTTGAGCGAGCCCACATCGCTGGCCAGGCGCTGCATTTCGCCCAGGCCACGGTGCACCAGCTCCAGCCGCTCGGCGACCTGCTTGAAGCTTTCGCCCAGGCGGGCCTCCAGCGTGGCGTGCAGCTTCTCGTCAACCGTCTGGCGCATCTGCTCCAGCTTCTTTTCGTTGTCGGCCTGCAAGGCTTGCAAACGGGTCTCCACCGTGTTGCGCACGTCAGTCAGGCGGCGCTCATTGGCCTCGGACAGCACGCGCAACTGCTCTGCCACGCCTTCGCCCAGACGACGCAAGGCCGCTTCCTGCGCCTCATTGAAGCGTGCCAGAGCTTGGGCCTGGGCCTCACGCAAACCGGTGGCCTGCAAGCTTTGCTGATGGGTGGTGTCGCGCAGGCTGTCGGCCAGCCCTTGCTGCATGGCCGCCAGCTGGGTACGGAAGCTGTCGAGCTGTTCGTTTTGCGTCCGCGTCGCGTCGCCTTGCTGGGCCAGCAGTGTTTGCTGGAAGGTACCCAGCGCAGCCCCCAGTTCCTGGCGCGTGCCGGTGGCACTGCGGGCCACCTCGTCGCGCAGATTGCGCTCGACCTGCTCACTGCGTTGCTGCAGCGCCTGGTTCAGATCCGTGCCCAGCTTGAGCACGGCTTCGTCATTCTGTCGCACAGGCCGCAAGGCCAGCCAGAGCAACAGGAGCAGATTGACAACGAGCAACAGCAAGACGATCCAGTTCATGGTCTGGATTGTCTCAGAGCGCGCACATGAAAAAGGCCACCCGAAGGTCAATGCCAGTCAGTTAAGCCTGACTGGCGTTTTTTTTGATGGGTACTTACCGCGGGCGGAGCGTTTGACCTCGCGGGGGAAGCTGCGATCGGTGCGACGAGGAGGGAGCACGAAGTAACGAGCCTGCTCAAGTAAGCG
>NZ_JACRAH010000067.1 GCF_016234775.1 Aquabacterium sp. | reverse complement strand
TGACCTACAGCATCTCCGGCGGGGCCGACTCAGCCAAGTTCAGCATCAACAGCTCAACGGGCGTACTGACTTTTGCTTCAGCGCCCGACTTCGAGTCGCCTACCGATGCCGGTGGCAACAATGTCTACGACGTGATTGTGGAAGTGTCAGACGGCACCAACGTCGATACACAAGCCATCGCCGTCACGGTCACTGCGCTCAACGACAACAACCCCGTCATCACCAGCGATGGCGGCGGCGCCTCAGCCGCCGTCAATGTGGCTGAGAACAGCACCGCAGTCACCACTGTGACGGCCACCGATGCGGATGCCGGCAGCACGCTGACCTACAGCATCTCTGGTGGCGTGGACGCCGCCAAGTTCTCCATCAACAGCTCGACGGGTGTGCTGACTTTCGCATCCGCGCCAGACTTTGAGTCACCCACAGACACAGGCGGCAACAACGTCTACGACGTGATCGTCCAGGTCTCGGACGGCACGAACACGGATACCCAGTCCATCGCGGTCACGGTTACCGCCGTCAACGACAACAACCCCGTCATCACCAGCGATGGTGGTGGCGCCTCAGCCGCCGTCAATGTGGCTGAGAACAGCACCGCTGTGACCACCGTCACCGCCACCGATGCGGACGCCGGCAGCACGCTGACCTACAGCATCATCGGCGGCGCCGATGCCGCCAAGTTCTCCGTCAACTCATCTACGGGCGCCCTGACCTTTGTGTCGGCTCCTGACTTCGAGAACCCCACCGATGCTGGCGCAGACAATGTCTACGACGTGACGGTTCAGGTCTCCGACGGCGCCAACACGGATTCACAAGCCATTGCGGTTACGGTCACGGATGTGAGCGACAACACACCCGTCATCACCAGCGATGGTGGTGGAGCGTCCGCAACCAGGAATGTGGCAGAGAATGGTACGGCCGTCACCACCGTGACCGCCACCGATGTGGACAGTGGCACCACCCTGACTTACAGCATCATCGGCGGTGCAGATTCGGCCAGGTTCTCGATCAACGCATCCACCGGCGTACTCACCTTCGTGTCGGCTCCTGACTACGAATCGCCAACTGACGCCGGCGGCAACAACGTTTATGACGTCACCATCCGGGTCAGTGACGGTGCCAACACCGATACGCAAGCGATTGCCGTCACGGTCACGGATGCGAACGATAGCGCCCCCGTCATCACCAGCGACGGCGGTGGGGCATCGGCTAACAAGAACGTGGCCGAGAACGGCACCGCTGTGACCGCGGTGACCGCCAACGATGCGGACACCGGCACCACACTGACCTACAGCATCTCTGGTGGCGCAGACTCAGCCAAGTTCAGCATCAACAGCTCAACGGGCGTACTGACTTTTGCTTCAGCGCCCGACTTCGAGTCACCCACTGACGCAGGCGGCAACAACGTCTACGACGTGATCGTGGAAGTATCCGACGGCACCAACACCGATACGCAAGCCATTGCCGTCACCGTCACGGACGTGAATGACAACGCGCCCGTGATCACGAGCGACGGTGGTGGCACCTCCGCCACGAAGAACGTAGCAGAGAACGGCACGGCCGTCACCACGGTCACCGCCACCGATTTAGACACAGGCACCACGCTGACTTACAGCATCACCGGTGGGGCCGACGCGGCCAGGTTCTCGATCAATTCGTCCACTGGTGTACTGACCTTTGTGTCTGCGCCGGACTACGAATCGCCGACTGATGCGGGTGGCAACAACGTCTATGACATCACCGTTCTAGTCTCCGACGGCACCAACACCGACACGCAGGCCATCGCCATCACCGTCACGGACATGAACGACCATGCGCCTGTCATTTCCAGCGATGGCGGCGCTGCCTCCTCCACGAAGAACATGGCCGAAAACGCCACCGCTGTCACCACCGTGACCGCCACCGATGTGGACACCGGCACCACGCTGACCTACAGCATCACGGGCGGCGCCGACGCGGCCAGGTTCAGCATCAACAGCTCGACGGGCGTGTTGACGTTTGTATCTGCGCCTGACTACGAATCGCCGACTGATGCGGGTGGCAACAACGTCTATGACGTCACCGTCCAGGTCAGCGATGGCACCAACACGGATACACAAGCCATTGCGGTCACGATCACGGATGTGAACGACAACGCCCCTGTCATCACCAGCGATGGTGGTGGCGCGTCTGCCACGAGGAACGTGGCGGAGAACAGCACGGCCGTGACCACCATCGCTGCCACCGATGCGGACAACGGCACCACGATGACCTACAGCATCACCGGCGGTGCCGATGCCAGCAAGTTCTCTATCAACTCGTCGACAGGCGTCCTGACCTTCGTATCGGCACCCAACTACGAAGCGCCCACCGATGCAGGCGGCAACAACGTCTATGACGTCACCGTTCAAGTGAGCGACGGCACCAACACGGACACTCAGGCCATTGCCGTCACGGTCACAGGCGTGAACGAATCCCCCACGGCTCAGATAACCCTGGGCAACTACAACGCCACAGAGAAGGTTGGCCTGACACTCCACGGCACCGGCATTCAAATCGCCGACCCTGACGCCTTGAGCGGCACTGTTCAGGCTCAACTGTCTGTCGGCCATGGCGTTCTGAACGTGAGCGCTGGCAATGCCGGGATCAGCATCACGGGGTCCGGCAGCAACACCGTGTCGATCACGGGCACGCTCGCGCAGATCAATCAACTGCTGTCTGGCAGCAGCACGGGCACGATCAGCTATGCGAACAACCACGATGCCCCCTCGCCGACCGACACCCTCACCTTGACCGTGAACGATCTGGGCAATACCGGCGCAGGCACGGCGCTCAGCGACAGTGCCACTGCCACCATTAATGTGACTGCGGTCAATGACACCCCGGTCATGAGTGCCATCACACTCACAGCCAACGCTGCACCATCGGCATCCTGGAGCAGCGGCACACTGCTCAACGGTTCAAGCGACCCAGACGGAGACACCTTGGCCGTTCGCGTGTTGCAAGGCCCCCAGCACGGCACACTGAGCATCAGCGGCAGCGGCCAGGTGACGTACACCACCAATGCGGGCTATGTGGGCAGCGACAGCTTCAGCTATGTGGCTTTCGATGGGCAAGCCGACAGCAGCAATGTGCGCGTGATGAGCATCCAGGCTTCTTCACCCCTTGTGGACATGGGCCCTGGCAGCAACACCTCCAACACCGACAGCCCCCCCCCCAAGGTCGACACCACCAACAAGAACGACAGCGACACCAGCACGCCCAAGCCAGGCAAGGTCAGCGAACCCAAGCCCGGTCGTGAGGAGCCCATTGTGGTGGCACCGCCGTCCGAGACCGACGTCACCGAAAGCACGGAGACGGGATCCGTTGGCGCATTGCTTCATCAGCTGACAAACAGCGCATGGACACCTGGCAGGTTCTCGGATACGTTCGGTACCGCAAGGCAGATCTTCTTCGCACCGCCCGCAGGGACCTATGTGACGTCCACCATGTCCACCGTGGCCAACGCACCCTCGGTCATGCAGTTGCTTGACCTGATCAAGCCCAACCTGGAACACGCACCGGACATCAACCTGTCGCTCACCCCGCTGAGCAGCGTGACGCACGCCCTGCCCGCCGGCCGTCTGGCCGATGCGGACACCGCCGACAACGACAGTGGCAGCGCCCCGATCCGTCTGACCAAAATCGCCACGTATTCGTCCGGGCTGAGCCTGTCGATCGGCACCATCTGGTGGACGGCGCGCATGTCAGGCCTGGTGACCAGCGCACTCATCAGCACCCCCGCCTGGCGATCGCTTGACCCCCTGCCTGTGGTGACATCGCCCACCGACGAGCAAGACGACGAACACGATGGCGACAGCCGTCTGGGCGACCGCGAAGTGGAGCATCTGTTCGACGGCGACAAGCCCGTCGAACAGGACATGCCCATCATCCAGTAAGGCGCACACCCATCAGAACAAGCCCAGCTGGACCTCGTCCTCCTGGTGCAAGGCGCTGCGATCAAAGCGGCTGCTGTCCAGTTCCAGCGCCAGGCGCCCCATGCCATGGCGCGCCGCCGCCTTGCGAACCCGCTGCGCGATCAAGCGAGCCCACACGCCTTCCCCCTTCATGCGCAAGCTGAAGTCAGCGTCATAGTCCTTGCCGCCACGCAATTCGCGCACCCGGGCCATGATGCGTGCGGCCTTGTCCGGCACGTGGTGCATCAGCCATTCTTCGAACAAGGACTTGACCTCCCAAGGCAGGCGCACCACCGTGTAGTGGATGTTCATGGCACCGGCCTGGGCGGCCGCCTCAATGATCTGCTCGATCTCGGGCTCATTGAGAAAAGGGATGATGGGCGCGACATTCACGCCAACCGGCACGCCAGCTTGCGCCAGCCTCTGCACGGTCTGCAAGCGGCGCAGGGGGGCCGCAGCACGTGGCTCCAGCCGCCTGGACAGATCGTTGTCCAGCGTGGTGATGCTGATCATCACATAGGCCTGCTTGCGGGCCCCTGCCACGGAGAGGATGTCCAGATCGCGCTCGACACCACTGTTCTTGGTCACGATGGTGAAAGGGTGCTGACAGGCATGCAGCACCTCCAGCACGCCACGCGTGATGCGCCACTCGCGCTCGACGGGTTGATAGGGATCGGTCGCCGAGCCAATGTTGATGGGCGATGGCTCGTGCCCCTGGCGGGCCAGTTCGCGCCGCAACAGGTCGGCTGCATTGACCTTGGCCATCAGGCGGGTTTCAAAATCCAGCCCAGGCGACAAGTTCAGGTAGCTGTGAGTAGGCCGGGCATAGCAGTAGATGCAGCCATGTTCGCAACCCCGGTAAGGATTGATCGACCAGGTGAACGGGATGTCCGGCGAATCATTGCGTGACAGGATGCTGCGAGCCTGCTCGGGCGTGACCTGCGTCGGGACGGGGGCCGCCACGTCATCCTCGCCCCACAAAGCGTGATCACCAGGTGGAGCCAGCTCGACGTGTTCATCCACTTCACGCTGCGCCCCCTCGAAGCGATGCGCAATCTGCGTCGTCGTGCCTCGCCCCTTGCGAGGCGCACTCAGCTTGCGCGGATCAGGGAGGGGCTGCACGATCGACATGCTGTATTTTCATACAGCATTCTACGCTTTGCAAGCACCACGCGAATGGTCCGAAGATCAGCCCTCGCCGTACACCACCGTAGCCTGCGCCTCCGGCATCAGCTCCTTGAAGCGCTGCATGGCCTGGTCGCTGGGGTACACGCGAGCTGCATCGCCCAACTCCATCTCGGCACGCGCGGCGATATCAAGCGTGCGCCGCTCGATGATCACGCGCACGGGCAAGCCTTGCACCGTGTCAGGCAGATCTGGCTGAGGCGCCTCGATGCGCCGCGCCGGGAACTCCCGCAACACATCGGCAATGGGGAACTTCTGATCCTTGGCCTGCACCCGCACGAAGCGCGCGTAACGGCAACGCGCCGCCGCCAGGCTGAAGACCTGCTGCACGTTCAGGCGCAAACCGCCCGAGAAGCGATCGGTCTGCACCTTGCCCTGGATGATGACGAGTTCGTCGTCCTTGAGCAGGTCCTTATTGGCGTCCAGCGTGTCCTGGTTGGCCACCGCCTCGATCACATCGCTCTTGTCGTCCAGTTTGAAGATGGCCACACGGCCGCGCGTGCCGTTGATGATGCGCAACTCGCTGATGATGCCTGAGACCACTTGCGGATCACGACTGTCCTTGAGGTCACCGATGCGCTGACGGGCAAAGCGCCGCACTTCGGACTCGGCCTCGTCAAACAAGTGGCCAGACAGGTAGAAGCCGATCGCGGTCTTTTCCAGCGACAGGCGTTCCTTCAACGTCCACGGTTCGGTAGGCACCAGTTCGGGCTCGTTGGTGGAGGCCGCATGGCTGTCACCGAAGTCGAACAGGCCGCCTTGATCGGCGTTGGCCACGAGCGTGTCAGCGTACTCGAAGGCCAGGCCCACACTGGCCAACAGGCCTGCGCGATGCGGCTCCAGCGAGTCAAACGCGCCTCCTTTGATCAGGGCCTCGACGACGCGCTTGTTGACCAGCTTGCGGTCCACGCGCGCGCAGAAATCGAAGAAGCTCTTGAAGGGCCCGTTCTCCTTGCGCTCGCGCACCAGCGCTTCGATGGCGCCCTGCCCTGTACCCTTGACCGCACCCAGCGCATAGCAGATGGTCTTGTTGCCCGTGGGCACAAAGCGCCACTCGCCCTGGTTCACATCGGGCGGCGTGAAGGTGATGCCGAAGTTCTGCGTGGCATCGTCATGGAAAATCTTGAGCTTGTCCGTGTCGTCACTCGACACGCTCATGTTCCCTGAGAAGAATTCGGCGGTGTAGTGCGCCTTCAACCAGGCCGTGTGATAGGCCAGCAAGGCATAGGCAGCTGCGTGCGACTTGTTGAAGCCGTAGCCCGCGAACTTCTCCATCAAGTCGAAGATTTCGTCGGCCAACTTCTGACTGATGTCGTTCTTGGCTGCACCGGCCGCGAAGATCGAGCGGTGCTCGGCCATCTCCTCGACCTTCTTCTTGCCCATCGCGCGGCGCAGCATGTCGGCGCCGCCGAGCGAGTAGCCCCCCACCTTCTGGGCCACCTGCATCACCTGCTCCTGGTAGACC
>NZ_JACRAH010000066.1 GCF_016234775.1 Aquabacterium sp. | reverse complement strand
GCCCTGAACACGTCTCAGGCTGCCGCGATCGAGACCACCGACATCAGTGCTCTGAACTCGACCAACGTCCGCGCCCTGACCACGGCTGCGGTTGCCGCCCTGGGCACCGACCAGATCGCTGCGCTGACCACGGCCCAGACCAGCGTGCTGACCACGGCTCAGACCGACGCCCTGACCACCGCCCAGATCGCCGCGCTGGAAAGCACCGACCTGGCCGCCTTCAACTCGGCTCAAGTGGCTGTGTTCAACAGCGCTCAGTTGGGTGCGATTGAAACCACCGACATCAGTGCGCTCAATACCAACGCTGTCCGGGCGCTGGCCACGGATGCCCTGGCCGGCTTGACCACCGATCAGGTTGTGGCCCTGAACTCTGCCCAGATCGGCGCCCTGACCACCGCTCAGTCCGCCGCCCTGAACACAGCCCAGGCCGCCGCGATCCAGGCATCCGACATCAGCGCGCTCAACACCGCGGCTGTTCGCACCCTGACGACCGCTGCGGTAGCCGCCCTGGGTACGGACCAGATTGAAGCCCTGTCCACGGCACAAGTTGCCGCACTGAACAGCAACCAGGCTCAGGCCCTGACCTCGGCTCAAGTGGCTGCGCTGCAAAGCACCGACCTGGCTGCGATGAACTCGGCCCAGATCGCCGTGTTCAACACCTCGCAGGCTGCTGCGATCGAGACCACCGACATCAGTGCGCTGAACACGACCAACATCCGCTCCCTGACCACCGCTGCCATCAACGCCCTGGGTACCGATCAGATCGCGGCCCTGACCACAGCGCAGACAAGCGCGCTGACCACGGCACAGACAGACGCTCTGAACACCGCTCAGGTCGCCGCCCTGGAGAGCACGGACCTGGCCGCCTTCAACTCGGCCCAAGTCACCGTGTTCAACAGTGCCCAGGTTGCCGCCATCGAAACCGGTGACATCAGCGCGCTGACCACCAACGCGGTTCGCGCCCTGACCACCGACGGTATCAGCGGACTGACCACAGACCAGATCGTGGCCCTGAACTCTGCGCAGATCGGCTCGCTGAGCACCGCTCAGACAGCCGTTCTGAACACCGCGCAGGCCGCCGCAATCGAAACACGTGACATCAGCGCCCTGAGTACCGCTGCGGTCGCCAACCTGACCACGGCCGCAGCCGCAGCCCTGGGCACCGATCAGATCGCCGCGCTGACCACCGCACAAGTGGCTGGCATGACGAGCAACCAGTTCGCCGCGCTCAACACCAATCAGATGGCCGCCCTGGAAAGCACCGACATCGCCGTGCTGACCGTGGCCCAGGTTGGTGCGATGAACACCGCCCAGGCCGCTGCGATTGAAACCACCGACATCAGTGCCCTGACCACCGCCGGTGTCCGTGTGCTGACCACGGCTGCGATCGCCGCGCTGACCACGGATCAGATCACCGCCATGACATCCACCGAGCTCGCGGCGATGACCACGGCCCAGTCGTCCGTGCTGACCACAGCCCAGGTGGTGGCGCTGCAAAGCACCGACCTGGCCGCGTTCAACACAGCGCAGATCAACACCTTCAACACGGCGCAGATCGCCGCGATTGAAACCTCCGACATCAGTGCGCTGAACACAGCCAACGTTCGTGCCCTGACCACCGCCGCGGTCAATGTGCTGACCACCGATCAGATCTCTGCGATGACATCGACGCAGTTCGCTGCACTGAACACCGCGCAGATCCAGGCGATGAACACGGCACAGATTGCCGTGCTCGAAACCAACGACGTGGTGGCCCTCAACACAGCTCAGGTCTTCGCCTTCAACACCACCCAGATCTCGGCCATCACGACCACAGATCTGGTGGCCTTCAACACCGCCTCAATCAGGTCGATCAACACCGCCGCGATCGAAGCGATGACAACGGCGCAGATCGAGGCACTGCATACCGACCAGGTCGCAGCCTTGAGTACAGCCCAACTCCAGGCACTGACCACCGCCGAGTTTGCCGCGATGACGACCTCACACATCGTTGCGCTGAGCACGGCCCAGATCGTGGCACTGGAGACCACAGCGATCGCAGTGATGTCCTCAAACGCAATCGTCGCGATGGAAACCACCGACCTGCGTGCACTGACAACCGCCCAGTTCACCGAGTTGTCCACCACCGCGGTTGCCGCCCTGACAACGGCTGACATCGTGGCGATGAGCACCGCTCAACTGCGCGCGCTGGACACGGCACAACTGGCGGTCCTGAGCACCGACGATATCGCGGCCTTCACCACCGCACACATCCAGGCGCTGGACACCAACCAGATTCAGGCCTTCACCACCAACCAGATCCAGGCCTTCGAGACCACCGATCTGGCCGCCCTCAGCATGGCCCAAGGTGCAGCCCTGACCACCACACAGTTCGACGCACTGACCACCACGCAGATCAACGCCATGGCCGGCATCTCGCCTATCGCGCTGGATCTGAATGGTGACGGTGTGCAAACCGTGTCTGCCAGCCATGGCACCACCTTCGACCTCAACGCCACGGGCAGCAACACCGCCCACGGCTGGGTCAGCTCAGGAGATGGTCTGCTGGTACGTGACATCAACGGCGACGGCACGATCAACGACGGCACAGAACTGTTCGGCTCCGCTACCCAGGTCGATGGCCACAAGGCAGGCCACGGCTACAACGCCATGCTCGCCCTGGACAGCAACCACGACGGCAAGCTGACGGTCGCCGACCTCCACTTCAGCGAGCTGAAGGTCTGGGTTGACGGCAACACCAACGGCGTATCCGAAGGTGGCGAACTCAAGGACCTCTCCGGCCTGGGCATCATCGAACTGGATCTCAACGCCCGCGTCAGCACAGAGATGAACAATGGCAACCTGCTGGGCCTCATCTCTGGCTACAAGACAACGGATGGCAAGACCCACGAGATGGCCGACGTCTGGTTCGCCAAGGATCAGACATCGACAAGTACCGAGGCAACGACTGCCACCGACGCAGCAGGCGCGACAACCACCGTGACCATCGAGCAACACAGCACGACCGCCACACTGAGTGTCAGCGCCGGCGACCTTCTGGCACACCCAGGTGAGAACCTCCTTGGCGGTGTCACCAGCACGGAGGTCACGGCGACTGTCGCGGTGGTCCACACCGAGATCACGCTGGTCCAGGTCGACCACACCCAACTGGTGGACGATCCGAACAAGAACAACCCGCTGATCTAAGCCAACGATCCCGCCCCCAGGCCCAGCCTGGGAGACGCCCCGCAGCCACTCCAAAGCTGCGGGGCGTTTTCACATCTGATGGCAGGCCCGAAAGAAGGGCAAAACAGCACGCTTATTCCAGCTCTCTGAACGACCAGAGCTTCAGTAGTCTCGGCTGGATGCCGATATACCACCCTAATGGCACGTGAAGTCAACGCGCCCAACTCGCTCCCATCGTCTCTCGACGCGTGGGCATTGGTGTTGGCGCCTTCTATTCACCGGAAGCCTGGGGTGGAGATTGCATCGGCTCTGAAGGACTAGACCATGGCTTCACTCATTCCGAAGTACACGACCGCGCAGATCGCCGCGTTGACGACGCAGGCGATCGCGACGCTCAGTACCGAGGATTGGGCAAACTTCAGCACGGAACAGATTGCCGTACTGACCACGGTTCAGATTCCAGCCATCCAGACCAGCGGGATTCGGTTCCTGACCACGGCAGCCTTTGGTGCACTGGATACCAGTCAGATTACCGCACTGACATCCAACCAGGCTGCAGCACTGACCAGCAGGCATGCCGAGGTGCTCACCAGCGCTCAGTTTCTGGCCCTTGAAACCAATGACATCCGAGTTCTGAACAGCACGGTCATCCGCACCTTGAGCACCGCCGTTGCAGCCGCCATGGGCAGCGACGACATTCAAGTCCTGAACACGAGCCAGGCCACTGCACTGAGCACCGCCCAGGTTGCGGCCATGCAGACCGGCGCGATCGCCGCGCTGAGCACGGTCAATCTGCGTGTCATGTCAACGGCTCAGATCGCCGCGCTCAACTCCGCAGATGCCGGGGCCTTGAGTTCCAGCCAGGCCGCCGCACTGACCACAGCGCAAATCCGTGTGCTGGACACAGCGAATGTCGCCGCCCTGGGCACAGATCAGGTTGCAGCCTTGTCGTCAGCGCAAGCAGCCGTGTTGAAAACGGATCAGCTTGTGGCCATGACCAGCGCCCAGATTTCGGTGCTCAACAGCACCCATGCTGCCGCACTGAATTCAGCCCAGGTCAGCGTACTGGACACTGCCCAGGCCGCCGCCCTGAACACAGCCAGCCTGGCCGCCATCAACACCAGCGGTACCCGCGCACTGAACACGGCCGCGCTCAGCGCGCTGAGCACCGATCAGGTCGCGCACCTGACCTCGGCGCAAGTCGGCGCCTTGAACTCCGCCCAGGCCAGCGCACTGAACACCGCACAAGCCGCCGCAGTCGAAACCAGTGACCTGAGCGCCATGAGCACAGCCGCCGTGCGTGCACTGAGCACCGCCGCTGTCGCCGCGCTGAGTACCCAACAGATTCTGGCAATGACCACTGCCCAGACCGCTATGCTCAGCAGCGATCAGGTCATGGCCTTGAACTCCGCACAGATTGCCGCGCTGGAAAGCACCGACGTCGCCAACTTGAAGTCGACGCAGGTGGCCGTGCTGGGCACCGCACAGGCCTCGGCGCTCGAGACGGGCGACATCAGCGCCTTGAGCACCCTCAATGTCCGCGCGCTGACAACCGCAGCCATCAATGCACTCGGAACGGATCAGATCGCGGCACTGACGACCGCTCAAACCGCGGTGCTGATGACAGCCCAGACCAGCGCGCTTCAAACCGCTCAAATTGCCGCCCTGGAAAGCCGGGACTTTGCTGTGCTGACCTCAGCGCAAGTGGCGGTTTTCAACAGCGATCAGGCTGCAGCCATCGAAACCGGTGACATCGGAGCCTTGAGCACCAGTGCCGTACGCGCGCTCACGGTTGACGCGGTGACGGGTTTGAGTTCCGACCAGATCGCGCACTTGAATTCCGCCCAGATCGGCGCCCTGACATCGGCCCAGTCACTCACGCTGAACACCAGCCAGACCGCCGCCATTGAAACAACCGACATCAGCGCCTTGAGCACGGCGGCCATCCGGGCCCTGACAACGGCTGCCGTCGCCGCGCTGGACACCCAGCAGATCCTGGCGCTGACCACCGCACAGACCAACGTGCTCACGAGCTGGCAGGTTCAGGCCTTGACCTCCGCCCAGATCGCCGCGCTGGAAAGCACCGATATTGCCAACCTGCGATCAACACAGGTTGCAGTGCTGGACACCTCGCAAGCCGCTGCCATCGAGACGAGAGACATCAGCGCGCTGAGCACGCTCAACGTGCGCGCCTTGACCACCGCCGCCATCATTGCCCTGAGCACCGACCAGATCGCGGCACTGACCACCGCTCAGACTGCCGTTCTGACAAGTTCCCAGACCGGTGCACTGCAAACCGCCCAGATCGCAGCGCTCGAAAGCCGGGACTTCGCCACGTTCTCATCGGCACAGGTCGCCGTATTCAACAGCGCCCAGGCTGCAGCCATTGAAACGGGTGACATCAGCGCGCTCAGCACCAACGCCATCCGCGCCATCAATGTAGATGCACTGACGGGCCTGAGCACCGATCAGATAGCCAAACTGACATCCATACAGATTAGCGCACTGAGTTCGGCACAGGCGCTCACGCTCAGCTCGGCGCAAGCTGCCGCGATCGAAACCAGCGACATCAGGGCCTTGACCACGGCCGCTGTACGCGCTCTGAGCACTGCCGCTATCGCCGCGCTGGACACCCAGCAAGTCCTGGCACTGACAACGGCGCAGACGACCATCCTGACCAGTTGGCAGGTTCAAGCCATGAGCTCGGACCAGATCGCTGCACTGGACAGCGCCGACATTGCCAACCTGAAATCGACCCAGGTGGCAGCGCTCAGCACCGCTCAGGCTGCGGCCATCGAAACGGGTGACATCGGCGCGCTGAGCACGGTCAACCTCCGAGCCCTGACCATCGATGCCGCTGGTGCGCTGACTACAGATCAGATAGCGCACCTCCTGTCCAGCCAGATTGGCGCCCTGACATCGGGCCAGACTGCCGCCTTCAGCACGGCGCAAGCGGCTGCCATCGAGACCCGTGACATCAGCGCCATGAGCACCCATGCCGTGCGAACGCTGAGCACGGCGGCTGTCTCCGCGCTGGACACCAGCCAGATCCAGACCCTCAGCACCGTGCAAACCTCGGCCCTCACGAGCACACAGATTCAGGCGCTGACATCGGATCAGATTGCCGCACTGGAAAGCACCGACCTGGCGGCGATGAAGTCCACGCAAGTGGCCGTACTCAACACCACGCAAGCTCAGGCCATCGAAACACGGGACATCCAGCCCCTGACCTCGGTCAACCTCCGAGCGCTAACCACAGATGCCATCAGTGCCCTGAGCACATCGCAGATCCTGGCACTGACTACCGCCCAGACCAGCACGCTGAAGACCCTTCAGATGAGCGCCCTCACCACGGCGCAAATCGCGGCATTGGAGAGCACGGACATGGCTGTCCTGTCGTCAGCTCAGGTGGCCAGACTGGATAGCGCCCAGGCGGGGGCAATCGAGACCAGCGACATCGGTGCGCTGAGCACCCTGGCCACCAGGGCGTTGACGACAGATGCAATCACAGGCTTGAGCACCAGCCAGATCGCGCGACTGACTTCTGCGCAGATCGGTGCCCTCAGCTCCATGCAATCGGCCGTACTGAATACAGCCCAGGCCGTCGCGATCGAGACATCGGACATCGGCGCCATGAGCACCGCAGCCGTGCGCACGCTCAGCACGGACGCCGTGGCTGCCCTGGATACCAACCAGATGCTGGCGCTCAACACATCACAGACCAGCACGCTCACAAGCGCGCAGGTTCAAGCCTTGACCTCCGCTCAGATCGCGGCACTGGATAGCGCCGATCTCGTCACACTGAAATCCACCCAGGTGGCTGTGCTGGACACCTCACAGGCGGCAGCAATCGAGACCCGAGACATCGGCGCACTGAACACCATCAACGTGCGCGCGTTCACCACGGCAGCCATCAATGCCCTGTCCACCGACCAGATCAGGGCGCTCAACACGGCGCAGGCCAGTGCGCTGACCACCGCGCAAACCAGTGCACTCCAGGCGGCACAGGTGGCTGCACTGGAGAGCGCCGACCTGGCGTCTTTCTCGTCGGCCCAATTGGCCGTGTTCAACAGCGCGCAGGCCGCGGCCATTGAAACCACTGACATCCGGGCACTGCGCACGTCGGCGATCCGGGCACTCACCACCGACGCTTTGGCCGGCCTGAGCACTGACCAGATCGCCCATTTGACCTCCGCACAGGTTGGCGCATTCAGCACCGCCCAGAGCGCCGCCTTCAACACGGCTCAATCCGCCGCGCTGGAGACCAACAGCATCGGTGCCATGAGCACGACCGCTGTTCGCAACCTCAGCACGGCCAGCGTGGCGGCACTGAGCACGGCCCAAATTCAAGCGCTCAACACAGCTCAGACATCGACGCTGACCTCGACGCAGGCTCAGGCCCTGACATCGGCTCAAATGGCGGCACTCGAAAGCACGGACATGGCCGTGCTGAACACCGCCCAGGTGGCTGTGCTGGACACGGCCCAGGCAGCGGCCATCGAGACGGCCGATATTCGGGCGCTGAGTACAGTGAACATCCGCGTGCTGAGCACTGCGGCGATCAATGTCCTGAGCACCGACCAGATTGCGGCACTGACGACGGCCCAAACCTCCGCGCTGACCACCGCCCAGACCGCTGTGCTCACCACGGCTCAGATCGCCGCGCTGGAAAGCACCGATACGGCCGTGATGAGTTCCGCCCAGGTGGCGGTTTTCAACAGTGCCCAGCTGGGTGCCATCGAGACCGGCGACATCGGTGCGCTCAGTACCAACGCGGTTCGAGCCTTCCATATTGACTCGATCTCGGGGCTGAGCACGGCCCAGATTGCGCAGTTGAATTCTTATCAGGTGAGCGCCCTCACCTCTTCCCAAGCTGCACAGTTCAACACCGCCCAGGCGCTGGCCATCGAAACGCGCGACATCAGTGCCATGACCACAGCGGCCTTGCGCACGCTGACCACAGCCGCCATCGCTGCACTGGATACCAACCAGATCCTGGCGTTGAACACCGCCCAAGCCGCCGCGCTCACCAGCGCCCAGGTTGAAGGCATGACGCCGGCCCAGATCGCCGCGTTGCAAAGCACGGACTTTGCCGTGCTGAACACCGCCCAGGTATCAGTCCTGAACACCGCGCAAGCCGCTGCCATCGAAACCGCTGACATCAGCGCGCTGACCAGCACCAATATCCGCGTCCTGAGTACGGCCGCCATCGCCGCCCTGAGCACCGATCAGATCCAGGCCCTGACCACCGCACAAACGGCCGCCTTGCTCACCACCCAGGCCGATGTGCTGACCGTCGCCCAGATCGCCGCTTTGCAAAGCACCGATCTGGCCAACCTGAACTCGGCACAAGTCGCCGTGCTCGACAGCGCCCAAGTCGCCGCCATTGAAACGGCCGACATCAGCGCACTGACCACCACGGCCTTCAAGGCGGTGAACACCGAGGCCGTCTCCGGCCTGAGCACCGACCAAGTCGCCGCGCTGACGTCCAACCACGTTGCCGTGCTGACCTCGGCG
>NZ_JACRAH010000065.1 GCF_016234775.1 Aquabacterium sp. | reverse complement strand
TGCCCGGCCTTGACTTGCCGAACCGCCTCCAGTTTGTACTCCAGGGTGTACTTGCCCCGTACCTGCTTATCGACCATTTCGTCGCTCCTTTCCAGCATTGTGGTCATGAGCTAAGAACTCCACTTTCCGGGGGCAACCTCATGGCGTGTTTCGCGTGTGGGCCTAACGCCAAAGGTAAGCGGCGCCGGAGCCGAAGGCGGAGGGTACCGACACTGGCCATGAGAATGGCGAAGCCATGGCCAGTGTTGGCGTCGGCTTGACCGCCTGGTTAGGCTTGTGGCGCGTAGTAGAGGGCATTGAGAACTGTACAACCCCAGCCGCGTGGTTATTGTCGGGCATTGCCATTGCCGCACTCCCGTGGCACTACATGATTCTGGCGGCAGCGACCGCGACAAACCAAGGCCAGACCAAGTTCAAGAATGACCATAGCCAAGTACCAATGTTTGGTTGAAAAGGTGGGGGGCCAAAAGCATCGGCCTTTGGCTTTGACTTCGCGAAGACAAGATATCCAATGTACAGGAACAGACACGGACCCAGAGCAAGGCTGAACCAGAAAGCTAATAGCGTAAGCCCAGCATGAAGACCAAGATCACGGCCTCGCTTGATCGCTGCACTCAGAGTGCAAAGCAGACAAATGATTGCGAGTGCAGCGATGGCCGGTACCGCGCGACCGGAGCCGTCAGTGCCATGAGTGGAGAGGGCCAAGCCATGGAGCAGAAGTGCAATAGCGTTGATGGCCGGCAAGACGCCAAACGCTACAAATCTTGAGCGGTCGAAGCGTTGCATTGTGAAAGGCCTAACTTTAATTTAGACGACAAGACTGTCCAAAAGCATGTCGGACATGTCGCCTAACTTGGGCGAGATACGGTGCGCCAATGGGCTGTTTCTCTAGCAAAGCGTGCCTGACGTTCACGTCATCCTCCCAGGTTATTGGACAGCTGTTACGGACACACTATAGCCGGACGGAAGCGCCTCAGACAGGCGTGTTCGGTGATGTGTTTTTTGGGGGACGTGCTGACAAGCTACAAGGCGCTTGTTTGCCGGGGCCTAACGCCATTTAGGGGACAAAAACGTCCCATAACGTGGCGGGAAAAGGGACGAAAGTGTCGCCTAACCTGGCGCTGTTACAAGGCCGGAAGGCGGGTTTCCCTAGCAAAGCGTACTTGACGTTCACGTCACCCTCCCAGGTTATTGGACACGCTGTTACGGACACACTATAGCCGGACGAAAGCGCCTCTGACTCATGCGCTTGATCGGCTGTTTTTTGGGGGATGTGCTGACAAGCTACAAAGCGCTTGTTTGTGTGGGCCTAACGCCAAAGGTAAGCGGCACCGTAGTGCGCAGCACGGAGGGAACCAATACTTGCTGGCAAGTATTGGTGTCCGCTTGACCGCCCGGTTAGGCTGGTGCGCGCAGTAGAGGGCGTTGAGAACACGCAAACCCCAGCTGTTTTGATATCGCGGGGCATTGCCATTGTCGCGCTCCCTTGGCTGTTTGATTTTGCTGCATTTTCCACTGAACCGAATGACTTAGGGCGAGGGCGGCACGCCATGGTGGTGACGGGCTGTTCGCAACGACCTACAAACCGGCCGAATTCGAGTGCTAGGCAGCGGTGGCGAACGCCACGGCTGTGAGCTGTTGTGCGTTGGCTTGCCAGCGCACCAAACGAAGCACTGGCCGCCGCAGGACGGCCAGCCACAAAGCTTTTGAGAATGGCACTTTGGCGCCGCTGATCGGTGAGCAGGCTGCCGTAGGTCAGACAGCCAGGTTGAGCCCATGCATCACGCCTTGTTGCAGACCAATTGGCGACTCAGGCGCCAAGCATGAAGCATGGCTTCAGCGGTTGAGCGACAGAGAAAGTTGGTTAGCCGAGAAGTATCAATGCCAGGAGCGCGACACCGCCCAGCCATGCTGCAAACAGGCGATGTTTGAGCAGGTTATATACAACCCGCTCACCTGGACTGCTGGTGATCCCTTGCTTGATGGTCTTTATGGCATTGAGGCTTGCGCCCCCACTAATGAGGATGAACTCCGCGCCAAGACCCCAGGCGATAAGAACTAACGAGAGGACTAAAAGTGCCATGCGCATGCTGTTGCCAATCGACGGCCTAACGCCAAAGGTAAGCGGCGCCGGAGCCGAAGGCGGAGGGTACCGACACTGGCCATGAGAATGCCGAAGGCATGGCCAGTGTTGGCGTCGGCTTGACCGCCCTGTTAGGCGATGAATTTTGACCGTTATGTTGCATCTGACGTAAGGCCATTCATTGCAGATCTATCACTGAATGGAGAGCAAGCAGTCGGTGCACTTAGCGTATTGGGCACTTGGCGGGATTTCCCGCCGCTGATTCGTTGACATAAACGAGAGCATCTTTCCAGAACCTGTTGTCAACATAGGCCTTCACAAGCGTGGTGTTCTCTTCCACTGCTGTAACCTCCACGCCCAACATGTAGCGGCCGATAGTTGTGCCCCGTACCGTCCACCTCTTTGTGTTGCCTTGCTGTACTTCCTGTATTTGAAAGTTCGCGCCTCCAGCTTGAAATGCGATGCCATTGGTCATCATCATTGAGCCAGCACTATTGCCGTAGCAGGAGGTGAGAGACTTCTGAACTCGTTCGTTGACTGATTGTTGACTCGCTGAAATGCGTTGGGGAGCCGTTTGGTATTCAGACGAAAACAGGCTTTCAGGTGTGTTGCCTGTGATTGAGGCGCATCCGGAAAGCGTAACGATTGTCGCAAGTGCTGTAGATAGGGTTGTGATTCGCATTTGGTTCCTCTGCTGATACTTGATTGGCCTAACGCCAAAGGTAAGCGGCGCCGGAGCACCGAAGGTGCGTAGGGCACCAATACTGGCCAATAAAATGGCGAAGCCATGGCCAGTGTTGGCGTCGGCTTGACCGCCCAGTTAGGCGCTGAACTTGTAGGCATGGTGTTGCACTCAGGCGTCCCCTGCAAGTTAATTCAGATTGTGTTGAGAGAGCAACTTGTTGTTCTCCTTCAGCATTGCTTGTATTTGTTTGTCCCGTGCCTCATATGCCTCAGTTTGCGGGAGTATGTTGTTCTTGAGCACGGACTCGCAGTACCAGGCTGGCGAAGTGCTTGATCGGTTCGTTACGTCCCGGGCGAGAGCGTCATTTGCATATCTTGCGTAAGCAAGCGGACTCTTGCTTCTAAGCTGCTGAAGTTCTGGAAAGCTTGTCTCCAATACGTTATACCAAGGGAACCGTGGGTCAGACTTGCATGACTTGGCATCTAAGAAGCCCCGTACGCGTGCCTGTGCATAGATTCCCAGAGCAGCATCTGGCTGGCCATTCCTGGCTAGCCTGTATGCGGCAAGGTACATGATAGGGACATGGCCCATGCTGGTCTTTTCGTTGATCCAGTCCCCATCTGAGTTGTAGTAGGGCGTCGGGGTGAAAAATGCCTTCGAACCGAATTTGTTCGGCTCAACGGCCTGGAAGAGAGCAGAGAAGTTTTGCTGAGAAAGCCAAGCATCTAACTGTGTATGTCTCTGCTGTATTTGCTCCGAGGTGACGTTTGGTTGCGATGCGCAACCAGATACAAGAGCGAGAATCGCTGCAATGAGTTGGAATGTGCGTTTCATGTCACTTTTGGGTTGGCCTAACGCCAAAGGTAAGCGGCGCCGGAGCCCGACAGGGCGGAGGGTACCAATACTGGCCATGAAGATGGCGAAGCCATGGCCAGTATTGGCGTCGGCTTGACCGCCCAGTTAGGCGCTGAATTTTGGAGTTTGGTGTTGCGTTTCATTGCTGCTCCCACGCCTTGCATGCAAGTTGGATAGTTGAGCGGTGACTGCCGATCGATTTTCAGTTGATGGACTTTTGCAGCGGTGTGGCTTTGGTTGCTAGGAAGTTAACGCCGGTGACTGTGCCTGGTGCATTTTTGAGTTTGAATGATATGTTCGGGTTGGTTTTCTGGAGTTCACTGATCTCGAAGCTTAGCTCTTTTGAACTTGCTAAGCTAACGCAACTAATTCTGTTCCCCTTGACTGATGCGATCCTTCCGCAGCAGCTCATTTCGGAGGATCCATCCATGTATTCCACGAGGACGATTTTGCCTACCAACTCTTGCGCCCTATCAGACAGAAATGCCGGGGGCCAATCGTCAACTTTGTTTTTTTGATCGTTATCGGAGATGACTAGTTGAACGATTTCCCAACAAGCTGGAACCATTGCAGCTAGCAGCCATACGCCATAGGTCAATGCCTCATTCACGCTTTTGGGGTGAAAAATCCAAATGACTAGTATCCAGGCCAAGACTGGCGAAAGAAGCAGGAACGCACGCATTGGTGGCCTAACGCCCAAGGTAAGCGGCGCCGTAAGGAGCGCAGCGAATGAAGGGCACTAACAAGGGCCAGGACAATGGCGAAGCCATGGCCCTTGTTAGCGTCCGCTTGACCGCCCAGTTAGGCGATGCATTTTGGGCTCTGGTGTTGCGCTTCATTGCTGAGTATGGCTTGGCTGGATGAGGTGTGGCTATTGCCAATGGAACGTCGCTTCCAGGGCGGCAAAGACGATGAAGCTGTTGGTGGTGCTTGAGTAGAAGTAATGCGCAAAGGCCTGCTCGGGAAGATCGTCTGGCAGCGGAACGGCAAGATCGATGCCTTGATCTGGAAGCGGGCCATCAGAGGTAATCCAGAGCGACAGCCTGTCATTCGCCTGTGGAGAGAAGACTGACGGTTCAACGAAATAGAACAGAAGCCCAATGAACTCCAATGTGCCGCAGTGGTACGCCAGTTCATTGGTTGGCAGGAAGCCGCAGGGAATCAGGAATTGGAGTTTTGCAGATCCTGAAGAGAAATCCAGGTGCAGCGACTGCAACTCTGCATCATGGAAGGTCGCGTGTTGGTGAAGTCGACCGAGCAGACTATCGAGGTTCAGCGGTCTCATTTTGTGATGGCCTAACGCCATTTAGGGGACAAAAACGTCCCATAACGTGGCGGGAAAAGGGACGAAAGTGTCGCCTAACCTGGCGCGGTTACAAGGCCAGAAGGGGTGTTTCCCTAGCAAAGCATGCTTGACGTTCACGTCACCCTCCCAGGTTATTGGACACGCTGTTACGGACACACTATAGCCGGACGAAAGCACTGCGGAATGCGGTGCGCGGGCAGGCATTTTTTGGGGGATGTGCCAACGAACTACAAGGCGCTTGTTTGACGGCGCCTAGCGAAGACGAGGAACTTTGCCGTCCCTCGCTTGCGGGAGCGAGACCTGGTGAGGCGTCACTGATGCGTCTTGTGGCGGTGTTTCTCAAATGTCAGGCTACGCTCGGCCAGGGGCAGTACCCTTGCGTCGGCCTACACATGCGCAGGAATCTCCTTTAACGTACATCCCAACGTTGCTTCCAGTAGCGCCAATTGTTCATGGGGTAGGCCCTCTGAGTCTGGGTTCTCGGCTTCAAGGGCAAACCTTCCAAAGGCTGTCGGCCAGCCATAGTTGAGATCATTGAGCGAGATATGGTTCTTGCAGCAGGGGGAGGTCAGTGTCAGCGTGTCAAACTGGCTCGCCGCAGCTTTCTCCATTGCATCAGTCCACCAAGGGCCCGCATCGGCGCCGCAAACGTGGCACGTGACCCCAGACCAGTTGGAGGCGCCATCAAAGAACTCTGGCGAATCGAAGAACTCGGCCTCGACTGACTCCGCATCCGGAAAGTATTCAGATAGCAGAGCCTTTGCTGCTTCAGCCGAATGTGGCGTGGGCTGAAAGCCTGGATCAGTTGGAACGTAAAAAAGGAAGCTGTCTGACATGACGCATAGCTTGTTGAGTGACGGCGCCTGGCTTTCCTTGGCGAGGAAGCAATAACGGCGACTATTGCTTGGGGGCTGACGCGTCTTGTACAGGGCGCCACAGTGGGGGTTGAAAATAACCTCCTGAAGGCGCATTTTGCTCGGCCCGAAGGAATCGAAGACTGTCCGCCCTCAACGTCATCGATCTGATCGTTTCTACTGAAAAGAACTGCGCTGCGGAGGTCTCGGCGCCATCCGGAACAGGTGTGCCATTGGCCTTGTCCGCGCGCGCTCCAAATACCGTTGCCACCCATGCGATTCGGTCGCCGTTGCGGTAATGGGTTTCGCAACCTTCGCCACCCACGATGCCGACGATGTGCGTCAGCCGTGCATGAACTCGCGTTTCCTCCCAGACCTCCCTGACAGCCGCATCTGCAGGTGATTCGCCCGGTTCAATGATGCCGCCTGGCAATGTCCACATGTTGGCATCACGGTCATGGACGAGCAGGATTCGCTCTTGATCGTCTCTGGCAATGACCACAATGGTCGGCACCAGAATCAGGTCGGCGCCAATCTTTTTGCGGATCTCCGCGATGAATGGTGGGATGGGCATGTCAATGAGCTTGCAAGCGTTAGGTCTGCGTATCGAGCACGCGTGAAGGGGGATGTGCGCGGAGCTTGGGTTGGTCACTATAGCTTTAGCTCCGGAAGCCTTGAGCCAGCCTGTATGGCAGGCGCCGATCTTGTGCTTGCAGACATATTTGTATATTATGCTGTGAAAATAAACAGCATTTATTGCAATCAGGGGTATGTATCCAAGCTCTGCACCTCAGCAGGTCAGCGCGGTGTTGCCACCGCTTCACGCAGAACGCCTGCTTGACCAGGTGCGAGAGCGTGTGCGCTACCTGCATTTCAGCTTCAGAACCGAGGAGGCCTATCTGTACTGGGTGCGCGCTTTCGTTCTCTTTCACGAGAAGAAGCACCCCAAGGACATGGGCTTGCAGGAGGTCGAAGCGTTTCTCAGCTACCTGGCCAACGAACGTCACGTGGCCGCAGCCACGCACAAGCAAGCCTTGTCAGCGTTACTGTTCCTCTATGGCAAGGTGCTGGGGCGTGAGTTGCCATGGATGGGGGCCATCGGGCGGCCCAAGTCGTCCACGAAGCTACCGGTCGTGCTGACGCCAGCGGAGGTGGCGCAGGTGCTGTCTGCGCTGGATGGGCGCTACCGCCTGATGGGGCAGTTGCTTTATGGCACAGGCATGCGTCTGTTGGAGGGCTTGCGCCTGCGTATCAAGGACATCGATTTTGGCCATTCGGCCATCGTCGTTCGGGATGGCAAAGGTGGGAAAGACCGCACCGTCATGCTGCCTGATAGCCTGGCGGACGGCTTGCGCCAGCAGATCCATCATTCGCGTCAGCTCTGGGAGCAGGATCGCGCCATGCAGCGCGCAGGCGTATGGTTGCCCACCGCCCTGGAAGCCAAATACCCGCGACTGGGCCATACATGGGGCTGGCAGTGGCTCTTCCCAGCCAATGAGCTGTCCATTTGCCCCCGCTCGGGTGTCGAGCGGCGCCATCACGTGCTCGACAAATCATTTCAGCGGGCATTCAAGAAAGCGCTGGGGATGACATCCGTGTGCAAGTCGGCCACCCCGCACACCTTGCGGCACTCGTTTGCGACCCATTTGCTTCAGTCGCGGTATGACATTCGCACCGTCCAGGAACTGCTCGGTCACGCCGACGTCAGCACCACGATGATCTACACGCACGTTCTCAAAGTAGGCGGTGGCGGTGTGCAAAGTCCGCTGGATGTGCTCTAGCCCGGTCATTTTGCAGGGCTGTCGAGGATGCGAAAGGCGCCAGGCCTTCAATTTGCCGGACAATTCACCCCCATGAGTGCAGAACAGAATACCCCCACGACCACCGCAACCAACAACAGCGGTGGCACGACGCCCGGCCAGCCGGCGCCCAAGATCGGCTTTGTGAGTCTGGGCTGCCCCAAGGCTTTGACGGATTCCGAGCTGATCCTCACGCAGTTGCGTGCCGAAGGCTACGAAACGAGCAAGACCTTCAATGGTGCCGACCTCGTGATCGTCAACACCTGCGGTTTCATCGATGACGCCGTCAAGGAGAGCCTGGACACGATCGGCGAAGCCCTGGCAGAAAACGGCAAGGTGATCGTGACCGGTTGCCTGGGCGCCAAATCTGGCGTGGATGGCGGCAACCTGATCCGCGAGGTACACCCCAAGGTGCTGGCGGTCACGGGCCCCCATGCCACGCAAGAGGTGATGGACGCGGTGCACATCCACGTGCCCAAGCCTCATGACCCGTTCATTGACCTGGTGCCAGAGGCGCGTGGTGTGGCCGGCATCAAGCTCACGCCCAAGCATTTTGCTTACCTGAAGATCAGCGAAGGCTGTAACCACCGTTGCAGCTTCTGCATCATCCCCAGCATGCGGGGTGATCTGGTTTCTCGTCCGATTGGTGAGGTTCTGACCGAGGCCAAAGCCTTGTTCGAGTCCGGCGTCAAGGAGTTGCTGGTGATCAGCCAGGACACCAGTGCCTACGGCGTGGACGTCAAGTACCGCACCGGCTTCTGGGATGGCAAGCCCGTCAAGACGCGCATGTACGACCTGGTGGAGCAACTCGGCACGATGGCGCAGGCCTACGGCGCCTGGGTGCGATTGCACTACGTCTATCCCTATCCGCATGTGGATGACATCATCCCCTTGATGGCGCAGGGCCTGGTGCTGCCGTATCTGGATGTGCCCTTCCAGCATGCGCACCCCGATGTGCTCAAGCGCATGAAAAGGCCAGCCAATGGTGAGAAGAATCTGGACCGCCTGCGCCGCTGGCGCGAGATCTGCCCGGATATCGTGGTGCGCTCGACTTTCATCGCAGGCTTCCCAGGTGAGACTGAAGAAGAGTTCCAGTACCTGCTGGACTTCCTGAAAGAAGCAGAGATCGACCGCGCTGGTTGTTTTGCCTACTCACCGATCGAAGGCGCGCCAGCCAACGAGCTCGACGGCGCTTTGCCTGATGAGGTGCGAGAAGAGCGCCGCGCTCGCTTCATGGCGGTCGCCGAGCAGGTGTCGATTGCGAAGCTGCAGCGCCGCGTCGGTGCCACGATGCAAGTGCTGGTGGACAGTGCTCCGGCATTGGGCCGCAAGGGTGGGGTGGGGCGCAGCTATGCAGATGCGCCGGAGATTGATGGCACCGTGCGCCTGCTGCCGCCAGAGAAGGCCAGCAAGACGCTCAAGGTGGGTGAGTTCACGCGTGCGCGCATTGTCGCCGTGGAAGGCCACGACCTGATCGCCTTGCCCATCTGATCTGCCCTGCCACCAGCATTCACAACGCCATAGGGTGCAGCCGTGAGTCAAGACGCAACGAAACTGATCCACCATCCGTACAGGGCGCCTGGCGGTTTCGAGGCGGTGGTGCCTGGTGTGCACAAGGCCTCTACCGTGATCTTCGAGAACACGGCTGCCTTGAAAACACGCCAGTGGAAGGACAAGAGCGGCTACACCTATGGGCTGCACGGAACCCCCACCACGTTCACGCTGGAAGAGCGCCTGGCCACGCTCGAAGGTGGCTTGCAGACCTTGCTGGCGCCATCCGGTTTGTCTGCGCTGGCTTTGGTGAACATGGGCGTGCTGCGCGCAGGAGACGAGGTGCTTCTGCCGGACAACGTCTATGCACCCAACAAGGACTTCGTGCGCGTGGAATTGGCGCACTGGGGCATCAGCCATCGCTTCTACGATCCGCTGGATGCGGCAGGGCTGGCCAGTCTGATCGGTGAGCGCACCCGGTTGATGTGGCTGGAGGCAGCAGGATCGGTCACGCTGGAGTTCCCTGATCTGATCGGCCTGCTGCAAGTGGCCCGGCAGCATCCCAAAGTGATCACCGCGCTGGACAACACCTGGGGCGGTGGCCTGGCGTTTGACGCCTTTGATCTGGGCTTGCCCGCCAAGGGGGATTCAAAGGGTGTCGACCTCACGGTTCATGCCCTGACAAAGTACCCGTCTGGTGGTGGCGACGTGTTGATGGGCTCGGTCACCACGCGCGATGAACGTCTTCATCAACAACTCAAGATGACGCACATGCGGCTTGGACTGGGTGTCGGCGCCAATGACGTCGAACTGGTCCTTCGCGGCTTGCCAGGCATGCCTTTGCGCTATGCGGCGCATGATGCGGGCACCAGGCGCATCGCGCAGTGGTGGGCCAAGCGCGCTGAGGTGGCGTCGGTGTTGCATCCCGCCTTGCCTGACTCACCTGGTCATGCCCATTGGGCGCAGAGCTGCTCGGGCGCGGCGGGGCTGGTCTCGGTGGTGTTTGACGAGGCGCAGTACAGCAGCGAGCGCGTCGAGGCCTTCGTCGATGCGCTCAAGCTGTTCAAGATCGGCTATTCGTGGGGCGGGCCGATGAGCCTGGTCATGCCCTATGGGCTTCAGGGCATGCGGCAGTTTGGCGCCCTGGGTGGCAAGAAGGACGGGACCCTCGTGCGCTTTGCCATCGGCCTGGAAAATGTAGACGACCTGTTGGCCGATCTCGATCAGGCCTTGCGCGTACTGGCCTGATTGCCTGGCTTACTGGCCTGCTGCGTGTAGCGCATTGCCCGCGGCAATCGGGTCGCCGGTACGCTCGAAAACCTGCAGCCAGGTCTTGTAGCTGGGCATTTCCTTGACCTTCCAGGGATGGAAGCCTGGCTTGTAATAGGCCATGTAGTAGCCCAGGGTCGGGATGAACAGGCCGCCCGGCTTGTAGAACCACCACAAGCCTTTGGCCCACAGCCTGGTGCGTTGCCAGAAGTTGAAGCCATCCACCTTGAACATGTGGTTCATGATGCGCGCCACCGTGATGGGGAAGCCGAAGGTGATCGTCAGCATCGGGATGTTGCGGGCGAAGTAGCCCGCCTTGGCCACCTGGGTAAGCACGTCAAAGGCCACAGCCTTGTGCTCAACCTCTTCAATGGCATGCCAGGCGTACATGGCCCTCACGCGGGGATCGCTGGCCTCCAGCAATTCCTTGCGCTCGAAGAAGCAGGTGCACATCATGGATGTGAGGTGCTCCAGTGCCGCCGTGGCAGCCAGTCGTTGCGTGGGCGTGGAGATCCTGGGCGCGTCCACGAAGAACATGGTTTCGAGTTGCGCGTTGATGTCGTCGATGTCGACGCCCTGCGCCTTGAGCCGATCGTTGAACTGACGGTGGATCAGCGTGTGTTGCGCCTCCTGGCGAATGAAGTCGGTCACTTCCTGCTGCAACTGCGGGCTGGTGACACCGTCGCGGAATGCCCTGACACTGGTGATGAAGAACTTTTCCCCCATCGGGAAGAGTGTGGACATGGCGTCGAAGAAGCGCGTCTTGAACGCATCGTTGGCCATCCAGTATTTGGGGATGTCGCCATCGAGACCAAAATCCAGCCCTTCACGCGGCACGATGGGCGCGTGATCTTCATGCGCGGCTTGCGTGGTGGGCTTGTGGCTCATGGCTGGTGACTTCCGTTTGGCGTTTGCTGCAACTGCTGGCGGCGCCAGGCGCTGGGAGACAGGCCAGTCCAGCGCTTGAAGGCGCGTGTGAAGCTGTGCCTGTCAGCGAAACCCAATTGTGCGCTCAATGACTCGATGTCGCACTGGGGCGCCTTCAATCCGGCTCGGGCCATGTCCAGGCGGCAGTTGGTCTGAATATCCGTGAACTGCTGGTTCTCTTCGCGCAGGCGCCGCTGCAAGGTGCGGGGATGCAGGCCCAGGCGATCAGCCATGCGCTCCAGACCCTGGCCCAGCAACGCAGGCTGTTGGCGGAAGGCGCGTTCCAGTTGCTTGTCCAGCTTTTCTTCGGCGGTGGGCAGTTGTTGGCGAACCAGTTCCTGCGCACGTTGATGCAAGCCTGGGGAGGCGCCGGGCAACGGTGTGTCCAGCATGCGCGTGGCAAAGACCGCGGCGTCGCGGGCCTGGCCCGTACGGATGGGTGCAGGGAAGCCTGCCGTGAGCTCAAAAAAGCGCGCATTGGGTTGATGGCGCATCTCGATGTGGTGGATCAGGGTGTTGGGGCCCAGTGCCAGGCGCACGATCTTGCTGATGGCCGCAAAGATGGCTTCCACGAAGTAACCACGCAAGGTCGCCGACACTTCGGGATCCGGAATGTCGACATCCAGAATCAAGGCCGATGTGGCGCCATGTTCTTCAACGCGCAAGGACATATTGGGCATGGTCATGCTGGCCCATTGCAAGGCTGGCAGCGCATGGCGCAATGTCGGGCTGGTGGCAAGGAAGGTTTCCAGCGCAGGCAGATGGTCAAAGGCGAAATGCTCCCCTATGACCAGGGGGAAATGGTTGGTGGGGGCCGCCAGATCCACACATTGCTGCATCAACTTCAGCAGGGCGCTTTTGCGCACCATGGTGATGTTGCTGGCGTTCAGGTCCACGCCCGCAGCCGAGAACAAGGGGTCGATGTTGAACCGGCAATGCATCGCCGCCTTGATCCAGGCGTTGGCTGCCACGAAGGGGATGACGTCGTTGCCCGTGGCGCGAAGTGGCCGGGCAGGCGACGATGTGGGGGTAAAGCGGGTCATGTCGAGCATGCGTCACACTTTATGCACCCCCGATTGTCGCGACCAGACCCCTTTGCGACATAAAGGGGGCTCTAGGCGACAAAGTTCTCGGACTTTCTGGTTATAAGGAAATCGGACAGGCTGCGTGGCCGATTGAGCACAGTCGCTGCGCTCCTTAGTCCTTCGGACTGGATGAGACTTTATGTCTCATCAGTCGCCCCTTTTGACGAAAGGGCAGGCGTCGCTGCGCTCCTTAGTCCTTCGGACTCGATGAGACTTTGTGTCTCATCAGCCTGCCCTTTTCACGTTCCCAGTCGCGGTCTTTGATGGTGTTGCGCTTGTCGTGTTCGGCCTTGCCCTTGGCCAGCGCGATGTCGGCTTTGACCCTGCCACCTTTCCAGTGCAGGTTCAGCGGCACGATGGTGAAGCCTTTTTGCTCGGTCTTGCCGATCAGGCGGCGGATCTGCTCCTTGTGCATGAGCAGTTTCTTGGTGCGATCGGCGTCAGGGGTGACGTGCGTGGAGGCCGACCGGAGCGCATTGATACGCAGGCCGATCAGGTACAACTCACCATTTTTGATGACCACATAGCCGTCGGTCATCTGAATCTGCCCTTCGCGAATCGCCTTCACTTCCCAGCCTTCCAGCACAACGCCCGCTTCAAAGCGTTCCTCGATGTGGTAGTTGAAAAGGGCTTTTCTGTTTTCTGCGATGGACATGTGCGTGCGCGGCTGCGTGCCGACGTCTTTAAAATACCGACATTCTATGAAGCACGTCCACAAGTCCGTCTTGCTTTGGTACTCCCCCCGTGAAATGTATGGGCTGGTGACCGACGTTCAAGCCTATCCCCAATTTCTGCCCTGGTGCGATCGTGCCGAGGTTGTCGACACCCACGACGATGGCGTCACGGCGCGCGTTCACATCGCGTTTGCTGGCGTGCATCAGGCTTTCACCACGCGCAACGTCCACCAGCCAGGCGCCAGTGTAACGATGCAACTGGTGGATGGGCCGTTTTCCAAGCTGGAAGGCACCTGGCGGTTCACGCCCTTGCAAAAGCCCGGTCAGGCCGGTGATGCCGCGGTAGACCCCATTGACGCGCCTGCCTGCAAGGTTGAATTTGCCTTGAGTTACGCGTTCTCCAGTCGGGCGCTGTCTCTGGTGGTGAGTCCGGTGTTCGACCGCATTGCCAACACCTTTGTCGAAGCATTTGTGAAGCGGGCGGAGCAGGTTCATGGTTCACGCTGAGTCGCCTGTCACCATGCATGTTGAAGTGCTTGTGGGTTTGGCACCACGTGACGTCAGGCTGGTTCGCCTGAGTTTGCCGGCCGGTAGCACGGTGCGCGACGCCCTTTTCGCCGCGGATGTCTGGGCCATGTCGGAAACTTTGAGCCTCAACAGCCTGGAGTCGGGCGTGTGGACGGTGGGCGTGTGGGGCCGCAAGGAGCGTCCTGGGCACGTCTTGCGTGATCAGGATCGCGTCGAGCTGGTTCGGCAGTTGAAGGTTGACCCCAAGGAGGCGCGGCGCGTGCGTTACCGTGCGCAAGGCGAAAAATTGCCCAGAGGGATCAGCCGGCCCAAGCCCGACAAGTGATGGTGTGTTGTCTGCCTGCCGCTGGCGCATGGGGCTGACTTAGGCTCGCTGGCGCTTTTTTCGCCCGATCAACGCCTATCAACCAGTTAATTGCAGTTGGCCGAGATCGATTCCTGCGTGCGCTGCATCTCGTCGGCACGGCCTTTGTCGTCCAGGAACTCGCGCTCGCCCTTGGCGTTGGTGCGCACGACGCGCAAGCCGTCAGCCAGCGTGCGCTGGTAACTGCGGGCACGCTGGCAGTTATCTGCCTTCTGCTTGGCCACTTTTTCTTCGTCGGCCTTCTGCTTGGCTGCCTTCTCCTCTTCAGCCTTCTTGCGTTTGGCTTCGAGTTCCTGGTCTATGGCCTTGGAGGCAGCAGGTGCGGCCGCCGCTGCGGCGCTGGCCTGAGAGGCTGCTGCTTCTGCCGCCCTGGCAGCGGCGCGGGCCGATGCCGCGGGGCGGGCGAGGATGTCCTTGTCAGGCGTGCCAGAAGGTGGCGGCCTGTCGCTGTATTGGATCGCGCCACTGGCATCACGCCACTTCCATTGCATGCCGGCTTCAGCCGATGAGCCAACCATGGACAAACCTGCCAGCAGCAGGATGGCCAGAACCGATGACGACGCGCGCGCATTTTTCATGAGACGCAGTTTATCCGGACGTCCGCCCGGGTGCGCCCCGAAAATGCGTGTATTGCGCACGGCATCTTCCCCCCTGACGCAAAGGCCCCGACTCTGCGTATAATCCGCTTTTGCGTCTGGAGCCCTGTTCATGCGCCTGCTTGGTAAAGCCCTCACGTTTGATGACGTGTTGTTGGTGCCCGCGTACTCTCAAGTGTTGCCCCGCGACACTTCGCTGGCCACCCGTCTGTCCCGTAACATTCAACTGAACCTGCCCTTGGTGTCTGCCGCCATGGACACGGTGACGGAAGCCCGCCTGGCGATTGCGATCGCCCAGGAAGGCGGTATCGGGATTGTTCATAAAAACCTGTCGGCCAAGCAGCAGGCCGCCGAAGTCGCACGCGTCAAGCGTTACGAGTCCGGCGTCTTGCGTGACCCGATCACGATTTCGTCGGGCGTCAAAGTCCGCGATGTGATTGAGCTGTCGCGACAGCACGGCATCTCCGGCTTCCCGGTTGTGGACGAAGGCAAGGTGGTCGGTATCGTGACCGGCCGTGACCTGCGCTTCGAGACCCGTATGGATGCGCCGGTTCGCGAGATCATGACGCCCCGTGAGCGCCTGATCACCGTCAAGGATGGTGCAAGCCTGGCAGAAGCCAAGACCCTCATGCATAAGCACAAGCTGGAGCGCGTGCTGATGGTGACGGATGCCTGGGAACTGCGCGGTGTGTTCACCGTCAAGGACATCACCAAGCAAAACAGCTTCCCCAACGCCGCACGCGATGCGCACGGCAAGCTGCGCGTTGGCGCTGCAGTGGGCGTGGGCGAAGGCACGGAAGAGCGTGTCGAACTACTGGTCAAGGCTGGCGTGGACGCCCTGGTGGTGGACACCGCCCACGGCCACAGTCACGGGGTGATCGAGCGCGTGCGCTGGGTCAAGAAGAACTTCCCTCAGGTGGACGTGATCGGCGGCAACATCGCCACCGGTGCGGCTGCGCTGGCGCTGGTCGAAGCCGGTGCTGACGGCGTCAAGGTCGGTATCGGCCCGGGCTCCATCTGCACGACACGTATCGTGGCTGGTGTGGGCGTGCCCCAGATCATGGCCATCGACAACGTGGCGACCGCCTTGCAAGGCACGGGCGTGCCCCTGATCGCCGACGGTGGCGTGCGTTATTCCGGTGACATCGCCAAGGCCATCGCCGCTGGGGCGAGCACCGTGATGATGGGCGGCATGTTCGCTGGCACCGAAGAAGCGCCTGGCGAAGTCATCCTGTTCCAGGGCCGCAGCTACAAGAGCTACCGCGGCATGGGCTCGATCGGCGCCATGAAGGATGGCTCGGCTGACCGCTACTTCCAGGAAAATGATGAAACGACCAACCCGAATGCCGACAAGCTCGTGCCTGAAGGTATCGAAGGTCGCGTGCCTTACAAGGGCTCGGTCGTCACGATCCTGTATCAGATGGCCGGTGGCCTGCGTGCCTCCATGGGCTACTGCGGTTGCGGCACCATCGATGAGATGAAGAACCGTGCCGAGTTTGTCGAGATCACCTCGGCGGGCATCCGCGAAAGCCACGTCCACGACGTGCAAATCACCAAGGAAGCACCCAACTACCGCATGGAGTGAGTAGTTGACGTAACGGTGCAGGCCCTTGGTGGCCGCCTCACTGAACCACCACAGGATTCCGATGGGTTCTCAAAGCGGCCGCCAGGCGGCCATGCCTTTCATCATGGTGACGGTGCTGCTCGACATGATGTCGATCGGCATCATCGCACCCGTGTTGCCCAAGCTCATCGGGTCGTTCATGGACTCGGGGGCGGGTACCTCCATCGGCTATGGTGCGGCTCAGGCCGCATTTGCCATTGCGCAGTTCTTCAGTGCGCCTGTGTTGGGCGCCCTGTCAGACAAGTATGGGCGCCGCCCCGTGCTGTTGCTGGGCTTGCTGGGCATGGGCGTCAACTTCTTCGTCACTGCGCTGGCGACCGAGTTCTGGATGCTGTTGGCCGTGCGCGTGATGGGTGGGGCTGTGTGCGCCAACATCGCAGTGGCCAATGCTTATGTGGCCGACATCACCGAGCCGAAAGACCGCGCCAAGAATTACGGGATGCTGGGGGCCATGTTCGGCCTGGGCTTCATCCTGGGGCCGGTGATGGGCGGTGTGCTGGGCGACAAGGATGTGCATTGGCCGTTCTTCCTGGCAGGCTCGCTGTGCCTGCTCAATTGCGTGTACGGTTACTTCGTGCTGCCTGAATCGCTGCCTACGGACAAGCGCCGCGATTTCCAGATCACGCGCGTCAACCCGTTCAGTTCGCTGGCCCGCTTGCGTGAACTCAAAGGTGTCGAGACCCTGATGTGGGTGATGGGCTTGTCCATCCTGGCGCAGTTTTGCCTGCACACCAGCTGGTTCCTGTACAACGAATTCAAGTTCGGCTGGACGCCCAAGGACAATGGCATGTCGCTGTTCGCGGTCGGCATGATGGCCGTGCTGGTGCAGGGCGGCTTGCTGCGCCAGATTCAAAAACACATTCCCACGCACAAGCTGGTGCGCATCGGCCTGGTGTCCTCCACCATTGCCTTCGTGGCCTGGGGCGCGGTGCCTGAAGGCTGGATGATGTACGTGGTCATCGCCGCCAATGTGTTTGGCTACATGGTGCAGCCCGGCCTGCAAAGCCTGGTGGCCAACGCGGTGGACCCGACGCGCCAGGGCGAAAGCATGGGCGCCGTTTCATCCATCAACAGCGTGGCAGCGGTGTTGGGCCCCTTGATGGGCACGCCCTTGCTGGCCGCCGTTTCTCACTATCCCCATGGCGACTGGCGTGTGGGAGCCCCGTTTTACCTGTGTGGCGCCATCCAGGCCGTGGCCGCCATCATCGGGCTGCGCTACTTCAGCCGGCCCGAGCATGCCCATGAGTCGCCTGCTGCACGCAGCGTGAACGTTTGAACCCGCTGATCGCCAGATTGCCCCAAGAGATTCCAACATGATGCACGACAAGATCCTCATCCTCGATTTCGGCTCCCAGGTCACCCAGCTGATCGGCCGCCGTGTTCGCGAAGCCCACGTCTATTGCGAGATCCATCCCAGCGACGTGAGCGACGAGTTCATCCGCTCGTTTGCACCCAAGGGCATCATCCTGTCGGGCAGCCACGCCTCCACCTACGAAGACCACCAGTTGCGCGCGCCGCAAGCCGTGTGGGATTCGGGCGTGCCCGTGCTGGGCATCTGCTACGGCATGCAGACCATGGCCGTGCAGTTGGGCGGCAAGGTCGAGTGGAGCGATCACCGCGAGTTCGGTTACGCCGAGGTGCGCGCCCATGGCCACACCAAGCTGCTCGATGGCATCCAGGACTTCGGCACGCCCGAAGGCCACGGCATGCTCAAGGTGTGGATGAGCCACGGCGACAAGGTCACGGTGCTGCCCGAAGGCTTCAAGCTGATGGCCTCGACGCCCAGCTGCCCGATCGCCGGCATGGCCAACGAAGAAAAGGGCTACTACGCGGTGCAGTTCCACCCCGAGGTCACGCACACGGTGCAGGGCCATGCGATGCTGACGCGCTTTGTGCGCGAGATCAGCGGTTGCAAGGGCGACTGGATCATGGGCAACTACATCGAAGAAGCGGTTGCCAAGATCCGTGAGCAAGTGGGTGACGAAGAGGTCATCCTGGGGCTGTCCGGTGGCGTGGATTCGTCTGTCGCTGCGGCGCTGATTCACCGTGCGATTGGCGATCAGCTGACCTGCGTGTTCGTGGATCACGGCCTGCTGCGCCTCAACGAAGGCCAGATGGTGATGGACATGTTCGCCGGCCGTCTGCACGCCAAGGTCGTGCACGTGCAGGCGCAGGATCAGTTCATGGGCCACCTCAAGGGCGTGACCGATCCGGAGCAGAAGCGCAAGATCATCGGCCGCGAGTTCGTGGAAGTCTTCCAGGAAGAGTCCAAGAAGCTCAGCAACGCGAAGTGGCTGGCACAAGGCACGATCTACCCTGACGTGGTCGAGTCTGGTGGCACCAAGAGCAAGAAGGCCACGATCAAGAGCCACCACAACGTGGGCGGCTTGCCCGAGACGCTGGGCCTGAAGCTGCTGGAGCCGCTGCGCGAACTGTTCAAGGACGAAGTGCGCGAGCTGGGCGTGGCCCTGGGCCTGCCAGCCGATATGGTCTACCGCCATCCTTTCCCCGGCCCAGGCCTGGGCGTGCGCGTGCTGGGTGAAGTCAAGCCTGAGTATGTCTCGCTGCTGCAGCGCGCCGACCACATCTTCATCGAAGAACTGCGCAAGACCGTCGATCCTGAGACGGGCAAGAACTGGTACGACCTCACATCGCAGGCCTTCACGGTGTTCCTGCCGGTCAAGAGCGTGGGTGTGATGGGCGATGGCCGCACGTATGAGTACGTCGTCTCGCTGCGCGCTGTGGAAACCAGCGACTTCATGACTGCGGACTCGGCCGAGTTGCCCTATGTGCTGCTCAAGAAGGTGTCGAGCCGCATCATCAATGAAGTGCGTGGCATCAACCGGGTTGCTTACGACGTGTCGAGCAAGCCGCCTGCCACCATCGAATGGGAATGATTTGAAGGCGGTTCACACCGTCCCAGAACGTCTCATGAATGCATTTAAGCCCTTGATCTTCAAGGGCTTTTTTGTTTTTGACGTCCCATGAGGTTTCATGACATCCCGAGGTTTTTGTCGGCACGGAAGACGGTTGATTTTTTGAGTCAATTGATCTTTGATTGCTTACCGTCTTGATGCTCTGACGGTAAGCGATGCAAGGTAAGAGAGGGGTTACCCAATGGCACTGACAGACACCAAACTCAAGAACCTCAAGCCCACGGACAAGGTCTACAAGGTGGTG
>NZ_JACRAH010000064.1 GCF_016234775.1 Aquabacterium sp. | reverse complement strand
TTCGACGTCTGCCATGGTGATGCCCTGGCCCAGTTGCAGCACGTCGGACTGACCGATGTCGCCGCCGCCAGGTGCGGCCACAACCGTATCCTGGCCATCGCCGCGCGCAAACAGGTAGGTATCGGCACCCAGGCCACCATCAAGCAGATCCCGCCCCGCGTCGCCATAAAGGGTATCGCGGCCTTCCATGCCCATGATCTGGTCATCACCGGCACCACCGTCCAGTGCATCGTCTTGCGGCGAGCCCGGCAGGTAGTCACCCGCGGCAGACAATTTGCGATCGATGGCAAGACCGTCCCAGTAGCTGCCATCGGCGAACTCGATGCGGGGGCGATCCGGCCCGTAGGTATTGAAGTATCCGGCGATGCGCACGCTGTCGCTGCGGCCATCCAGATGCAAGACCAGGTCGCCACTTTCGGCGACGATGCTGACGTTGCTCATGTCAATGCCCGCACCGAAACGCAAGCGGTCTGACTGCCCCATGCCCTCGGGCCATCCGGCCAGGACGGTGTCCTGCCCATCGCCACGACCAAACAGATAGGTGTCGGCACCCGCACCGCCATCCAACAGGTCTCGCCCGGCATCGCCGTACAGCGTGTCTTGGCCCCCTGCGCCCAGCAGGATGTCATCACCCTGGCTGCCCTCCAGCGCATCGTCACCCTCGGTACCGCTCAGCTGGACGCCCCATGCCTGAAGCTTGGTGGCCACAACCGCGGCATCCCAACGCGCGCCATCAGCGAACACGATCACTGGACGATCCGGCACGGATTGATCGAAATAACCAGCCAGACGCACGCGGTCCTGGCTGTCGCGAAGCTTGACGATCAGGTCCGCGCCATCAGCAAGCAGATCCACATCACTGACCTGGATGCCCGCGGTCAGCGCCAGGTGATCACCAACCGCATCAGGCCCATAGACAAAGACGGTGTCCTGGCCATCGCCGCGACCGAAAAGGAAGGTGTCAGCGCCTGCGCCACCATCCAGCATATCGTTACCGGTATTGCCGGCCAGGGTGTCGTCACTCGAACCGCCCGCCAGGGTGTCTCGCCCCTCCAAACCTTCGATGACATCCGGCCCTTCGGAACCGTTGATGAAGTCGTCGAACGGACTACCCTTGATGACGATGCTGTCGGCCATGTGGCGCTCCCTTTTGCTGCGGCTTTGAGTGCCTCAACGCAGCCGGGCCCACAACCACATGCCGTAGCCCACCGCCGCTGAGGAATTTATTGAAGCGGCAGCTTATCAAACAGAAAGCGGTCGCGGCCTACTGATTTCACCCCCCTTACAAGGGGCATCGACGTCCGACCACATCGTGATGTGCCTAGGCTTTGCGAGGCCCAGGCACGCCCCGATCAACGACGAATTTCGCCTGGGTTCTCAGGCGCGAGTCCGGTCGCACAGGATGTGGCGTGCTGCGGAACTCGCAACTCAGTTGTTGAGGCGTCACATCCAGCAAGGCGTAGCCTCGCTCATCGCCACGCACATGGAGCAGGTCAGGATTGCCGCCTTTCAAGAGGCCGGACAGGAACTCGCTCAAGCCCTTGCTGGACACGGATGAGGTCACAAACTCGCTGGCCACAATGGGCGAAGAAAGGTCATGCGGATTGAGCCGCAAGTTGGCGGCTACGTGGCGGTGAACATCGCCGCTGAGGCAGACGACGTCAGGCACGCGAGGTTGGGCGATGGCCGACATGAGTCGCTCTCTGGCGGCAGGAAAGGCGTCCCAGCCATCGGCATACAGCAGCGATCCCAAAGGTGACTTGATGCCCCCAGGTGCAATCTGGGTGGGTTGCGCCACGATTTTCCAGGCGCGTTCACTGGAAGCCAGGCCGTCGGCGAGCCAATATTCCTGGTCCATCCCCAACAGCGTGCGCTCAGGCACCTCCGCCGCCTTGCAGCGCCACAAGACCTGCCCACGCTGCGGCGCATGGACGCCTGAGCAAGCAGGTGGATCGCGGAACTGTCGCCCATCCATCGTCCAGATCTCGGCCAGCTGCCCCCACTCGAAACGATCATGCATGCGCATGATCGCCCCGACGGGCGCTCGACTGGGGGACACAGGCAGGTGCTCGTAGTAAGCCCGGTAGGCTGCCGTGCGAAGGGCCAGAAAGGCATGCGGATCGGACATGTTCGCCAGGTATTCCCCGGCATAGCCATTCACAACGTCATGGTCATCCCATACAAGAAGCCAGGGATGGGCCGCATGGCTGGCGCGCAGATCGGGGTCGAGCTTGTAGCTGGCGTGGTGCGCACGGTAATCCCCCAGGGTGTAGTGGGACTCGTCACCAGGAAACACGTGGGGATGCTGCCGAACCTTCTGAAAGGGCATCGCCTCGGTCTCGTAGATATAGTCACCCAGGAAGAGCACGAGGTCCACATCGGCCGCGGCGATTTCCCTGTGCACGGCGTAGAACCCGGCTTCGTAGTGCTGGCAGGAAGCCACAGCCAGGCGCAAGCGTTCATTGCGCGCAGCGGGATCTGGTGCCGTGCGCGTGCGGCCGACCGGACTGATCTGGCCACCCGCACGAAACCGATAGAAGTACGTGCGACCAGGCATCAGGCCCGCCACATCCACATGCACGCTGTGCGCGGCGCCTGGCTCGGCCACCGTGGCGCCATAACGTACCACCTGGCTGAAGCGCGCATCGGCCGCCACCTCCCACAACACGGGCACGCCGCGTGCGGGCATGCCACCATCGGGCGACATGGGCTTGGGCGCCAGCCGGGTCCACAACACCACGGATGTCGGCCGGGGCTCGCCACTGGCTACCCCCAAGGTGAACACCTCGCCTGACTCTGCCCAACTGCCGGCCTCCGTCACCGGGGTGCGGTCCGCCGACGCGAAGACCTGCTGCCAGGCGAGGGCGGCAGCGGTCTGGCAAAGGCGGGTGAACAGTTCTCGACGTTGCATGAAGGCGCCGATTATGCGTTGCAACAAAGTCCAAAACGCCACAGAAGGCCCGCAGGGGGGCACAATGGGCTTGCCGATTTGATGACCACACGGGAGTTCCCATGCCAACGCGTCCGCCCAGCCCGGATCCCTCCGCTGCCACGTCAGCCGATCAAGGCAGCAATCCTTTTGCGTCCATGGGCGCAGGCCTGGGCGCCGGCCTGGGCTTCTTTCAGGACTGGCTCAAGGCCGCCGGAAGCGCCCTGCCGAACATGCCTGGTGCGGCCTCCGGCGCCTCGGCCGGCATGCCAGCCTGGAGCATGCCAACCCTGGATCCCGAAGAGCTTGAAAAGCGCATTCAGGACCTCAAGACCGTGCAGTTCTGGCTGGAGCAGAACGCCCGCATGATCGCCATGACCATCCAGGGCCTGGAAGTTCAGCGCATGACGCTGACCACGCTCAAAGGCATGAATGTGTCGATGGATGCGCTGCGGGACTCGCTCAAGGTTCGACCTGAGACCACCCAGACGACGCCCCCTTCCCCCCCTCCCGCTCAGGCCACCAATGCGCGCCGGGATGAAACCACGCCCGGCTCGGACGACCAACCGAGTGGCGCCCCCGGCGCCTCCCCCGCAAACGGCGAGCAGGAAGGAGCCGACCTGATCAACCCCATGCGCTGGTGGGATACCTTGACGCAGCAGTTCACCCACCTGGCCTCACAAGCCGCACAAACGGTTGGGGACTCGGTGGGCGAGTCCATGGACATGATCAAGCAGGCGCAAGCCTCCGCCGCAGAGTTCGCCACGCCAGGCGCCAGCAAGAAAGCCAGCTCACGCGCAGCCCCCAAGCCCGCGACAGCCAAACGTACCGCAAGCAAAACAGCGGCACGCAAGTCGACCCGATCCACGGCAAACAAGCCCTGATGGCCAGCTTGCCGGCCCACAGGAAGGCCACTGTGTGACTGCCGATCCTCTGCGCTTTCTCCACGCACACGCCACCCATCCCCGGCCGGAGCTGGCGCTGGAGTTGGTGTGGGCGCAACTGGCATCGCAAGGTGCCGAGCAGATGGGCGCCACCCTGGGCTGGTGCTACCTCACGGAAGAGCTGGCCGACGGGGCCAGCGCGATCCTGGCCGGCTTGCGCGAACGCCTGCCTGATGTCGCCTGGGTTGGTGGCGTAGGCGCAGGTGTTCTCGCCACGGGCGTCGAATACATCGACGAACCTGCCTTGGCGGTGATGGTTTGCAATCTGCCTGCCAGCAGCTTTCAGGTCTTCCATGGCCGGCAACCACTGACCGCCACCCACCCGATGGCGAGCCGGGACAGCACACAATGGCGCGCCCACACAGCCATGGTGCACGCCGATGGGCATGCCACCGATCTGCCTGAACTGATCCAGGAGCTGGCCGAACGGACCGAAACTGGTTTTCTGTTTGGCGGTGTCAGTGCGGGGCAATCACAAAGCCTGCATCTGGCGCTGGATCCCCATGCGCGCTTGACCACACCGCCACCAGACAACCGGCAGGCAGGCATCTGGCAAGGTGGGGTATCGGGCGTGGCCTTCAACAGCGAGGTCAGGTTGGTGACCCGTGTCACGCAGGGCTGTGAACCCATCGGCCCGCGCCGGCAGGTGACAGCGGCCCACCGCAATGTGGTCTATGAACTGGACGGCTTGCCTGCGCTGAACTGTCTGCTCAAGGATCTGGGTGTGCCGGTGACGGTCAGCGAATCCGACTGGCAACGCGATGCCTTGCCCAAAGTGCGCGCCACGCTGGTGGGCTTGAGCGACGAAGGCCACGATTTGCTCAGTCACGGCCAGCACTTCACGGCCGACACGCGTGTGCGCCATCTGGTGGGCATCGACCCCAGCCGTTATGGCGTGGCGATCAGCGATCTGGTGGAGTCCGGCATGCAGTTGGCGTTCTGCCAACGGCATGTGGCAGCCGCACGCAAGGACCTGGTACGCATCTGCGCGGAAATCCGCGAGGAGTTTGACCCCACCGAGCACCCTGGTAGCCGGGCTACAGGCGCCGTCTACGTGAGTTGTGCGGGGCGAGGCGGACCGCATTTCGGGGCCCCCAACGCCGAAATGGAGATCATCGCGCACGCGCTGGGCGATATCCCGCTGGTTGGCTTTTTCGCCAGCGGCGAGATCGCAAAGCACCACCTGTACGGCTATACCGGCGTGCTCACGGTATTTGGCGGCTGATTCCGACACGGCCTCCCCCATCGGTGTGTCCCCCTTGCGGCGGCACCTCCCGAGGGGATTTTCACGAGGTGAAGCGGCTCGCACACTGGCGACCGTTGTCTGTAGCAGGACGTCAGCAGGAGTCCATCATGATCGCTCGCCCCATCCATCGCCCCCACCCCATTTCCTTCACCGGGCCCGCACCTGGCGCTCACTCACCGCGCCCGGTGAGCTGGACTGCATCCTCGGGCCCGGCCCGGCAAGTACTGGCCAGCCAGCGCCAACACGTGGCCATGGCCCATCACCAGGCCACGAACGAGGTATCACGCATCACGCCGGCCCCTCAGCAGAAGGCACCGGCCAGTGCATCTGAATCACCCCTCAACCCGATGCGATGTCAGCCTCAGGTAGGCACCAAGCCTGCCAGAACAAGCGGCAAAGCCACGACACCGACCGAGCTGTCCGCCCGCTACATCGGCCATGGCGCCTTGAGCGTGCGCTCCTCCGTGACGGGGCGCCACTACCGTTTCCAGGGTCACGGCGACAGCCAGAAGATCGACAAACACGACATGCTGATGCTCAAGCGCATATCTGACCTGATCGTCAGCTGAAGGATCACTGCGGCGGCGCCCGGGAAAGGTGCTGATGGGTATAAAGTGACGCAGATGGACACCACGGTCACTCACACACCCGCCACGCCCGAGGCTGATCGCCTGGCGCGCCAACAACGTCAGCAGGCGGTCGTCAAGGCCTTGTCGGGCGTGCTGCCCGAGCGCAGCATCCTGTGGCGCGACGAAGCCGTCACCCCTTTTGAATGCGATGGCCTGAGCGCCTACCGCCAACGCCCGCTGGCCGTGGCCTTGCCGGAGACCCACGAACAGGTCGGCGCCGTGCTCAAGGCCTGCCACGCACTGAACGTGCCCGTGGTGGCACGCGGCGGTGGCACCGGCCTGTCGGGTGGTGCCTTGCCCAATGCCATGGGTGTGACCTTGTCGCTGGCCCGGCTCAACCGCATCCTGCACATCGATCCGCTGGCCCGCACGGCCGTGGTCGAATGCGGCGTGCGCAATCTGGCCATCAGCGAAGCCGCTGCAGCACACGGCCTGTATTACGCGCCTGATCCGAGCAGCCAGATCGCCTGCACCATCGGCGGCAATGTGGCTGAAAACGCCGGCGGCGTGCACTGCCTGAAATACGGCCTGACCGTGCACAACGTGCTGCGCGTGCGCGGCTTCACGGTGGAAGGCGATGTATTGGAGCTGGGCAGCGAAGCGCTCGATGCAGCCGGCCTGGATCTGCTGGCCGCCTTCATCGGCAGTGAAGGCCTGCTGGGCGTGGCCACCGAGATCACCGTGCGCCTGCTGCCCAAACCCCAAGTGGCGCGCTGCCTGCTGGTCAGCTTCGACGATGTGGGCAAGGCTGGCGATGCGGTGGCAGCCATCATCGCTGCGGGCCTGATCCCGGCCGGGCTGGAGATGATGGACAAGCCCATGACCGCTGCGGTTGAAGACTTCGTGCACGCGGGCTATGACCTGAATGCCGAAGCCATCCTGCTGGTCGAAAGCGATGGCAGCCCTGAAGAGGTGGATGAAGAGATCGAGCGCCTGCGCGCCGTGCTGGACCAGGCAGGCGCCACGCAAGTCAGCATCAGCGAAGACGAGGCCCAGCGCTTGCGCTTCTGGAGCGGCCGCAAGAACGCCTTCCCCGCCACAGGGCGCATCAGCCCCGATTACCTGTGCATGGATGCCTCCATCCCGCGCAAGGCGCTGGCCACCATGCTGCAGGCCATCAACGGCATGCAGACCACCTATGGTCTGCGCTGCGTGAATGTGTTCCATGCGGGTGACGGCAACATGCACCCGCTGATCCTGTTCGATGCCAATGACCCGGACCAGCTCCAGCGTGCCGAAGCCTTCGGCAACGACATCCTGCGCCAGGCCGTGCAACTGGGCGGCAGCATCACGGGCGAACACGGCGTGGGTATCGAGAAGCTCGACGCCATGTGCACCCAGTTCACGGATGCCGAGCGTGCGCAGATGCTGGCCTTCAAGGCGGCCTTTGATCCCAAGGGGCAGCTCAACCCGGGCAAGATGATCCCGATGCTGGCGCGTTGCGGGGAGTTGCGCCCTGGCCCCGGTCAAGGTATGGGGCAGACACCGGCCTTGAAAGAAGCGCTGGCGACCTTGCCGCGGTTCTGAGTTGAACGTCTGAACCGCGCAGATGGCAGCGCGGTCAGGCCTTACTGGCCTGACGCAATGCGCTGGCGGGCCTGGTACAGCATGTCCAGCGTGATGTGCCGCACCTCGGCCTTGCTCTGCGCGACGTGCGCCTTGAGCAGGCGTTGGGCCTCATCAGCCCGCCTGCGCGTGATCGCGCGCAGGATGCGGGCATGCTCGTCGTACGTGGCCTCCACGCGCGACGGCTTGGTGAAGTCCAGCCGGCGGATGATGCGGATGCGCTCGGTGATGTCCTCGTGCACGCGGATCATCTCGGCGTTGCCTGTGGCGCGCACCAGGGCCGAGTGGAACTCTTCGTCGAGCTTGTCTACCGTGATGAAGGCGGTCTGGCGTTCGTTGGGCTTGATCAGCCAGGTGTCGGCCAGTTCCTTGAGCGCAGGGCGCTCTTCGGCCTCGCACAGCTTGGCCACGGCGTGGGTCTCCAGCAGCACACGCAGATCGTAGAGCTGGTCGAAGGTTTCGAAATCCAGCGGCGCAACCTGCCAGCCGCTTTTGGGAAACACCAGCAGGAAGCCCTCGCGTTGCAGGCGCTGCAGGGCCTGGCGCAAGGGCGTGCGGCTCACCTGTACCTGGTTGGCCAGATCACTCTCTGAAAACCGATCTCCGGGCAGCAGCGCGAAATCGAAGATCAGTTGCTTGATCTGGGCATAAACCCGTTCAGCCAGTGTCACCGCAGGCAGGGAGCTTGGAGGGGAGGAGGAAACCAGTTTCATGGCGAAGCGGCGGATTGGAAGGGAACCATGCTGACGTGCGCTGACACGATACGCCAACCTTCCGGCAGGCGCACCCAGGTCTGGGTCTGAAAACCATGCAGATCGGTGTCGCTGCGCTTGAACTCGCACATGGCCACAGCCATATCCGGTCCGAAAGCGGTGATGCGCACATCGTGCAAGGTACGCGTGAAATCAGGCGCAGGCACTTTGGCTCGATAGGCTACCAGCGCATCGTGCCCAAGTTGCTTGTCACAGATGCCATAGCGCGTCACGGCCTGGTGCTGCCAGAAATAGGCGTTGAGTTCGTCCACGTCATTGCGCATCAAGGCAGACTCATAGTCCAGAAAGATGCGCGTGACCTCCTGCACCACGTCGTGCAGATTGATCTGCGCTGATCCCAAGGTCATGCGGCGCTCCTGCTTGCTTCTGTTTGTGTGGCCTGCGCCTTCACATGGGCCATGTAGGCTCGCCATCCGCCGAAGTGGCTGATGTCTTGCGCACCAGCGATGCCACATGGCTCGCAGATGAAGCCCTTCACCCAGCTGCCATCGGCCAGCTCCACCGACCCCAGGCCCAAGGGTGGTGGAATCATCGCCAGGAAAGAGCCGATCGCGGATTGAGGTACGGCATACACCTCCAACTCGATGGCATGCCCTGCCTCCGGTGGCGCCTCATCGGCCAGTCGCGCCAGGCCCGGCTTGGGTGGCACGGTGCCGGGCAAGGCATACAGCTGATACCGAGGTGCGGTGTGCGTGCGCATCAGCAGGCGAGCCCGGCGTTCGGTGAGCTGCCAATGCAAGGGCATGCCGCTGAGGTGCGCCCCCACCACGGCCAGGGCCATCACGGGCTCAGCGCTGAGCGCCTTGCAACCCGGCAAGGCCAGCTCGGCATCAGATGCCATGGCCAGACCATGCCCCAGGCTCAAGCCCTCGTCCAGGCAACTCGCTTGCCAGCGCGCGCCCAGGTCGAGCAAGGCGGCATCTGACCCACCTGGCGCGATCAAGGTGATGCCAAAGGGCAGGCTGCCCTGCGTGAAGCCTGCAGGCAGGGCCAGGGCGGCGAGGCCCAAGAGGTTGACGAAGTTGGTGTAGGTGCCCAGCTGCGCATTGCGCCCGATGGGATCAGCCTCCACGCTGGCCTTGGTCGGCATGGTCGGCGCGGTGGGCACCATGAGCACGTCGATGGCATCCCAGACGGTCGCCTGTTGAGCGGCCAGCTCCTTCAAGCGGTACTGGCCGTTGAAGGCCGATACGGCATCGTGCTGGCCGGCACCTTCGATGATGCGACGCACGACAGGGTTCATCTCATCGGCGTTCTCAGCCATGAACGATGAGATGGCAGCGTGGCGCTCGGCCACCCAAGGGCCTTCGTACAACAGCCACGCCACGTCGTAGAAGCCACGCATGTCGATGGGCACCAGCGTCACGGGCCAGGGCGTGCCATCGGGCTCCTGGAGGTGCGCCCATTGCGACTTGGCCTGCTCGAAGGCCTGCGCGTAGTCGGCATCACCGAAGAACTCGGGTTCAACTGGCACGCCCACACGCAAGGCATGCGGCAGCCGGGGCAGCTGCGGCCTGAAGGCATTGAAGGAGGCCTGGCCTGCCATGGGCCCTTCCGTGACCTGCAGGATGCGCGCTGCGTCCGACGCCGTGAGCGCGAACACCGACACGCAATCCAGGCTTCGGCATGCGGGCAAAACGCCGTGCGTGGGCACCAGGCCAGGTGTGGGCTTGAGGCCCACCAGGTTGTTGAAGCCCGCGGGCACACGACCAGAGCCAGCTGTATCGGTGCCCAGTGCAAAGCTCACCTCGCCGCGCGCCACCACCACCGCCGAACCGGAGCTGGAGCCACCGCTCACGTGGGCATCACTGAAAGTTGATGAAGGCGCACCATAAGGCGAACGCATGCCCACCAGCCCTGTGGCGAACTGATCCAGATTGGTCTTGCCGACCACGATGGCACCAGCGGCCATCAGGCGACGAACCACTTCGGCTGATGCTTCAGGCTTGTAGGCGAAGGCCGGACATGCCGCCGTGGTGGGCAAGCCCGCCACATCGATGTTGTCCTTCACGGCAAAGGGCACGCCGTACAAGGGCAGGCTCTCGGGCGACTGCCCCGCCAGCGCATCCAGCTGCTGCTGGAGGAATGCCGCATCGGCTCGTGTGATCCAGGCCGGGTCCCGCTCAAGCGGGCAGGCCTGCCACCGCGACCACAGGTGAGCCAGCACCTGCTCGGGCCGGAGGCTGCCTTCACGGTAGGCCGCCAGGAGGAGCGCCACCGTGGCGGGAATGTCTGTCGCGGGAGCGGCGTTCAGAAAGGACATGCGATCAAAGGGTAGAAGAAAAATGAAGGGCGAATGCGGTGAGGGCTTGACACCTCAGGCAGCCAGGGCCTGCAGCAAAGCCTCACTGGGTGCCGTCCAGCCCACGATGGCACCTTGGGCGCGGATCATCTCCAGCGTGGCTTGCTTGAACTGCGGGAAGTAACTTTCGGTGCCATCCTCGACCAGCAGGCAGTCATAACCGCGGTCATTGGCTTCGCGCATGCTGGTCTGCACGCACACCTCGGTGGTCACCCCCATCACGATGAGGTGGGTGATCTGGCGCACCTCCAGGGCTTCGCGCAAAGGCGTGGCGTAGAAGGCGCCCTTGCCTGGTTTGTCGATGACCAGTTCGCCTTCGATGGGCGCGAGTTCGGGGATGATGGCGTGACCGGGTTCACCGCGAATGAGGATGCGGCCCATCGGCCCCACATCGCCGATGCGCAAGGTGGGCGAGCCGCGGTTGAGTTTGGCAGGTGGGCAATCAGACAGATCGGCCTTGTGAGCCTCACGGGTGTGCACCACCCAGCCGCCCATCTCACGCCAGGCCTGCAGGACACGCTGGCAGGTGGGCACGATGGCCTGCAGCAGGCTCACATCGTTGCCCAGAGAGGCCCCGAAACCGCCGGGCTCGACAAAGTCACGTTGCATGTCGATGATGAGCAGCGCCGTATGCCGGATGTCGAACGGGTAATCGAAGGGCTGAGCGTGAACGGTCTTGATCATGCGGCCTCCTTGACGGGATGATGGTGGTGCGCACCGCCCATGAAGGCGCCCAGCACGTGGCGATCGGCATCACGCGCATCGCACTCGTGCACGATGCGCCCTTCGCTCATGACCACGATGCGGTCAGCCAGCTTGAGCAGCTCGTCCAGATCTTCACTGACCAGCAGCACTGCCCCACCCTTGTTGCGCACCGCCATGATGCGGCTGTGGATCTCGGCCACGGCGGCAAAGTCCAGACCGAAGACCGGGTTGGACACCAGCAGCACATCGACCTGCCCATCGAACTCCCGGGCCAGCACGGCGCGCTGCACATTGCCACCTGACAGGGAACGAATGGGCGCGTTCTCGCCCTGTGTCTTGACCTTGTAGCTGGCAATCAGCTCCTTGGCCTTGTCTCGCAGCAGGCTGCCGCGCATCCAGCCGAAGCAGGCCACCGGTGCCTGATCGAATCGACGCAGGCCCATGTTGAGCGCCACGCTCAAATCGCCCACACAGGCATTGCGCAGAGGCTCCTCGGGCAGGCTGCGCACGTTCAGGCGCTGGTTCTGCTCGCGCCTGGCGTGGTAGCGCTCATCGGCCATCCAGACTTCGCCGGACTCACGGTCACGCTGGCCCACCAGGGCCTCCATCAGTTCACGCTGGCCGTTGCCGGACACGCCAGCGATGCCCACGATCTCGCCACCGCGAACGTTGAGCGACAACTCGTGCACGGCGCGCTCGCCGCGGTCACCGGCCACACTGAGCTTGTCGACACGCAAGCGAATGGGTGCGGCAGGAAAGGGTTCGCGGGGCATTTCTTCGGAAGACACGGCCGCTGGTGTGGCCGCGCCAGCGCTGAGCCCCATCATCTCGGCGCCCAGCAAGGCTGGCGAGGTATCGGCCACGCGGTGGCTGCCCATAAGCTGCCCTCGGCGCAACACGCTGACGTCGTCGGCCACTTCCATGACCTCGCGGAACTTGTGCGAGATCATGATGACGCTGACCTCACCGGCATGGGCGCGGTCACGCAGGGCGCCCAGCACCTCGTCTGCTTCCTGTGGCGTCAGGACGGAGGTGGGCTCATCAAGGATGAGCAGGCGCGGCTTGAGGAAGAGCTGCTTGAGGATCTCGAGCTTCTGTTTCTCGCCAGCGGACAGGTCCATGGGGCGGGCATCCAGATCGAGCTTGAAGGGCGTGGTGGCCATGAAGGCTTCCAGCTCCTGACGGACCTTGCGCCAGGGCACGATGGCGGGCAGCTCGCCCTTGGCCAGCAGCAGGTTCTCGGCCACGGTCATGCCGGGTACGACGGTGAAGTGCTGGTAGACCATGCCGATGCCGAGGTGACGGGCCACGACAGGCGAGGTGATGGCATGCTCGCGACCGTCGATCAGCACGGCACCGTCGTCGGGTTGGTGATAGCCGACGATGGCCTTGACCAGGGTGCTCTTGCCGGCGCCGTTTTCACCGAGCAGGGCATGCACGGTACCGGGGCGCACGTCGATGGAGACGTTGTCCAGGGCGGTGAAGCTGCCGAAGCGCTTGGTGAGTTGGTAGGTGGACAGGGCCAGGGCACCTGTTTTAGGTGGTGGCTGCAGGCTGGGGTCGAGCGGGGCGGTCATGGGTGGCTGACTCCTGGTGCAGCGCGTTTGACGCGGATGGATGGGGGATGGGAAGGGGTGTGCGGTGAAACCGGAAAGAACAGCAAGGGGGCACGGCTGCGCTCATGCCAGGGGGCAGAGCCCCTGGCGCTCGCCACGCACAAACAGTCCTCAGGACTGTTTGTGTCGGGGCTCGCTCCTCCGTCATGGGCTGCGCCCATGCCTCCCCCTTTACTTCGCTCCGCCATGCCCCCTTGCTGCCCCTTCCTTGCACCGCGCTGGAGGGAAGAGGGGAAATTGCAGCGGCTAGCGCCGCTGCAATTTCCCAAGCCTTCGCGTAGCGAAGGCGCTGCCAGAGCGTCTCGCTGCCGTGAGGCTTGGCTGGATAGCGCAGCGAAGTAAAGGGGGAGGTCAGGCGCAGCCCGGCCGGAGGACATGAGCGGAGCTGTCCAGCCAAGCCTCACGGCCTGCTCGACCGCCAAAGCCCCCTGAGCGGAGCGTTCAAAACAGATCATGTCCACGCACTCCAGCCAACATCAAAGCGACTGCAAAGCCTTGATCACGGCCTTGGAATCCGACACTGCACCAAACACCCCACCCTGCATCTTGATCATCGAAAACGCAGCCGCATGGTTGTTCGGATCGGTGGCCCCCGTGCAGTCTGCCAGCATCACGCACTCGAAGCCGCGGTCATTCGCATCACGCATCGTGGTGTGCACACACACGTCGGTCGTGATGCCCGTGAGGATGATGTTCTCGATCCCCTTGGTGCGCAGAATCAGCTCCAGATCGGTCGCGTAGAACGAACCCTTACCTGGCTTGTCCACGATGGGCTCACCCTCAATCGGATAGAGCTCAGGAATGATGTCCCAGCCCGGCTCCCCCCTCACCAGGATGCGACCACAAGGCCCTGCATCGCCGATGCCCACACCGTTGGTGCCGATCTGACGCGAACGCCAGCGCTTGTTGGCCGGCAGGTCACTCAGATCAGGCCGATGGCCTTCACGCGTGTGGATCACCAGCACGCCCACTTGGCGAGCCACAGCCAGCAAGGCCTTGATCGGCTCGATCGGCGCCCGCGTGGCCGAGATGTCGTACCCCATCTTGTCCACATAACCACCCACGCCGCAGAAATCCGTCTGCATGTCGATGATGATCAGCGCCGTATTGGACGGACGCAGGTCGCCGTTGTAAGGCCAAGCGTAAGGTTGGGCATCAACGTAGGTATTCATGAACACTCCTTCAACGGGACACACCCAGCTCCATCGGCGCACCTTGCAGGGAACGCTTGGGGCTGCAGGTCCACACCAGAATCAGCAAGGTCAGGGCATAGGGCATGGCGTTGAAGAGGTGATAGCCCCAGCCGATGCCCACGGACTGCAGCGCCGGGCCAAGGGCGCCAGCGCCGCCAAACAACAAGGCCGCCCCCAGACAGGCCAGTGGCCGCCATCGCGCGAAAATGACCAGGGCCACCGCGATCAGGCCTTGCCCGCTGGACAAACCTTCATTCCAGCTGCCCGGGTAGTACAGCGACAAGGACGCGCCACCCAACCCAGCGATGAAGCCCCCCGCCATCGTGGCCAGCACGCGCACCGTGTTGACCGAGTAGCCCAGGGCACGCGCGGCATCGCTGCTGTCTCCGGCCATCCGCACGATCAGGCCCCAGCGTGTGTCAGCCAGCGCCCACGACAAGAGCACGGCCAGCACCACGCCAATCGGGAACAAGGCATTGATGCGCAAGGCCGCCTGCACCTGCGACGAGTCACTCCACATGCCGAGTTCCAACGAAGGGATCTGCGCAGCCTGTGGCTGAATCAAGGACTTGCCCAGGTAGAAGGCCAGTCCGGCCCCCAGCAGCATCAAGGCAATGCCGGTGGCGATGTCATTGACACGCGGCAGGGAACACAAGAGCCCGTGCAACATGGCCAGCAAGGCGCCCGCCACACCCGCCAGCATGACACCGGCCCAGGGCGAACCCGTGAGGTAGCTGCCCGCAAAGCCCGCCATGGCCGACAGCACCAGCACGCCTTCGAGGCCCAGGTTGATGCGGCCGGATTTTTCAGTCAGACACTCGCCCAGGCTCACGAACAGAAACGGCGTGCCGACACGGATGGCACCACCCAGCACGGCAATGGCCACGTCGGACCACATGGACACGTCGCTCATGCCGCCTCCTTCGCTTCGGCACCCAAGGCCGCCTGTTCACGCGCCAGACGAGCCCGGCTGGTTTCATGCGCAGCCTTCTCAGCCCGGCGCACGCCTCGCATCGTCATCCACTCGCCCATGCGGCCACGCAAAGCTTCGCTGGCCAGAATCAACACGAAGGCAAAGCCCTGCAACACCAGCACGGAGGCATCGGGCAGATCAAGCCGGCGCTGCAGCAAACTGCCTGCCGAGCCGAAGCCGCCAAAGAGAATGGCCACGGGGATCACGGCAAAGGGGTTGTGGCGCGCCACGAAGGACACCAGGATCCCCGTGTAGCCCAAGCCCGCAATCAAGGAGGCATTGGCGTTGGTGTGCACCGCTGCCACTTCGACACCACCGGCCAGGCCGGCGCAGCCCCCACCCAAGGCGCAGGCAGTGATGATCAAACGGTGACTGGGCAAGCCCACCAGGCGCGCCGCACGGGCATTGCCGCCCACCACCCGCGTGGCAAAGCCGTGCGTGGAACCGAACAACCAGAAGCCCGCAACCAGGCAAGCCAAAGCGCCCCACACCAGGCCCCAATGCACTTCATAGCCGGGCATCAGGCCCAGCAGATTGCTCTCAGTCAAAGGCAAGGTCGACGGCTTGTTCAGGCTGCTGGGGTCCCTCATCGGGCCTTCCACAAAATGCTTGAACAAGCCGATGGCCAGATAGCTCATCAGCAAGGAGCTGATGGTTTCATTCACGCCTCGATACTGGCGCAGCACGCCAGCCAGCGCGATCCACGCGCCGCCCGCCAAGGCACTGGCCAGGAGCACGAGCACGGTGCCCGTCAGGCCAGAAGGCGGCGTCAGCAAATAGGGCAGGCCGGCACAGGCCAGCCCGCCCAGCACCAGCGCGCCCTCCCCGCCAATGACCATCAAGCCAGCGCGCTGCGGGATCGCCACGCACAAGGCCGTCAGCATCAGCGGGGCGGCCCGCTGCAGGGTGTTCTGCCAGGAGAAGGCATCACCGAATGCCCCCTTGAACAGCAACACCCAGGTCTCGGTCGGGCTGGTGCCACCAAGCCACACAAAGCCGCCAAACAGCAGTACCGCGCCAGCCAGAGCCAGCACCGGCAACACCACGCTGTCAAACACCACGGCCACGCGCGAATCGCTCATGGGCACTCCTTTCCCAACCGTCAGACAGGACCCAAGGCGGATCAGACCTTGCCGATCACACCTTCCACGAGGTAGTTCATGCCTTCCAGTGCGGGGTCGATCTGTTTCATCGTGGTGCCCTTGGCAATCACAACCTTGCCCGTGTTGTCCTTGATCTCACCCTTGAAGATCTCGAACTCGTCCTTGAGCATGGCGGCCTTGATGGCATCGGCCTGCTTGCGGGCGCCTTCGGGCACCATGGCGCCATAAGGCGAGGTCTTGACGAAGCCTTCCTTCAAACCGCCGCGCAGGAAGTTGGGGTGAGGCTTGCCGGTGCGCGCGGCTTCGACGATCTGCTTGTATGGCGTGACCCAGTTCCACTCGGCACCAGTGAGGTAGGCGTTGGGCGCCAGCTTGGCTTGCGAAGCGTGGTAGCCACACACGAACTTGCCGCGCTTGGCAGCGGTTTCCACGATGACCTTGGGGCCGTCCACGTGCATGGTGAACACGTCCACGCCCTGGTCGGCCAGGCTGTTCGTGGCCTCGGCCTCTTTCACCGGCATGGACCAGTCACCCGTGAAGATGACCGAGCAGGTGATGTCCGGGTGCACCGAACGCGCCCCCAGCGTGAAGGCGTTGATGTTGCGCAGCACCTGCGGGATGGGCTTGGCCGCGATGAAGCCAATCTTCTTGGACTTCGTCATGTGGCCAGCGATCACGCCATTGAGGTACTGGCACTCGTCGATGTAGCCGAAGAAGCTGCCCACGGTCTTGGGGTGCTTGGCCGCATCCCACATGCCGCCGCAGTGGGCAAAGCGAACGTCCGGGTTCTTCTTGGCCACATCCAGGATGTGCGGATTGAAGTAACCAAACGAGGTCGGGAACAGCAGCGTGGCGCCATCCTGCGAGATCATGCCCTGCATGGTCTTTTGCACGGACTGAGTCTCTGGCACGTTTTCTTCGCCCACGATCTTGATGCCAGGCAACTTCTTGATCTCGGAGGCGGCCTCGTAGTGCGACTGGTTGTAGCCGAAGTCATCCTTCGGGCCGACATAGATCATGCCGATCGTCAGCGGTTTCTGGGCCATCACCAGATCGGACAGCCCACCCAGCGCCAAGCCGGCACCTGCAGCCCCGACACCCTTGATCCACGTCCGACGATTCCATTGATCCATTGACGACATGCGTATCTCCTTGCACCAATCTGTTGCACAACCCACCACCCGCGCACCGCCTTGAGGCGATCTGCCATACCGGGTGATGTACAGGCTTGTATACAAGCAACGCCCATGCCTGCCCGTGCTCAAGTTCGCCATGCCATGGCCGAATAAGATCGACAGCACCTCGTCGTCCCAGCCGGAATGAGCACGATTGCAACAGGGATTGCCAACATGAAGAAAAGCCTCTACGCCACTTTGGGCATGGACCCCAAGGCCAGCGAAGGAGATATCCGCGCCGCCTACGAAAGGCGCCTGGCTGAGACACGACCGGACGATGCCATCACGCGACTGGCCCTGAAAGAAGCCTGGCACGTGCTCGGCAACGCACAGCGCCGAGCTGTCTATGACGCCTCGCTGCACGACCAGGCCAGAAAGCAGCAGCCATCGGTGCGGTCCCCTGTGCACGCAGAAGGCAAGGGCAAGATGTGGTGGGCGATCGGGCTGGCGATGTTGATCGCCATCGGATGGATGATGAGCCGACATGGCCGGGCCAGCGCGCCCAAGGTTGACCACACCAGCCAACTGGCCGTGCAACTGGACCCGCCTGCTCAGGCCGACGTGCCCAGCCCCATCATCCCGACGCCGCCCCCCGCGCAAGCTCCGACCATGCCCCCACCAACAGGGGTCGCGCTGACGCCCGAACAGTTGTTCGCGCAGGCCTCCCCCAGCATCGTGCGCATCAACGTGGTCAACGATCGCGGAGTCGAGATGGGGCACGGTAGTGGCGTGGTCATCGGCCAGGGCGAAGCCATCACCAACTGCCATGTTGCCAAGGCGGGCCCCCGACTGAGGGTCCGGCATCAGGGCAAACAATATGACGCCAGCATTCTGATCAACGACGAGCGGCATGACCTGTGCAAGCTGTCGGTCATCGGCCTGGATGCACCACCCGTGCCCATCGGCAGAGTGGCGAGCGTGCACGTCGGCCAGAAGGTTTACGCCATCGGCTCACCGCAAGGGCTGGACCTCACGCTCAGCGATGGCATGGTCTCCTCCTTGCGCGACAGCGAGGAAGGCACCTACATCCAGACCACAGCCCCCATCTCGCCAGGGTCCAGCGGCGGCGGGCTGTTCGATGAGCAAGGCGTGCTGATCGGGATCGTCACGTTCCAGATGCGCACCGGACAGAACCTGAACTTTGCACTGCCCGCCGACTGGATCGAGCGCATGCAGACCAGTGCCCCGGTTGCTCGCCATGACCCTCGTGGCCGCAGCGCGCCACCCAGCCCCTACATCGTGGGCACCTGGCATTGCTTCGGTCCGCTGACCGGGCGTGGCATGGATGTCACCCTCGACGAGCAAGGCAATGCCCGCGGCACATACGACGGGCAGCCCATTGGGGGGAGGTACGCGCTGAACAACAGGCTACTGAATCTGATGGGCAACAGCTTCTTGGTGGAGGAACTGTCGGCCTCACGCATGGTGCTCAGCAAGGGGGAAGGTCGCCGACTCGCCTGCACCCATTGAAGCAGACTGGATCAACAGCCCATCTTTCAGCCACTGCCTGAGCAGAGAAGCTCCGCACGCAACCGCATCAACTTGTTCGCCCTGCTGATCTTGCAGCAGCGCGCAGATATCCGCGAAGCTGCGGCCCAGCAGCAACAGGGTCAGAGCCTGCACCTCCTGCTCCGGCACGCTACGAAAGTGGGGGCGCTCTTCATGGCGCCAGACCAGCACTGTCACAGGCTGAAGCAATGACTCAAGCTCGGGCACGGTCTCATCTCGATCCAGGGCATGCCACAACGCCAGGGCATTGCACTGAAGCACCACCAAGGCCACGCTGGCATGTGCGTGCAATGGCGCCTGGGTCCAATCATCCACGGGCATGACAGCCAGGTCTGCCGCGGTTACAGAGACGGCATCAGCCGCATCAAAGGCCCGACGCAAGGCCCAGTCCAGCTGCGCCAGTTCGGTCACCTCCGGATGCAAGCCCGCCTCCATCTGCACCAGGCGGCTGCCATCCAGCCAGGCCGGCCATGCCTGGCCATACCAGCGGAGGTTGGCATGCGTGGAGGGGTGCTCTTCGATGAAGGCCAGTGCCAAACGGTCAAACCACTCGTCGCCCAGATAGCGCCAGGTATGTGCAAAGGTATCGCGCATGGTCTCCAGCAAACGCGCCCGGTAAGCGTAGTGATAGATGCCCAGGCGCCGTTGCGCACTGAGGCCATGCTCATCACACACATCCAGCAAGGCGGCGTCGTCGTGGCTCAGCACGTGCGCCTGCATACGTGCCTGCAACTCGCTCAAGCTCATGGTGGAAGCGTGCATCGTCATGCGGCCTCCAGCCAGGCACCGGCCGCCACATCACGGGCATGGTCCAGCTCTTGAATCAGTTCCGCCAGGGGCGGGATATGGTCGTCGCGCTCGATCATCGTGGCCACATGCCCGAAGCGACGACAGGCATGTGCATACAGCGCCCACACGGGCTCGGCCACTGGGTGATCATGCGTGTCGATGATGTGATCACCGTTGTGTGAATGGCCGGCCAGGTGAATCTGCTGCACGCGGTGGGCCGGCATGCTGTTCAAGTAGGCACACGCATCAAAGCCATGGTTCACGCTGCTCACGTAGATGTTGTTGACATCCAGCAGCAAGAGGCAATCGGCCTGTTCACACACTGCAGAGACAAAGTCCCACTCGCTCATGTGCGACTGTTTAAAGTTTACGTAGCTCGACACGTTCTCCAGCACGAGGCGACGCCCCAGCGCATCCTGGACTTGCCGCACATGGCGCACGACCACATCCAGCGCCTCGTCGGTATAGGGCAGCGGCATCAGGTCATGCAGTTGCCGACCATGCACGCCCGTCCAGCACAAGTGATCGGACACCCACAAGGGTTGCACGCGCGCGATCAGTTGCTGGAGTTGATTCAAATAAGCGCGATCGGGCCCGGCCACCGAGCCGATCGACAAGGCCACGCCATGCATGGCCACGGGATAGCGCTCACGGATGGCGTCCAGCATGCGCAAGGGTTTGCCACCCGGCACCAGGTAGTTGTCGCTGATGATCTCCAGCCAGTCCACACGCTGCGGCGCCGCCAGAAAGTCCGCGTAGTGCGCCGTGCGCAGCCCCAGGCCAAAGCCGGGCGAGGGCTGCGTCAGGCGCACAGGGCCACCGTGAGCCGGATGGTGCTTGCTCATGTTGACGCCCCCTGCCGCTTACTTGGCGTCGATGTCGCCAATGGTGCCGCCCTTGGTCAGGCAGGCCTTCGCGTCCATGGCCTTGAAGCCGTGGCCCTTGCAGGCGTTCTGGCCCTTGCAGGCATGCTCGGCGGTCTTGCAGTCGCTGTTGCCCTTGCAGCTGTGCACGCCGTAGCAATGCACCTTGTCGCTGGCGGCAACGGCGGCCCCCATGCTGCCCGCAGGCGCCTCGGCAGCAAAGACCGCCGAGCTCAAGGCCATCAGTGCGGCAGCGGTGGCCAGGGATGCGGTGTTGCTTGAAGTCATGTGATTTCTCCGATCAGTGAGGTGTTGAGGTCAAAGGAACCCGGCGGATTTCGCTCGGGACACCGAGTAGTCGGGCTCGATGCCCAGTCCTTACACCGATACGGAAAAAATCTTCAACGCAGATCCGCGAGCAGGCGCCCATGCTTGAGTGACCACGCCTCGTGCTCCTGCTCGCGCCAGGGCTCTTTCAGGGCCTCTTCGTTCCAATGCTTCATCGCGGGCAACGCCAACAACTGATCCGCATAGGCCATGGCCGGAGAAGACAGAATCAGGCCATAGGTCTGGATGCGAAAGGCCACAGGGGCAAAGAAGGCGTCCACAGCCGTGAAGGCCGCACCAGCCAGAAACGGACCGCCAAAGCGTGACAGGCCATCGCACCACAGTTCATCCAGCCTATGCAGATCGGCCTGGATACGCGCGCTCTCAGCCTCATGCAACTGAATGCGCAACCCGCAATTCATCGAGCAAACCACCCGCAGCGTGGCAAAGCCCGAGTGCATCTCGGCCGAAGCGCATCGCGCCCAGGTACGCGCCGCGGCATCGGCTGGCCACACGCCCGAATGGCGCTCGGCCAGGTATTCGGCAATCGCCAGCGAATCCCAGACCACCTCGCCATCAGCATGCAGGCAAGGCACTTTGCCGGTAGGCGAAACGGGCCGGAAGGCCTGCCAGTTGGAACCCGGCCCGAAGGTGTGGATGTGCTCGTTGAACGGCAGGCCCAACTGCCGCAGCAGGATCCAGGGCCGCAAAGACCAGGACGAATAGTTCTTGTTGGCGATGTGCAAGTCGTACATGGGTGGCTCCCGGTTACCGAAGCGGACAAACGGCGTGAATGACACCAGCTTAGTCGCACCTGGCCCCTGATTGGTGCGATATCCATGCGCCCACCACAAATGGGCTAACACAGTGCTCACCACGCAACTGCCGGGTGCCTGACAGTCTGGGCATTAACCCGAAAAGGTCATATCCGCATCGCCAGACGGCTTGCTGCGCCATACAGTCGTGACGCTTTTGGCATCCTGTTGTGCCTCGTATGGCATGTGCAGATCTGCCAGCAAGGAATCTCTCCCTGTCGGGACCGGTCTGTCGCGTTCTCCCGCGACACCAAAGGCCCCCCGTTCACAACCCCGCCACCTGGCGGGGTTTTTTTTCGGTGCAGCCCCTCCAATCCGGGGGAATGCACCAGAGATGACGCCAAAACTCGCACGATCGTGCGGAAACAGTTGCCACAAGTGCCCGACTCTGGGGTATAAATGCGCCCTGATTCGAACGACCGTTTGAAATGAACGATCGTTCGAAAACGCAACCCTTTCTTCCAACAGCGCCACTCGTGTCTGGCGCAGACCCGAACCGAGGTGACATATGCCGCAGTACAAGGCCCCTTTGCGCGACATGCGCTTCCTGCTCAACGAAGTCTTTGACTACAGCGCGCACTACGCCCAGCAACCCAACGCCGAAGATGCGACGCCTGACATGGTCGATGCCATCCTGGAAGGCGCAGCCACCTTCTGCGAAGAAGTGCTGGCCCCGCTGAACCTGTCCGGCGACCAGGAAGGCTGCACCTTCAACAACGGTGAAGTCACCACCCCCAAGGGCTTCAAGGAAGCCTACGCCGAGTACGTGGCGGGCGGCTGGCAGGGTATTTCGCACCCCAAGCAATACGGTGGCCAGGAACTGCCGATGTCGCTGAACCTGCTGAAATCGGAAATGATGGGCACGGCCAACTGGTCGTTCACCATGTACCCCGGCCTGAGCCTGGGTTGCATGAACACCATCTTCCAGTTCGGCACCGAAGCCCAGAAGAACACCTATATGCCGCCCCTGGTCAGCGGCGAGTGGACCGGCACCATGTGCCTGACCGAACCCCAGTGCGGCACCGACCTGGGCCAGGTCAAGACCAAGGCGGAACCCCAGCCGGATGGCACCTACAAGATCACCGGCACCAAGATCTTCATCTCGGCCGGCGAACACGACATGTCGGCCAACATCATCCACATCGTGCTGGCCCGCCTGCCCGATGCCCCCAAGGGCACCCGCGGCATCTCGCTGTTCATCGTGCCCAAGTTCATGGTCAACGCCGACGGCTCCGTTGGTGCACGCAACCCTGTGGTCTGCGGCGCCATCGAACACAAGATGGGCATTCGCGCATCGGCCACCGCCGTGCTGAACTTCGACGGCGCCACCGGCTTCATGATCGCCGAGCCCAACAAGGGCCTGGAGGCCATGTTCACCTTCATGAACACGGCCCGTATCGGTACCGCCGTGCAAGGTCTGGCTCACGCCGAGCTGTCGTACCAGGGCTCGCTGCCCTACGCCAAGGAGCGCCGCTCCATGCGCGCCCTGTCGGGCAAGAAGGATGCCGACCACACGGCCGACGCCCTGATCTGGCACGCCGACGTGCGTCGCATGCTGCTGACGCAACGTGCCGTGGCCGAAGGTGCCCGCGCCATGATCTACAACGCGGCCAAGCTGGCCGACAACATGGTGGCTGGCGTGGCCGAAGGCAACAAGGCCAAGTACGAAGAGTACGACGACCGCCTGGGCTTCTTCACGCCCATCCTCAAGGGCTTCATCACCGAGATGGGCCTGGAGTGCGCCAACCTGGGCATGCAGGTTTTCGGTGGCCACGGCTACATCAAGGAGCACGGCATGGAGCAGATCGCCCGTGACGCGCGCATCTCCACGCTGTACGAAGGCACCACCGGCATCCAGGCGCTCGACCTGCTGGGCCGCAAGGTGCTGCTGCAGACCCGCGGCAAGTGCATCAAGGAATTCACCAACGAGATGATTGCCCAGGCCAAGCCCCACCTGCTGGATGGCGGCCCCATCGGCATGATGGCCCGCGCCTGCTTCAAGCGTGCCGTACAGTGGAAGGCCATGACCCTGCGCATCATGCTGCGCGCCGCCAAGGACCGCGACGTGGTCAGCGCCGCCTGCTACGACTACCTGATGTACTCGGGCTTCGTGATGATGGGTCACTTCTGGTTGAAGCAAGCCATCGTGGCCAACGAGAAGCTGGCCAAGGGTGGCAAGGATTCGGCCGAGTTCTACAAGGCCAAGATCCAGACCGCCGAGTTCTACTTCGAACGCCTGCTGCCTCGCGCCGATGGCCACAAGAAGACCATGATGGCGCCCACCAGCTCCATCATGCAGATGAACAACGACCACTTCAACTTCAGCTGATTCCGAGCGGGGCTTTGGCCTCGCTTGCGGCACCTTCAGCCCAAAAAGAAAGGCTCCCTGCGAAGGGAGCCTTTTTTCACGGCTGATGCGCCTCAGCCGGCCAATCAGTTCGACCAGTGGCGCGTCATGAATTCAGCCTGACGATCCAGCGCCTTAACGGAACTGGGCATCAGCGCCGCATGCACCTGGAACACGTGCCAGCGCTTGAGGTAGACCTCCAGCTCGGATGTGCGGCCCGCCGCGGTGGCCGCCTCGACCAGCCAGGTCGAGTTGTCGTACAGCACCTCGTCTTCGCCAACCTGAATCAACGACGGCGGCAACTTCGACAGGTCTTGCGCCATCGGATTGGCCAGCGGGTGGTCCTTCGGAGCCTTCAACGCCCCTTCCACTTGCTCGGCCCAGGCCAGACGGATCATGGGATCGCGTGGCTCGCGCTCATAAGCCGTGGTGTTGGGCAGCGGATGCAGGCTGAACGCCGGCGACATCATCACGATGGACGAAGGCCCCGGCATGCCTGCCTTCATGGCAGCGATGGCCGTCATGAAGGTCAGGTTGCCACCAGCAGAATCGCCCGCGATGGCGATGCGATCGGGCGAGAAACCCTCCTTGAGCAACTGCCGATAGCACGCGACGCAATCGTCCAACTGAGCTGGAAAGGGCGCCTCAGGTGCCAGGCGGTAATGCGGTGCCAGCACCAGCGCGCCGGTGATGGCCGACAGGCGGCGCGTGATGCTGCGGTGCGTGCGGGGGCTGCCCGCCACGAAAGCCCCACCGTGCAGGTACAAGATGGCATGACGCGGCTTCTTCGATGCGCCCTTGGGGGTGACGCGGTCCACCGGAATGTGATCGACCTTGTCAGTCTGCACTTGCGCCCGACCATCCTGCGGCATCAGGGACGAACCCACGGCCAGCGCCACACGCTGCACCACAAAAGGAAAGGGCGGGCCCAGAAAGGGCTTGAGGCCGACGCGCAAAGCCATGCGCATGATCGCCGCCATCAGCGACTCCTGCAGCCCAGCCGGCGGTTGGTAACGGCGGATGACCGGATGGGCCTGCGCCTGCTGGGCCCCTGTATCGATATGAACAGCCGACATTGATGGACTCCTGTCTCAGCAACAAAGCAGGGGCAATCAGCCCAGCATGGTCTTCTTGGCAAAGAACGTCGTGACGGGCTGGTACCAGGATCCGAGCACACGCACGAACAGGTCCAGGAACTTGGCGTCTGGGCCCACGACCACACGGCGCTTGTTGCCCTCCACCGCCCGCAGGATCTGCAGGGCCGCGCTTTCCGCGGTGGTGGTGTTGAGCAGCTTGTCGAACTTGTCCTTGGCGGCCTGGGCACTGCCACCCGTCTTGGCGGCGATGCTGTGGTCCATCTTGGCATCACGCGCGATGTTGGTGCGGATGCCACCCGGGTGCACACAGGTGGCGCTGACGCCGCAGTTCTCGATGTCGAGCTCCTGGCGCAGCGATTCGGTGAAGCCCCGCACGGCGAACTTGCTGGCGTTGTAGGTGCCCTGGGTGGGCAGCGACAGCAGGCCGAACAGGCTGGACGTGTTGATGATGTGCCCTTCGCCCGACTTCTTCAGATGCGGCAGGAAGGCCTGCGAGCCCCACACCACACCCCAGAAGTTGATGCCCATGATCCACTCGAAGTCCTTCGGGCTCACGGTGTCCAGGAAGGCGCCCAGCGCCACGCCAGCGTTGTTGAAGATCAGGTTGACCTTGCCATGATCGGCCACAACCTGGGCCGCCCAGGCATCCATGGCTTCACGATCGGCCACATTGACCTTGGCCGTGGTGACCTTGACACCCAGCTTGCCGGCCATCTGGGCGGTTTCCGCCAGGCCGACCTCATTGACATCACTCAGAGCCAGATGGCAGCCGCGACGCGCCAGCTCGAGTGCCAGCGTGCGCCCCATTCCGGAAGCGGCACCCGTGATGGCTGCCACCTTGTTCTTGAAGTTCTTCATGTTGTCTCTGCTCGGTCCGCGTTGTTGTCTGCGATGAAAACCTGAAGCTTACCCCGTCGGGACGGCGTACTTACCCAGGCCATCTACCCATCCCACAGCTGAAAAAAGGGGCTGCCACCACCCGGATTCCGGGGTCAGGCCTTGGTGCATCTGCAACCCTGCATCACAACTTGCGGGACAATACAGGGCGTTGACAGTGTTCACATCGCTTGCCAGCACACGCACACCGTCACACCCAATTTGACAATAGTCAATTTCAAAATCATATTTGACAATGTCCGTTTCCAGAAATAGGGTTAACCCTGACACCCCCTCCACTCCGGGGACGCCCGGACGGCGTTACGGCGGTGTCGACCCTGAAGAACGCCAGCGCCAACGCAAAGCCAAGCTGATCGAAGCCGGTCTGGCTGTGTTTGGCGAACAGGGCTACCACCAGTCCACCGTGCGGGACGTGTGCAAGCAGGCGCAACTCACCTCGCGCTACTTCTACGAGAACTTCGACAGCATGGAAGCGCTGTTCAAGGCGGTCTACACCCAGGTCAGCCGCGAACTGATGCAGACCACCGTGATGGCCCTGGCCAGTTGCCAGCCTGATCCGGAAAAGCTGGCCGAGGCGGCCTTGCGCAATTTCCTGGAATTCATCCGCCAGGACCCCCACCGTGCTCGCGTGGCCCTGATCGATGCGTTGAACGTGGGCGAAGGCATGGCCATGCTGGCCGACAAGGCCTCACAGGATTTCGCGCACTTGATCGCCGGCTTCATGCATCAGATGTTCCCCACGCTGGACGCGCAAGGGAAATTGAACTTCAAGATGCTGGCCAATGGCCTGGTGGGCGCCAACACACGCATCGCCACGCAATGGGTGGCCGAGCGGTGCAAGGCGCCGCTGGACGATGTCCTGATCAACACCTTGACCCTCTTTCGAGCCTGCATCGCCTTTGCACGCGAGCAGGAAAAAGCGCTGGTTGCGGCACCCGCAGACCAGCGCTGAGCATCAGCCTTCTTCGGAAGGCGAAGCGCAATCGGCCTCAGTCGGGCTGGCAGCGCAGCGCACCTTCTTGATGACCTTCAGGCCCTGCTTGTTGTAGACGCCCTGGTTGGTGATCGCAATGCGCGATTCGCGCAGGATGGTGGTGTACTTCTTCACGTGGTCTGGCGACACCTCCATCCAGGTGGCAGCCGGGATGCTGGCATCGGCGTTCTGCACCAGCTTCATGGCGCGATCGAACTCGCCCACCCAGTGGTCACGCGACTTCTCGCCAAAACCGGCGGGGAACTTCGACTGGTTGAGCACGACCTGGTAGGTCAGGATCAACAGCGGGAAGCGTGCGATGCCGCCCTTGGCGCCGATGCCCTTGTTCAGCTCCAGCGGCTTGTAGGCCAGCGTGGGCGCAGCGATCATGTCCACCTCGCCGCCATTGAACTTGGCCGACAGGTTGTTGATGTCCACCGACACGGGCTTGCCGCCCACGCGCTGCACCATCATGGCCTGCGCCTGGTCGTATTCCAGCGCGGCGATCTTCTTGCCTGCCAGCGCTTCCACCGAATCGATGGCACGGCTGTTGACCATCGGATAGGCCGCGCCAAAAGGCACGATGCCGCCGATTTCATACGCACCTTCCACCATCATCTTGGCGGCCTGCGGTGAGGAGAAGGTCTGCACAACCTTGCGCACGACTTCGTAGCTGGCGGGCATGTCCACCTTGCCATCGCGCACCACGGTGGTCGCGCCCAGGGTGTCGATCGAACCGGCCACGCCGTTGAACTGGCGGGTACGGAAGGCGGTAGCCATCAGGGCATCACACTTGCCTGCGCGGAAGTCTTCCACGGCAGCGGTCTCATTGGTGAAGCCTTTGAGCTCCACCGTCACACCGGCTTTCTGCATGGCCACGGCATAGTCCTTGGCCATGTTGAAAGCGTCACCACTGGCGCCAATGATGTCGAACACGCACATGGTGTTGGCGGCCTGCGCAGACAGGGCGACTGCGGTCAGTGCCAAAGCGGCACCAGCCTTGCCAGCGATTGCTTGGAATGTCATCTCTCTCTCCTGTGTAAGGGAAGTGGCGGCCGCACGGCCGCAGTGGGTGCGCCGAGCCCTCTTGACTCGACGCCGGCGGATGCTATGGGCCAAGCCACCGAGGCTGTAACCACATGCATATCCCCGTCACCCCCCTCATCCCCGCCAGACCCCGTCAATGCACAGGCGGCATCGCGCAAATGGCCACGACAAGAGGTGCGGTCAGCAGGACAGGTCGAACCAACCCGTTACACAAGTGACCGGGATGCGCTGTTTTGATACGGGATCAGATACGCTGCGGTGCGCAGCAGGCTCAACGCCAACTGCGGACGATGTGCGCAAACGCCTCATCCAGTTGAGCCCATGCCACATCAGGCAACCTGGCCGGACGAAGCGCCTGACCTTTGGGCCCTTTGGCAGGCGCCGGCAGGACCGCATCCTTGCAGGCAAACACTGTCGCGTTGTCTTCGTCGGGCTCCACCACGACCTGTACGCCATCCTTGAACACCGAACGGATACGCGTCACGCAGGTCTCGAAGTGCGCGTGCTTGTAGTGGAGGTTGGCCACCAGAATGCCACCTGGCTGAAGGGCGTCCAGACAATGCTCGAAAAAACGCCGGGATGACAGGCTGGATGGCAAGCCGCGCAGATCAAAGCCATCGAGCAAGAGCACGTCATAGCGATGCGGCGGCTGCTGCACGAACTGCGCCCCATCACCCAGAATCACCTTGAAGCGGCGATCGTCCTTGGGGATGAGGAAGGCATCACGCAGCGCCACGACGTGGGGATTGATCTCCACCACGTCCATGCGGGACTGCGGCAGGTGCCGGTAGCAGAACTTGGCCAGCGAGCCACCACCCAGGCCGATCATGGCGATGCGAGAGGGCGCCGGGTTGAACAGCAGGAAGCCCATCATCGTGCGCGAGTACTCCAGCGCCAGCGCATCCGGCTGCATGAGGTTCATGCTGCTCTGGATGGCCGATATCGAAAAGTACAGGGACTTCGAGCCCAGCGTCTCGGAGATGAAGGGTTTGACGAAGTCGTCCGGGTCAATCGTTGAAGACATGCAAACGCGGAGGCCTCAAGCGCCAACACCAGCCTGCGCTGCCTGCTGATCCGCGTGGTAGCTGGAGCGCACCATGGCGCCCACGGCCGCGTGCGTGAAGCCCATCTTGCGGGCCTCTTCTTCGAACATCTTGAAGGTGTCCGGGTGCACATAGCGGCGCACCGGCAGATGGTGGCCTGATGGCGCCAGGTACTGCCCAATGGTGATCATGTCGATGTCGTGCGCACGCATGTCGCGCATCACCTGCAGGATCTCTTCATCGGTCTCGCCCAGGCCGACCATGATGCCGCTCTTGGTGGGGATGTCCGGGTGCAGGGCCTTGAATTTCTTGAGCAGGTTCAGGCTGACCTGGTAATCGCTGCCCGGGCGCGCTTCCTTGTACAGGCGCTGCGCGGTTTCCAGGTTGTGGTTCATCACATCGGGCGGCGCGGCCTTGAGGATCTCCAGGGCGCGGTCATCGCGGCCACGGAAGTCAGGCACGAGGATCTCGATGCGCGTGGCAGGCGACTGCTCGCGGATCTGCCGGATGCATTCCACGAAGTGGCCGGCGCCGCCGTCACGCAGGTCATCGCGGTCCACGCTGGTGATCACCACGTACTTGAGCTTGAGCGCCGCGATCGTCTTGGCCAGGTTGGCCGGCTCGTTCACATCCAGCGGATCCGGGCGGCCATGGCCCACATCACAGAAGGGGCAGCGGCGCGTGCACTTGTCACCCATGATCATGAAGGTGGCCGTGCCGTGGCCAAAGCACTCGCCGATATTGGGGCAAGAGGCTTCTTCGCACACCGTATGCAGCTTGTGCTCGCGCAGGATGTTCTTGATCTCGTAGAAGCGCGTGCTGGGTGAACCGGCCTTGACGCGGATCCACTCGGGTTTGCGCAGCACCTCGTCGGCCGGCACCACCTTGATGGGAATGCGCGCCGTCTTGGCTTGCGCCTTCTGCTTGGCAGTGGGGTCGTAAGCCGCGGGCGCAGCCTGATTCGGATCAGCGGGGGTGTTTTCAGAGGACATGACGGTGCTTCACTTCAAGGCCAAACCACGCGCTTTGCGTGCTTGACAGGCCATCTGCCAATGTAGCCGATTGGCGCTGGCGACGGCAAAAACCCCGCGCAAGGCCATCGCTCAAGGGGCTAGTCGCACGTCGAGTTGATGCGCCTGCACCGCCGCGACCTCGCCCCACCCCACCTGCACGCCGATGCTGGCCAGGTCCACGGTGCGCAGGCCGTTGTAACCGCAGGGGTTGATGCGCCCGTACGGGCTCAGGTCCATGGCCACGTTCAGCGCCATGCCGTGATAAGTGCAGTGGCGCGATACCTTGATGCCCAGGGCGGCGATCTTGCCCAGACCTTTGAAGGGATCGCGAGGATCTCGCGGCTCGGTGAGCGCAGCATGGGCAAAGGGATCATCCAGGCGCACGTAGATACCCGGGGCGCCCGCCACCCGGTGCCCGGTGACACCAAAATGTGCCAGCGTGCGGATGATGGCCTCTTCCAGGCGGTACACATACTCCTTGACGAAGTAGCCGCGCCGCTTGAGGTTGAGCAAGGGATACGCCACCACCTGCCCCGGCCCGTGATACGTGACCTGCCCGCCCCGGTTGGTCTGCACCACGGGGATGTGATCGGGCCCAGGGGGGTTGAACAGCACGTGGTCAGCCTTGCCGGCCAGGCCCTGCGTGAAGGTGGGCGGGTGCTGGCACACCCAGATTTCATCGGGGGTGTCGTCGGTGCGGGTGTCGGTGAAGGCCTGCATGGCCTCCATGGTGGGCAGGTAATCGACCTGGCCCAGGTTCTTGAGAATGGTCTGGTTCACGCCCGTGTTTGTATCACCGATCCCACTCCGCCCCGTCAGGCAGCGCCCACGCGCTGAAACAAGGCCCCGGGCAGGCGAGCCACCTGGCCCATCAACTCCAGCTCCAGCAGCCTGGCTCCCAGATCGGCTGCGCCCCAGCCAGTGCGCGCGCTCAAGGCCTCCTGGCTGACCGGGTCATAGCCCATGGCGGACAGCACCGGGTCCACATCCCTAGCGTCATCCGCAGCGGCGGACACACCGCCGTCGTCGCCAGACTGCGCCGAACATGCTGGCAAACCCGCGGAGACAATCACGCCCAACTGCAACTCTTCCAGCACGTCTTGCGCCGTCTCCACCAGCTTGGCGCCCTGCTTGATCAGCGCATGACACCCCCGGGCCTGCGGCGAGTGAATCGAGCCGGGAATGGCCAGCACTTCCCGGCCGATTTCGCCGGCCAGCCGCGCGGTGATCAAGGAGCCAGACTGCAAAGCAGCCTCGATGACCAAGGTGCCGCGAGACAGTGCCGCCACGATGCGGTTGCGCTTGGGGAAGTTGCCGGCCAGCGGTGCCGTGCCCAGCGCAAACTCGCTGAGCAGCAGCCCTTGCGTGCTCAGCCGCTGCGCCAAGGCCTGGTGCGCCTTGGGGTAGACCACATCGAGCCCCGTCCCCACCACGGCGATCGTGCTGCCAGAGGAGGCATCGCGCCAGCCATCCAGCGCCCCTGCATGGGCGGCGCCGTCCACCCCCAAGGCCAGACCGGACACCACGGTGACGCCTGCCTCGCTGAGCGCCTTGGCAAAGGCATAGGCATTCTCCTGCCCTTGCGGCGTCGGGTGGCGACTGCCCACCACGGCGACAGCCGGGCGGCCCAGCAAGTCCAGTTGCCCCTGGGCGAACAGCAACAAGGGCGGATCAGCGGCATCCAGCAAGGCCGCCGGGTAGGCGGGATCGGCCAGACTCAGCACAAAGCGCGATGGGCGCCCACTGGCCAAAGGCAAGCTTTCTGCCAGCCAAGTCTGGGTGGCCAGAACCTGCTCATCCAGCCCTGAAGGCTCACGCCCAAGCTCAGTTGCTTCGCGCTTGGCCACCAGCGCAGCCAACGTCTGTGCTGGCGCATCAAAAATGGCCTGCGGCGAGCCCAATGCCGCGAGCAGCTTGCGGGCAGTTCCTGGCCCGATTCGGGGCGTCAGCAACAGGCGCAACCAGGCTCGCAATTCCTCCCGTTCCATGTCTTCTTGTCTTTCTTTCTGAATGCCGCACTTCAATGAAAAAAGGGCAGCGCGGCATGGACCGCACTGCCCTCATGTCTGCCCTTGGGTCTGCCCGCATCCCGGCGGCCACACGGCCACCGACGCGGTCAACCCGCTCAGGGTTGCGTAAAGCGATCGCCCGCCTTGACGGGCTCCTGCACGTTGAGGATCAAGGCGTAGGACACACGATCAAACACGCGGAACACGAACAACAGGCCATGACGTTCGTCAGGCAGCTTGAGCGTGGCCTTGTCGTCGCTGGTCTTGTCGGTCACGGTGGCTCCGGCACGCCACAAGGCCAGAACATGGCCTCGCTCGACGCCATCACGCGCGCCCCTGTTGATGGTCACGATCTGATTCTGTCCGGCAGCCAAGCCTTCACCATAGATGGAGACGATCTGCCCGGCCAGATCCTGCGCTGGGGCATGCGGCACCATGTTGGTGTACTCACGCGGTGGCACGGGCGAGAGGCGATCACCCACGCCGGCTTCCTGGCGCAGGCTGGTGAGCATGAAGGTGGACGGAATCACCACCGGGCCACCATCGGCCCCCGTGCCTTCAGCCCCTTCGCGGGTCACGTTGGCCGTGCCGACAAACTGAGCCTCAAAGCCCAGCACCTCACGGGTGGAGGGATCGCGCAGGGGACGGGGCTCACGGAACAGGCGGAATTCGCGGCGGCCTTGCAGGTCACCACGGACATACGCCGTTTCGCCACGTGAGAGCACCACACGCCCTTCTTGCGTGGCCACGATGCGAGGTGCAGCCAGCAACTCCTCACTGGTGTCGAACACCACCGCCTCGTTGAAGAAGGGCTCCAGCAGGTGCACGCGCACGCTGCTGATGGCGTCATCCAGGCTGCCAGCGCGCACGCGCGGCGACAGCTTCACGGTGCCATTGGCCCCCACCACTGGCTCGCCCACGCGCAGGCGCGCGCGGCCATTGCTCTTGTCCAGATACAGCATCTGGCCCGGGAAAATCAGGTGCGGGTTGCGGATCTGCTGCATGTTCATGCCCCACAGTTCCGGCCAGCGCCAGGCGTTTTTCAGAAACAGGCTGGAGATATCCCACAGCGTGTCGCCGCGCTTGACGGTATAGGTATCGGGCGCATTGGGCGACAGCTCGGACAGCGGCACGCCGGCTTCGGCCACCTTGGCGGCCGTCGCTTTTTGTTGCGGGGTGATGGGATAGTTGGGAACACCCTCAGCGTGAGCGGTGGTCAAACTACCGGCCAGCACGCCCAGCGCGGTCAGTGCCGATACACTCAGGGCACGGGTCTGACGAGCCGCGTGGAACAGCGATCGCTGGGTCATGAAAACAGTCTCCAATTACCGGCCGAATAGATTCACCCAGGCAGGGTTGGCTCATATTCGGCAAAATCTGGTCAATGATCATTTGATTCTGCCCGTAAAACCGACACAGTCGCAATCAAAATTGCCCCGTGTTACCAGCGGTTGCGGCCTCGTCAGCCCGGTTGACGTTGCGCCACATCCACAACGTTATTGTTGATTTCCCTCTCCTCGACATTCGCACCATGGCCCTGCTGCCCATCCTCCAGTACCCCGATACCCGCCTGAACACGGTCGCCAAACCCGTCGCGCAGGTGGATGACCGCATCCGCCAGCTGGTCGATGACATGCTTGAGACCATGTACGAAGCCAAGGGCGTGGGGCTGGCTGCCACGCAGGTCAACGTGCACGAACGCTTGGTCGTGATCGACACGAGCGAAGAGCGCAACAAGCCGCTGGTGTTGATCAACCCCGAAATCACCTGGGCCAGCAACGAGATGCTGGTGTGGGAAGAGGGCTGCCTGTCGGTACCTGCGATTTACGACAAGGTCGAGCGCCATGTGCGCGTGAAGGTGCGCGCGCTGGATCGCAACGGCAAGACCTTTGAATTCGAGACCGACGACGACCTGCTGTCCGTGTGCGTGCAGCACGAGCTCGACCACCTGCTGGGCAAGGTGTTTGTGGAATACCTGTCGCCACTCAAGCGCAACCGCATCAAGACCAAGTTGCAGAAAAAAGCCCGCGACGAGCGCGACGCATGAGCAAGCTGAAAGTCGCCTTCGCCGGCACGCCCGAGTTCGCCAGCGAGGCCCTGCGCGCCATTCTGGCCGCCGGCTTCGAGGTGCCGCTGGTGCTGACCCAGCCGGATCGCCCCGCAGGTCGTGGCATGAAGCTGCAGGCCTCGCCCGTCAAACAACTGGCACAGCAGCATGGCATCACCGTGGCGCAGCCTCACAGCCTGAAGCTGGATGGCAAGTACCCGAATGAGGCCAAGGCCGCTCAAGCCGCCCTGCAAACCGCCGCACCCGATGTGATGGTGGTAGCCGCCTATGGCCTGATCCTGCCGCAGTGGGCGCTGAACCTGCCCCGCCTGGGCTGCCTCAATATCCACGGCTCGCTGCTGCCGCGCTGGCGTGGTGCGGCGCCGATTCACCGCGCGATCGAAGCCGGCGATGCCGAAACCGGCATCACCATCATGCAGATGGACATCGGGCTGGACACGGGCGACATGCTCGTGATCGAGAAGGACGCCATTCGCCCCGATGACACCACCGCCGCGCTGCATGACCGGTTGGCTGCGCTGGGCGGGCGTCTGATCGTCGAAGCGCTGGAAATGGCTGCCTGCGGTGGCCTGACGGCCACGCCCCAGCCCGAAGAGGGCGTGAACTACGCGCACAAGATCGAGAAGGCAGAAGCCGCCATTGATTGGCGCTTGCCGGCCACCACGATCGAGCGCCGCGTGCGAGCCTTTGACCCCTTCCCGGGCACCACCTTCCAGCTGGCAGGAGAAAAGGGCACGGACACCATCAAACTGTGGGCGGCGAGTGTCGTGCCAACGGGTGGTCAGCCCGGCGTGATCCTGCACGCGCAAGGCGACACGCTGGTGGTGGCCTGCGGAGAACAGGCACTGGCTTTGCACACCTTGCAAAAGCCGGGTGGCAAGCGCATCTCGGTACGTGAATTTCTGCAAAGTTGCCCGACCCTGCCCGCATCCCTGGCTTGAACCTTTTGGTTTGCACCTCATCTAACTGCCTGCCACCATAAGGTGGTGTGCTTCATTTTGCGGGTCAGGAGGCCCGACCACATGTTCAACATGATGAAAACCGCCATTCTCATGGCGGCCATCACCGCCCTCTTCATGGCCATTGGCGGGATGATAGGTGGCCGTACCGGCATGATGCTGGCGCTGGTCGTGGCCGTCGGCATGAACTTCTTCAGCTACTGGTTCTCAGACCAGATGGTGCTGAAGATGTACAACGCCCGCGAGGTGGATGAAACCTCTGCGCCGCGTTTTTACGCCATGGTCAAGGAACTGGCCCAACGTGCCCAGTTGCCCATGCCACGCGTCTACCTGATCGACGAATCGGCCCCCAACGCGTTTGCCACAGGGCGCAACCCCGAGCATGCGGCCGTGGCCGCCACCACCGGCATCCTCAATGTGCTGACCGAGCGTGAATTGCGCGGCGTCATGGCGCACGAACTCGCCCACGTCAAGCACCGCGACATCCTCATCAGCACCATCAGCGCCACCATGGCTGGTGCCATCTCCATGCTGGCCAACTTCGCCGTGTTTTTTGGCGGGCGAGACTCCGAAGGGCGGCCGTCCAATCCGATCGCCGGCATCGCCGTGGCCATCCTGGCGCCACTGGCCGCCAGCCTGATCCAGATGGCCATCAGCCGCGCGCGTGAGTTCGAAGCCGATCGGGGTGGCGCCGAAATCAGCGGCGACCCTCAAGCCCTGGCCAGCGCCCTGGAAAAGATTCACCGTTACGCGCAAGGCATCCCCCTGCAGGCCGCCGAGGCGCACCCCGAGACGGCCCAGATGATGATCATGAACCCCTTGTCTGGCGACGGGCTGCGCAGTTTGTTCTCGACGCACCCGGCCACTGAAGAGCGCGTGGCCCGCCTGATGGCCATGGTCCGTTGAACTCGTAGCGATCGGCCTACATGGTCATGATGTGAATCTCTTCACGCCCCGAAGCAGTCTGAGGCACTTTCGGGGCGTCGCCCCCTCATTCGAGGGTCAAGCCTGCCAGCACCAGTCCGATACACCGACAACGCGCTCCGTCTCCAAGGCGGGCGACGGCATGTCAAGGACCCTGGATGCTGATCGACATTCGCAAGACCGAGGAAGAATCACGCTGGCTGCACCGCTGTGCGTGGGCCGTGCTGCTTGCCGGCCTGATGCTCAGCGGCGTGGCATGGTGGCAAGCGAGCCGCAATCTCCAGAAGGCGGCTGATGCCTCCTTTGCTCAGCAGACGGCAGACATCACCGAGCACCTGACTCAGATCACGGATCACTACCTCGACGTACTGCGCAGCTTCCAGGGTATGTTCCTGGTCACCGGCGACGTTGACCGCAAGGCCTTCCATCGAAATTATCAGAACCTGGACATCGCCAGGGAGTACCCCGCCTTCCAGGGCATCCAGTACGCGCAGTGGATCCCCCACGATCACAAAGCCGCGCTCGAAGCGGCTGTCCGCAACGACCGGAGCATGAAAGCAGATGGCTACCCGCGCTACCAGGTGACTCCGCCAGGTGAACGCGCCGAGTATTTGCCGGTGCTGTTCAATGAGCCAGAACAACTCGGCGGGGCGATCCTGGGCCATGACATGGCCTATGAACCGGCACGACGCGAGGTCATGGAACGCGCCCGTGATACGGGGCGTCCCCAAGTCTCTGCACCCCTGCAACTGGGGCAAACCGCTGGCGACCAGCTGGGCATCGTGATCCGGTTGCCCATTTTCAAACCGAACGCCCCCATCGACACCACCGGCAATCGCCGTGCCGCCTTCATCGGGCTGGTCAGCGGGAGCGTACGCGCAGCAGACTTGATGAAGCAGGCCGCGCAACTCAAGGACTGGCAGCACCTCCACTGGACGGTCTACGACGTCGGGTCAGACCTGGACCCAGAAGAAGCCACGCCACAGTTGCTGTTCAACAGTGCAGCGCACATGGACAAGGGCTACACCAGCACCGCACGGCAGGACGATACCGATGTGCGCGTCGTCAAGTTCGACGTGGGCGGCCGCCACTGGCAGATGCGATTCGTCCGCGAGCCTGTGCGGGCCATGACCCAGGCTTACCCTTTGGCCTTGCTGCTCGGCGGCATCTTTGCCTCGGTCGGACTGTGGTGGGCCATTCGCAGCGCGGGCGACCGCCAGGAGCAGGCGGCCTCCATGGCGCTGGACCTGAGCCAACAAGCGCGCGACAGCGAACGCCGTTTGCGCTCCGTGCTGGACAACACGGTGGATGGCATCGCGACCTTGTCGACGGCTGGCGACATCCTCAGCGTGAACCACGCCGTTTGCCTGATGTTCGGCCACGAAGAAGGCGACATGGTGCGCCAGCATGTCAGCAAGCTGCTGCCCGCCACGGCCACGCATGCGCCTGACAAACGCATGGACAGCTTCCTGCAAGCCCAGCAGGTCGGTATCGATGGCGTGGGGCGACGCACCGAGGGCCTGCGCGCCAACGGGGTGACCTTCCCCGTGGACATGGCCGTCAGCAGCATGGAACTCAACGGCCAGAAGCAATACATCGCGGTGCTGCGCGACCTGACGGCGCAAGAGTCTGCCGAGCGCGCCATCTTCGAAGCCCAGCGCCAGCTCAACGAAGTCGATGAGATGCGCCGAGTCATCGTGCACAACGCGCCTTACGCCATTTTCGTGCTCAATGCCCAAGGCGTCATCCAGACCGTGAACCCCGCTGGTGAAAAGCTGGTGGGAACCAAGGCGCACGAGCTGGTGGGCCGCTGCACGACGCGCCGCTTCTTCGACCCCGATCAGGTGGCTGAACGCGCGCGCATGTTGGCGCTGCGCCTCAACGAGCCCGTACGCGAACTGGACGTGCTGACCCACCTTGCGCACGAGTCGCCCGGCCTGCCCAGCGAATGGACCATGCGCCGCGATGACGGCAGCTTCCTGATCGCCGAGATCACCGTGACCGAGCTGCGCAACGAGTTCGGCCACCTCAGCGGCTACCTGGCCATGGCCTACGACGTGACCTCGCGCCGCGATGCCGAACACCAGTTGCAGCACATGGCGCAGCACGACGCCCTGACCTCGCTGCCCAACCGCAACATGCTGCAGGAACAGCTCAAGACCTGCATGGGCATTGCTGATCGTCAGGGCCACCACATGGCCATGATGTTCCTGGATGTCGACCGTTTCAAGAAGATCAACGATGGCCTGGGCCACCATGTGGGCGACAGCGTGCTCATCGAAATCGCACGCCGCCTGCGTGCCGCCATGCGAACCTCCGACATCGTGGCCCGCCTGGGTGGCGACGAATTCGTGATCCTGTTACCCCAGATCTCGGCGGTGGAAGACGGCGAACGCGTGGCGCAGAAGGTGCTCGATCTGTTTGTCGATCCGCTGCGCATTGGTACGCACGAGTTGCGCATCACCCCCAGCATCGGCCTGGCCATCTACCCGGAACATGGTGCCGACACCATCACGCTGATGCGCCACGCTGACCTGGCGATGTACCAGGCCAAGAGCGATGGCCGCAACCGCGTGCAGGTGTACAGCGACAAGATGCAGTCGCCATCGGCTGACACGCTGGTGCTGGAAAACGATCTGTACAAAGCACTGGAGCGCGACGAGTTGCGCCTGCACTTCCAGCCGCAATTCGATTGCGCCAGCGGTCGCATCAGTGGAGCAGAAGCTTTGCTGCGCTGGGAGCACGGCGGCAAACTCATCCCGCCGTCCGACTTCATCCCGATGGCCGAGGAGACCGGCCTCATCGTGGCGATGGGCGAATGGGTGCTGCGACGCGCCTGCGTCATGGCGCAACAGTGGCGCGAGCGCAGCGGCTGGCCCTTGCGCGTGGCCGTGAACCTGTCCGCTGTTCAGCTGGATCAAGCCGACATCCCGGCCCTGGTCGCACAAGTGCTCAAGGACACCGGCCTGCCACCGACCGCACTGGAGCTGGAGATCACGGAAAGCGTCGTGGTGCGTGAATCGCTGCGCGCGGCCGACATCCTGACCCAGTTGCGCGCCGTGGGCGTGAGCATCGCCATCGACGATTTCGGCGTGGGCTATTCGAGCTTTGCCTACCTGCGGGAACTGCCGGTAGACCGCCTCAAGCTGGATCGCAGCTTCCTGTCGTCCGTGCCTGAGTCACCGGGTGACAGCCGCCTGGTGGCCGCCCTGATCGCCATGGGGCATCGGCTGGAAGTGGGCATCGTGGCCGAAGGCGTGGAAACCAACGAGCAGGCGGCCTTCCTGGTCGCCCACGGTTGCGATGAGGCGCAGGGCTACTACCTGGGCCGCCCCATGAAAGAAGAGTCCTTCGAGGCGCTGTTGATGGAACACAGCAGAGAACAAGCCGCCAGGATCCCCGCAACGCCCCAGCACCACGTTTCGGCGGCGCCGGCAACAGCCCCCCCCCCTGAGGTGCAGGATCCAACCATCACGGTCTGAGCGAGCCCCGACCGCCGGGTATACCTACAATGCCGCACCGCACCCGCGTGTGCGGCATTGTCTTGTGCCCGACCACCCCTGCCCCGATGACAGCCGCTCGCCTCTCCTTCGCCGACTCACTTGAGGATCCACGCACGGCTTTGTTCGTGCTGATGCTGCACTTGCTGATCTGGACAGCCCTGCCGCTGCTGGTGTCACGCAACCTGCCGCTGGACGTGGTCGAAGCGCTGGCATGGGGACGTGAGTGGCAATGGGGCTACTACAAACACCCCCCTTTGTCTGGCTGGATCGCCGAAATGGCACGCTGGGGCACAAGCAACTGGAGCCTGTTCCTGCTGGCCCAAGTCATGGTGACCGCAGGCCTGGCGGGTGCGTGGCTGCTGGGCAAGGACTTGCTGGGCACGCGGCTGGCCACCCTTGCGCTGATCGCCACGGAAGGCGTTCATTACTTCAACCTGTCAAGCACCGAATTCAACGCCAATGTGGTGATGTTCCCCTTCTGGGCCTGGGCCTCGCTGAGCTTCTGGCGCGCCACGCAAAGTGGCCGCCTGATCTGGTGGCTGGTGCTGGGCTTGTGCTGCGGCCTGGGGACGCTGGGCAAGTATGTGTTCCTGCTCCTGCCAGCCTGCATGTTCATCTACACACTGGTCCACCCCGCTGCACGTCGATGCTGGGCCACAGCCGGCCCCTGGGCCGCAGCGGCGGTGTTCGCGCTGATCCTGGCGCCACATGTGAGCTGGGCCATTGACAACGACTGGGCTACCTTGCAATACGCGCTGGGGCGCGGTCACAGCGAAGAGCTGGCGCGTACAGGCAGTTGGGCGCAGGAGTTCGTCCACTTCGTGCTAGCGCAAAGCCTGGTGCTCCTGCCCCTGTGGGCCCTGCTGCGCTCTCTGGGCCCGGCCGCAGCCTCATCCCGCCCGGCGGAACAGCGCTGGCTGCTGTTCACCCTGGCACTGGCGCCCCTGCTGCTGATCATGACGGCCGCCACGCTGGCGCAAGCCAAGATGCTGCACATGTGGGCCTCGCCCTTCTTCCTTTGCGCGGCCCCCCTCTACCTCGCCTGGCGCCAACCGCGTGTGCTCAATACCTCTCGCTTCATCAAAGCCACCCTGGTCTGGGTGACCTTGACGGCACTGGTGTTTGCCATCACCGCACTGTGGGGCCCCCAGAAAAAGCATCGCCTCGATCGCACCAGCTACCCGGGCCGAGAGATCGCCCAGACCCTGACGGCACAGTGGCGAGCCCAAACCGGCCAACCCTTGCGCATCGTCGCTGGCGAACCATTCGTATCAGGCACAGTGGCGCACTACAGTGACGACCGCCCCACGGTGTTCTACGACGCCGACTTCAGTGAATCCTTGTGGCTGCAGCCTGAGCAGGTTCACCGTGATGGCGCCCTGTTCGTCTGGCCCATTGGCCGAGGCGACACGGCCATGCCACCCCCCCCCGCAGACAGCCGAGAGCAGGTTCAAGCCCTGCTGGCACGCTACCCCAACCTTCAGGCGCGCCCCACCTTGCTGATCCACACCAGCTGGATGGGCAAGCCCTACACGGTGGCCGTGGCCTGGGCGGTGCTACCGCCTGCATCAGTGCGCCCTTAGAAACCAGGGTCCGCGCTGGAAATGATGGCCTGACGCTTGCGTTCAACGTAGTTCATGCCAGCCGAGTTCGCGTTGTCCGGGCAGGAGGCCGCCGAGCCATTGCAAGCCACCGCATCAATCACATAGAGCCTCGTGGTCAGGTTCGTGCCGCTGGCATCCTGGCCTTCGTTGTAGGCCGTGCTCTGGGTTGTGCAAGACACGGTCACCTTGAAACCCATGCTACTGGTGAGATCTAAAGTCTGGCTGCCCGCACAGTTCGAACCCATCCAGCTACCCTTGAGCGCCTGATACATGCCCCACTCGGTGCCTGCGTTGGCCGCCTGAAAGGCTCGGGCACCCATGACGTCCTGCGCCGATGACACCTGCTGCGTCCAGGTCAGCCGGGTCACGGCCGCGGCCAGCACGGCCATCATCACGAGCACCACGATGGCCGCGATCATGCCCAGGCCCCTCTGAGTGCGCAAGCCAATTGGCATGGGATGAAGCGAGGATGGCATCGTCATGGCACGTTCATCACATGGGCACCAACTGCCATGTGGGCTGTTTCGTTGTTGCGGGCCAGCTCCACGTCCATCCACAGAAAGCCGCTTTGCTGTGTGGCGCCCTGATTGGGGTCGTATACGAAAGAACAAGACTTCACGCGCGTGGCCAGGGCGACGGCACCTGCTGTGGAGGGGCACGATGTGGGATAGGCTGAAGTGAACGACCGCACCAACCGGTACAAGGTGCCTTTGCCATCCCCATTGCCGTTGAGGGTGCCATCCGCCCCCGAACAGATGTAGAAGACAGACTGCTCGCTGTTGGCGACAGTCAGGAATCGCCCACCTGAATAGCCGGGAGACACCTGCATCGTCGACATGGTGATGCGCTTGTAGCCTTGCGTCGAACTCGATGGCGACGTCACCGAGGTGATGGCCGATCGATTGGCGCCGGTGTAGACATCGTTGCCATTTTGGTTGTTGATCACCACCCAGTCCCCTGCCGACGGGTCGGTGGACAGTGGCGACAAGGTGTCGAACGCCATCGTGGTCTGTGACGTGTCCACCCAGGCAGAACAGGCGGCGGAGGGCGCCGTAGGCGGCGTAGGCTGCGGGTTGCATGAGCCTGCGTCATTGACATTGTCCGGCGCCATGCGATAGCGCCCGCCGGAGACCACAGGCACCAGCTCGAAACATTGCGCCGACGGTACCCGGATGGAGTTGGGCACGGCCCTGCGCACATCCCGCAGCATGCGCCGCAAGGCCGTATCGGCCTGATCTGACATGTCCGCGCGCAAGCGTGTACCCGTATAGGCGTCGATCGCCGGGCGGATGAAGAGCGACACCGTGGCGGCCATGATCGCGCCGATCATGATGACCAGCACCAGCTCGACCAGCGTCACGCCATGTTGAGGATGGGAAACGGGCTTCATCATGATGCGTAGTCCGTTCGCCAGCCTTTGAGGGTCACGCTGTCACTGCCTCGCGACACCGTCACGGTGATCAGCTTGGCAGCGGCCACACCGCTCAGCGTTGAGACTGCCACGCTCACGCTGATGGAGTAAGCGCTGAGCGCCGATATCGTGGTGCCATCGATGTTGCAGATCTGGTTGGTGGTGGCATAGCCGTTGTAGTCCGACACATCGTTGTAGGTGTCGCGCGCGCACGTGGCCGGGGCCGTGTTGGCCAAAGGCGGATATTGCTTGAGCTCGATCTCTTCCAGAATTTCTTCCGCCAGAACCAGCATCTGTTTGCGCACCATCGGGTCGGCACTGCTTTTGGCGCTCTGGTTGAACGCCGCCATGACGCCGGCCAGGGCCACGCCAATGATCACGATCGCCACGACCATTTCGATGAGCGTGAAGCCGCGCGATGGCCTACTCCACATAGCCAGTCTCCCCGTAGACCGTGATGCTGCTGGCACCCGACATGGTGATGGTTCGATCCGCCGAGGTGGTACCTGCGCCATCCGTGGTCACACGCCCATCCGGCTGAAAATAGATCGTGCCCGCCGGTGACACGCTCGTGCCCGCACTGCTGTTGGTCGATGATGCAAAGGTCGCGCTGCCATTGGGCCCATTGACGCTGGTCGAGCAGGACGTTGCGGGATTCACTGCGGCGGAGGTGATGCTCACTGTGGTCGCCGTGATGGTGACACAGGTCAGGCGACGGCGGGCCACCGCCCCCTTTTGGGCAAACCGAAGCGCACCTTGCAAAGAGTCATGCCAGGCGTCATCGCGCGCGCCGATGGCCCCTGAAACCTTGGGGATGGCATAGGCGGCCAGGATACCGGCCAGCACCATGACCACGATCAGCTCCACGATCGTGAAGCCTGCCTGGTGCAGGCGAGCGGGCACGGGGGCTTCAGTACAGATCACGGACGAACACCGCCTTCTTGGTTTCTGGTTTGTAGACGCCGAATGTCACTCTCGCACTCGGATCACGGTCATAGCTAATCAACCCGGTGCAGCTGTTCGCACTGCCATTGAGCGCACGAAGCCAGTCCAGATTGGCACCCGTGCTGGCCGGATGGCTGGCCAGACAGGATTGATCGGTCGAGGTCGCGCCCAGGTTGAAGGCGAAGTCCACACTGCCTGTGGAGACGGGGCTGGGGGCGCCCAAGGTCAAGGTGCCATTGCCGCCGCCTATCACCACGGCCATGGGAATGCTGTTGATGGTGGCCTTGGTCGCTGGCGTGGTGCTCCATGACGAGGTGGCGCCGCCCTTGTAATCCAGGTAGTTGGTGCGCGCGACAGCCGCAACGGGAATGTAGGTGCAACTGTCATCGCTGTTGACCACCCAGGTCTTGCCGTTCCAGTGCTGTGCCTGTACAGGAATGTCCAGTGAACTTTTTTCCGAACCAAAGGCATTGGAGACCTTGATCCGCCCGCTGCGCACGGTCAGCGTGCCATCCCACCCGCTTGACGAGATGCTGCTGGCGCTCTCTGTGGCCCGCACGGTCACGGCCGTGGCCGAGGTCAGCTTCGACGTGAACGTGAACTTGAACGGCGACACACCGGTGCTGGAGAACGAGGCAAGGCCACTGGTAAAGCTGCTCAGTGACACAGCCGTGCTGTTCAAGGCGCCCGTGCTGGCCCCGGCCCCCTGCATGGACAGCGTGACCGCCTTCGCGAAATTGGGCGAGGTATCGCCGGAGCCATCATAGTTGGCCGTGGTCACACCATCGGCGTTGACCGCTGTCAGCGTCAATGAAAACGGTTGGCCGCTGTAGGTAAAGACACTGCCGCAGCCCTGGGTGATGCTGGCCGTGAGGTGATGCGGCACGAAGGGCCCCACGCCGCCAGTGCCCCCGGTGTTGCCGGTCACCGTCGTACCAGTACCCAGGTAGCTGCCACTGACCAGGGTGGCCGTCAGATCGCCGGTGCCCACCTCTGACCACTTCAGATCGCTCAGCGTCACCGCGCCGCTGCTGAAGCTGCTCGACGAAATATAGGGCGAGCCGCCGGTTGAACCTGTGCCAGTGAAGGTACCTGCCGCTGCAGCCAGCCCTGTGGGCCTGTACTTGGCCCACGCCAGACGCACATAGTCCTGCGTCACAGCCGTTTCTCTGCCAAAGTTGGGCGCGGCCGTGCCGACGCTGTTCCTGGCCGTCAAGGTGGCAGCAAAGGTGCTGCCGGCCACGGGCGCAGCGGTCACACTGCTGAATCCGAACGATGCCGGGCTGGCAATGAAGGTACTGCTGCCGGTCATGCTCAGGCCCGCATCCGTACCAGAGCCGGTATAGGTGCCCGTCAAGGTCATTTGCCCCACGTCGGCATATTGCATGGTCGTGGTGGCCACGCCGCTGGCATTGAAGCTCAGGCTCACCGCCTTGCCGGTTACATCACAGGCCGCCGCGGCGCTGCCCGAACTGTTCACGGCCGTGCCTCCCACACGCGCGGGCAGGGTGCCCGTCGTCGGGTTGGCATACGCACACTTGAAGGTGACGTTCTTGCTGGTACTGGCAAATGCAGGTGCGCACACCGTCGCGTTATTGCTGGAGCGCACCGCACTGACCGTCACCGACTGAGACGCTTCTGACAGGTGGTTGGGCACCGAGAAATACAAAGCCGAGTCGACGGTGGAGGCTGCACATGAGCCGCCACTGGTAGCCGCCGCACCCATGCCGCAGTAAGTCGCAGGCGAGCCGACTGGCGTCACCGACAGGCCGGACAGCGCCGCCGTCGCAGTGCCCACAGTGGTGGCGTGCGCAGACACCGTGGTCGTGTAGCTGCCATTGGCAATGGAGAAGCCTTGCCCGGCAGGATAGTTGACCGTCACGCCGGACACCGTCAGGGTCCCGGTCAGGCCGGACGTGAAGTTGGTGGTGCACGCCGCATCGCCACAAGCCCTGACGGTGTAGACGATCGGCGTGCAGGTCACGTTGCTGGCGCTACCCGTCGTGAGTTCGACGTGGTGCAGGGATTGGCTGGCCGTGAAGGCGCAGGAATTGCCACTGGCTGCCGCCACCCCCATGCCGCAATACAAGGACGGCGACCCAGAAGCCGCCGGCGATACGCCACTGACAGCCGCAGTCAGGGTGCCCGCCACCGTTGGCGTGCCATTCACCGTTGTCGAGGCGCTGCCCGCCGTGATCGTGAAAGCCTGGCTGGCTGCGGGCGTGACGGTCACCCCCGTTAAAGACAGTGAACCCGTGACACCGCCCGTATACGTGACCGCACAGGCGGCATCGGAGCAGGCCTTGATCGTGTACGTCAAAGCAGAATTAATGAAACCCGAAGCGGTCGATGTGGTCACCTCCAGGTGATGCAAGCCCATCACTGAAAGAGAGCAACTGCCACTGCTGGTGGCCGTCGTACCCAGTCCACAGAAGACCTTGGTCGTGTTTGTGGGTGTGGGCGAATAGCCGGTCAAGGCCACCGTGGCTGTGCCTGCTGGCGAGATGCTGACCGTCTCCGTCGTCGTGTTGGTTGGGCCAGCGGCGATGGAAAATGCTGCGCCCGTCGTATAGGTCGTTGTCAGCCCCGTGCCGGTGATAGATAGGTTCCCGGTGACGCCCGTGATGTAGGGCACGGAGCACGCAGCATTGCCACAGGCCTTGATCGTGACGTTGGTGCTGGCACCTTGCGAGACCGAGCTCGACGAGGTCGTGACCTCCAGGTGATCCGGCGCCACCGACGCGTCCACATACGTGATCTTGTCAACCTTGAAATGCTGCGAAGTGTTCGACGACAGGAAACCGCAGTTCGCACACTGGGACACCACGAACTGCATCGACTTGATCTTCACGCCGCTGTCTGGCTGGTACTGAACGTAGACGGAATAGAAATCGACCGCGTCGCCCAGCAGCCAACCCAACAAGAGGTTATAGACCTGCGCGAACCAGTTTTGGTCCACGTACTTGGCCATGCACAAACTGTTGCTGCTGTCCGTACAGTTCTTGAGCGTCACCACGGAGTTGTCGGCCAGCGTCAGGTTGACCACCATCGAGTTCTGTGACGCAAACTCCACGCCCCACAGGAAGCCCACATAGGGCGTGTGATTGGCGAAGTTGATAGTGACCGAGGTGGTGTTGGCATTGACCCCGGAATACAGGCTCATCACATTGCCGGAAAACCCGGTCAACGAAGACGATGCGTTGTAGGCCACACTGCCCGGATCCGAGCCCAACGTACACAACCAGCCCACGAACAGCAAGTAATAGCGATTGCAATCGCCATTGGCGGAGCTGTAGGTCAACTTGCTGGCTGTCTGCTCGCTCGCCAGCGTCAAGGTATCGAAATCAATGGTGCGCTGATTTGCGGCAGGGCTAGGGGGCGAGGTCGTGCCATTGGTGTAGACGGACAAGCCCGCCTGTGCAACGGTCCCGCACAGCACCAGCAGCAGGCCAGACAGCACCTGCAAGATCGACTTCCAACTGGCCTTGCCCATGACGACACTCCAACGCATCAAGGCGCGCAAGCACAAGCCGTACGCCTTTGACTGCCTGCGGACGCGATCGTTCGCGAGCAGCCAGAACTACTGTGAATTCTGTGATTTTTTCAACATGGTGAAAACCCAAAACAGAACGGGAATTGCCAAGCATTCGTGCACTCAGTACAACTCTCTTTGATACACAGTTCTCTTGCTTTCAGGCTGGTAGACGCCAAAGGTAGCTCGCGCGGAGGGGTCTCTGTCGTAAGTGGTCAAGCCAGCGCAACTGCCAGAGGTGCCGTTCTGGGCACGCAGCCAACTCAGCGCGGCGCCGGTGCTGGCCGGGTGGCTGCTCAGACAGGACTGGTCCGTAGCACTGCCCCCCAGATTAAATGCGAAATCCACACTGCCGGTCATGCCTCCAGTGGGCGCGCTGAGGTAGAGGGTGCCATTGCCGCCGGTGATGGTGACCGACGTGGGCGTTGTGCTCCATGACGAAGTGGCTGCGCCCTTGTTGTCCAGGTAGTTGCTACGGGCGACCGATGCGGAGGGAATGCTGGTGCAATTGTCCTGGCTGTTGATGACCCAGGCCTTGCCATTCCAGAATTGAACCTGCACGGGCACGGACAGGCTGGACTTTTCCGAACCAAAGGCATTAGAGATCCTGATGCGGCCACTACGCAGGCTCAATGAGCCCTCCGTCCCACTGCTGGACGAAACGGCGTCACTGTCTGCCGCACGAATGGTCACCGCCGTGGCTGATGTCAACTTGCTGCCAAACGTGAACACTGGCGACGCGCTCACCGTGCCCACACCTTGACTGAACTGGCTGGCAGAGAAACCCGTGCTGCCAAGCGTGCCGGACGACGCACCCGCCCCCACCGCCGAGAAAGAACCCGACTTGGCAAAATTGGGCGATGTGCTGCCCGTGCCATCGTAGTTGAGCGTGGTATTGCCCAAGGCATTGCGCGCGGTGACCTGGGCCGTGAATGGCTGCCCGCTGTAGGTGAAGCTGCCACAGGCCTGGGTCAGACTCACGTCAAAGTGATGCGGAACGAAAGGCCCGACGGCACCTGTGCTGCCCGTCGAGCCCGTTACGGCGGTACCGGAGCCCAGATAGCTGCCGCTCACCAGACTGGCAGACAGATCGCCCGTACCCACCTCGGTCCATTTCAGATCGGACAGGGTCACCACCCCATTGGTGAAGCCGCTCGAAGCCAATGCAGGCGAGCCGCTCGCACCCGTCGCCGTACCACTCAAGGTGCCCGCAACAGCCCCGGCACCCGTCGGCCTGTATTTGCTCCAGGCCACGCGCACGTAATCACTCACAGCTGGAGACTCCTTGCCAAAATTGGGTACCGCCGCACCGGCACTGTTCCTGGCCGTCAAGGTTGCAGAAAAAGCACTGCCCGCCACCGGCGCAGCGGTCACGCTACTGAATGCGAAGCTGGCCGGGCTGGCGATGAAGGTATCCGAGCCCGTCATGCTCAAGCCGGCATCTGTTCCCGAACCCGTGTAGCTGGCCGTCATCCCCATTTGGCCCACATCGGCGTACTGCACGGTGGTCGTGGCCACACCGTTGGCGTCGAAGCTCAGTGACACCGAACGCCCTGTCGCATCACAAGCCGCAGCCGTGCTGTTGCCGGTATTCAATGCGCTGCCACCCACACGAACCGGCCGCGTCCCCGAACCGGGATTGCTGTAGCTGCACTTGAAGGTCACGCTCTTGTTGACGCTGGCAAAAGCCGGGGTACAAGCCGTGGCGTTGTTGCTCGACTGCACAGCGCTGATCGTCACGGACTGCGAAACCTCTGAAAGATGATTCGGCACATCAAAGAACAAACCCGAACTGGCCAGGCTGATCGTGCAACTGCCGCCACTGGCTGGCGTGGATCCGTTCATCCCGCAATAGACTGAAGGCGAGCCGGATGGCGTAGCAGACAGGCCACTCAGCGTGGCCGTGGTGAGCGAGCCGACGGTGGTAGCGTGCACGGACACGGTGGCGCTCGACGAACCGTTGGGGATGCTGAAGGCCGCCCCTGAGGGATAGTTGACCGTCATGCCCGAGCCACTCACCGCCAGCGTGCCAGACAGCCCGGAGGTATAGGGAGTCGCGCATGTCGCATCAGCACAAGCCTGCACGGTATAGGTTCTGGGGGTGCATGTCAGACCATTGCTGGCCGATATGTTCACGTGGTGCAAGGGCACGGTCACCGTCATCGCACAGGCATTGCCGCTGGCCGCAGATACGCTGATGCCACAGAACACCTTGGGCGTATTGCTAGGCGTGGGTGACGTTGTCGGCAGACTCATGGTCGCCGTGCCGGCCGTGGTCGGCGTCACCGTGACATCCACATAATTGACAGGCCCGGCCGGTATGGTCCAGGCAGCCGTGTAGGTGGCTGACACGCCTGACACGGCGATCGTGCCACTGGCCCCCGTGACGTAAGGGGTCGCACAGGTGGCATCACCACAAGCCTTGATGCGCAAGGTGGTGGCCGCGTTGGCAGACACGCTGCTGGAGGCCGTGGTCAACTCCAGATGGTGAGGTGTAGCCAATCCATCGATGTAGCTGATGCTGTCGACATACCAATCCTGCGAGGTGTCCGCTGACAAAAAGCCGCAACCGCCGCAGTTGTAGAGCTTGAACTGCATGGAGGAGACCTTCACGCCGCTGTCAGGGGTGTACTGCACGTAGATGGGTGCCCAGGTGATGCTGTCCCCCAGCAGCCAGCCCAGCAGAAAGTTGAGCAAGGACGACAACCAGCTGGGGTCGTCCACATACATGCCGACACACTGGGCATTGCTGGACGACGTACAGTTCTTGAGGACCTTGGTGCTACCGTCCGTCAGCGTCAAGGTCAGGATCTGGGTGTTCTCGCTGTTGAATTGGGCGCGCCACATCAGGCCAACATAAGGCGTAGGGTTGGCAAAGTTGACCGTGACGGTGCTGGCGTTGCTCGTGGTGCCCGAGCTGATTTTCATCGCGTTCCCGGAAAAACCGCTCTCCGACACCGTGCCTGTGTAGCTGATCGAACCACCAGACTTCAGGAACTGCGACGCACCGGCCGCGCTGGCATAGGTCAAGCGGCTGGCCGTCTGCTCGCTCGCCAGCGTGCGCGTGCTGAAGTCGATGGTGTAGAGATTCGCGCCGGGGCTAGGTGGCGAATACACGCCGCTGGTATAGACGTAGTAGCCCGCCACAGCCTGGCCGATGAGCGCCAGCAAACACAGCAGCGACAACGCTGCTTTGAAGAAGCCGCTCAGCATCCGTTTGTTGGCCATGAAAGAACTCCGCAAAGATGACAATCAGTCTGGCGTTGATGTCAGCCCCTGTGTCTGAAAATGTCACTACGCCCAATTGTTTACATGTTGCAACAAGCGCGAAAGACACCGCCATACAAAGGCCGCAAAAGCAGAACTAATCCTGCTTTTGCGGCCTTCTTGAGGCTTTAAGCGTTGATCAGACCATCACAGCCCAGCCGAAATGCCCGTGAACGTGACCGTGGCCGTTGTGGTGCCATTGGTGGCCGACAGCGTGCAATCGCCCGTCACACCATCGGCGCCAGCCGCACCTGACCCCAGCGCCTGAGCCGTGATGCTGTAAGTGACATTGCCATTGGTTGGCAACACGCCACCCGCCAGCAGATTGGCGGCTTGAGAGCAGTTGGATACGGCGATGCACTTGTTGGCCGTGACCACGTGCCCTGTTGCCGAGCAACCCGCATAGTTGACCGACATCGCGCTGGACAGTTGCGCCGCCACGCCATCCGCCGATGCGGCGATGGCATCACCGCGCAAGTCCAGAAACTTGGGCAAGGCCGTCGCCGCCAGAATGCCCAGTATCACGATGACCACGATCAACTCGATCATGGTGAAGCCCGTCTGCTCACGCCTCATGAAACACACTCCCCAGATAGACCAAAGCCAGGACGAACCTGGCTTTGCATCACCGTCACATCGGTGAGGATCAGTTGCCCGCTGCCACGCCAGTGAAGGTCGAGTTGGCGGTGGTCGTGCCGTTGGTGGCCGTCAACGTACAGTTGGCGGTAGACCCGTTGGTGGTCGTCAGACTGGACGCGGCAACAGAGAAGGTGGTCGTGCCGTTGGTCGGGAAAGCGCCGCCAGTCAGCAAGGTCGCCGCCTGGCTGCAGTTGTTGATGGTGACGCACTTGTTGGCGGCCGCCACGTTGTTGTTGGCCTGGCAGCCGGCATAGTTGATCGCCATGGCGCTGCCTAACTGTCCGGCCATGCCGTCGCCGGCCGAGGCCACCGCATCGCTGCGCAAGTCCACAAACTTGGGCAAGGCCGTCGCCGCCAGAATGCCAAGAATCACGATGACCACGATCAATTCGATCATGGTGAAACCAGTCTGCCTGTTTTTCATGGTGTTCACCTCGAGCCTTAAAAAGTCAGTAAAAGATCGCGACAGGCCATCGTGGTGGAGCTTGCCGCAGCTTCAGTAGCGAACGCGAAGACCTGGCTGGCGACGCCAATCAGGCCCACACACTCACGCATCAGTTGCCTGCTGCCACGCCTGTGAAGGTCGCTGTGGCAGTGGTGGTACCGTTGGTGGCCGTCAGGGTGCAGTTGGCGGTCGAACCGTTGGTGGTTGTCAGGGATGCGGCCGCCACCGAGAAGGTGGTGGTACCGTTGGTCGGGAAGGCGCCGCCCGTCAGCAAGGTTGCGGCCTGGCTGCAGTTGTTGATGGTGACGCACTTGTTGGCGGCCGCCACGTTGTTGTTGGCCTGGCAACCGGCATAGTTGATCGACATGGCGCTACCCAGTTGGCCAGCCATGCCATTGCCAGCCGATGACACGGCATCGCTGCGCAGATCCACAAACTTGGGCAACGCCGTCGCCGCCAAAATGCCCAGAATGACAATGACCACAATCAGCTCGATCATGGTGAAGCCGGTTTGCGAGCGTTTCATACCTATTACCTCTTGCATGTTCACGTTGGCCCGGGTACCTGTCGTGCATCCCGGCTTGTAGATAAATGCACGTTTGTTCACTTTTCGACCCACCCCATTCAAACTTTAGGGTTGTTACAACCTGGTGTGGATCGCGCGGTTACCAGATGGTGGCCCAAACAGAAATCAAGCAAACATCCAATACACCCCTGAAGCGGAACTAGTTCTCACGTTTGGGGCTTTCGTGCACAAATGCACTGGCTCAATGCTTCATGGCCGCGCCACCCATGTTCCACATCGGCAGGAACACGCCCAGCGCCAGCACCAGCACCAACCCGCCCATGAAAACAATCAGGATGGGTTCGATCTGCTGAGACAGGGTCTTGAGCAGGTACTGCACGTCCTCGCTGTAGAGCTCCCCGACCTCATCGAGCAACTCATCGACCATGCCGGTCTCTTCGCCAATGGCGATCATCTGCAGCACCATGGGTGTGAACACGCCGGCACTTGCCGCGGAGTGCGCCAGTGACTCGCCACGCATGATGCGCTCTCGCATGGAGTCAATCTGCTGTGTGAGATAGGCGTTGTCGGCAGTCTGAGCCACGCCGATGAGGGCGCGCTCCAGGGGCACACCACTTCGCAAGGACAAGGCAAAGGCGCGCGTGAAACGGGCCAGCGAAGCCTTGGTCACGATGGGCCCCACGATGGGCATGCGAAGCAGGAAGCGATCCCACACCGGCTTGCCTTGTGGCGATTTGACCCACTTGCGCCAGACGAAAAAGGCCAGCACTGCGGCGATCAGGATCGACCACCCGTGTTCGATGGAAAACGCCGACGTGGCCATCAGGATCTTGGTAGGCACAGGCAGATCCGCGCCCAGCCCCTTGAACACACCGGAGAAGGCCGGAATCACCATGACGTTGATCACACCGATCGCGGCCGTCATGGCCATGATGACGAAGCTGGGGTAGCGCAGCGCAGACTTGACCTGCTGCTGCATGAACATCTCGAACTCCATATGCTGAGCCAGTCGCAGGAAGATCTCTTCCAGGCGACCTGAAGACTCGCCCACCTTGACCATGGCCACAAAAAAGCCGTCAAAGCATTTGGGATGCTGCGCCATGGCCGTGGACAAGTCCACCCCACCTTCCAGCGCGCGACGCAAGTCCTGCAGCACGACTTTCATCGTCGGGTTCTGCGTGGTTTCCTGCAAACCCGCCAGGGCCCGCAGAATGGGCACGCCGGCCTTGAACAGGGTGTAGAGCTGTTTGGCAAACAGCATCACATCCATCTGCGTGACCTTGGGCTGCATGAACTCCGGCATCTTCACAGGGGCACTGGCAGCGGCGGCCGCAGCGACCGGGCCATCCTGCTTGATGGTCAACGGCACCAGGCCCTTGGCCTGAATCTCGCTAGCAGCCGCCGAGGCAGAGGCTGCTTCCAGCGTGCCCTGGATGTTGCCATGCGGGCCTTTGGCGACATAACTGAAGCGACTCATTCATCAACCTCGGCACTGACGCGCATGGCCTCATCCACCGTGGTGCGACCCTCCACCACCAGCCGCGCAGCGTCACGACGCAGTGTATGGCGCCCCATGGCTTCTCGCGCAGCCTTGGAGAACACGCCTGGCTCGGGATGGTTGAGCGCATCAATCAAGCCCAGCGTCATCTCCAGAAACTCGTACACACCGGTTCGGCCTCTGAAACCGGAGTGGTTGCACTCGGGGCAGCCCTTGCCGAACTTGAAGGTGGCGTTGTCCGCGTCGTCACCCAACTGGCCACGCAACCAGACCAGCTCCTGCGGAGACGGCTCATGTGGTACGGCGCAAGCGCTACACAAGGTGCGCACCAGACGCTGCGCCACCACCAGTTGCAGCGACAGCGCCACCATCCAGCGCGGCACGCCCATGTCGATCAGACGCGCCGGCGTCGAAGCCGCATCGTTCGTGTGCAGCGTGGACAAGACCAGGTGGCCCGTCATGGCGGCACGCAAGCCGATTTCGGCCGTGGCCTTGTCGCGAATTTCACCCACCAGGATCACATCGGGATCCTGACGCAGGGCTGCGCGCAACACACGGTCGAAACCCAGGTCGATCTTCTCCATCACCTGCACCTGGTTGAGGCCGGGCAGGCGGTATTCCACGGGATCTTCTACCGTGATGATCTTGCGCTCGGTGCTGTTCAAGGCATTGAGCGCCCCATACAAGGTGGTGGTCTTGCCGCTACCGGTGGGCCCGGTAACCAGGATCATGCCGCTGGGCTTGTCGATGGCCTTGCGCAAGGCGGTGAGCATGCGCGGCGGCATCTTCATCTTTTCCAGATCGAGCATGCCGGTGCTCTGGCTGAGCAAACGCATCACCACGGATTCCCCGTATTGCGCCGGCATCGTCGAGATACGGATATCGACCGTGCCGTCTTTCAGGCGCACAGCAAAACGGCCGTCCTGAGGCAGGCGCTTCTCGGAGATGTCCAGACCGGACATCAGCTTGAGCCGCAAGGCCACGGCACTGGAGATCTTGGCGTCGGCTTCGGTCTGCACGTGCAGCACGCCGTCAATGCGAAAGCGGATGCGCAGCTGCTTTTCCTGCGGCTCGATGTGGATGTCGGATGCGCGTACACGCAAGGCCTGCTCGAACACCGAATACAGCAGGCGCACCACGGGGGCGTCTTCATTACTGGTCGAGTCCATGCCCAGCAGGTCACCCAGATCCGACTCGGCACCGGCCAGCTCACTGGTCAGCTCGCGCGCCAGGCCTTCGATTTCTTCGGTGCTGTGATAGACCCGGTCGAGCGCGGCGTGCAAGTGCGTCTCGGTGATCACGGCCAGATCGATGCTGCGTTTGAGCAGACGGCCAATTTCATCGAACGCGTAGATATCGGTCGGGTCAGCCATGCCGACCATCAAACCGCTTGGAGGGTCATCCAGCACGATGGCGTGCATGCGGCGGGCGTGGGCTTCTGGCAGCAACTGCGCCAACTCCGGGCGCAATGGGAAATGCGCCAGATCGATATAGGGGGCACGCAACTGGCGCGCCACCGCCTTGGCGATCTGCGCTTCCGTGATCCAGCCATGATCAACCAGCACCTCGCCCAGCTTGCGGCCGCTGCCGCGCTGTTCGCCCAGCGCCATCATCAGTTGCTCTTCGGTGACGAGTTTGTCCTGAACGAGCAGATCACCCAGCCTGAATTTTTGTGGGCGGGACATGGCTTACCTCAATTTCTGGCATCACTCAACAGGGGCGTCGCAGGCTCTGCCGCGGCAGCGCCCAGACCATCTTCACTGAGCACCGTCGGCTTGATCAGGATGACCAGTTCACGCTTGGTGCTGCTGTTGTTCTTGTAGCGAAACAGTCGCCCCACCACGGGCGCCTCACCCAGGCCAGGCACACCGGTCAGGCTATCGCTGCCAGAGTGCTGCATCAGGCCACCAATGGCCACGATCTGGCCATCACGCACACGCACCATGCTGTCGGTCTCATTGATGGAGATCGCCACACCGGGCACCTGATAGGTTCCAGAATCGCCCAACTTGAGCGACAAATCCTTGGTGGTGGCCACGCTGATGGCCGGGTGCACATGCAACATCACGGTACCGGAATCATCAATCTGTGGCGTCACATCCAGGGATATGCCACTGAAGTAGGTCTTGGTTGCTACTGTGGGCGAGTTCACGGTGGTGTTGTTGACCACGGTGACGTTGTTGGTGACAGATGTCACGAAAGTATCGTCACTACCGACCTTCAGCACGGCCTTCTGGTTGTTCATCGCCGCAATGCGCGGGCTGGAGAGCACCTGCACATTGCCCTGTGTCTCCAGGAAGGACAGCAAGGCCGCAAAGTTGGGCGTCTGCAGGGCCAGGCCATAAAAGCCCTTGCCTGTGGCACTGGAGGTGACCCCCGTACCGGGTGTCACGGTCACGTTGCCATTGGTCAATGAGGAGCCCAGTGTCACCCCCGGCACCATGCCGACCACACCCAGGCGCCCGCCATTGAACCCATCGCTGCGGAACAAGCCCCAGTTGATGCCACTCTCTGAAGACTTCGTCAATTGCACTTCGACGATCTTGGCTTCCAGCATGACCTGGCGCTCAATCGTGACCTGCACGGCCCGCAGGTACTCGGAAACCTGCCTCAGCTCTGCTGGTGTAGCGCGAACGAGGATCACGCCCGCACCGGGATTGATCGTCACGCTGCGGCCATCCTTGCTGCCAATAAGGGACACCAGCGAATCACTGACATCTTTCCAGAAATCTGTATCCGAGGTTGTGCGCACCGATGATGTCGCACTGGAACCGCCGTTGCCGCCACCGCTGCCACCACCACCGCTGGCCCCAGAGCCAGACGCGCTGGAAGAGCCCGAAGATGCTGCGCCTGAAGCGTTGCCGCCCCCCGTGTTGGCTGTCGCAGCGGAGGCGATGCTCAACTCCGAAGAACCCACGCGCCGCCCTGGCAGATAGTTGATGCGATACAGCCGCGTCTGGACGGCATTGGACGAAATGAAAACGCGGTTGCCTGTGATGCGATAGTCATAGCCATACATGTCGCGCAGGGTCTCCAGTGCTTCATGCATGGTTGTGTTCTTCAAGCTCAGGCTGAGGTTGCCCGTGACATCGGGCGGCACCAGGATGTTGTACTGGCTGCCGGCACCGAGCTGTGCAAATACCTGGGCAGCCGGTGCATTGCGCATGGCAATGTCAAAGCGGCCGTCCGCAGCCCGCGACGAGATCGCCCCAGCACCAGGTGGATTGGCATGCAGAACGGATTCAACCTGCCTCAGGCTCAGGCTCATGCTCATCCGGCCGACGGCCTGATCATCGACATCCGCAGCGTGCGAAAGACCCCATCCAGCCATGCTCAGACCGATCACCAGTGCTTTCTGGATTGTCTGCAAGGACTTCATTGCTTTTCCTTTCGTCCGCGCTTGGCGGCTCGGGCGGGCTTCGCCCTGCTCTGCTCGATCACATCAGGAAGCACCAACTTCCGCACACCATCTGGCCCATTGAGCTGGACCTCGCTGGAGGAGATGCCCAGCACCTTCATGCCATGCACGGTGTCACCCACGCGCACCAGCTCGTCACCAACCAGGGCCACGCCTTCGCCGGAGGCCCGGTCAATGCGAATCGAGGTCACGGCCCAGCGATCTGCCGACCCATCATTGGGGGACGATGTCGCGCCCGCCGAAGCCGAGGCACCAGATGCCGCCGGCATGGCGGCCAAGGCCGCAGCCGCAGGACCATCGCTCACGACGGACTTCAAGGCGCGCCCGGCGTTCTCGCCAGTCATCTTGAGCATCACGCCTGCAGGCGGCCTGGTTGGGTCCATCACGCCCTTGAGGTCGGGCTCGACGGCAGCGACCGCCAGGGACCACAAAGCCCCCACCAACGCCGCCAGGCCCATGAGGTGGACATGCACCAACTTGTTCATGGCGTGATCTCCAGGGCATCACGATCCGGACTGAAGGTGTGAACCTGCAGGGTCAAGGTCAGCTCACCCATGTCGTTGGTCTTGAGGATCATGCCGTCCCACAACAGCTTGCGTGGCAATGCTTCGACATTGCGCAACCAGGTCAGCACATCGATGAACCCGCCGGTGACGGCCAGCTCCATACTCTGGCGATACAACAAGGCGTTCGAGATCGCCACACCCGGCACAGGGGCGAACTTGACCTCTTCAGGCGGCAGGGTCCGCATGAGTGACAACTGCACACGGCCACTTTGAGACAACAAGCCTTCCAGCAGACCACGCATGTCCCGCGCGGGTACCAGCATCGCCTGCTGTTGCGCCAAAGCTTGTTTGCTGCGCTCGATGCGTTCTTTGATCTGCCTGATTTCCTGCAAGGCCTCCGCCTCTTTCAGGGTCATGTCCTGCTTGCGCTTCTGGACTTCTGCGATCAAGGCGTCACGCGCCATGAAGGCGGCCTTGTTGCGTTTGGCGGCCTGGTTGAACTGTTGGAAGGACGGCGTCACCAGTGCGGAGTCCAGCAAGAACCAGACAAACGCGACCAGCGCCACGATGATCAACCGGCGCTCGTTGACCAAGCGGGCATCGAACATTCGACGCCCTTGACGCCAGCGCGTCATGATCAGCGGCAACCATGAACGAAGCAAGGTGCTGTTCATTTCTTGGGTGCCTCCTTGTTCGATTCCGGAGGGATCTTGCCCACCGCGCGCAAAGCGGCTTCACGCGTGGTGGTGTCACCCTCGTCCTTGCGAACCCCTTTGAGCGTGAACTGCACCACGCCCGCCACCGTGTCTTGCCCGGCCAGCGCCGACATCTCCATCTGCGCAAAGCGGCGGCCCTTGAAGCGCTCCTCCAAGCCCAGGCGCTGCAGATAGGCTGGCATGGCCGCCACGTTATCGGTGCGGCCGCTCAGGATGATGTCGCGCCCGTCACCGTGCACGTTCAAACCCGTGATCCAGACAGAAGGGTGGGTCTGACGGCCCAAGGCCATCAGGTAGTCGGAGTAGCCCTGCGAAGCCCAGGCCATGCTGCCTTGCAAGGCATCCTGCACCTGGCGCTGCTGCGCATCCTTTTGCCTCAAGGACTCCAGCTCCTTGACGATCGGAGACGGGGGATTGGCCGCAGCCGTGATACGCAAAGTGTTGATCTCCTGCTCGATCTGGCCGGCTTGCAAGTTGTAGCCACCGGCGCCAGCGTGCAACCCTATGCCTGCAGCCGTACCCAGGGCCAGCACACCGCCAGCCAGGCGAACACCCAGCACCGCGCCCCAAGTCGGAGACTGACCCAACACGCTGTTGGGGTCGAGCAATTGCAGTTGCGGGCGATCCAGCAAGGCCGGATGCGCGCGCAGGGCGGCACCCAATACGCACAGCTCGCTGAAGGTGATGCCTTCGCTGAACGGCACGGCATCCCCGCCCAGCAACTCCAGATCAAACCAGGCCGACAAGCCCAGCGGCTGCAGCGGCACATAAATCAGCTCGGCGAGCATCTCCAGCGCGCCCGCGCCGCAACCCGGCGGCAAGGCCACCGTCATGCCCGAGAGCTGAACCTGGCTGTGCATGCGCTCGAAGGTGTCCACCGTGCGCAGGATTTCCAGAGAAGCACGACTCAACGCGGCCCCACGGACCTCTTCGTCACCGGTCACCGCAGACACGGTCACCTCGATGTGGCGGGCCATCAAGAGCTCGCCCTTGAAGGTGATGACCAGCATGCCGTGGCTGTCACCGAAGACCATCAACGCATGAGCCTTCTCACCGTCTTCTGCCAAAGCACAAACGTTGCGCAAGGCCGTCTCGGGCACATCCAGGGCCGTCCAGTTCAGGCCCAGATCATCGGCCGCCAGCTCAACCGTGGAGTAGTCAAGACGCGGCACCAGAAAGGTCATCACGGCGCTGCTGCTGCGCGAAGTAGCCTGAGGCACCTCCAGCACATCCAGCACGGCGTCTTCCACCGGGAAATCGACCTGCTCCTTGAGGTGCCAGCGCATGGCATCTCGCCAATCTTCGCGGGCCACATCGGGCGTGTCCGTGGCCAACATGCGGTAGTGCGCACGGTCCAGCACGCCCACCAACGCGCAACCCTTGAGTCGCTTGGCGCCCTGCAGCGTGCGCAGAGCGCTGTCCATGCCTTGCGCATCGTGTTGCCACATCCAGTCCACGCGTGGGCGGCCGTCGGCCGTGTACACCACTTGCGCGGCATGCACAGTCGATCCGTCCTGGATCACCGTGACCCACTGCGTACCTTCTGCTGACTGGCGACGAAAAAACATTCCGCACTCCGAGACTCTTACATCGGAATGCTGACAGAAGGGATTCCACGAGGTGGAAGGAATAGAAGCCAGTTCGTGTCGTAATTCTCGGAAGCGCAGCTCCGAGGGCGACAGGCCAGGCTCAGCTCAACAGGCGCGCAGGATCGGCGTCAAGCTTGGCCAACGCTTCACGCGTGGCACGGGTGGTCAAGGGCTCTTCTTCAACAGGCACGAGCAGCCCCGCCTGCAGGAAGGCCGCCAGGCGATGCAACTGGAACAGCACACCACGCCCGCTGGGCGACACAAACAGGATCAGTTGCTTTTGCAGGCCCAGCCAGGCCAGTTGAACCGATTCGGTCTGGTTGCGGTACTCCAGCTTGAACCAGGAGCCGACGTGCAGATCGCGCGCCCAGCCCAACATCGCTGGCGTCGGCATCGTGCCGCCTTCCGCCACGATCTCCAGGCTATCGCTCTCATGTCCAGACAAATCACGCAAGGTCTGCTCGTCGAGCTCAACCTCGCCGATGTCGGGCAACACGTCGTCCAGCGCCGCCAGGCGGTCGGTCACCGCCTTCAGGTGTGCGGCAGACAAGGCCGCCGATCTGGCAGAGAACGCCGCGGCCAGCGCCGCATTCAGGGACTGGATGTGCTCGTCCTGTTTGTCCACGGGCAAGCCGGACTGGGCCATCCCTTCACGCACGGCCTTGAGCAAGGGGGGCAGGCGCATGAGCACATCGGCTCGCTCTTCGCGAGATGTCTTGGCGCTGGCCGACCAGATCAGATCGGCCGCGGCCTTCTTGAGCGCACGGGTTTCATCGCTGGCCTGGCTGGTCAGCACCGCGCTGTGGCCCAGCACATCGGCCCAGACCTTGAAGAGGAACTCGCGCACGCCTTCGTGCACAGGCATGCCTTCCAGCATCTTGCGCAACTCGATGGTGTACTGGATGGCAAAGGTTTCGCGCTGCTCGACCTGCTGCGCCAGTGAGACGCCCTTGCGGCTGGCCTCGTTGTGCTCGCGGAAATAGCTTTCCAGGAAGCGCTCGAACTCGGTCAGCACCGTCTGGAACACGCGCCGGCCCGTATCCGGATAGGCCTCGACCACCTGCACGATGCGCTTGATCTCCTTGTGCAAGGCGTCGTCATGCTCTTGCGAGCCCGTGACGAAACCCATCACACAGGCACCCATGCGGTCGATCAGCACCCGCGCGGGATGGCTGGTGGTCGCAAAGAAATCGGGCTCACTGACCGCCACGCGCAACACCGGCATCTGCAAACGGGCAAACCAAACGCGAATGGTGGCGGGCAGACGCTCTTCCTGCAAGATGGACTGGAACAACAAGGCGACGATTTCAATCGTGGCGCGCTCGACGGGTGTAGACGCCGCCTGCTTCAAGGCCTGCTTGCTGTGCTGCAACTCCTGCAGTGCGGCGGCCGGCGAGGTCAGCACGCCGCCCACCTGACCATCGGCATGGCTTCGAACCGCTTGCCCCACAGATTGAATGGCTTGCCCCAAGCCCGGGCTGAGCGCCACAGGCGCCTGCACCGGAGCGGTCGGCGCAAACCCAGGCACCTGACGTGCCACGATCTGATTGAGCTTGCTCAGCACCACCTGTGGCTGTGCGGCGGCACGCATACCCGGCGTCTGGGTCAACATCTGGGTTTCGTCATAGGCGCGCCCAAGCGGCTGCAGCCCGCTGTTGCCATTGGGATCCAGGCGTAAGCCTGCCCCGCCCCCTGCCCCAGCAGCAGAGATGCCGCTCATGGGGCCGCCCAGACCGCCAGGCATGGTCACCCTGGCTTGCCCCGCCACACCGCTATCCCGGCTGCGCCTGATGAAGGGCCGAAGATCGATCTCCGGCCTCACACCATGGTCCAGCAGGACACGGTTGGCATGGTGATACGCCTCCTGCGCCCAATGCGACACCTCGTTCTGGAGCACCGTCTGCAAGGTGGCCCAGTGTGCGATCGTCATGCCCGACGTCAGCCACCCCTCCAGCACGCATTTGGCCATCCAGGCAGGCCCCAGCACATCGACCTGGCTACTGCTGGTGTCCACCTGGCCACCTACAGCTTGCAGGCGGGCGTTGAGGTCGGTGTATTCCTGGCCGGTCAGATCCGACACGGCCTGAGACAAGCGGGATGCCGTCAGCTCGCGGTCCATGTCGCAGTCATCCACCAGGCTCAGGGGGATGTCGACTTTCAGCGAGCCGGCATCGGGCGCTCGGGCGCTGACCGTGCGGCCTGTGCGCAATTCGCGCAAAGCATCATGAATGCGCTTGTCGATGTCACCCTGCCATGCCGAGATGGCGCGAGGCAGATCCAGGACCAGATCCTGGCGGCGCAACCTCAATGCAGGCTCCGCCGACTGACTGGCCAGCACCTTGGCGCCCTCAAGAGAGCCCAGCACCAAAGCACCAACGCCTTTGGCCAGGGACTCCAGAAAGCAGACGCGAGCTGTCAGGGCCAGCGCGCGGTGTGAACCAACAGTCATGTGATTGGCAGCCGTTCAGCCGACCGGGTTACTTCGCCATCCCCGGCCGATCTGGTTATTCAACTAACTGCCAAAGACTCTACACCACGGCACCAGCGTGTGGATCGTTGGGATCGAGGTCTTTTTTGCCCGTTTTAATCAGATCATCGCGTTTAACGCCCAGCCACATCGCAATGGCCGCGGCCACGAACACCGACGAATAGATGCCGAACAAAATGCCGATGGTCAGGGCCAGCGCGAAGTAGTGCAGCGTGGGGCCACCAAAAATCAGCATGGCCAGCACCATCATTTCGGTACTGCCGTGCGTGATGATGGTGCGGCTCATGGTGCTGGTGATCGCGTGGTCGATGACCTCCGCGGTGCTCAGCTTGCGGAACCGCCGGAAAGTCTCACGAATCCGGTCAAAGATCACCACCGATTCGTTCACCGAGTAACCCAGCACAGCCAGCACGGCAGCCAGAACGGAGAGTGAAAACTCCCACTGGAAGAAGGCGAAGAAGCCCAGGATGATGATGATGTCGTGCAAGTTGGCGATGATGGCAGCCACCGAGAACTTCCACTCGAAGCGCAGCGCCAGGTAGATCATGATGCCCAGCACGGTCACGGCCAGCGCCAGGGCGCCGTCGCGAGCCAGTTCGTCACCGACCTGCGGGCCGACAAATTCGCTGCGCTGCTTGGTCACGGGCTGCACGCCACCTGCGGCTTCACAGATTTCAGCGGGGCCCTTGTCCGTGTCCTTGTTGACGATCTGGCCAGACTCAGCCTGGCACAGTGCCCCAAACACCTTGGTCACGACCTCGGTCTGCTTCATGCCGCCGCGCAAAGGCAGGCGAATCAGCACGTCACGCGACGAGCCGAAGTTCTGGACCTGAACCTCACCGTAGTTGAGCTTCTCGATGGCCGTACGCGTCTTGACCAGGTCAGCGCTCTGCGCGTACTGCACCTCAATCAGCGAACCACCGGTGAACTCGATGGACAGATGCAGACCTCGCGTCACCAGAAAGAAGACTGCGGCCGCGAAGGTCAGGAAAGAGATCGCGTTGAAGATCAACGCGTGGCGCATGAAGGGGATGTCGCGCTTGATGCGGAAAAATTCCATGGTGTGTACTCCCTTTTATTCCTGAGCTTTCCAGACCTGCCCGATGGACACGCTCTTGAGCTTCTTCTGACGGCCATACCAGAGGTTGACCAGACCGCGCGAGAAGAACACGGCGGAGAACATGGAGGTGAGGATGCCCAGGCAATGCACCACGGCAAAGCCCTTGACCGGGCCGGAGCCAAAAGCCAGCAGGGACAGCCCGGCAATCAGCGTGGTCACGTTGGAGTCCAGGATCGTGGCCCAGGCGTGCTCGTAACCAGCCGCGATGGCCGATTGCGGCGCCGAGCCATTGCGCAACTCTTCACGCACCCGCTCGTTGATCAGCACGTTGGAGTCAATGGCCATACCCAGCGTCAACGCGATAGCAGCGATACCAGGCAGCGTCAGCGTGGCTTGCAGCATGGACAGCACCGCCACCAGCAACAGCAGGTTGACCGACAGCGCGATGGTAGAGAACACGCCAAACAGCATGTAGTAGAAGACCATGAATACAGCGATCGCGGCAAAACCGTAGATCAGGCTGTTGAAGCCCTGGGCGATGTTTTCTGCGCCCAGGCTGGGGCCGACGGTGCGCTCTTCGATGATCTCCATGGGCGCAGCCAGCGAACCGGCGCGCAGCAGCAGCGCAGTGTCACTGGCCTCTTCGGTGCTCATGCGACCGGAGATCTGCACGCGGCCACCACCGATTTCGCCACGGATCACCGGGGCCGTCACGACCTCGCCCTTGCCCTTTTCGAACAGCAGGATGGCCATGCGCTTGCCGATGTTCTCGCGCGTGATGTCACGGAAGATGCGGGCACCACGGGCGTCCAGCGTCAGGTGAACAGCAGCCTCCTGGTTTTCGTCGAAACCGGCTTGCGCATCGGTCAGGTTGTCCCCCGTCAGGACGACCTGACGCTTGACAATGATGGGCACGCCGCCACGTTCCAGATAGCGCTCCGTCCCGAATGGCACAGCGCCCGCCCCACTCAAGGCTGCCTGCGCCTCGGTGCCGTCATCCACCATGCGCACCTCCAGTGTGGCGGTGCGGCCGATGATGTCCTTGGCCTTGGCGGTATCTTGCACGCCAGGCAACTGCACGACAACACGGTCCAGCCCCTGCTGCTGGATCACGGGCTCGGCCACGCCCAGCTCGTTGATCCGGTTGTGCAAGGTGGTGATGTTCTGCTTGAGGGCCTGCTCCTGGATAGCCCGCTCGGACTTCGGGTTCAGCTTGCCAACCAGGGTCACGTCACCGGAGTCGTCGGTGCCATCGATCCACAGCAGATCCGGCAAACTGTCGGTGAGCAGGGTTCGGGCTGCCTTGCGCCCCGCGTCGTCACGGAAACGCACAATCACAGCCTGGTCATCGCGTCGGATCCCGCTGTGGCGGATGTCCTTGTCACGCAACAGGGTGCGCATGTCGCCGCTGAGGCTTTCCAGCTTCTGCGTCAGTGCGGCCTTCATGTCCACCTGCATCAGGAAGTGCACGCCACCGCGCAAGTCCAGGCCCAGGTACATGGGCTGGGCATGCATGGCGCGCAGCCAGGCCGGCGAGCGCGACAGCAGGTTCAGCGCCACGATGTAGTGCGGATCGGTCGCGTCCGGGTTGAAGGCGCGCGTGATGATGTCGCGGGCCTTGAGCTGGGTGTCGGTGTCCTTGAAACGGGCCCGCACCGAGCTGCCATCGAACTCGACAAAGTCAGCCGTCAGACCGCCAGCCTTGAGGGCTGCTTCCACCTTCGCCACCGACTCGGCATTGAGCTTGAGCGTGGCCTTGCCGCTGGACAGCTGCACGGCCGGCGCCTCGCCAAAGAAGTTGGGCAAGGTGTAGATCAGGCCGATGAACAGGGCCACGGCAATGATCAGGTACTTCCACCAGGAATAGCGGTTCATGAAATCCTCGACTGACAGCCAGCTCGCGCTGTGTTCTTATTTGTAGGTGCCCTTGGGCAGGACCTGAACGATGGCCACGCGCTGCAGTTGCAGTTCGACGCCGTTGGACACTTCCACGCTGACAAAGGTTTCACCGATCTTGGTGATCTTGCCGATCACGCCGCCCTGGGTGACCACTTCATCACCCTTGGCCAGGGCATCGAGCATGGCTTTGGTTTCTTTCTGGCGCTTCATCTGCGGGCGAATCATGACGAAGTACAAGACGACGAACATGAGCACCAGCGGCAGAAAACTCATCAAACCACCCTGTGCGCCTGCGGCGGGAGCGGCGGCCTGGGCATAGGCTTCGGAAATAAACACGGCAAGTTCCTTCAAACAAAGGGCCGAGGCACCTCGCTCAACAAAAGCGACAGGCGCGCCGGCCAAAACCAATCGATTGTATGCGGCGGGCGTGACATCCCGCACGGGGGCTTACCGCCAGCCGTTAGAGCGGCGGCTCAGCCGGTCTTTACAGCACGTACTTGACCATCGGGTGGGAGGTCAGGCTGCGGTAGATATTGTCCAGTTGAGGGCGACTCGTGGCGGTGACCGTGATGGTCAGCCCCAGGTAATTGCCGCTGCTGCTGGGCCGACGCTGGATGGTGGCCGCATCGAACGCCGGATCGTGTTCGCGCACGATGGCCACCACCGCGTCCACGAAGGCTTCGTGGTGGGCGCCCATCACCTTGATGGGAAAGGCGCACGGGTACTCGATGAGCGACTGCTCCGGCGGGATGTAGGGGTTGGCGGGCGTGTGATCTGGCTGACTCATGTCGGCCTCCTTCTTCTGCGAAATCCGGTCAAAACGGGGGCGAGCTTACTTGATACCCAGGCGAATGGCATCCCAGGCGCGGCCCAGCCAGCCCGCACTGGGCACGGCTTCGAGCGTCTGCAGGGGCACGTTCTGCCAGGCCTGCGTGCCCAGCTTGATGGTCAGCGTGCCCACAGTCTGCCCTTGAGCCAGGGGGGCCAGCAAGGGGTCGTTGCGCGTCAGGCTGGTCTGGATGGCGCCGGCCTGGCCGCGCGGCACGACCACCATCAGGGGTGTTGGACGCCCCAGCCGCACGGTTGAGGCCTGCCCCTTCCACACCTGGGCGCTGGTCACACTCTGGTTGGCGTCAAACAGTTTGACGACATCAAAGGCGCTGTAGCCCCAGTTGAGCAGCTTCTGGCTTTCGATGGCACGCGACTCGGGCGATGCCGCCCCCACCACCACGCTCAGCAGACGCCGTTCGGCGCCCTGCACCGTCCGGCGGGACGTGGCGATCAGTCCATAGCCGGCGGCCTCGGTGTAGCCCGTCATCAAGCCGTCCACAGAAGGATCCCGAAACAGCAGCAGGTTGCGGCTGACCTGGCGATACCCGTTGTGGCTGTATTCCTTGAGGCTGGCATAGCCCATGATCTGAGGGAAGTCGGTGATCAGGTGCGCCGCGATGAGTGACAACTCGCGCGCCGTGCTGACATGCCCCCTGGCACTCAGGCCTTCCGGGTTGAGGAAATGCGTTGCCTTCAAGCCCATCACCTGCGCCTGGCGGTTCATCATGCCCACAAAGGCATCCACCGAGCCCGCCACGCCTTCGGCCAGGGCCACGGCCGCATCGTTGCCGTTCTGGACCAACATGCCCTTGAGCAACTCATCCACCCGAACCTTGCTGCCCACATCCAGAAAAGAACGCGAAGCGCCCGTCATCCCGGTGCGCCAGGCGCGATCTGAAATCGCCAGCGGTTGATCCAACCGCAACTTGCCCGCCTGCACTGCCTGCAAGACCATGTAGGCCGTCATCAGCTTGGTCATGGAGGCTGGCTCGACCGCCGCATCGGCGTTGCGAGCAGCCAGCGTCTGGCGGCTGCCCATGTCTTGCAGGATGAAGGCTCGGGCGGCCACTTCCGGCGGCAAGGGCATGGCCGCGGCGGGCGCGGCGAAAAAGCCACCCGCAGGCGCGGCCACGGCCGCGCGGGCATCGACGGACTGCGCAGACTGCGCGCCCGACGACAAACCGCCGGCAAGCGCCAGCATCGATACGGCCAGCGTCAACCGGCGAGACATCAGGACAGGAGTCATGGAAGCGATATGGTGCCGTCAGGACCAAATACAAGGCGCCCGGGGCGGGCAAGGACGGCAGAAAAACCGCGAGCTTACTCGCTCCCGGCCGCGCTGACCGCCTGGGCCCCGCCCTGTGCACGAACGGCCGCATCGGCCAGCAAATGGCGCAGCACGATCTCGCGCAAGCGCGACAACTGACCATGATAGAAATGCCCCGTCCCCGGCACGACGGTCACCGGCAGCGCCTGCGGCCGGGCCCACTCCAGCACACTGCTCAGGGGCACGACATCGTCCTGCTCGCCTTCGACAACCAGGGTGTGAGGCGGCACATGCGGCACATCGAAACGGGACACAGCAGGGCTGATCAGCACCAGTTGGGCCGGCACCTGGATGGCAGGCTGGTTGGCCGCAGCCTGGGCCAGGCGGGCATACACCTGAGCCGCCACATAACCGCCAAACGAAAAACCAGCCAGCGCCACGGGCAGGCCACGCAAGGCCGGATCGCTCTGGAAATGCCCCAGCACCGCCATCATATCGACCGACTCGCCGCGCCCCTCGTCCCAACTGGCCTCAGACTTGCCGACACCGCGGAAATTGAAACGCACCGCCCGCCAGCCCGCCAGCACAAAGGCGCGCACCAGGGTGTGCACCACCTTGTTGTCCATCGTGCCGCCCATCAAGGGATGCGGATGGGCAATCACGGCCAGGCCGAGGGGCGGCCTGTGCGCGGGGGCTTCAACCACCACCTCAAGCAGGCCGGCCGGCCCGTCGATGGTGCTGGAGGCGGGGCGTCCCAGCATGATGCTCAGCGCCCCACGTCAGGCGGCAACACCAGGCGCTCGACCACTTCACCCTTGATGAGGTGGCGGTCCACGATCTCGTCGATGTCAGCCTTGTCGACAAAGGTGTACCAAGTCCCTTCCGGATAGACCACCGCCACAGGCCCACCGGCACAGCGGTCCAGGCACCCCGCCTTGTTGACGCGCACCTTGCCCGGCCCGTTCTCACCGGCATCGGCAATGCGGCGCTTGCAGTGGTCAAACCCATCCTTGGCGGCATGGTCGGCACAGCAGGCCTCGCCATTGATGCGCTGGTTCAGGCAGAAAAAGATGTGGCGCTGGTAATAACTCATGTCTGCATTCTAGAAAATTCACACTGCCGCAGCAGGCTCCTGGGCTTCATGCCCCCACAAACGACCGATCAACCAGACCAAGGCCACATAGGGCCACAGGATGCCGAACCAACGCGCCAGGCCATGGAAACGGATGAAGCGCCCGTTCTCCCAGGCCTGCAGCGTCTGCGCATAGTAAGGATCAAGCGGCGCCAGATGGATGAGCCCGATCAAGGAAATCACAACGAACACACCGAGTACGGCACACGTTGTGCGGCTGCGATCCACCAGGAACACGGCCCCGAAAGCCCCCAGCAACATCCCGACGACGGCGGGCAGGGTCAACCAGGTAAAGGCGTGAACGGGGCCGAAGTTCAGGGCGGTCGATAACGCCGTCACACCAATGGCCAGCAACACCAGGCCCGTCAGCAAGATGACACGCAAGGAGCGCGGGCGCGCCACGGCGCAGGCCACACACACCGGGGCCAACAGGCCCGCCGCGGTGGTCAGAGACTCGATCACAGGCGCCCAGCTTGACGAGGCCACCGACGAATGAAAGGTCGACCACATGGTCAAGGGATCAGCCGGCAGAATCCACTGCTGCAGGGGCGTGTCACGCGTGGCCTCCATCAACATGACGCGCAAACGCGGCAACAACTGCCCCTCACCCAGGGGCAAAGGGGGCGGGAACAGCAAACCCAGCGGCCACATCCACAAGAGGGCCAGGCCGTGCCCCGCCTGCGCAATGAACCAGCGTTGACGCAAGCGGTGCCACACATCCACCAGACCCAAGGCATGGATGGTCAGCGCAGCCAGCGCGCCCCACGCCATGCCCAGAGTATTGAGCATCCAATCGGTGATGGACGGCACCCGAAAGGGCAGCGCGAATTGAGTCAGCTCCAGCGCATATGACATGGCCGAGCCCGACAACACCGTCAAGAAGGCAGACACCACAGGCCCACGCCCGCTGCGCAGGTGGGCCACGCACATGATCAGGCCGAAGGGCAGATAACCCAGGATGTTGGCCATCAGGTCATTGGCCACCTCAATGCCCAACTTGGGCAACACCCAGCGGAACACCTGACTTTCAGGCCAATGCCAGCCGCTCCACGGATGCAACGTGGCATACACGATGAGGGCAATCGCCACCCACGTCAGTGGCCAGGCGGAGCTGCGATGCACAGACATCTGGACAAACTGCCCGCAGTGGCTCAACCGATCGTCGGCTTGAGCACGACCAGGAAGACGATGGCCGCGAACAGCAGCACCGACACCTCGTTGAACACACGGAACCACTTGTGGCTGCGCCGATTGCTCAAGCCCTCGAATTCCCGCAAAAGCTTGCGACAAACATGGTGATAACCCACCACCGCTATGACGAGGATCAACTTCAGATGCAGCCAGATTTGCCCCGGCCCCTTGCCCATGCCAAAGTAAAGCCAGAGCAGCAGACCAAAAGTCAGCGCCAATGTCATCAACATGTTGCTGAAGCGGTATAGCTTGCGAGCCATGAGCAGCAAGCGCTCCCGTTCTGCGTGACTGTCCGAGGGCACCATGGCCAGATTGACGAACAGCCGGGGCAGGTAGAACAGCCCGGCGAACCAGCTGGCCACGAAAATGATGTGCAGGGCCTTGACCCAGAGATAGGCGTTGCTCATGGCGGAATTATGAACAGCAGCGAGGGCAGGAAGCCCTCAAAAAGCCAACTCTGGAAAAAAAAGAGCCCCGGCACAGGCCGGGGCTTTCAAGCCTTAACGCTGTCATCACGGTAAGGCACCTGCTCAGGGAGGAAAAGCAGGGAATGAAGGCCTTGCGGCGTATCATTCAGGATTGATTATAGGGGGGATCACGGGCCATGTCTCTAGCCCATGTCCGGAAATACCGCTTTTAATGGTGTTTTTTTGCGCGCTTTGCATTCCTTCACAGATTTTTAACGTTGGACAGAAATGACTTTTTCGCAGCACTTCCCGCACCACCGCCCTCGTCGTTTACGCAAGGATGAGTTTTCGCGCAGGCTGGTGCGTGAGCATGCGCTCACATCTGCGGATCTGATCTACCCCGTGTTCATGTTGGACCAGGACGACGGCAGCCAGGCCGTCTCCTCCATGCCGGGGGTATCGCGCCTGGGGCGTGGCCCGCTGTTTGCCGCCGCCGAGCGCTGCCTCGAACTGGGCGTGCCCGTGCTGGCCTTGTTCCCCGTGATCGACGGCAGCCTGAAGACCCCCGATGGCCAGGAAGCCCTGAACCCGGAAGGCCTGGTGCCACGCACCGTGCGCGAACTGAAAAAACGTTTTCCTGAACTGGGCGTGATGACCGATGTGGCGCTCGACCCTTTCACCACCCACGGCCAGGACGGCCTGCTGGACGACACGGGCTACATTCTCAACGACGAAACCGTGGCGGTGCTGACCCGCCAGGCTCTGGTGCAAGCCGAGGCTGGCGTGGACATCGTCGCCCCCAGCGACATGATGGACGGCCGCATTGGCGCCATCCGCAGCGCGCTGGAATCGCAAGGCCTGATCTACACCCGCATCATGGCCTACAGCGCCAAATACGCCAGCGCCTTCTACGGCCCCTTCCGTGATGCCGTGGGCTCGGCAGCCAACCTGGGCAAGAGCAACAAGAAGGTCTACCAGATGGACCCGGCCAATACCGACGAGGCCTTGCGCGAAGTGGCGCTGGACATCGCCGAAGGCGCCGACATGGTCATGGTCAAGCCCGGCATGCCTTACCTGGACATCGTGCGGCGCGTGAAAGATGAATTCCGCGTGCCCACCTTCGCCTACCAGGTCAGCGGAGAGTACGCCATGATCAAGGCTGCAGCCCAGAACGGCTGGCTGGACCACGACGCCACGATGATGGAATCCCTGCTGGCCTTCAAGCGTGCCGGCGCCGATGGCGTGCTGACCTATTTCGCACTGGACGCAGCAGAAAAACTGCGCGGCTGATCGCCGTCGGGCACAAACAGGCACACAAACGGACGTACATGGGCGCACCGATCGAGGGGGTGCCCAGCCAAATCGCATAAGCTCTCGGCTGGAGACGCGGGAGCCCGTAGTGCGCTTTTTCCTGATCAACGACAACTTCATCGAACTGCCCGAATGGCCCAAGACCTTGCCGGCCCAGGGATTCCTGTGGGTTACCACGAGCCGGCGCGTGTTCGAGGTGCAACTGCCCCAGGTGCAACAGCATTTGCAAAGACTGGCTGGCGGCACCCTGGTTGACCTGCACATTGCCGACCTGCTCAACCCGCAACTACCCTCGCAGTACGACTACACATCCTGGTACGACCTGCTGGTGTTCCGTCGGCTGGCTGCGGGCCATGGCACGGCGCGCCTGTTCCTCGATGAAGACCGCGGCACGGCGTCCAGCGCCAGGCAGGCCATGGCTGCCATCGACACCAGCCCGGTGGGCTTTGCCTTGTTCGACCGTGTGCTGCTGACCGTGCACCCGGCAGACTGCTCGGTACGCGACTTCTTTGAAGCGCGCCTGAGCCAGATGATCCCGCACGTGCCACGACATGATCAGCGGCAACAGGATCTGCACGACGTGGCCGCGCTGGCGCAAGGGCCGAGCTACGCCAGTGAGGCGGCGCAAGCAGGCAGCACCAACGAGGATGCCCAGACCGATGACAACGCCCTGCCCCCGTCAGCAGCGCACGAGCCAGGCATGGACGGTGCGCCCGGCATGCGCCATGAAGGCCGAGGCAGCACGTCGCGCCTGCCGCCCAACCCGGCCGACCTGATGCTGCGCATCGTCAACCACATGGTGGACAGTTACCTGGACCTGCGCCGGCTGCTGACCAAACAGTTCGGCTACTTGCAGCAGGAACTGCTGAGCAACCGCAACCAGTTCACCAACTGGCAGGCGTTGCTGGAGTCTCGCAACACCCTGCACATGCTGGAAGATACCTGCGAAGACCAACGCAGTGCCGTTCAAGAATGGATTGATGCTCTCGAAGAATGGCCCATACCGGCTGAGCCGGTTGCCGCACGTGAACGCGAGTTGTTGCGCGTGCGCTCGCGTGACGTGCAAGAGCACATCGAGCGTGTGCTCGGTCACGTGCGCCGGCTGGAAAGCTCGGCCGAGAGCGCGGTGCAGATGCATTTCTCGGCGCAAGGCAGCCGCACCAACGGCATCATGCGCACGCTCACGGTATTGACCGCGGTCTTCCTGCCGCTCAACCTGATCACCGGGGTCTTCGGCATGAACTTTGACGGCCTGCCGCTGATCCACTCCCCCGTGGGTTTCTGGGTCGCGCTGGGGCTGATGACCTGCGTCGTGATCGGCCTGGTCTGGTGGTTCAGGCGCCAGCGTTATCTGGGTGACTGACGGGCCTGGGCCTGCCACCAGAATGCCCGGTCAGCCTTGGCTGCGCATCACCTCGCGAGCCAGGCACAGGTCGTCCCAGGCCAGGGCCTTGTCGGCCGGGCTGCGCAGCAGATAGGCCGGGTGGTAGGTGACGATCACCGGCACACCAGCCACCTCGTGCACCTTGCCGCGCAGCTTGCCGATCGGCTCGCTCGACTTGAGCAGGGACTGCACGGCAAAACGCCCCATGGCCAGGATCACCTTGGGCTTGACCAGCTCGATCTGCCGCGTCAGGAAGGGCTCGCACTGCGCCACCTCCTGCGGTTGCGGATTGCGGTTGGCGGGCGGGCGGCACTTCAAGACGTTGGCGATGAACACCTGCTGGGTGGCATCGGCTTCGGAACGGGTCAGGGCCAGCGCGGCCAGCATGCGATCAAGTAGTTGACCGGCGCGGCCGACAAAGGGCTCGCCCTGCTTGTCTTCCTGCTCGCCCGGGGCTTCGCCCACGATCATCCATTGCGCCTGTTCGTGGCCCACGCCAAAAACAGGCTGCGTGCGGCTCTGGCACAGGCTGCAGGCCTGGCACGAGGCCACGGCTTCGCGCAAGGCGGGCCAGCCCATCGTCTCGACGCCAACGGGGCGAGGCCCCAGCGGCACATCGACGGGCTTGGCGGAGGGTGATGTCGCCGTGGCCCCATTTGAACGTGGTGTGGCTGGGCGGGCACTCGCGGGGGACGGCGCGAGGGGCGCAGAAGGCGCAGCGCCCGCCGCCGCGACAGAAGGCATCGGCACCGACACCGCTGCACCCGCCTGCACAAACTGACCGTGAGGCGGCGCCTCGGCCATGGCCGGCATGGGCGTGGGCGCTTGAGCAAGCTCATCCGCAGGTGCGGCCTCTTCAGGCCAGAACGGCGGGATGCCCATTTCGCGCAGCATGGCGCGCTGGGTGTCAGTCCAGCGCATGGCTGACTCCGTTGAACAGGTCGATGTCGCGCTTCATGACCAGCGCATCTTCGCGGCCTTGTGCTGCGGGGTAGTAGTTCTTGCGCACGCCCACTTCCACAAAGCCTTCGCGGCGATACAGGGCGCGCGCGGGTTCGTTGCTCGGGCGCACTTCCAGCCACAGCAAAGGCGCCTGACGCTGGCGACAGCGGTCGTACAGCACCGCCAGAATGCTGCGCGCCACGCCCTGGCCGTGCAGTTCACGGGCCACGGCGATGTTGAGCAGGTGGACCTCGTCCACCCCGTCCATGGCCACGCACACGGCCAGCACACGCCCGCTGTCGGCTTCGCAGCGCACACGCACCCAGTACCCGGCCCGCATGGACGAACGGTAGTTGTCGTCGCTCCAGGCGTGCAGGGGATGCAGGCAAGCCTCACGCTCCATGGCCATCACGGCCGGGATATCGGCCTCGGTCATGGGGCGGTCAACAAAACGGGTCTGCAAGGTCGGCATGGCAAAAAAAGTGCGAGGGCAGGATCATGCCCCGGAAATGGTCCCGAGCGTGCCGCCGGAAAGGGCCGCTTTCACAGCCACCCGCTCGGCGGTGGTCTGGGCCACCTTGTCGCGCACATACAGCGGCAGCGCCAGGGCGGCATCCAGCGTCTGGCCACGCTGCCAGGCACGCTGCGCCAGGGCGGCCAGGGCTGCGCCGCCCGGCACGGCAGGTTCAGCCGCGCACACAGGGATCGAACCGGGGGCGGCTACAGTGGCGACAGCGACAGCCATATCATTCAACACCGACAACTGCACAGGGTAGACCTTCAAGGCATTGCCCGCCCAGCGCAGGGTCGCCTGTTGCCCGCCCGTGGCGGCCCAACGGTGGGCAGGCTCGGTCAGCGGCCACAAGGCGGGCGCCTGATCCTGCTGCCAGTCATGCCCATCCCAGCGGTAGGCGGCCACATAGAGTTCGTCCATGCGGGCATCCTGCAAGACCCAGAGCGTGTCGCCCTCAGCCCAGGAGGAGGGCGAGGCCAGTCGGGCGTGTTCTGCCACGGCCATGAGCGTGTCCAGTGCGATCACGGGCTTGTTCAGCGCCAGCGCCAGCCCCTGCGTGACCGAACAGGCCGTGCGCAAGCCGGTGAAGGCCCCCGGGCCACGGCCGAAGGCGATGGCGTCCACGTCTGCCCAGACACGACCAGCCTCGGCCAGCAAGCCATTGAGCGCCGGCAGCAGTGTGGCAGAAGCCTGCGCGCCCCCAGGCAGATCCAGGGCATGCACCTGGCCACCCACGCTGAGCGCGGCGTGGATGCGGTCGGTGGCGGTATCGAGGGCCAGCAGAACCGGCACGGCAGAATCAGACGAAGACATGGCCTGAAGTGTACAGAGTGGGCTGCGCGGGCTTCTATGATCGTGCCATGCACCGCCATCCGACCGCACTGCGCCGCCGCGCCCTCAGGCCACGTTCCGTTCGCCATGACGCCGATCCGGCTAATCGGGCTCGTCGGCCAGGCACGCAGGGTGCGGGCTACATCAATGAAGGCAGCCAACGCGCCGGCCAGGGTCACCACGTCAAGATGCCCCTGAGGTTGACCCTGAGCACACTGGGCGCCACCCTGGCTTGCGCCGCCCAGGCCGCTTTGCCCAACTCGGTTGTGGCGGCACTGCAAGCCGCCAATGTGCCGCCGGAGGCCGTCTCCATGCTGGTGGCACCGGTCGAGGGTGCAGCCCCCGCTCGCCTGGAGCACGACACACAGGCGGTGCGCACGATGGCCTCGGTGATGAAGTTATTCACCACCGGTGCCGCGCTGAACACGCTGGGCCCGGCTTTCGTGTGGCGCACCGATGCTGCGCTGGGCGGCCCGCTCAAGCCCAACGGCAAGCTGGACGGCCCGCTTTACCTGCGCGGCAGCGGCGACCCCAGCCTGGTGCTGGAAAACGTTCAGCTGATGATGACGCGCTGGCGTGCCGCCGGCCTGCGGGACATTCAGGGCGGCATCCTGGTCGACCGCCAGGCCTTTGACATCCCGGCCCATGACCCCGCCGCCTTTGACGGCCAGGTGCTAAAGCCCTACAACGCGGGGCCGGATGCCTTGCTGCTCAATCACCAGGCCATCATCCTGCGCTTCATGCCTGACGCGGCCAGACCCGGCCAGATCCGTGTGAGCATGGAACCCGAACTGGCCGAGGTGCGGCTGGATCCTCATGTACGCCTGCAGGCCTCCGGTGCCTGTGGAGACTGGCGCGAAGGCCTGGCCCTGAACATGAAGCCCGCAGCCGGCTGGAAGCAGCACGGCCTGCGGCCTTGGACCCTGACCGTGAACGGCCCCTACCCTGCTGCCTGCGGCATGAAGGATTGGCCCGTGCTGTGGCAAGGCGATGGCCCTGGCGACTACACCGCGCGCCTGCTGAGCGCCACCTGGCAGCGCGCTGGCGGCAAGCTGGGCGACGCCATCGAGCCCGGCAACTGGCCTGCCCAAGGAGCGGATCCGGCCCCCGCCTGGCAAAGCTGGGTGTCGCCCCCGCTGGGCCAGATCGTGCGGGACATCAACAAGTTCAGCAACAACGTGATGGCCAGGCAGCTGTTTCTCACGCTGGGTGCGCAGCAAAGCGGGTGGCCCGCCACCTTGGACAAGGCCAGAGCCGCCGTGACGCAGCAGGTGCTGTTGAACACGCGAGACGGCGCAGGCCGCTCGCCCTGTGAAGGCGACGCGCTGGCGCTGGACAACGGCTCCGGCCTGTCACGCCAGGAGCGCAGCTCGGCGCATTGCCTGGGGCGCTGGCTCCAGGGCATGTGGGCGGCCCCCACGATGCCCGAGTTCATCGCCTCGCTGCCCATCAGTGGCACGGATGGCACGGCACGGCGCCTGCAAAGCGTGGCCGGGCGCGCGCACCTCAAGACGGGATCGCTCGATGGTGTGGCCGCATTGGCCGGCTATGTGGAAGGCGAGTCAGGCCGCCGTTACGTGGTGGTGGCAGTGATCAATCACGCCCAGGCCAATGCGGCTCGCCCCGCGATGGAGGCCCTGGTGGCCTGGGCCATGCGGGATCGTGCAGATCAGTGATCAGAACTGGTTGTAGGCACGCGATGCGGCCTGGGAGCCGATCAAGGCATGGCCGAGTGGTGCGAAATGGATGTCATCGGCCCACATATAGGTAGACGTGCTGCCATTGGTCACGAAATTGCTGCGGGTGCAGTACTTCACCAGCTTGCCTGGATCAGACTCTGCCGTGACGCTCCCATCCGGCTCCAGATAAGTGGAATTCTCATCACACAATCTGTTGGGCCCGTACACATAGCCCGCACTCTGCAAGTTCGTCAGATTATTGGTCTCGACAACCGCAAAGTGACGCCCGTCCGTGGTGACGCCAGAACCAAGCGAACGGATCAGCGTCGGGATAAAACCGATTTTGAGGCTATTCCCACCCAGGAATCTGTCGTCCACGAACAAGGCCAACAAGTTGGCATTCGCTCCGTTTTTGGATGCAAGCGGTGACTTGCTCAAATCTGGCGGATAGGCCAATACCACTTTGGCCCCCGTAGACAAGACATCTTTGACGATATTGGCCAAATTGGCGACGCGGTTGGACAACTCTTGACGATTGGCGGCCTCATTCTGAGGATGCGACAACGTGTCTCGATACAGCTCAAGGATGTCATGCTGCCCCACCATGATCGTCACCAACACACCTTCGCCCAGCTCGGCCCGGTGGGCCGCAACCTGCGCTTGCAGGTTGGCAATCGTTGCGCCATAAGCGGCGTAACTTTTAGCACCATCGTTGTCAATCGCACAGGCATCACCAAAGCCTTTGCCAAAACTGTGCGCGACGACTTGATTCCACAAAACACTCTCCGCGCAGTTGTAACCAAGCACGGTCGAGCGTTGAAGCGGGGTTGCTGGGGTGCCGCCTTTTGTAGCGGTGCCCCGCTCGATCAAGGTCACGGTGTTGGGCTTGGTGCCATCGAAAACGTGGGCAAAAGTAGAGACAGAGGCAACAAAATCGTTGCCAACATCTGTATAGGCCGACGCTGTCACGCACGCAGCGGGGTTGCTGACAGAGTCCACGCAATAGAGTGGCGCATCTTGCAGCAGGCTATTGACCGTATAGGTCAAACCTTTTAACGTCGTGCTGGCTCCAGCCGAGTCCTTGAAGTGATTTGTCGCGCTGGTGTACGTTTCGATCAAACTGTTCTCATCCCCGAACGACACCACGCTGCTGGGCGCGTACTCCTTGGCGCGACTGCCGCCGCCGCAACCCGACAGCGACCAGGTCAAGGCAGAACAGGCCACGGCCACAGCACCCAGACGGATCACGGTCTGGGTCAGGGTCGAAGGCGTGGAAGAGGCGGCTAAGCGAAACATGAAATCTCCGTCTAACGGTCGGTCGTGCTTGAGTGTGAGGTGCGGTACTGCGCTCAACCCGCAAGCATAACGGTGCGGCGGGAAGGCCCAGAGTCTGCCACGTAAAGAAAGGCAATCCGGCTGAGCCCATCCCCAGGCGGAGGGGTCTGGCCTCAGTTTTCAGGACGCCGCAGCGCGGTTGAGGCGGTCGCGCACGCCGTCCCAGGCGGGCTCGGGCGGGGGCGTCTCCACCCAGATGAGCTCGACACCGGTGGCGTCCAGCTCGCGCAGGTCGGCAAACAGGTCGTGCGCGGCGGTGATGGCATCGCCCGGCATGGACAGGTGCACCACGCCCTGGTGCTTGGGGCGCCAGGCCCACAGGCTGCGCGAGTACACGGCGATGCGCGGGCCCTGCGCTGCATCCCGGATCTTGGCCGCAGTCAACTCGGGCTCGATCACATCCAGCGCGGCGTTGATCTGCTCGTCACTCATCAGGCGAACCTTGGCGCGCGGCGCATAGTGCGACAACAGCGTGCCCGAGGCCTTGGGCGCCGAAGGATCAGGCGCTTCCGGTTTGGACCACATCACCGGCTCGCCGGCCACGGCTTCGATCTCGGCCAGGGTCAGCTTGCCGGGGCGCAGCAGCACGGGGTGGCCACGCGAGCAGTCAATGATGGTGGACTCGATGCCCACGCCGCAAGGGCCGCCTTCGAGCACCCAGACTTCGTCCAGCCCTGCGCCCTGGTCCTTGAACTCTTCGACCACGTGCTCGGCCCGCGTGGGGCTGATGCGGCCAAAGCGGTTGGCGCTGGGTGCGGCCACGCCCAGGATGTCGCGCTGGGCGCAGGCTTCGAGCAAGGCGCGGGCAACGGGGTGATCCGGGCAGCGCAGGCCGATGGTGTCGTGCCCACCCGCCGAAGCGGTGGCCACATCCGGGTTGCGCGGCACGATCACGGTCAGCGGGCCCGGCCAGAAGGCATCGGTCAGCTTGCGCGCCACAGCCGGGAAGGCAGAGGCAAAAGTCAGGGCCGCAGCTTGATTGGGCACGTGCACGATCAGGGGGTGATCAGCCGGGCGGCCCTTGGCGGCGAAGATGCGGGCCACGGCGGCATCGTCATCGGCGCGGGCCCCCAGGCCGTAGACCGTTTCAGTGGGCAGGGCCAGCAGGCCACCATCGGCCAGGCGCTGAGCGGCTTGCTCGATCGCATCGGCGTGTTGGGCAGGGTCGAGCAGACGCATGGGCGTGGTGGTTCGCAGGTCAGGTACGGCGGTTGATCGATCAGAAAGGCGCGATACCCAGGATGGCAGCGGCTTTCAAGGCCACTTCACGCGCGGCAGCCGGCGTGGCGCCGGTCACCGTCAGGTGGCCCATCTTGCGGGCCTTGCGGGCTTCGGTCTTGCCGTACAGGTGCAGGTGGGTGCCGCTCAAGGCCAGCACGGCGGCCCAGTCTGGCTCCTGCTGCGTGGTGGCATCCCCGGGGAACCACAGGTCACCCAGCAGGTTGAGCATCAGGCAGGGGCTGTGCAGCACGGGCTCGACCAGCGGCAGGCCCGTCATCGCGCGCACCTGCAGCTCGAACTGCGACACGTCACAGGCGTCGATCGTGTGGTGGCCGGAGTTGTGCGGGCGCGGGGCCATTTCATTGGCCACGATGCGGCCATCGGCCAGCACGAAGAACTCGATGCACAGCACGCCCACGTAGTTCATGGACGCGGCAATCTTGTGCGCCGAGGCATAAGCCTGTTGCGACACGGCCTCGGTCACATTGGGCGCGGGCACGGTGGTCACGGCCAGGATGCCGTCGCGGTGCAGGTTCTGCTGCAGCGGGAAATGCACAACCTGGCCATCGCGACCACGGGCGACGATGACACTGACCTCGTAGGCCAGCGGCAGCATCTTTTCCAGCACGCAGCCCACGCGATTCAATTCATCCCAGCCGGCGATGAGTTCGTCGCGGGTCTTGACGCGGATCTGGCCCTTGCCGTCGTAGCCCAGGCGGGCGGTTTTGAGGATACCGGGCAGCAGGTCGTCGCTGATGGCGGCCAGTTGCTCGGGCGTCTCGATCAGGGCGTGCGGGGCGCAATCAACGCCGCAGGCCACGAAATGGGCTTTCTCGCGGGCGCGGTCCTGGCAGATGGCCACGGCGCTGCCGGCCGGGGCCACAGGGCGCGTCTCGGCCAGCTTGTCCAGCGCCTGAGCGGGCACGTTTTCGAATTCGGTGGTGATGGCGGCCGACACCTGGGCCAGCCGGGTCAGGCCAGCTTCGTCCAGATAGGCCGTCTGAATGTGCTCGTGCGACACCAGGCCGGCGGGGCTGGTGGCATCGGCATCGAGCACAGCGGTGCGGTAGCCCATGGCCTGGGCCGCGTGCACGAACATGCGACCCAGTTGGCCGCCGCCCATCACGCCCAGGGTGGCGCCGGGCAGGATCACATCCATCTTGATGGTCATGCCTTGGTGTCCATGGTCAGGTCATTGGTCATGGCTCGGGCCACTTCGGTCTGGCGGGCGCGGAAAGCGTCCAGCTTGGCACGCAGGGCCGCATCACCATGGGCCAGCATGGCCACGGCGAACAGGGCGGCATTGCCGGCACCGGCCGTGCCGATGGCAAATGTGGCCACGGGGATGCCCTTGGGCATCTGCACGATGGAATGCAGCGAATCCACGCCTTGCAGATGGCGGGACGGCACGGGCACACCCAGCACGGGCACCGTGGTCTTGGCCGCCAGCATGCCTGGCAGGTGGGCGGCACCGCCGGCACCGGCGATGATGGCCACCAGGCCGCGGTCGGCTGCGGCTTCCGCATAACGGAACATGTCATCGGGCATCCGGTGCGCCGAGACCACCTGCGCCTCGAAAGGCACGCCGAACTCGGTCAGAATGTCGGCAGCATGGCGCATGACGTCCCAGTCGCTGCTGGAACCCATCACCACACCCACTTTCACAGTCTTCACACCAGTCGTGTCAGTCACGGCTTGATCCTTTTTACGCCACGTCAAACCCGGGATTTTAGGCGCTGGCCGCCCGCCCGCCCACCTTCATCCTCGCCAGATCTGCCCAACATGATCGACATCACGATAGAAAACTTCGAATCCGACCTGATCGCCACCTCGATGCAGACCCCTGTTTTGCTCGATATCTGGGCGGAATGGTGCGGCCCCTGCAAGTCGCTGGGCCCCGTGCTGGAGCGCCTGGAAGAGGAATACGCCGGCCGGTTCATCCTGGCCAAGGTCAATGCCGACGAACAGCAGGAAATCGCTGGCCAGCTCTCGCAGATGTTCGGCGTGCGCTCGATCCCGTTTTGCGTCATGTTCGTGGGCGGTCAGCCGGTGGACGGCTTTGTGGGCGCCCTGCCTGCCGAGAAGATCCGCGAGTTTCTGAGCAAGCACGTGCCCTCGGAAGGCGAAATTGAAGCCGCAGAAGAAACGGCCGAGGCCGAACAACTGGCTGAAGAAGGCGATCTGGACCACGCCATCGCCAAGCTGGAAGACGCCCTGGCCAAGGACCCGGGCAACGACGAGGCCCGCTACGACCTGATCAAGTTGCTGCTGGCCGAAGGCCAGGTGGACGCGGCCAAGCACATCTTCCTGCCGATGGCCGGCCGCGCCACAGGCCCCGTGCCCGAAGCCCGCCCGCTGGCTTTCAGCCGCTTCATCTCGGCGGTGCAGGCCGCTCGCCAAGGCCGCGCCCCGCAGGAGCTGGAAGCCGCCATCGGCGCCAACAAGCGTGATTTCGAAGCCCGCTTCGAGCTGGCCCAGCTGTTCTGGGCGGCCAGCCAGCCCACCCTGGCCATGGACGAGCTGCTGGAAATCATCATGCGCGACAAGGCCTGGAACGATGAACTGGCGCGCAAGACCTATGTCGCCATCCTCGAAGTGATGACCAAACCGCAGCCCAAGCCGGTGGCGGGCAAGCCCGTGGCCGGCGCCCCGGGCGCGCAGGACAAGCCCAAGCTGGAGATCGCCGGCAAGGTCGAGATCGTTGGCAATGACCCCGTGGTCGACCAGTACCGACGCAAGCTCAGCATGGCGCTGAACTGACCCGGTGCGCGCCCCTGCAGAACAGGGGCGACAACACGAGCCAAGGCGGAAACACCTAGTGTTAAAGCGCCCCTGATCTGCCTAGCATGGCTGCCACACAAGCTGATTCACAGCTGACGGAGACCAGCCATGCCGCAGATGATCCCAGCCCCTCGCGCACGACGCCTGACGCGCGCCGCCCTGTGCGTCAGCGCCCTCACCTGGAGCCTGAGCGCCCTCGCCGCTGATGAACGGGGCCCGGCCCCCACCTTGGCGGCCCTGCAGGCCAACGGCCCCTTTGCCATCGCCACGGCCACCATCGCCAAGCCCGATGGTTACGGCAGTGGCACGGTCTATTTCCCGCGCGACACCAGCCAGGGCCAGTTCGGCCTGGTGATCATGACGCCCGGCTTCCTGGCCGTGCCCGGCTACTACCAATGGCTGGCCGAACGGGTGGCCTCGCATGGCTTTGTCGTCGTCAACATCGGCACCAAGACCATCTTCGATGTGCCCGACGCCCGCGGCCGCGAAATGGCCGCGGCACTCAAGCAGGTGGTGGCACTGGCCGCCTTGCCTGACACGCCCTTTGGCAGCGCCACGGACACCTCACGCCGGGCCCTGATGGGCCACTCGGCAGGCGGCGGCGGCACACTCACCGCCACGCGTGACGACCCCACGCTCAAGGCCGCCATCCCGATGACGCCCGCGAGCACCTCGTCGGACTTCTCCGGCATCACCGTGCCCACGCTGATCCTGGCTTGCGAGAAAGACGCCATCGCGCCCAACAAGACCTTCTCGGCCAAGTACTACGCCACCATGAATCCCAACACCGAGCGGGCGTACCTGGAAGTCGCCGGCGCTGATCACCTGTGCCCCTTGGACATGGCCAAGGACAGCGTGAACAACACGGTGGGCCAGAGCGTGATCAGCTGGCTCAAGCGCTTCGTGGATGGCGATCGTCGTTACGCGCCGTTCCTCACGGGCGCGGCCTTGCCGACCTACTCCAAGGCGGACGTGCGCATCGCACCCTGACGCGGGCCGATGCCGCGATCGATCATGCACAATGGGCCGCATCCCGGCACACACGCGTTGCCCTTGCTGCCCTTGGGCATGTGATCCCGCATGATCTCCACCGAGCTTGTCACCCTGCCCGCCAGCGGCGCTGAACAACCCTTTCTGAGCTGCCGTGTGGCCGGCCCCAAGGGTGCGCCCCTGCTGCTGTTTCTGCACGGCTTCCCTGAAGCCGCGTTCGTGTGGGACGACCTGCTGCAACGCTTTGGTGACCGCTACCGCTGCGTGGCGCCCAATCTGCGTGGCTACCCTGGCTCTTATGCGCCGGCCGATGTAAAGGCCTATAGGGCCAACATCGTACTGGGCGACCTCGTCGCCCTGATCCACCAACAGGCCACCACGCCCGACACCCCGGCTACCGCCGTGATAGCCCATGACTGGGGTGGCGCACTGGCCTGGGGGCTCGCAGCGGCTGCGCCCCAGGTCATGCAAAGGCTGGTCATCCTCAACGCCCCGCACCCTGGCCTGTTCCTCAAGGCCTTGCGTGATGACCCTGCCCAACAGGCCGCCAGCAGCTACATGAACCTGCTGCGCACGCCGGGTATCGAAGCCCGACTGGCCGCCAACGATTTCGAGCTGATGTGGACCTTCTTCGAGCGCTTTGGAGGGGCCGCGTGGCTGACACCGTCCTTGCGCGAGCAGTACCGACAAGCCTGGTCGGCCCCTCCCCAACCGGCGGGTGATGCGCACACCGCCACATCGGCCTTGACCGGACCGCTGAACTACTACCGGGCCTCGCCCCTGCACCCGCCCACATCCCCCACCGACACGATCAACACGCTGCAACTGCCGGACGCCCTGCTTTATGTGAATGTGCCAACCAGCGTGATCTGGGGCGAAGCCGACACTGCTCTGCCGCCCAGCCTGCTTGATGGTCTGCCGCGTTACGTACCCAAGCTGCATGTCACCCGCCTGCCTCAAGCCACGCACTGGCTGTTGCATGAAGCGCCAGAAGAGGTCGCGCAAGCCATCGATGCCGCCTTGCTTCGTTGATGCCCGCCACACACCCACACGATCATTGCCATGACCTCACCGCTGATCTCCGCTACCGATCTGATGTCTGCCTTGCAAGCCAAGGATCAAGACTGGCTGCTCATCGATTGCCGCTTCAATCTGGGTAACACGCAGGCCGGTGAGCAGGCATACGCGCAAGGCCATGTCAGCGGCGCGCTGTATGCCCACCTGGATCGGGATCTGTCCGGCGCCAAGACCGGCCGCAATGGCCGTCACCCCTTGCCGGATACGGCCGCATTCGAACGCACGGCACAAGCGTGGGGCATCACGCCCCAGACCCGCGTGGTGGCCTATGACGATGCCGGCGGCATGTTCGCCGCGCGCCTGTGGTGGCTGCTGCGCTTTCATGGCTTTGATCAGGTGCAGGTGCTCGATGGCGGCTGGCAAGCCTGGCAGGCCGCGCAGGGCCCCGTTGACACCATGGCGGCAACCCGCCCCAGCAGTGCGTTCAAGGTGCAGACGCGTGAGGCCTGGCTGGTCCGGGTGGATCAAGTCGTGGCGCAACTGGGGCAAGGCCAGCAACAGGTCTTGATCGATGCCCGCGCGGCAGACCGCTTCCGCGGCGAGAACGAGACCATGGACCCGGTTGGCGGCCACATCCCTGGTGCGCGCAATCGTTTCTTTCAGCTCAACCTCCAGCCGGGCGGCCAGTTCAAGCCGGCCACGCAATTGCACGACGAGTTCACGGCCCTGATCGCCGACACCCCCTTGCAGGCCATCGTGCACCAGTGCGGCTCCGGCGTGACCGCCTGCCACAACCTGTTGGCCATGGCACAGGCCGGCCTGCCCGCCACGCGCCTGTACGCCGGCTCGTGGAGCGAGTGGTGTGCCGATCCGGCGCGCCCGGTCGAACGCTGACCACCCGCCAAAGCACCGCCCGATCCGCCTGCCGTTCGGTTTCGCTGAACGGTCGCCCCCAGCCGACGAACGGTTGAGCGTGCGCCCACGCCTGTGAACAGCTGCTCGCAACAAGTCGTAAACCGGCGCTAATACGTCGGATTTGTCACGGTTATCCGGTCTTCCTGCCCGAGGGGCCCCACCCAGAATTCCTGTCGCGAGGACATCATTTCCTCAAGAGAGAAGGGTTTGGGTATGTACACGAGCACCAAGACACGGCCCTGCGGGCCCACCGGCCAAGGTTTCACGCTGATCGAAGTGATGATCACCGTGGCCATCATCGCCATCCTGGCCTCCGTGGCGCTGCCTGCGTACAGCGACTACGTCCGCCAGGGCCAGATTCAAGAGGCGTTCACCAACCTCTCCGACTTCCGCACGAAGATGGAGCAGTACTACCAGGACAACCGCAACTACGGCGCCACGGGCACCACCTGTGCCACCGACACCGGCGCCAGCGCCTGGAGCGGCTTTGCCCCATCAGGCCGGAAGTACTTCACCTACAGCTGCGCCACATCCAGCTCGGGCCAGGCTTACACCGTGACCGCCACGGGCAGTGCAGGCGCCGCCACCGGCCACGTCTACACGATCAACCAGGCAGGCGACCGCGCCACGACGACCTACAAGGGCGCAACGGTCACGGCAGCTTGCTGGCTGACCAAGGGCACCACGTGCTGACCCGGAGAACAAGATGAACAACAAACTCACCTCCACCCAGCAAGGCTTCACCATCATCGAGATGGCGGTGACCATCACCATCATGGCCCTGCTGCTGTTCACCGCCGTGCCCAACATCACCAGCTGGCTGGACAACACCCGCATCCGCAACGCCAGCGAGTCCTTGCAACATGGCCTGCAGACCGCGCGTGCTGAAGCCGTTCGGCGTAATCAGAACGTCAGCTTCTGGCTGGTCAGCACCAACGAAGGTGCCGGACTGGACAACAGCTGCGCCTTGGACGGTGACAGCGCCTCCTGGGTGGTCAGCGTCAACGACCCAAGCGGCCACTGCGACGCCGCCCCATCGACCACCACGTCGCCCATGATCGTCACGGGCCGTGCGGCCAGTGACAGTAGCGCTCGCACCACCGTGACGACCGTTCAATCTGACAACACCACCGCGGGCACACGGGTCACCTTCAACGGATTTGGCCAGATCACGAATACCGATGCCATTCGAAAAATCGACATCACCGGCAGCGACAGCAGTAACACCAACTACCGCAAGCTGCGCATCACGATTTCGACTGCAGGCCTGGTACGCATGTGTGACACACACGTGACCAATACCTCGGACCCGCGTAAGTGCCCGAACAGCGACGGAAACGGCATCGAATAAGCGAGGCAGCACCATGCTCACACCTCATCTTCATGGGCGATCGCCCCGCAGCGGCACCCGCAGCCTGCAACGCGGCGCCACCTTGATTGAATCTCTGGTGGCCATGCTGTTGTTCTCGCTGGGCGTGCTCGCCATGGTCACCATGCAAGGCGCCATGGTGAACGCCCAGACCGATGCCAAGATCCGCGCGGATGCCTCCTATCTGGCCAATGAGCTGATCGGCAAGATGTGGTCTGATCTGAAAAACATCACGACCTACAACGGCACCAGTTGCGCCGGTCAAACCCGCTGTGCGGAATGGCAAAGCAAGGTCACGCGGCAACTGCCTGGTGGCGCTGGTGCCGTGACCTTTGACAGCAGCACCAACAATGTGACGATCACCATTGGCTGGAGCACCCCGGCAGGCGGTGCCCATCAGTACGTGACGCACACGACGATCGCGGGGAACTGATGATGAAGCACACACTCCAAAAAGGCTTCACCCTGGTTGAACTGATGGTGGGCGTGGTGCTGGGCTTGCTGACCGTGCTCGTCATCACCCAAGTCACGGTACAAGCAGAGAACCGTCGCCGCGCGGTTTCCATGGGCAGCGATGCTCAAATCAATGGCTCCCTGGCACTCTTCGCGCTGCAGCGCGACATCCAGATGGCAGGCTACGGGGCCCTGTCCAGCCCGGACGCCCTGGGTTGCACGATTCTGACGCAGTTCAGTGCCGCCAGCACCACCTACAGCTACACCCTCGCACCGGTTGTCATCACCGACGGCGCCTCAGGCGCCCCTGACACCGTGCAGGTCATGCTGGCTCGCACGCGTGGCTCATCGGTCCCCATCAAGATCGCTGAAAACCACCCCCAATCCAGCAACAACTTCGTGGTCACGTCATCCTTGGGTGTATCGGCAGGCGACCTGATGATTGCGGTGCCAAAGACTCAGTCTGCCGCCACCAACTGCGCCGTGTTCAGTGTGCAAGCCGATACCAGTTCGGCCAGCACCACCCTCAGTGCCACCCGCATTCCCCATGTCAGCACAAGCACATCGAAGTGGAATGTCAATGCCATCTTCCCGGCAGCGGGTTATGCCAAGGACGACTACTTGCTCAATATGGGCTCGATGGTGGTGCGCGCCTACACCGTCAGTGCAACCAACGAACTGGTGGCCATGGAGGTGTCAACCAGCACAGGCGCACAGGAAACACGCCCCTTCTATCCGCAGATCGTCAACCTGCAAGCCATGTACGGCAAAGACACCAGCGGTGATGGCGTGATCGATCTGTACGACAACACCACACCCACCACGGCGGCCGATTGGCAAAAGGTGCAGAACATCAGGTTGGCCGTGGTGGCTCGCTCCGCACACTATGAAAAAGACGCCGTGACCACCAGCGCCCCGCTGTGGGATGTGGGCGCCAGCGTCAGCGTCAGCGGCACCACCACGGCCACTTGCAACAGCGGCAGCAAGTGCATCACCCTGAAGGTCAACCAGGACACCGACTGGCAGCACTACCGCTACAAGGTGTACGAAACCATCGTGCCATTGCGCAACGTTCTGTGGAACTCCTGAGTGGTCGACATCATGATCAAGCAGCCCTCCCCCCCCCTGTCACCACGCCGCCCCGCTCAGCGAGGCGCCGCCTTGCTGTTTGCCTTGCTGACCCTGGTTGCCATGCTGGTAGCCACCTTGGGCCTGGTTCGCGCCGTGGACACTGGCACTGTCTTGCTGGGCAACATCGGGTTCAAGCAAGACGCCACAGCCTCGGCCGAGCAAGCATCACGCGCAGCCATCCAATGGCTCACGCAAAACAAAACGGCCTTGAATTCCAATGTGATTGCCAACGCCTATTACGCCAGCAACCAAGAGTTCGCCTCGGATGGCGTAACGGCGTCTGCACCCGTGGATGCAACCGGCAACCAACTCACAACAAGCACACGCCAGCTCATTGACTGGGACGACAACAACTGCAGTTCTGCCACATCAGGCACTTACGCCAGCTGCACCATCAAGACGGCCAGCGCAGGCACCATCAACGGCAACCAGGCTCGCTACGTGATCTTCAGGTTGTGCTCAAAGGCTGGGGATTTCAGCACGGACCCTTCCAACAATTGCGCAAAACCCATGATGTCGAGTGATTCGAGCGCCACAGGCCGTGGCTCTGTGGACTATACAAACTACACACGCTTCACCAGCGCTGCAGGGCCTTATTACCGCATTGTGGTGCGCGCACTTGGCGCGCGCAACACGGCCAGCTTCACCGAAACGATCGTTCATTTCTGAAGCAGCTTGCTCGCTTTGAGCCAAGACAGGATGTAGCCGCCATGACCATGCACACGCCTTCCCTCACTCGCTCGCCATCGCCTGCCGCCTGCGCCCGCTGCAAGCTGAGCCTGGCTGTGGCCGCCGCATTGTTCACCCCCCTGACGCAAGGTGGCGAAACCCAGATCGCCGACCAACCACTGGCCACGCGCTCGGCGGTACAAGCCAAGCCCAATCTGCTCGTGGTGCTGGACAACTCCGGCTCCATGAACTGGACCTACATGCCTGACGACCTGGGCCGCTCTGCAACGGTAACCGATGAGCCCTATACAAACTGGTATGGCTATTGGTCCTCGCAGTGCAACGGCACGGCCTATGACCCCAACGAAGACTACCTGCCCCCCTTGAAGGCAGACGGCGTCACAACGTATGACAACGCCAACTTTGGCGCAGCCAAAGACGATGGCTACAGCAGTTCCAGCACTGCCACCAACCTGGCCAATGCTTACTACTACCGCTACACGGGCACTCAGACCCGCATGGATTGGCAGTACACCACCGATGGGGTGGTGAACAACAACTTCTACCGTGAGTGCTCCAGTGAGATCTCGGATCCCTATGCGTACGGCAAGAACAGCTTCCAGAAAGTGACGATGACCAGCACGTCCGCCGACGCGCAAAAGTACGCCAACTGGTATTCGTACTACCGCCATCGCTACACCCTGATGCGCACCTCCATGGGCCGTGCGCTGGCCCCCTTGGATGACAAGTACCGCGTGGGCTTCAGCACCATCAGTGACACCGGCGCCGTCGACGGCACCAACTATTTCCGAGACATCAAGGACTTTGACGCCAGCCAGAAGACCAACGTTTACAGCAGCCTCTACAGCGTCAATCCCAATGGCAGTACGCCCTTGCGATCAGCCTTGTCCAAAGCGGGGCGCTACTTCGCCAAGAAGGTGACGGGGCAGACCTATGACCCCATGCAATACGCCTGCCAGCGCAACTACACCCTGCTGTCAACCGACGGCTACTGGAACGGCTCCAAGGGTATGCAACTCAATGGCAGCACCGAGGTAGGCCAGCAAGACGCCACCGAAGATCGCCCCATGCGGGACTCCTCGCAAAGCGTCTCCACCAAGGTGGTCACTTATGCGACCCCGAGCAACACACCCGCCACGCGCACGCAAACATCCAACACCCAGACCAAGACACAAACCTGGAAGCGTGACGAAACCACCTACGCCAGCTCGCCCAATACGGGTGGCTGCTGGGGTGGCAAATACAGAACCACCAAACTGACGGCACGCCAGTTCACGCAAAGCAAGACACAGTACTTCGTGACGCAACAAACGAGCCAGGCCTCGTATACGCTCACCACCGTCACGACGGACGGCACGGTCACATCCGGCCCCACGCGGGCGCCAAGCACGGGCTACACCTACAGCAGTTGGAGCAACAATGGCGCAGCGCAGACCTTTGCAGCCACCGGCCCCGAGCCTACGAACGATTCCACGTTTACAGGTGGCTCATCGTCCAACAACTGCGTGACACTGCCCAATGACTCCACACTGCCCGGCACCGTCGTCAAGACCGCACCCGTCATCCAATCCAGCTGGACGAGCAGCTGGACGCCCTCCACACTGACCTACAGCTACAGCACACCAGAGGTCACCACGCTCAACAGCACCGAGGTCATCACGCCGTCGACGACAGGCGGCATCAGCAACACCCTGGCGGACGTGGCCGAGTACTACTACAAGACCGACCTGCGCACCAGCACCTTGGGCAACTGCTCATCGACGTCCTCAGGCTCGTCTCAAGATGTGTGCAGCAACATCGTGCGTGAGGGGACCAGCACGACCATGCCGCAGCACATGAACACCTTCACCATTGGTCTGGGTCTCAAGGGCACCTTGCCCTACACCACCACCACCCTGAACTCGCTGACCAGTGGCGCCATCCGGTGGCCCGACCCCGGCAACACCAGCTCGGGCAATGGTGATGCGGTCAACATTGACGACCTCTGGCATGCCGCCATCAACGGACGCGGCAACTACTATTCCGCCCAAAGTGCGGACGACCTGAATCGCGCCATCAGCAGCGTGATCAACTCCGTAGGCGAGACCCTTGGCGCAGCGTCCGCGGCGTCCACCAGCACGCTGGAGCTGGTCAGTGGCAACAACAACCAGGTCTTCCGGGCCAGCTACACCACCAGTTCGTGGTTTGGCGATCTGGAGGCCTTTGCGATGGATGGCGCCGACGCCTCCATCGCCTCCACCGCATCATGGTCAGCCAAGACCCTGCTGGATGCCAAGGCCGCCTCCACGCGCCTCATCTACTTCAAGAGCAGCTCCGGCCTGAGCGCCTTTACCTACGCCAACTTGACGGCCACCCAGAAGGGCTATTTCGACAACCTCTGTTCACCCAGCACCAAAGTTGCGCAATGCGCCACGCTGTCCGCCACGGAGCTCACCGCGGCCAATGACGGCAGCAAGCTGGTGAACTACCTCCGGGGTGATCGAACCTATGAATCGGCGACCGGCACCGGCACGACGGCCATGTCCCCCTTGTTCCGCCAGCGGGCGCACGTGCTGGGTGACATCATCAACGGCGCCCCTGTTCACGTGGCCAAACCACCGTTCTCCTACGGCGATACCGGCTACGCTGACTTCGTTGCAGCCCAAGCCAACCGCAAACCCGTGGTGTATGTGGCCGCCAATGACGGCATGTTGCATGCCTTCTCGGCAGACTCAACCGACGGCGGCAGCGAATTGTGGGCCTTCATCCCCAGCGCTGTCATGCCCAACCTGTACCAGTTGGCCAATACCAATTACGCCAACAACCACCAGTACTATGTGGATGGCGCCCCCGTGATTGGCGACATCAAGGTGGGCAGCACCTGGAAGACCATTCTGGTTGGCGGCCTCAACAAAGGCGGCAAGAGCTATTACGCGCTGGACATCACCAACCCCACCAGCCCAGTCATGCTGTGGGAGTTCACCGATGCCAATATGGGCCTGACCTACGGTAACCCCATCATCAGCAAGCGTGCCGATGGCACCTGGGTGGTCGCCGTCACGTCGGGCTATAACAACAGCACCGGTGATGGCAAGGGACACCTCTACATCCTCAATGCCAACACGGGCGCCGTGTTGCTGAATCTGATCACCAGCGCGGGCAGTGCCAGCAGCCCCAGCGGCCTGGCCAAGATCAACGCATGGGTGGAAGACACGAGCAACAACACCTCGCTTCGCTACTATGGTGGCGATCAACTGGGTAACGTCTGGCGCTTTGATATTGACGATCTGATCGAACCCAAGCAAGCAGCCTTGCTGCTGGCCACACTGCAGGTGGATGCCACCCACCCTCAACCGATCACCACGATACCTGTGACGGTTGACGTCTCCGGCAAGCCCGTGGTGATCGTGGCAACAGGCCGCTACCTGGGCACCGACGACATCACCGACACCACACAACAAAGCATCTACGCCATCAAGGACCCCCTGAACAACACGGGCTGGGGCGATGTGCGCACCGATGCAAGTCGCTTCGTACAGCAAAGCTTCTCGCTGCCCACCACGACCACCGCATCGGTCACCACCAATCTGGTGGACTTCAATACCAAGGGCGGCTGGTGGATTGACTTGCCACACAGCAAGGAACGCGTCTTCACCAACATGACCTTGCAGCTCAACACCCTGGTGCTGGCCACGGCCATCCCCAGCGGCGATGCCTGCGCCTCAGGCGGTGAGTCCTGGCGTTACTACCTCAATGCCAGCTCGGGCTCCACCGTCACCAGCAACCCGGTGGGCATCCGCTGGAGCGACAACTCCCTGATCGTCGGCGACAGTTGGGTGAAGGACATCAACGGCAACGTGCGCGTCATCTACCAGAACAGCGACGGATCCATCGTCACGGAAACGCCCCAGACCGCGCCCCCAGGCGGCTCCGGCAATGCCCACCGGACTTCCTGGCGCGAACTGGTGGATTGAATTCATCGCCACCAGCGTCAGGCACGCTCATGACCTCGACAACATGGCTCAAGCCAGCATGGGGCTCCCCAGCCATGCTGTGCGTGAGCCTGTCGGTAGCAGCCCATGCGCTGGTACTGACAGGGCTGCAGCCATCCGGCCAACACAGGCCAAAGAACGGCGCGCCACCTGGTTCACCCAGCATGCAGGTCCGCACCATGGCCTGGGGGTCTGCCGCGCCCGCCACACACCTCACGCCGACGCCGCAACCCGAAGCGCCGGCACAAGAGCCAGACCTCACCGAGCCCCCACACGATGAGGCCGACATGGCCACGACGGATGAGCCTCCGCCCGATCAATCCAGCGATCCCGCACAGGCATTGGACACGGACACATCGCCATTGCCGCCCAAGCCCTATGCCGAATACATACCTCGGCCACAATTGAGCGTAGCCCCCATTCCACGGGTGCCAATCCTGATTGCCCCCCCCGAAGGAGACAAAGAACCGGCACGCCGCGTGGTGGTGCTCTCGCTGTACATTGATGAGAGCGGCCACGTGCGCCACATCGAAGCCGATGACAACGACATGCCGCCGGCATACGTACAGGCAGCACGCGCAGCATTCATGACCGCTACATTTTCACCGGGGCAGCTCGAGGGGCAGCAGGTCAAGTCACGCACACGTGTGGAGGTGGTGTTCGACAACACGCCATTGGACAGCGCGCAATGAGCGCGCCATACACGGCAACCCCGCTTACCGCGTCAAGGCCTCATCCAGCACTTCCAGCCAGTGCTTGACCGGTGTATCGGTGCCGGACTGCAGATGCACGATACAACCGATGTTGGCGCTGGCAATCAGATGCGGCTCGGTTGCCTTCAAGGACTTGAGCTTGAGGTCGCGCAGTTGCCGTGACATTTCGGGCTGCAGCACGCTGTAGGCACCACCTGCGCCACAGCACTGGTGGCTGTCCTGCACAGCCAGCTTGACCTCGAAGCCCAACTCCCTCAAGCCGGATTCGATTGGCCCGGGCTTGGCCGCACTGCTGAGCTTTTGTGCATGGCTCAGGCTGCAAGGCGGGTGAAAGGTCACCGCCCCCAGCCCGGCCTGAGCACGCTTGCCCAGCTTGCGTTTGAGCAAAGGCATCCAATTGGCCAGCATCTCGCCGGGATCCCGTGCCAGTTCTGCGACACGCCTGGCCTTGTCGGCATAAGCCGGGTCATCGGCCAACAGGCCACCGTAATCCTTGACCCAGGCACCACAACCGGACGCATTGATCAGCAACGCTTCAACCGGCGTAGGCGACTCGACGAAAGGCCACCAGGCATCGATGTTGCGCCGCGCCCTGTCCTTCGCGCCATCCAGGTCCCCCATGTGGCCTTGCACCGCGCCACAACAGGTGGACGCCGACGCCACCACGGCGCGAATGCCGATGGCATCCAGCACGCGCGCCGTTGAGGCATCGATGTGAGGCCTCAAGCCCGGCTGAACGCAGCCCTTGAGCAGCAACACCCGCCTGGCGTGCAGGCTCTTCTTGGGATCAGGCCAAGCCGGTGGCGCCAGCGGTGCGCGCGCAGGCACGTACTCGCGCAAGGCCGATGGCAACAAGGGGCGCACCGCCTGCCCCAGCTTGAGCGCCGGCGTGAACCAGGGCGATGGCATGAGCTTGATCAGCCCCCATCGCAAGACGCGCTCGCGCCAGGGGCGCGCCACCTGCGCATCGACCACGGGCTGCCCCACGGCCAACAGTTCGTGATACTGCACGCCGGATGGACAGGTGCTTTCGCAATGACGGCAGCCGATGCAGTGATCCAGGTGCTCCTGCGTGGTGCGCGTCGGTGTCTGACCTTCGAACACCTGCTTCATCAGGTAGATGCGGCCGCGCGGCCCATCCAGCTCATTGCCGGTCAGACGGTAAGTGGGGCACGTGGCATTGCAGAAACCGCAGTGCACACACTGGCGCAGCACCTCCTGAGCCTTGAGGCCTTCCGGTGTGGTCTGGTGTTGGGGAGCGAGCTGGGTCTGCATGTTGAGAAAGGATCAATCTGCGCAACGCGGCCACAGGCGGCCCGTGTCGAACACACCATGAGGATCAAAGGCTTTTTGCACCTGCTCGTGCAGGCGCCGCTGCACAGGCGACCAGGCCGAAGCGGCCACCAGGGCACCATGGCTCAGTGACAGAAAGGCCTGCGCATGCCCGCCTGCTTTCGAAACCACCTCTTGAACGGCGGCAGCAGGCGCTGGCGTGCACACCCAACGCAGGCCACCAAACCACTCGGCCAGCAACTCGCCATGCAGCCCCAGGGGGGCGGTGGTGGGCGGCACCGAGATGCGCCACAAGGTCACGCCATGCTGACCGGCCTGCATCACGGCCTGGCGAGCACGCACGAAGAACTCGTCAGTGTGATCGCGCACGCCCTGCCAGAACGCCTCCGCGACTGGCGGCGCCAGCAGTTCACCGCGGCGTTCGCGGTACATGCCCTGCACGGCGCTGGCCACGGCCGCCCGAGCGCCGCGCAAGCGAACCAGCAAGGTGCCATCCCACCAGGCGGACGCGTCAATCGGCAAAGGCTGCGCCGCCCACTTGTTGATTTGCGCCAGGGCCTCGGCCTCGCTCACCTCGAATCGCATCGTGGCCGACACCATGGGCTGCGGCATCACCTTGAGCGTGACATCCACCAGCACGCCCAGCGTGCCCATGGAGCCCGCCATCAACCGAGACAGATCGAAGCCGGCGACGTTCTTCATCACTGCGCCACCGAAGCGCAGCAACTCGCCACGCCCGGTCAGCACGGAACAGCCCAGCACGTGATCACGCACCGCACCTCGGGACACGCGCGCTGGCCCGCTCAGGCCACTGGCCACCACGCCACCGATGGTGGACTCGCCAGCCTGTGTGGCGGCAAAGCCATACCGCGGTGGCTCGAAAGCCAGATGCTGCCCCTTGTCGGCCAGCACGGCTTCGACTTCGCGCAAGGTCGTACCGGCCCGCACCTTCATCACCAGTTCACTGGGTTCGTACGATTCAATCCCCTGCCAGCTGCGTGTGTCCAGCAACTCACCCTGCGCGATATCGCCCAGGTGATCCTTGCTGCCGCCACCACGCACGCGCAAGCACACGCCGCGACGGGCCGCGTCGTGGATCTGCTCGGCCCATTCGAGCCGTTGAGCGGGAGGGGTGCCTGCCGACAGGTTTTCGGCTTGCGCGTTTGCGTCGTGTTCAGCCATGATGGGAGCAAGCATAAGGCAAGGCGCACACCGTCTTGCGCCACACCCTTACAGTCAGGCTTTTTGTTAGCCCAGATCACATGAAAGTTGCTGCACTGCAAATGGTGTCCACCCCGCGTGTGGACGACAACCTCGCACAAGCCCGCGCCTTGATCGCGGAGGCTGCCCGGGCCGGCGCCGAACTGGTCGCCCTGCCCGAGTACTTCTGCCTGATGGGCTTGCATGACCAGGACAAGCTGCGCATTGCCGAACCCCTGGCCGATGCCCTGCACCCTGACCCGAGCACCGCCCCCATGCAGCACATGCTGGCCCAGGGGGCGCGTGAACACGGCGTGTGGCTGATCGGCGGCACCTTGCCCATCCTCAGCCACGAACCCGAACGCGTCTTCAACACGGTGCTGGTATTCAACCCACAAGGCGAACGTGTGGCCCGCTACGACAAGATCCACCTGTTCTGCTTCGACGATGGCCAACGCCGCTATGACGAAGCCGCCTCACTGACGCCGGGCTCACAGCCCGTGTCCTTCGAGATGACGGACAAACAGGGGGAGTCCTGGCACATCGGCCTGAGCGTTTGTTATGACCTGCGCTTTCCAGAGTTGTTCCGTACCTTGGGTGCACGCAAACCGCTGGACCTGATTGTGCTGCCGGCGGCGTTCACCGATACCACGGGCAAGGCGCACTGGGAATTGCTGCTGCGCGCCCGCGCGGTGGAAAACCTCTGCCATGTCCTGGCGCCGGCCCAGGGCGGCCTGCACGAAAACAGCCGGCGCACCTTTGGCCACTCAGTGGTCATCGAGCCATGGGGGCAGGTGCTGGCCATGCAGACGCAAGAGGGCCCCGGCGTGGTGTTGGCCGAATTGAGCAAACCCCACCAGATCACACTGCGCACGCAGTTGCCGGCGCTGTCGCACCGGGTGTTGGATTAACCCGCGCTTGATGGCGCTCCAATGACAACGCCCGGGTTATTCCGGCAGGTCATGCCACTCGGCAATCACCGTGTTGGACTCCACGCTGCGAGGTGCATTCGGATTGAACAGATCAAGCGAATGCGAGTGCGCCCCCTCACGGAAATGCTTGCGGTCAAACAGCTTGAGCTGGGCTTCCATGGGCAGATCCGTGATGCACAGGACGTTGCGGCGAATGAGCGCATCAATCAGGTCTTCCAACACGCGCAGGAAACTGGCGTCCAAAGACGCGAACTGCTGCGCATCGCCGTCGAGCCCCATGAACTGACGCACTTCGGGGTGGTCTTCAGGCAGGGTTTGCGCGCCAACGACCGGATCCCGGTGCAGGCTGCGGATCTGACCGGCTGCATCGCGCAAAACATAAAACATGGTGGACCTCGTCGACTGGGCTGATGGCTGATATCGACTTATCGTCGCCATCCTGTGCATTCTTGAGCCCCCAGCGTCCACTTTTCACGCTTTCTCCAGCCGCCACGCATTTAACCGTCGAGAAAAAAATGCCGCTGGCCAACAAGCCAGCGGCATCAAGACGCCATCACACCAATATCCATTGGCGCCAAAGGAGAGAGCAGACCACTGCCCCCCAGTGACAGCAAAGACCAGGCCAGCCATGCACACTGTGCGCGCACAAGCCTGGGCCAGGCCGCGCCTTACAGCGTCAGCAAGTACTGCACCAGATTGGAGACCTCCGAGCTGGACTTGGCACACCAAGGGTGCGGCGAAGCCGGCATGCCGATGGGGCCGGAAGCACCCATTTCAGGCCCGAACTCCTTGCGCATCTTCTGGAAATCCCAGTAGTAGTTGTTCGCGTCGAACGAAGGCACCGTGAAGTACTTGTGGCGCTCCACGAACAGGTTGCGGGCGGGCGAGGTCACATCGAAGATGTTGATCTGCTTGGCCTTGGGCACGCGGAATACATCGCCCTTGCGGTTCAGATCGGGCACCGGGGTGGGCTGATCCGCCGTACCGGGCGCAGGGCGCACCGGTGCGTGCAGCGTGTAGTACTGGTTGTACAGCGCCGTACCTTCCGCGCAGCGATCCGGGTGCACCAGGTCCTCCAGGTTGCGCACATGGCCATCGCTGAGCAAGCCGCGTGAGGTCACCCAGTACAGATCACGCAAATAGGTGGCACGGATGGATTGCTGCTTGACCTGGAAGTCCGTCGGCGCGAAGAAGCGGCCCACCTGATTGAGCGGAATCATGCGCTCGTTGGTGTTGGCGCCTACCTTGTCCGAGTGGCAGCTCGCGCAGTTCTGGTCATACGTGAGCTTGCCTTGCGCCACCGCGCCGCTCACCCCTGGATAAGCCTTCCAGCCGTTCTGCACGAAGCTGCCTTCGGTTGTGCCGGTTCCGCCGGTCTGGGCCAGCTTGCCGTTGGACTTGAGCCAGCGGAACATGCCCGCATTGCGCAGATCGTCGTCGTTCTCGTCCAGCGTCGACATGTAGGCCGTCAGCGCCTTCAGCGAATTGGCGTCCGTCGAACCCATGGCGCCATCGGGCTCCTGGGCATGGATGTAGGAACCCTCGAAGCCCACGTACGACTCGGTGTGCGACAGCGAGCGGCGAATCGGCAAGTGGAAGGTGACGTTAGGAATCGCGATCGGCGAGAAGATGTAGTCGTTGTCGTACAGCGTGCCTTCGTGAGCGGTACGCGTGATCGTGGCCTCGGCCGCACCGGCAGGCATGTGGTAGAGCAAGGCCGTCTTGTCTACTTTCTTGGAGCCCGGATTCCAGCTGGGGCCCTCCTCCATCTCGGAGATGTAGGCGAAATTGGCGGTGGTCTGCCCGATCTTGTCACCCAGCACGGCCCACTTCATCGTCCAGCCAGGGTTGGGCAGGCCGGGGAAAACCTTGGTGACCGTGCTGCCGCCCTTGTCATAGCTGATGCGATAGCCGTGACAGGAGGCGCAGTTAAACCCGGCCCAGGCACCCTTGCCCAGTAGCGGATGGTTGGACTCGGCCTTGCGGTAGCCTACCCAGCCGGTCGAGCTGGTATTGCCCTCCGTCAGTTGCGGGCCAAGTGCCAGCAAGCCAGGCGTCGGGTTGGTTTGCGGATAGGGCTTGAAGTACACATCGGTATAGGCCTCGGCCGGCACTTCACTCGGATTGATCTTGTAGGCACCAAACAGCGCCAGTGGATCAGCCGCCTTGCGTGTGTACGGATCCGTGGTCTTGTAGTTGAGGATCTTGTCCCAGTCCAGGTTCTTGAACTTGTGGCTCAGACCCAGGTTGTAGTCATACGACCAGAACATCTGGCGCCCCAGCTTGACCATCGCGGCGAAGCTCGGATTGCTCACCGCCACTTCAATCGGGGTGATGGCCTTGGTCTGCTCGGACAAGGTCGACACCACATCGCAATTGGGGTTGGCGGGCGCCGGCACGCGGTAGACCTGGGCGTCAATGATATTGTGCGGCCCTGACTTGGTCAGCGAATTGTTGTAGCCGGTGCGCTTTTGCACCTGCAGCTTCAAGGGGCCCTTGCTGGCATGGGGCGGCACACGGAACTGCACCTGCGTGTCAGACCAGGCCAGCACATCCTTGGGCCAGCTGCTGCGCACCACGCCCGTCTCGTAGTTGGCCGTGGAGATGATGTCGAGCTTCTGCTCGTACATCACGAGATCGGTCTCCAGCACACGGGCATTGCCGATCATGATCTTGCTGAAGTCGATGTTCGTGCCTTGGCCAAAACCACTACCGTTCAGCGTAACGGTGTCACCAGGCTTGAGTGTAGGCGCCACATTGTTGGCGCCGGCCGTCCACACCAGGGCACCATTGACCAGCATCTGCGACACCACGGGCGTGCCGAAGTTCTGCGCCGATGCGGCACGCTGCTGTTCACGCGCGGCATTGAAGCTGCAGATGGTTTCCTGATTGGGAAAAGCGGGGGCAGCCTGGGCACTCACCCATTGCGCCGCCAAGGCGATGGCACCCAGTGCGGGTGCCCATGAGGGGCTGGCGAGCCCCCTTGTGTATCGATGTTGTCTGGCCATGGTCATCTCCTCGAACAAGTCTTGCCAATGAACGATGGCGCCATGTTCGCCAAGGTCGGCTGACATCCATGTCAGGGCCACGACAAATCAGGGAAAGACCTCAGCCCTCGCTGGCAGGAAAAAACCCCGCACGTTCCAGCATGCGTCGTTCTATCGGCGTGAGCGTCGCGGCATCCACCAAGGCCGCCAAGTCCAGCACCTCGATCAAGCCATATGACAGGCGGATGATGCCGCGCTCCTCCAGGGCCCGCAGCAACTGGTTCACCGTCTGGCGAGACAAGGCCATCATCAGTGCCAGCTGGGTCTGCTTGATCGTGAGTTTGCAGCGCCCTACCTCGCCACCGGTCACTGCGCAATAGGTCAACCAGACCAGGCGCCGCGCCAGACGCTCTGCCGGCTGCACGATGGACAAGTCCTCCAGCGCGATGAAGGCCATGCGCACCTTGAAGGCCATCAGCTTGCCGAAATGGCGCCACCACAAGGGCTCATCGTCGAGCATGGCGTCCAGCGCCCCCAAGGGTACGAACAGCAAGGAGGTCGCACCCACGGCCACGGCATCGTGGGTGCGCGGCAGGCGATCGAACAAGGCGATTTCGCCAAACCACATGGGTGGCTCGATCAGCGACAACATGGCCTCCCGGCCATCCCGCGTCACGCCCGTGATGTGCAAACTGCCTTCCAGCACGGCATACAAGCCATCCACGGGCTCGCCACGCAAGAACAAGGTTTCGCCATCACGCAGCGTCTTGAGCATGCCGTGCGACATCAAGGCCTCCGCCAACGCAGAAGGCACTTGAGACAACCAGATGTCAGTGAGCAGGAGTTCGCGGTGAGCCGCAGACAAATTCGCCATGGGGCGGATCATGCCGACATCGGCCCCTTCACCCTGTCAGCGCCACGACATTCAAGGGAAAGACCGTAGCCTCAGCCCTGATCGGACGCCCGGCCCTTGGGGCCCGCGCCTTGCAACTGGCTGAGGATGCGCTTTTCATTGGTGGACACGCTGGCGACTTCCATGAGCCGCTGACGATCCAGCACTTCGATGCGGCCATAGGCCACGCGCAGCACGCCCTGATCCTGCAAGCTCTGCAACACCTGGTTGGTCGTCTGGCGAGACAGGGACAACATCAAGCCCAGTTGCGTCTGGCTGATGGGCACCACACACACGCCCTCGCTGGGCGTCAGCGCCGAGGCTTCGACCAGCCACACCAGGCGCCGTGCAAGGCGAGCCTCTGCCGGCAGCAAGGCCAGGTCTTCCATGCTGATGAAGGTCAGGCGCAAGCGCAACGCCATCAACACGCCCAGCTCACGCCAGTAATGCGGCGCACGCCCCAGCAAGGTCAGCAGGTCTTGTTGCGGAATGTGCAGCAACTTGACGGCGCCCTCAGCGACGGCGTTGTGGGTGCGCGGCAGGCGATCGAACAAAGCGATTTCACCAAACCAACTGGGCGCGTCCACCAGCGACAGGATGGCCTCCTTACCCGCTTCGGTCACACCGGACACGCGCAGGGTGCCCTCCAGAATGGCGTACAGGCCATCGGGCGCATCACCACGAAAGAACAGGTGCTCGCCATGCTTGAGCCGACGTGGCGTGGCCAGGCTCAGCAGGTCGCGCTCAAAGTCCTTGGGCACGCTGCCGAACCAGGGATCGGCTCGCAACATCGCCAACACATCGGGCGTAATCCATTCACGCATGCAGGCAGCCTTTCAAAGCAGCTCAGAGCTGGCCGTAAGAGTGCAGGCCAGACAGGAACATGTTGACGCCCAGGAAGGCAAAGGTCGTGACGACCAATCCCACCAATGCCCACCAGGCCGCAAAGGTACCGCGCAAGCCCTTCATGAGGCGCATGTGCAGCCAGGCCGCGTAGTTCAACCAGACGATCAGGGCCCAGGTTTCCTTCGGGTCCCAACTCCAGTAGCCGCCCCAGGCCTCGGCTGCCCAGAAAGCGCCCAGTATGGTGGCGATCGTGAAGAAGGCAAAGCCAACGGCAATGGCCTTGTACATCACGTCATCGGCCACCTCCGGCGCGGGCGTGCGTTCGTTGATCCAGTCACGCGCCAGGATCACCAGCGCATGGAACACCACCAGCCCACCCAGCATGCGCCCGGCCTTGCTCACGGCCGCCATGTTGTCGGCCGACAGGTCACCAAAGAGCGCAAAGCCCAGCAGGGGCAAGCCAACGAAGACAACAGGCAGACCCACCAGGCCCTTCCACAGCGCAGCCTTCTCGGCCGTCTTGAGCAGGTAGGCCAGCGCCACCATGGCCGACAGGGCAAAAGTGCCATAACCCACGAAATTGGCGGGCACGTGGATCTTCATCCACCAGCTTTGCAAAGCGGGCACCAGGGGTTGGATCTCGCTGGCACCACGCGCCATGGCATACCAGAGCAGGAAACCCACTGAGGCGCTGACCACCAGCATCACAAAGGCCCCCAAAGAGCCCAGCGACTGCCCCATGCGGGCAAAGCGGTCTTCGTAATAGAGCCAGAAGATGGTCGTCAACCAGGCAAACAGCACGAACACTTCGTACAGATTACTCACCGGGATGTGGCCGATATCAGGCCCGATCTGGTGGCTTTCGAACCAGCGCACCAGCGTGCCCGTCACCGCCATGAACACGCCCGCCCAGGCAATGCGCGCGCCCAGACGAGCCCCCGTATCGCTGCGCGTGGCCACGCCGATCCAGTAGAACAAGGTGCTCATGAAGAACAGCACGCTCATCCACAGAATCGCGCTCTGGCTGGACAACATGTACTTCAACCAGAACACCTGATCGGCCTTGGCCAGATCCGCGCCGTAATCATCCGTAGCCCGCATGTACAGGGCCGCCGCACCCCACGCCGTCAGGCCAGACAACAACATCAGCGCACGCAAGGGCCGCCAGAACCAGCCCAGGCCGATCAGGCTGGGGATGGCCACCGCCAGGATGCCCTTTTCATACACATCCATGGCATCGCCGAAGGAGGTGAAGCCCCACACGCCCGTGACCACGATGGCCAGCGCGAAAAGCCAGTCCGTCCAGGGGCGCTGCACCATCGAAGGCGCGCCCATGGGGGCCTGTGTGGAAGTCGAGGTGCTGCTCATCTCATGCATCCTTGCAAATCATCTGTCTTGGCTCTGGGGGCCCAACACCTCGTCACGCAGGCGATTGAACTCACGATCGGTATCCAGTGTCTGGCGTGTGGACGACAAGGCCATGCTCACACGCGTGCCGCCCTGGCCATCATCCTGCAGCCAGACCCACACACGACGCTCACGGATGTAAAGCATCGAGAAAACGCCAATGATCAGCAGCACGCAGCCCAGATAGACCACGTTGCGACCAGGGGTGCGCGTGACCTGGAACACGCTGGCCTGCTTCTGCTCGAAGCCTTCCAGCGTCAGGATCATGGGCGCGGGATAGAACATCGAATCCGAAATCGACAGCACCGCCTGCGTCATGAAGGCCCGTGCCGACTCCTGCTCGGGCGACTGTTTGCTCAGGCCCGCGCGCTCACGGCTGATGTTCCACAATTCGAACATCGCGCCATTGAGGATGCGGATCAAGGTGGCCGAGGTGTGCTCTCGCTGGTCAGCGGGCACCACCTGCTCGATGAAGTTGGACAAGGCCTGCAGGCCGCCATCGCTCACACCAGCTGGCAAAGGCTCACCGCTCTCGGGTTTGAGTTGCACAGCACCTGCAAACAGATCCAGCGAACGTTGCGCAGAAGTGGTGAGTTGTTGCTGCAACTCGGGCTTGTCAGCCGGAGCTGCGCCTTTGCCAAATCGTTGCGCAGCCTCGGTGCGCGCTTGCGCATCGTTCAAAGCCTGGCGCAAACGCATCCAGCCCTGCATGCTCATGTTCTCGTCAGCGGGTACACGCAGATAACGGAAGCCTTCCGCGAGGCTGTCACGCACCCCCCACAGGAAGATCGCCTGACCATCCAGTTGCACAGGGGCCATGTAGTTCTGGAACTCGCGCGCCTGACCGGCCGCGTCACGCAGCTTGTAAGTCACCGAGGGGCCGATGTTGATCAGCTTCTTGTCGCCCGGGGGCTTGGCGCCCGAGCCCAGATGCTTGCTCAACTCGCCCAGGTTCACACCACGCACGTCCGTGCCCTCGGCAGAAGCTCCCTCACGGCCGCGTTGGGCCGTGCTCAGGTCCTCGACGTTGATCACGCGCAGACCGGTCACCTCCAGGCGCAGGTCCGTGGCCGTCTGCCCATTGGCCGTGGTGCCCAGCAATTGCCGCGGCTCGCCGCCCACCACACCATCCACCGCCTGCACGCCTTGATCATGGGTACCGGTCAGGTTGTGCGGCTTGAGGTGCACGATCGAGCCGCCATCCTCAAAGCTGGATTGAAAGATGGTGACACCGCCATAGGTGACCGGATGATTGACTTCGACCGTGAACGCCTTGGCAGCCTTGGCCTTGGGATCATGGATGACGATGTCACTGGCAAAGCGCTTGGGCATGCCCGTGCTGTAGTAGTCGACCGTGAACTTCTTGAGCTCGATGTCAAAAGGCAGCGGTTGCACCAGCATGCCCTGCTCCATCGTGATCACGGCCGCATTGGTGCGCTGGCCCTCAGGCACGAACAACTGCGCCCGGTAGGCCGGGTTGTTTTCATTGAGGCGGCTGTGCTCGGTTTCCACACCACCTTTAAAAGGTTTGAGATCCTGCAACCAGGCTTGACCTTTGACGATCAGATCGCCATCGAACAAACCGCCCAGGCACACCAGCACGATGGCAGAGTGCGCGGCGATGTAGCCCAGTTTGTTGACCGCACCCAGGCGGGCCGCGATCATGAAGCCGGCCTCACCCTTGGCCGACGCCTCGCGCTGCTGCGTCTTGACCGACCAGCCCTGCAGCGCCAGCAACTGGACCACGTGTTCGCGCACGGGCTCCAGGGGTGTGGCGATGAGGCCCGCTGCTTTGTGTGGGAACGCCTGCAGGGCCTTCTCGCGGATGTATTCCTTGTGTGTGCGCCAGTCAGCCAGAATTTTGGGTGTATTGCGCGCAATGCACAGGCTGGTGGAGATGACCAGAAACGCCAGTATCACCAGAAACCAATAGGTGCCATACACACGGTACAGCCCCAGTGCGCCAAAGATCTCGGCCCAGAAAGGCCCGAACTGATCCACGTAATTGACGAAAGGCTCCCCCTGCTTGACCACCGTGCCAATGGCCGATGCGATGCAGATCACCGTCAGCAACGCAATGGCAAAACGCATGGAGGCCAGCAACTCCAGCAACTCACGCCCAAGCTCGCGTTGAGGGCGCTGTGGGCTCGAAGGCACCGGCTCACCGGGGGGAACAACTGCAGCGGTCATAGGTTCTGATCTGGCAAGGGGCCACTATACCGAGGCGCGCCGCACTGAAAAGTCGTGCACGCGACCTCTTCCACTGGTGAAAACGCGGAGCCCAGGAAAGCAAAAGGCGGTCAGCCCGTAAGGGGCGTCCCGCCTTGGCAATGAGGACCGACGCACCCTGACAGCACGCCGGCAAAGCGATCAACGCAGACCGGCGATGTAATCGGCCAGCGCTTCGATTTCCTTGTCGCTCAGGTTGGCGGCGATACTGATCATCTGGGCGTTGTTGGTACGTTCGCCTTGACGGAAGGCTACCAGCTGAGCCTTGATGTAGTCGCCATGCTGACCAGCCAGACGCGGGTACTGCGCCGGGATGCCAGCACCATTGGGGCTGTGGCAACCAGCACAGGCAGGCACGCTTTTCTTGGCAATGCCACCGCGGTAGATGCGCTCGCCAGCAGCCACCAGCGCAGGATTCTTGGCGGTGCCAGCCTTGGCTGCCTTCGTGGCGTAGAAGGCAGATACATTGCGCATGTCTTCAGGCGTCAAGGCAGCAGCCATGCCGTTCATGATGGCGTTCTTGCGCTTGCCTTCCTTGAACTCGGTCAATTGCTTGACCAGGTATTCAGGGTGCTGACCTTGCAGATTCGGGTAGGTCGGCATGCCGCGCGAACCGTCTGCCGCGTGGCAGGCAGCACAGACGGTCGTTGCCTTGGCTTCCCCGGCAGCCAGGTCAGGCTTGGCAGCGGCTTTGGTTTCCGAGCTGTGGGCCACGCCCGACAGGGACAGGGCCACTGTGGCAAGGGCGATCAGGTTGAAAAAGCGCTTCATGGCGTGGTGGGCTGTGAGTTGATTAGGCAGATAAACCGAGAGATTTTACAATGTCCTATGACCCGTCCAAGCGCAACCCGACCAAAGCGTCCCCAGAAGGATGCAAATCCTGGGGCTTCCACTCCTGCCAACACCACGCCAGCCAAGGTGGCTGACCCGGCCAAGGAGGCCCTGGCCTGGGCCCATTCGGCTCGTTTTTTCACCACAGCGGCCCAACTGAACCAGTTGCCCGTGACCGAACTGCCGGAAGTGGCCTTCGTGGGTCGGTCCAACGCCGGCAAATCCACCGCGATCAACACGCTGGCCCAGCAGCGCCAACTGGCGTTCGCCTCCAAGACGCCGGGCCGCACCCAGCACATCAACCTGTTCCAGGTTGGCCCCAAGGCGGCCCCCAATCAAGTCTGGACCGACTTGCCCGGCTACGGCTACGCAGCCGTGGAGCGCTCGGCCAAACTGCGCTGGCAGGAAGTGATGGCCAACTACCTGGCCCTGCGACGCAACCTCACCGCCGTGGTGCAAATGGTGGATTCACGCCACGGTTTCACTGAACTCGATCTCAACTTGCTGGAGTTCGTCACACCACGTGTGCGCAATGGTGAAGTCAAGCTGCTGGTCTTGCTGACCAAGGCTGACAAGCTCAATCGCAAGGAAGGCGCCGAAGCACTTCGACAAGCGCAGGACGTGCTGGCCAACCTGGCCACCGAAGAAGCCGACATCGGCATCGCCCTGTTCTCGTCCTTGAAGAAAATCGGCGTGGGCGATGCGGCGCAGATGATCAAGGAGTGGGCAGCCTCTCCTGAGCTGGCGCAAACGCTCGCTGCAGCGCACGCAATACCGGACGCAAATCCCTTGTAATACGGGATTACCCTCATCCGAAGGGCCTACGCCCCCCGCAGCCGTGGGGTGACAGTGTCATGGTGATCCGCAAAAATGCAGCCGGTTGCCTGTGACACTGTTCACGCTCATGAAACAAGTTGTTGACGGGCCCAAGTACCGTCAATTGGAGCCCTTTACATGAAACTGAAATTTGCCGCCGCATTGGCGGCCCTGGCAGCCAGCTCTGCCGTGATGGCCGCCAACCCGGCCACGGTCAACGTCAACGCCACGCTGGAAGTCAGCGGCGACGATCCGGCCTTCTCGTTCTTCCAAGTCGAAACCCGCAAGGTTGACGCCACCAAAACGTTCAAGGACTTCTACAGCTTCCACCTGGACGCACTGAGCGACGTGAGCTTCAGCGTGGTCTCCGACCCACTGTACAACGCCGCCGGCAACGTGCTGCTCAAGGGCGTGGCTTTTGACTCCATCACCCTGATCAGCCCCGAACTGTTCGCCGGCACGGGCGTGATTTCTTCCAACGGCATGCAAGCTTCGTTCGGCTTCTCGAACCTGGTCGCTGGCGACTACACCATCACCCTGAAGGGTCATGCCATTGGCAAAGCTGGTGGCAGCTACTACGGTGACCTGGGCGTGACCGGTGCCGTGCCTGAACCCGAATCCATCGCACTGGCTTTCGCCGGTCTGGGCGTCATTGGCATGCTGGCACGTCGCCGCAAGGCCAACTGATACGGCACCCACGCGGGCATCAAGCCGCTGGGCCAAAAAAAAGGGCATCCGCAAGGGTGCCCTTTTTCTTTGCCTGTGACGAGCGCCCGGGCTGACGGACGGCCCAGTCCGCCCAGCCCTGCGTCATCACTGGCCGGTCAGGCGCGTCAGCGCTTCCTGATACTTGGCCGACGTGTTGTCGATCACGCTTTGCGGCAAGGCCGGCGACGGTGCGGTCTTGTCCCAGGGCTGACCATTGACGGTGGCCTGCTCCAGCCAGTCGCGCACGAACTGCTTGTCATAGCTGGGCGGGTTGGCGCCGGCCTTGAATGCGGCCTCATAGCCTTCCACAGGCCAGAAACGTGACGAATCAGGCGTCAGCACCTCGTCCATCACGGTCAGTGTGCCGTTGGCATCCAGACCGAACTCGAACTTGGTGTCGGCAATGATGATGCCCTTGGTCAGCGCGTAGTCGGCGGCCTTCTTGTAGAGCTTGATGGCCAGTTCGCGCACTTGCGCCGCCATGTCGGCACCGATGATCAGGGCCATCTTGTCGTAGCTGATGTTCTCGTCGTGGTCGCCCACATCGGCCTTGGTGGCAGGCGTGAAGATGGGCTCAGGCAGCTTGCTGGCGTTTTGCAATCCGGCAGGCAGTTTCACACCGCAGACTTCACCGTTGTCCTGGTACTCCTTCCAGCCGCTGCCAGCCAGATAACCGCGCACGACCGCTTCAACGGGCAGAGGCTTGAGCTTCTTGACCAGCATGGCGCGGCCTTCAACCTGGGCGCGCTCGGCGGGCGTCACCACGCTGACAGGATCTTCGCCCGTCAGGTGGTTGGGGGCCACGTCCTTGAGCAATTCGAACCAGAACAGCGCCATCTTGGTCAGCAGCGCGCCCTTGCCTGGAATGGGCTCGCCCATGATCACGTCGAACGCGCTGATGCGGTCGGAGGCCACCATCAGGATCCGGTCATCGCCCACGGCGTAGTTGTCGCGCACCTTGCCTCGGGCAAGGAGAGGCAGGGAAGTCAGGGCGGAGGTGTGCAGGGCAGAAGTCATGGTGGTTCGGGCGCTGAAATCGTCTCGTCAAACCGACATTGTGCCGTCACTGGGCGCTTGCGCTCAACAAACGCTTCAAGGCAGGCTGAACCTGGGTGATGTCGATGGGCTTGGTCCAGTAGTCAGCGAAGCCCGCCCGCATGGCGCGATGGATGTCGTCAGGCATGGCATCGGCCGATACGGCCACGATGGGCTGCCCGGCCCATCCAGGCTGCTGACGCAGGTGTTGCAACAAGGTCAGGCCATCCATGTCGGCGAGGTGCATGTCCAGCAACAGTGCAGAAGGCCACGGGCCCTGACGCACGGCGGCCAGGGCCTTCTCGCCCGAATCCTCCACCTGCAACTCGAAGTCTGGCGAATGCTCGAACACCGACAGCATGAGCAAAGCGCTGATCGCGTTGTCCTCGACGTACAGCACACGATGGCGCGACATCGGCCGTTCACAGGACGATGCCGGCGTGGTTTGCGGCAAAACGACCTGCAACCCATCCAGACACTGGCCGCCCTCATCGCGCACGACGGCGCGCGGCAACCTCACCGCGAACCGGGCCCCTTGCCCCGGCTCACTGTGAACGCACAGTTGCCCGCCCATCAATTCGACCAGGCCGCGCGTGATCACCAGGCCCAGCCCCACGCCCTCTATCTGACTGCGCTCGGCCCCCAGGCGATTGAAGGCCTGAAACAGCTGCGCCTGCTGGGCTAGCGTCAGGCCAGGGCCCTGATCCTGCACCGCCACTTCGACCATAGGATCTGCGTCACCGACCTGCTCCACCTGGACCGTCACAATGCCGCCCGCCGGTCCGTACTTGATGGCGTTGCTCACCAGGTTCAACAGGATCTGACCTAGCCGGTGACCGTCGGCCTGCACGGCCAGCGAAGGGTCCCCCACGCAGGTGAGCCGTGCGCCACGTGGCGCGGCCAGTGGTTCAGCCAGGGCCACGGTCTCCGAGAGAACAGGCGCCAGCACCACCGGTGCGATGTGCAGCTTGATGGCGCCAGCCTCGATGCGCGACACCTCCAGCAACTCGTTGATCAGCCTCAGCAAGCTTTGTCCGGCTGTTTCGATGTGCCCCAGCTTGCGCTGCTGGTCCGCACGCAGATTGCTCGCATCCTGCATCTGAAGCAGCCGGGAAAATCCCAGAATGCCATTGAGTGGCGTGCGCAATTCATGGCTCATGCTGGCCATGAACTCGCTCTTGGCCTTGTTCGCGCGCTCTGCGGCGGCCTTTTCGCGCAAGCCGGCTTCCATGGTCCGGCGCTCGGTGGTGTCGGCAATGAAACCGTTCCAGACCACCGTGCCATCCACCTCCTTGTGAGGTGTGGCGTGAACTTCCCGCCACACCGGTGTGTCACCCAAGCAGACACGGAACTCGCAAAGCCAGGGATCCAGCGAGGCGGCAGACAAGTCCAAGGTCTGCAGCACGGTCACCAGATCATCCGGATGAATCTGGCGCCAGGCCGCCTTCACATCTTCCAGCGCTTGAGATGGCGAGATCTGAAAGATGCGCCGCGCCGCATCGGTCACGTACGAAAACCAGGTGTGCCCATCGCCGGCTCGACACAGCTGAAACAACAGACCCGGCGCTTCGTCAGCAGCGCGTTTGGCGGTCAGCAACTGGTACTCCAATCGCCCACGCTCCTGCAAACGCATGAACACACAGCGCACCAGTCCCTGGCCTTCGTGCTCTTGACGATTCGCGCTGAGCAGGGCATCCACACGCCGGCCTCGCGCATCCTGCAGCTGAATGGCCACCTCGTGGACTTCTCCGGACACTTTCAAGATCGGAAAGATGTAGGAGTGGTAAAGCAGTGCAGCGGCGCGCGTCAGCACAAGCCCGATCACCTGCCCTCGCAGACTGGCCTGATCGCGTACGAGCACCTGAGCCAGTGCGACATTGGCCTCGATCAACAGGCCATCGTCATTGACCACGGCCACAGCGACAGGCAAGTCATCAAAGCTGTTTGCCGGCATACCTGTCTGCGAGGTACTCGCGTATCAAGGCCACGGTTTCATGCGGATGGCTCATGTGTGGGCAATGACCAGGCGCAGCCATGCGCCTGAGTGTCGATTGGGCAAGTTGCTGATGCAGGTAGTCGCCCACAGACAAGGGCGCCACGCTGTCATCACCGCCTTGCAGGATCAGGGAGGGCACGCGCAGTTTCGGCAATTCGGCGCGCACATCGGCCAGGAAGACCAATTGCGCAAAGTGCCTGACGATAACAGGATCGCCCGCGCACAGGCTGTCCTGCAACTCCTGCCGCAACTCCGGACGGTCATCGTTCTTCATGGCCACAGGGGCAAAGAAGTTGGCCCAGGCGCTCATGTTGCGGTCCATCAACTCCAGCAGGTCCATGACGTCGGCCCGCTCGAAGCCGCCCTCATAGGGGGGATCGTTGATGAAACAAGGGTTGGGGCAGAGCATCACAAGATACTCGAACAAGTCTGGCCGAGCGATGGCCGCCAGCATGCCGATCGAACCACTGACCGAGTGCCCCACAAACACCACCGGTCCGCACTGGAGCGATTCGATGATCTCGATGACGTCGCGTCCGTAGTCCGACAGGCTGGCGTAGCGCTCCGGTCGCCAGGCTGATGCGTCAGAGCGGCCAACACCGACATGGTCGAACAAGACGACGCGGTGGTCGCGCGCCAGTTCGGGCGCGACATGACGCCACATGCGCTGGTCGCACCCGAAGCCATGAGCCAACACGATCACAGCTTGCCCATTGCCCATGCTGGTCACATGGTGCCGGGCCAGTACAGCCTCACGCATGAACACCTCCTGGATTGTCAGGCGGGCCTCATGCACTGGATCAAGCCAAGCTGTGCCCGTGCTGCATTTTGTATCACAGCCAGGCTGAAATGGCACGTGCTGACTACTGAGCGTCGGCCTTGGGCCTGTTGGCGGCCATCGCGCGTGCCTGATCAGCCTTTCTATCCGCGGCGACTTTCTGAGCCGTCGGGCGCGCTTCGATCAGCTTCACGTAAGCCTTCCAATCGATGCCGGCTGCTGCCACCAGGTCCTCGCCACACACGATCTTGCTGGCCAATGCAGTCAAAGGCAGGCTCACGTACACGGCGCAATCGGCCATGGTGAACGTGTCGCCAGCCGCATACGGTGCAAACTGAGCCAGTTGCTTGAACGCCGCCAGGTTCTTGATCAGATCGCCCTTGACGCGTTCGATGAACTTATCGGGCAAGGTGCCACCGAAAAAGGCTTGCGAATAGAGCTGGCGCCCGCACAGTTCCACATGCAGGTCACAGTAGGCGATCAGTTCACGCACCTTGGCGGCCTGCCAGGGGTCGGACGGGATCAACGCCGGAGCAGGCCAGCGCGCTTCGATGTAATCGACGATGGCCTGGCTCTCGCACAGAAAGCCCTGCTCGGTTTCGATGTAAGGCACCTTGCCCAGCGGCGATTTGCCCGCTTTGCCTTCGGCGCCAAAGCTGACCAGCACCTCTTCGAAGGGCACGCCCTTTTCCAGCAAGATCAGCTTGACCTTGTTGTAGTAGTTGGACAAGGGGAAGCCGTAGAGCTTGAGCATGTGATGTCTCCGAGGTCGGTTGTCGGGCGGTCAATCAGGTCGTGGCCATGAAGAAAGGCCGGGACGCAGCATACGGCAAAGCCGTGTTTGGCGTATCCCGGCCCCTCGTCGCCCTCTCCCGCCCAAGGCCCAGGGCTCGTGCAGATTACAAACCGGCCTCTTTCAGACGCTGAGCGTGCGCCACGAACAGCCCGATCGGATCGGCCCCGGGTGGCACCAGGCCAGAGAACTGGTTGACGATCTGAAAGTGGTTCATGGGGTAGTCATCGCGGATGACCTGACCCAGGTGGCTGGCGCACTTGCCCACCAGGCCGTCGTTGTCCGGCTCGCGCTCAAAAGCCATGCCCGTGAAGCTCATGAGGTAGTCCGACAGGTTCAACGCGCGGTAGAACTGCCCCACGCTGCTCCACGAGTAGTAGCGCACGCCATCCACCACGTTGCCGCCCTCGCCACATGGCTGCTCGGGCACACCAGCTGGAAAACGTTGGTTGAAATACCCTGCACCCGTGCTGGTCAGCGACAGCATCGCCTGGCGCGCATCAATGGGTAGATCGGCGTGCGTGAGGCTGTTGATTACACCGCCCACGGCATTACCGAACGCCAGCACCGCGCCAGCCACCCAGGGGTGATTCCGGTCCAGATCGGCCAGCCAATCCGCCACTTCCGAGCCCGTCGTCGGACCCGATACGGTTGTGACCGAGGCCACCCACTCCGGATGCGTGCCCGCCACATAGCGCACCGAATGGCTGCCGTGACTGTGCCCGATCAGGTTGACCTTCTTCGCGCCCGTCTCCTGCATGATCTTCTGCACCTGATCCAGCAATTGCTGGCCACGCACATCCGAGCTGTTGAAGGCCGACACCTGGGTCACGAATACCTGCGCCCCATGGGCACGCAAGGTCTCAGGAATGTCACGCCAGTAGGACTGCTTGCCCACGTAAGCAAAACCCAGGATCCCATGCGCCAGCACGATGGGGTATTGAGTCTGGGCATCGTCCGCCACCTTCACCGAAGACACGGGCTCGCCTGACAAGGTCGCCACACAAGGCACGACCACCAGGGTCGTTGCCAGAACCACGGCAGCAGCCAGGCCGCCCAAGGTCCACTTCCAAACACGACTTGCCACAAGCAACCCAATCACGCACACAGGCAAAAAAACGGCGAGGCACCACAAAGGGCCCTCGCCGATGACGCGCTGCCATCGACGACCGACGGCAGCAACATTCGTTCAGTCAGCCAAGGAATCAGGCCACAACCTGAGCCAGCTTGCCGCAGGCGTACATGGCCGCGATATCGACCATCGAGATGGCCTTGATCTTGGAACCCTGGCCTTCACAGCCGAATTCCATGTAACGCTGCTTGCAGATCTGCTTGGCGGCTTCGCGAGCAGGCTTGAGCCATTCGCGGGCATCGAACTTGTCGGGGTTCTCGGCCAGGAACTTGCGCACGGCACCGGTCATCGCCAGGCGGATGTCGGTGTCGATGTTGATCTTGCGCACGCCGAACTTGATGGCTTCCTGGATTTCTTCCACGGGCACGCCGTAGGTTTCCTTCATCTTGCCGCCGTACTGGTTGATGATGGCCAGCAGATCCTGAGGCACCGACGACGAACCGTGCATCACCAGGTGGGTGTTGGGGATGCGCTTGTGGATTTCCTTGACGCGGCTGATGGCCAGGATGTCGCCCGTGGGCTTACGCGAGAACTTGTAAGCACCGTGACTGGTACCGATGGCGATGGCCAGGGCGTCCAGCTGGGTTTCACGCACGAACACGGCGGCTTCTTCCGGGTCGGTCAGCATCTGGCTGTGGTCCAGCTTGCAATCGGCACCGATGCCGTCTTCTTCGCCGGCATCACCGGTTTCCAGGTTGCCCAGGCAGCCCAGTTCGCCTTCCACGGTCACGCCCAGCTTGTGGGCCATGTCCACGACCTTGCGGGTCACGGCGACGTTGTAGGCGAAGTCGGCGGGGGTCTTGCCGTCTTCCTTCAGGGAACCGTCCATCATCACCGAGCCGAAGCCCAGGTCCATGGCGCCTTGGCAGATCGCGGGCGACTGGCCGTGATCCTGGTGCATCACCAGGGGCACGTGGGGGTACATCTCGACAGCGGCCTGGATCAGGTGCTTGATGAAGGATTCCCCGGCGTACTTGCGGGCGCCAGCGCTGGCCTGCAGGATCACGGGGGCACCAACTTCGTCGGCAGCGGCCATCACGGCCTGGACCTGCTCCAGGTTGTTCACGTTGAAAGCCGGAATGCCGTAATTGTTTTCAGCAGCGTGATCCAGCAGTTGACGCATCGAAACGAGTGCCATGAAACCCCCAGGTAAGCGGAAACGAGAAAAAAATGAAACGCGCAGAACTGCGACGTCCTGCGCGTGCGAACTGGGCGGAATTCTAACGAAGCCCGGCCACCTTACCTACCCCCAGTTTCGGGCGGAGGGTTGCCTTCAGGTCACTTGACCTCACACACCTTGAGCATGTTGGTGCCGCCGGGGTGGCCCATGGGCTCCCCGCAGGTGATGGCATAGGTGTCACCTGGGCGCAGCACGCCGCGCTCGACCAGCAGGGCCTCCGCGTGCTTCAGGGCCTCGTCACGGTCCGAATAATTGGGGATCAGCAAGGGGCGCACGTTGCGATAGAGCGCCATCTTGCGCTGCGAAATCGGCTGTGCTGTGAGGCCGAAGATGGGCACGTGGATCTTGTGACGACTCATCCAAAGCGCCGTCGAGCCCGATTCGGTCAGGGCGATGATGGCCTTGCACCCCAGGTGGTAAGCCGTGAACAGCGCGCCCATGGCGATGGACTGGTCAATGCGGCCAAAGGTCGTGTTGGTGAAATCGGCGTCCAGCGACACCTCTTCGGCGGCTTCGGCGGCCTGCGCGATGTTGGCCATCTGCTCGACCGTCTCGATCGGGTACTTGCCGGCGGCCGTTTCGGCGCTCAGCATCACGGCGTCGGTGCCGTCCAGCACCGCATTGGCCACGTCCGACACCTCGGCGCGCGTGGGCACCGGGTTGACGATCATGGACTCCATCATCTGCGTGGCCGTGATCACCACCTTGTCCATGTGGCGCGCCATCTTGATCATGCGCTTTTGCAGCGCCGGCACGGCGGCATTGCCCACTTCCACGGCCAGGTCACCCCGCGCCACCATGATCCCGTCAGACGCCTTCAGGATGGCCTCCAGATTCGGGATCGCCTCGGTGCGCTCGATCTTGGCGATCAGGGCTGGGCGGTGCTTCCAGGGCTCGCCGGCCACATTGCACAACTGGCGCGCCATTTCCATGTCGGTGGCGTTCTTGGGGAAGGACACGGCGATGTAGTCGCACTGGAAGCTCGCGGCCGTCTTGATGTCTTCCATGTCCTTGGCGGTCAGTGCCGGGGCCGTCAGCCCGCCGCCCTGCTTGTTGATGCCCTTGTTGTTGGACAGCTCGCCGCCGAGCTTGACCGTGGTGTGCACGGCCTCACCCTTGACGGCATCCACCTTCATCACGATCAGGCCATCGTTGAGCAGCAGGACATCGCCCGGCTTCACATCGCGCGGCAGCTCCTTGTAATCCAGGCCGACACCGTGGATGTCGCCCGGCTCGGTCCGGCTGGCATCCAGCACGAAAGGCTGGCCGGGCTCCAGCATCACCTTGCCTTCGGCGAACTTGCCCACGCGGATCTTGGGGCCTTGCAGATCGGCCATGATGGCCACCACCTTGCCAACCTTGGCCGCGGCGTCGCGCACAGCCTGGGCGCGGTCGATGTGGTCCTGCGCCTTGCCGTGCGAGAAGTTCAGCCGCACCACGTCGACCCCAGCCACCAGCATTTTTTCGAGCACCTCAGGTGTCGAGGAGGCTGGTCCGAGGGTGGCGACGATCTTGGTGGCACGCTGCATGGTGAAAGGCTCTGCTGTTGTCTATCTGTGACCAGTGTCACACCAAACCCCTTCACTTGAATGCTGGAAATACACCTCCAGATCAGATCCTTGATGCCCTGACGCAACGACATTACACTTCGGCGCATAAAAATGCCTCAAGAAGTAATGTTGCCATTTGATTCAGTGCCGGGACGAGACTGCCGAATACAGGCTCAGGGTGCGCATGCCCGCAGACGGGCTGCACGCGCTTGCTTTCACCGCTGAGACCGCCATGAAGCCCCATACCGTACACCGCACCATCGTTTTCTCGCACGCCAACAGCTTTCCGGCCAGCACCTACCAGGCGCTGTTCGAATCGTGGCGGCAAGCTGGCTACGAGGTCCATGCGCTGGACAAGTTCGGCCACGATGCGCGCTACCCCGTCACCATGAACTGGCCGCATCTGGTGGACCAGCTCAAGGACTTCGTCGAACGCGAAGTGGGGCATCCTGCCTGGCTGGTGGGGCACTCGCTGGGCGGCTACCTCAGCATGATGGCCGCCAGTCGGCACCCGCATCTGGCCCAAGGCCTGGTGATCATGGATTCGCCCGTGCTGCACGGCTGGAAGAGCGCGGGCGTGGGCCTGGCCAAGCGCCTGGGCACGATCGACCGCGTGGTTGCGCCCGCCCGCATCGCAGCCCAACGCACCCAGGAATGGCAAAGCCTTCAAGTCGCGCACGAGCACTTCTCAGCCAAGCCCAAGTTCGCCGCCTTCCACCCGCGCGTGCTACAGGATTACCTGGCCCATGGCACTGAAACGCATCTCGATGGCCAGTCGCGCCGCCTGAGTTTCCGCCGTGAAATTGAAGCCGCCATCTACGGCACCATGCCGCACGACCTGCTGCAGACCTTCCGCCGTCACCCGCACCAATGCCCGCTGGCCTTCATCGGCGGCACCCACTCGCGCGAAACCCGCAAGGTCGGCATCCAGGGCATCAAGCAACTGGTGGGGCGCAATCTGTCGTGGATCGAGGGCACCCACCTGTATCCTTTCGAATTGCCGGACCTGACGGCTGCAGAAGTCCTGAAATGGCTGCATCATTTCCAGACCGCGACACCTGTTGCCGCGTCTCCCGCCTTGTCCCCCGCCTGAACAGAGGCCCATGAACCAGTCGATCACGGATCCCAGCGCCGACCAGATGATTCCCTTCGTCACCGTGACGAACTGGGTGCGCGCGGCCCGCCTGTGCAGCATCGACATCGAGGCCATCTTCCGTCAGGAAGGCATCGACACGGCCAGCCTGCATCCCGAAACCTCCATGCTGTCGCGCGACACCATGCAGCGCCTCATGCAACGCTGCGTGGACGAAACTCGCCGCATCGGCAGCCCCAAGCACTTCCCGGTCGTGCTGGGCGAGACCTTCGCGTTCGAATACATGTCGGACGTGGAAACCTTCATCACGACCAGCGCCACGCTGCGAGACGCCACCCGCGCGCTCGAGTGGATCCCGTCACTGATCAACCCCTATCTGACCTTCGCCCTGGCAGAGCATGGCAACGAAGCCCGCATCGCCCTGAACTTCAGCGTACCCGACGAATCTGTTGAGCGAACCTGGCCCTTCACCGAAGGCGTGATCACCACCACCATCAAATTCAGCCGACTGCTGCTGGGCGGCCAGACGCTGATCGGGCGCATCACCATGCGCCACCCACGCCACGCCTTCAGCGACCAGGTTGAAGCCGCCTTCCAGGTGCCCGTCGAATGGGGCGCCCCGATGGATGCCTTGTGGTTCGACCGCGCCCTGCTGGATCAACCCCTGACCGGCGCCTTCCCCATCCTGCACGAACAGGCTGCCAAACGCCTGGCGCAAAAGGTGGCGCAACGCGCAGAGCACAAGCCGCAGGAAGGCGCTGGCCACCACGGCCAGGCCCTCATCAAACAAATCGAGCGCGCCTTCCACGACAAGCCCCGCCTGATGGGCTTGGGTCTGGAGGCGCTGGCCGAAGAGCTCGGCCTGCACGCCCGCACGCTGCAGCGGCGCCTCAAGGAAGTCAACGAAAGCCACTCGGCCATCCAGGGGCGCGTGCGCTACAAACTGGCCCAGCAATGGCTGCGTCAAGATACGACCCCGATCGAAGACATCAGCGACAAGCTGGGCTTCTCCGATCGGCGCAGCTTCACCCAGGCCTTCACGCGCTGGTCTGGCGTCACGCCCAGCCAATACCGCCGCCAGCACGGCTGAGACCCTAGCCAGCGAAGGGCTCAAGCCCTCAGCCCCACAGCCGAAAACGAAACGCGTTCTCCGCGTTTTCCCTAGCGGAGCGCTGTCGCCAAACTTACCTTCATGTCGTTGCGTCACATAGCGCAGATCAAGGGTCACCCCTAAAGTCACAACCTGTCAGACCCCCGTTGCAAGTTGCGACACACGGAGTCCGAGGAGACAAAACATGAGCAAAAACAAACTCACGCCGCCCCCCATCATCCCGCGCGAAAAGCTGGACTTCGACCTGGACGGCAACATCCCCAAGCACTGGCTGGACAACGACCCGTTCAAGACCCGCTTCTTCGACGCCATGTCCACGCTGTTCCCCGTGGGCGAACGCTTCTTCATCACCTGTGTGCGCGACTTCAAGGATCAGATCACCGATCCCAAGATGGTCCAGGACATCAAGGACTTCAACCGCCAGGAAGCGCAGCACAGCATGCTGCACACGCGCTACAACAACCGCCTGAAAAGCCAGGGCATCAATGTCGATGCGATTCTGGAAGGCCAGGAGCGCCGCCTGTTCGGCATCATCCGCAAACATTGCTCGCGTGAATTCACGCTGGGCATCACGGCGGCCTCCGAGCACATCACCGCCATCATGGCCGACTGCTTCGTCGAACGCCCCCACATCTTCAACGGCGCCGACGAGCGCATGCGCGCGCTCTACGTGTGGCATGCGATGGAAGAGATGGAGCACAAGGGCGTGGCCTATGACGTGCTGATCGACACCGCCAAATCGAGCTACCGCAACCGGATTGGCTCCATGTTGCTCGTCACGGCGCTGTTTCCCTTCCACGTCTTCCGCATCATGAAGCACATGCTGCAAGCTGATGGCTTCAGCGGCTGGGAGCGCACCAAGATCTGGGCCAAGGGCCTGTGGTGGCTGTACAAGCCCGGCGGCATCTTCATGCCCATGCTCGGCAAGTACTTCTCCTACCTCAAGCCCGGCTTCCATCCCTGGCAAGAGCCGGTGGTGCCGAGCTACGAACCCTGGGTGCGCCTGCTCAAGGAAACCGGTGACCCCGTAGAAGCCGGCAACCGCCTGCACGCCAACCTGACCCAGCAAGGCATGGCGCACGCCTGACCTGCCCTTTGATTCCCACCCATGAAGGAGTGAGATCATGAACGAAACCCACAAATCGCCCCCCATCATCCCTCGCGAAAAGCTCGACTTCGGCCTGGATGGCGACATCCCCAAGTACTGGTTCGACAACGACCCGTTCAAGTCGCGCTTCTTCGACGCCATGTCGACCATCTTCCCCGAAGGCGAGCGCTACTTCATCTCCTGCGTGCGTGACTTCCGTGATCAGGTCACCGATCCCAAGCTCCAGCAGGAGATCAAGGACTTCATGCGCCAGGAAGGTCAGCACGGCATCGTGCACACGACCTACAACAACCGCCTGAAGGCACAAGGCATTGATGTCGATATGCTTGAGCGCATCGAGCACCACATCCTCTTCAACATCATTCGCAAGAAGGTGCCCAAGAAGATGACGCTGGCCGACACCGCCGCCGCTGAGCACCTCACGGCCATCATGGCGCACAGCTTCTGCGAAGACAAAACCCTGCTGGCCAACGCCGACCACCGCATGCGCGCGATGTTCGCCTGGCACGCCATGGAAGAAGTCGAGCACAAGGCCGTGGCTTTTGACGTGATGCAGAAGGCTGCCAAGGTCAACTACTTCCAGCGCATCCTCGCCATGATGCTGGTCACGCTGGGCTTCAACATCCACGCCCTGCTGGTCACGCGCTACATGCTCAAGGTGGACCGCTTCAGCCGCTGGGAACGCACCAAGATCTGGGCCAAGGGCCTGTGGTGGTTGTACAAGCCCGGAGGCCTGTTCATGTCCCTGTTCGGCCACTACATCCAGTACTACAAGCCTGGCTTCCACCCCTGGCAAAGTGGCCAGATGCACAGCTACAAGCTCTGGCTGGACACCTACAACCGCACCGGTGACCCTCTCAAGGCTGGTGAAGCCCTGTACGCCGCGGGCGCCTGATCAAGGTCAGGCTCCGGCAACCTACCTGAGGCATCACGGCGCATCTCCACGTCCATATCTCTTTCGCGTGATGCCTCACGCGCCCTCAAGCCCCAGGACGGACGCCGTCTCCGGGCTCATTGATCAAGCGCATTGCAGCCATGGCACCTTCGGGCGCCGTGGCTTTTTTTTGCCCGACGATGCCGGGCCTTGAATCTGCCAGTTTTGCCAGATTCGATCTGCGTGCATCCGACACGTTTTCCAGCGCGCATCCGCCCTGCGCATGCGCCGTATCAGTCAAGCACATGGCACAGTCAACCGAAAGGTTCAGCTATGACTGCGCACGACCTCAGCACCAGCGGACAACTGCCCGAAGACCAGTTGCCCATCACCGTCCGAGAAGGCCTGGATTTCGGCCTCGATGGCGACATCCCACGGCACTGGTTTGGCGGTGATCCCTTCAAGACCCGCTTCTTCGACGCCATGTCCACGCTCTTCCCTGAGGGCGAGCGCTTCTTCATTGCCTGCGTGCGTGACTACAAGGACCAGATCAGCGATCCCGCCCACAAGCAAGTCCTGCTCGACTTTGCCCGCCAGGAAGCCCAGCACAGCAAGGTCCACAACGCCTTCAACCACCGCCTGTCCAAGCAGGGTATCAAGGTCGACAAAATTCTCGCTAACCAGCGCCGGAACCTGTTCGACATCGCGCGCAAGACCATGAGCAAAGGGCACACCCTGGCCATCACCGCCGCCTCCGAACACATCACGGCCTTGATGTCGCACACCTTCGTCGAGAACCGCCATCACTTTGAAGACGCCGATCCACGTGTGCGCGCCATGTACGTCTGGCATGCCGTCGAAGAAGTCGAACACAAGGGCGTGGCTTTTGACGTCATGCAGCAGGTGGCCCATGTCGGCTACTGGCTGCGCGTGTGGGCCCTGCTGATGGTCAGCATCCAGTTCCCCATGTTCGTCTTCCAGATCCTCAACCACATGCTCAAGGTGGATGGTTTCAACCGCTGGCAGCGCTGGGGCATCTGGCTCAAAGGCCTGTGGTGGCTCTACAAGCCCGGCGGCCTCATGGGCCCCTTGCTGCGCCCCTACCTCGCCTGGTACAAGCCAGGCTTCCATCCCTGGGACGCTGGCGCCCCCGGCGAATTCCAGACCTGGATGCGGGTGATGCAGCAAAGCGGAGACCCGATCGCGGCCAGCGATGCCCTGCAGCCTCGCGCCTGAGCACCACAAGCTCAGTTCGCTCACGCCCGCGCCGCCGAAACGAAAAAGGCCTGTCCCCCAAGGAACAGGCCTTCAATCCGATCAGTAGCCCAGCCAGGCCACGCCTTCGCGCACCGGCCGGCCACTCACGCCCGCATCAACCGGCGGCGCGCTTGCTCAGGATCTCGAACGCCGGCAGGGTCTTGCCTTCCAGCACTTCCAGGAACGCGCCACCACCGGTCGAGATGTAGCCCACATCCTTCTCGATGCCGTACTTGGCGATCGCAGCCAGGGTGTCGCCACCACCGGCAATGCTGAACGCGGCCGACTCGGCGATCGCGCGCGCCACGGTTTCCGTGCCATGCGAGAAGGCTTCAAACTCAAACACACCCATGGGGCCGTTCCACACGATGGTGCCCGCGGCTTTCAACTGGATAGCCAGCTTGGCAGCAGTCTTGGGGCCAATGTCCAGGATCAGGTCATCGTCGGCCACATCGGTCGCGGCCTTGATGGTGGCGGGCGCATCGGCGGCAAAGGTCTTGGCGACCACCACGTCTTCAGGAATAGGCACCTCGGCGCCACGGGCCTTCATCGCCGCGATCACGGCCGTGGCTTCGCCCAGCAGATCCGGCTCAGCCAGCGACTTGCCGATCTTCAAACCGGCAGCCAGCATGAAGGTATTGGCGATGCCGCCGCCCACAATCAAACCGTCCACGTTCTTTGACAACGATTGCAGGATGGTCAGCTTGGTCGACACTTTGGAACCCGCCACGATGGCCACCAAGGGGCGCTTCGGGGCTTCCAGCGCCTTGCTGATCGCGTCGATTTCGGCCGACAACAGCGGGCCCGCACAAGCGATCTTGGCGAACTGGGCGATACCGTAGGTTGTGCCTTCTGCGCGGTGCGCTGTACCGAACGCATCGTTCACGAAGATGTCGCACAACGCGGCCATCTTGCGTGCCAGCTCTTCGCTGTTCTTCTTCTCGCCCTTGTTCAGGCGGCAGTTCTCCAGCAGCACCACCTCGCCCGCGTTCACGCTCACGCCGTCGACCCAGTTGCTCACCAGCTTGACTTCGCGCCCCAGCAACTCGCCCAATCGCTTGGCCACAGGGGCCAGCGAATCTTCAGGCTTGAACTCACCTTCTGTCGGGCGGCCCAGATGGGATGTGACCATCACGGCAGCGCCAGCCTTCAAGGCCAGTTCGATCGCCGGCACCGAGGCGCGAATGCGGGTATCTTCGGTGATGTTGCCGGCATCGTCTTGCGGCACGTTCAGATCTGCGCGGATGAACACGCGCTGGCCCGCTGCCTTGCCCTGAGCCACGAGGTCTTCAAATCGGAGGATGTTCATGTTGTGCTGCCGCCTCGGCGTTGAATGAAAACGAAAGTCCAACATTGTAGAAAGGTCTGGCGCCTTCGTCCCCCCCGATTCAGTGGACAGCGTGCATTTCTGCGCCCCCAGTCACCACAGGGCACGGCGCGGGCGCCTAGGCCCAGCCAAGCCCGAGCTTGAGCAGCAGATACACCGCCATGCCCACGCCGATCGTGGTCAGCATGTCCTTGCGCCACACCGCCCAGGCGATCGCCACCGGCGCGGCCACCAGGCGCGCATCCTGCCAGGTCTTCACCAGATGACCTTGCGACATCAGCACCTCGGGCGCCACCACGGCGGCCAACGCGGCCAGAGGCGCGTACTTCAAGCCCCGCTCAGCCCAAGCCGGCAGCTTCCAGGGCTCGCACGAGAGAAAGAAGGTCGACCTCGTCACCGCCGAAATCACCATGAGGCCCAGCACCGCCAGCACCATCTCGCCTTCCGTCATGGGCAGGAGTGTCGTGGGCACGGTCATCCCCCAACCCTGGCCGCAGAACGCGCAGACCACGCATCCATCAACAGCCCCACCGCTACGGCGGCCGCCACCGCGACCACGATATACAGGCGAAACGGCAGTGCGAAGGCCGCGACCGCTGCCGAGGCGGCCAGCCCGGCAGTCCACAAGGTTTGTCGGTCCCTGGCAAGCGTCACCAGCAGCCCCAAGAGCGCCAGGGTGCCGGCAAAACCCAGGCCCCAGGCAGTCGGCACCCAAGCCGCGAACAGCACGCCAAACAATGAAGCGATGTTCCAGCCACCCCAGTTGATCACCGCCAGGCCCACGAAATAGGCCAGGGGTTCGACGCGCTCGCTGGACGCGGATGGTTTGCCGCCATACCGGTGCACCGACATCACATAGGTCACATCAGCCGTCAGGTAACCCGCCACCAGGCGCCACCGCAAAGGCAGGCACATCATGTGCTCGCGCATCTGCGCGCTGAAAATCACGAAGCGCAGATTCACACACAGCGCCGTCAGCCACACCACCCAGATCGGCGCCCCCGCCAACATCAGCGGGACAGCCGACAACTGCGCGCTGGCGGCAAACACCGATAGGCTCATGAGCAAGGCGATGGAAATGGGCAACCCGGACTTCGCCATGGCCACCCCGGTCACCAGCCCCCATGCCATCAACCCAGGCATCACGCGCGCCATGTCGCGCATGCCCTGTCGACACTCTGCGTGTTGCCATAAGCGGCGGTCCAGCAGACTGAGAGACAAAGAGGAGCTCGACAACATCCGCTCATTGTCGGGCCAAGACAGCACCAGTAGTCAACCCAGGGTTCACGCAGACCATGAGTCTGTTGGCGTGATCAGCGCCCGAGCAAGACTCAATGAGCCTTGGGTTTGGGCTTCTTTGCAGGCTTGCTTGAAGCCGCCTCGTCTGATGCATCCGAGGAGGCGACATCTTCCTCTTCATCATCAGGCTTGCTGGGCGCCGACGCCTTGGAGGCAGAAGGGGGCGGAGGGCGAGGCACAACCGGCGTCACCCCCTCCAGCTTGTTCTCCCGCATGTACTCGTCCATCTCGCGCCACCCCGCGAACACAGAAGCCTTGTCTGCCTTCGGGTTGAGCGTGTAGCAATCCTCGATGGCCCGTACGGCATGACGGCAGGCACTGCCCACCGCCTTGGACTCGGCCAACTGATGCTCAGCGGCTTTCTGGGGGGTTTCGATCCCCAGTTGATCGCAGCCAGCCATGAGGCATGTCAGCAGCACTCCGGCAACGGCCCGGCGAAGCCGCGCACCTACAACCTCTGGGCTGTTCTGCGGCGAGACCAAGGAAGAACCAGAAACTGGGGACGGGAACGACATGGTTTGCCTGAGTGATCAATCGGGCCGCTCATGCATGGCCCAATACATCCACAATTACGGCATGCGAGGCGGAATCTTGATGCTTGGAGAAGCCAGGCTTCCGCTCGGCAATATCTGGCAACTTGCGCTCAGTGGATGAGCCGATCCTCGTCGTCCACGAACAATTCGTCGAGGATCAAGGCATCCGGCTCTTCGCCGCGGCTCCAGAATACGAGCAAGACCAAGATCTTGAAGTCGTCCAACGCAACGGGCCCGCGAGGCACGGCAACCACACGATCCAAAACAACCTCGCGCAGGACAGGCGTCAACACACCGGCAGATTCGAGGAACTGGAGAAATCCCAGCGCCTCGGCGCCGAGACGCTCGAGCTCAGCCTCCGCGTAGACACGACTGCTGCGATTGGAGGGCGCCAACACCACGCCATGAGCCACAGTCTGCAGCCCATCCAGCCAAGTCAGCGCCTCGTTGATCTCCTCTTCCTCAAACCCGACTGCCGACAGCTTGCGCATCAACAGATCGGACTCCGGACAAGCGTCAGGACGCCAGTAATGCTCGTAGAGGTAGACCAGAACATCAAACATGAGATCACTATAGCGCAAGGGAAAAGCCAACGCATGCACGTTGACACCAAGGGCGTGAACTCGGGCAGGCCAAAAGCGACAACGATGGGGAGTGAGGCTCGTGAGCTCAGCGAGGCAAGCAAACACGTCAGTCTGACCTGCCCCTAAAACTGATTGGCAAGAGACAAGCGCATCAAACAAACTGTAGCCCCAAAAGACAAAAAGCCCCTGCTTGCGCAGGGGCTTTTGACTGTATAGGTAGCCTGACGATGTCCTACTTTCACACGGGAATCCGCACTATCATCGGCGCTGAGTCGTTTCACTGTCCTGTTCGGGATGGGAAGGAGTGGGACCAACTCGC
>NZ_JACRAH010000063.1 GCF_016234775.1 Aquabacterium sp. | reverse complement strand
TTCCACGATTCCGCGTGTGGTGATGGTGTCATCACCCTGTCCGCCATAGATGGTGTTGTAGTTGTAGAAATCGGTGATGGTGTCGTTGCCATCCCCACCAAGGAGCGTGTCATCGCCATTGCCGCCATCGATGGTGTCGTTTCCTGCTCCTCCCCATGCAAAGTCGTTGCCTGCCCCCAGGCTCAGGGAGTCAGTGGTGCGACTACCCATATATAGATCGTTGCCGGCACTGGTGGAATTGACCGCTTGCCAGTTGGAGTCGTATATCGGCGAATCCACAGCAATTGAATCAAGCCATCCAGTCAATTTGCCAAGGGCGTCATAGCCGATTGCTTTAGTCGATGAGTTAGCAAACTTCTTTAAATCAATGAGATCTAGAAGTGCATCGTGCTCGTTGGTCGCCTTGTTGGTCGCAAGGAGGTTGTCCAACCCACTCGTATCAAACCCCACCCCACTATCCGACACCGTCAATGTGACCGCATCAAAATACGGCTTCAACCGCGTCTGCAAAGCCAGCGCGCCATAGGTCGATTCGCGCAACGCCGTATATGCGCTTTCCAGCGAAGACGTCACGCCGCTGGGCAAGCTTGTGCCCCAACGCGAGATCAGCTGAGTCAGGCCGGTTTGCCCATTGAACTGTTCCAGCGCGATGATCTTGCGGTATAGCGTGGGGTTGGCGCGGGCGAAGGTCTGGATCTTCTGGCCCATCGGGTCGCTGGGGTTGGCCAGGGTGAATTCGTCGGGCGCGCCGGGCACGAAGGGGTTGCTGGTCGTCAGGGCGGAGGTGGCGCCCCATTGCTGCACGAGTTGGTCGAGCAGCGCCATTTGCGCGTCGCGGGTGGTGGCGGCGGCGAACTGGGTGACGGTGTTGGTCAGCGTCGTGGCCTGCGTGGTGCCCAGGCTCATGGCTTCGCGCAAGCCGTGTACCGAGCCGCTGCCGTGCATCTCAGGCAAGGCGGTGGCGGTGCTGGTCAGCGGCACGGCGGGCAACTGGCTGTAGAAGGGGTTGTCCGCCAGGTTGAGGTTGTAGGCGGCGCTGTCGGCCGCCACGGACACGCTGTCGATTTCGCTGGTGCCGGTGGTGCGGGTGACCACCGCCGTGCCCGTGACGGTGTTGCCGTTGTTCTGGAAGTTGGTCGAGGTGAAGTTCAGCGCGATGCTGGTGATGCCCTTATCAGCCAGCGTGCTGAGTTCGCCCGCATCGGACACGCCGTTTTGGTTCAGGTCTTGCCACAGGCGCACTTGGGTGAACACGTCGCCGTCTGCAGCATTGAAGACGGTGTCACCATTGGTGTTCAGCGCAGCCAGTGCCTCAAAGCCATTCGTGGCCTTGCGGGTGACGTTGTTGACCGTGATGTCGGTGTCTACGCCGAACAGTTCCAGGCCCGAGGCGATGATGCCGTCGTTGCCGAAATCGCGCACCAGCCACGCATCGCTGCCGTCTAGCCAACCCGTGGCGGACTTGGCGCCATCGCCGTTGTGGTCAAACAGGAGGGGGGCGGCGGTGTTGATCGCGACGGTCTTGATGCCGTCGCCGGCGAGGTCGATGGCTAGGGGGTCGCGAGGGCGCCAGGTTACGGCGTTTTGCCATCCGCTATTCGTCGTGTCCGAAATGCCTCCATGCGGTGGCTTGCACATGGGGTGCACTATGACTTGCCCATCGGTAGTGATCTCTAAGTCGATGTCCCAATCTAGTCCTTTGGGCATGTCATGCCATTTGACTGCGCTGGGATCTACCCCCATTGCGTCGGCGATTTTGTTTCCTAGACCACTTGCGGCGTCGTTAAACCAGTCCTTAACCCCCGGGCCGGCAACGATAGATGCAGCGGCGGCAATACCCAGCGCTAGGCCCGTTATGGGGGCGCCTGTTATCGCAGCCACCCCCAGCATGGTCGCTAATACTGATCCGGTAATTTGCATTACGTCGCTAGGCTGCAGTTGACCAGATGTCCATTTGTTGACTGCACTGGCCGTGTTAAGTGTTCCAGCCGCTGCATTTAGCCCAACTCCAAACGGAGAAGTCCCGGCAAGTGTTCCTGCCAGATTTACTACGTTTGTATATGCCTCAAATCCATTGTTTGATGTTGCAACATCCCAGCCGCCTTGTGAGGCTTGAATTGCATCTGATATTCCGTTAACTAGTTGAGAGGGAGAGTAACCCATTTTTCTTCCTGATTTAGATTGATGTGATTAGTTATGGATTCTTGATTGTCTTGCTCGGATTGCAATAAATATCCAAATTACAGCCTGAACAACTGCGACGGTTAAAAGGGCTTTCCTGTTGATGGGGTGAGGTTTTGTGGGGGTGAGCGATAGTGCCGTGAAGAGAAGCAGGATAATGAAGTAGCCCCAGCGCCACCTTTGGTTTCTAAAGCTTCTAAGAAAAACAATCTTGAAAAGGGGTTCTTTGGATTTGGTTTTGATTCGATCCTCAATTTCGTGGATGAACGGAACTGAAAGCCAGTTAAGAATAACAAGTGCACCAATGTCCATATTTCTTGCTGGGTGTATGTTGCCGAATTAAAAAGGCATTGATGCTAGAAAATCAGCCCGCTGATAAGCATCGCATCGATAGGTCGATCGTTCTGATGGCTTTGGTAAATTTGGCATATCGTGGCCCCTTTAGATTTCATTGAGAAGTCTGTTTGCGGACATGAAGAGAACACCAAAACTGAATGCCGCGATGGTCCAATGCGATGACACTGTGATGAAGCAGCGGGTCGCGTTTGTTGGGCAAAGCTGCGGATAGTAGAAATATCCTGCCAGCGCCCCGGCACCGCCTGTGGCAAGGTTCAAGTATTGAATACGCATATTGGCTCTGACTGGCTGGCTTGCCTCAGATCATCTATTGGTCAACCTGATTTCAATTTAGTCCGAAGATCCTATCTGTCCGCCCAATAGCAGTCATCCCCATTGAGAGGGGATGACTACAAAGGTATTGTTAATAGAGGGGAGTTCGCTCCGTCAGCCAATTTCTCAGCCACCAACAAGCGCCTGAACGCCCTCTCCCCATCCGCCAGGCTATACCGCTCTTTCACACACTTCTGTGCCGCCACCCTCAGGGGCTTGAGCGCCGCCTGGTTGTCGATCGCCTCGACGATCCGATCCGCCATGGCGCCGGTGTCAAAGAAGTCCACCAGCAGGCCGTTTTCACCATCGTTGATCACCTCCTGTACCGGCCCGGTGCGTGAGCCGATCACCAGGCAGCCCGAGGCCATGGCTTCGAGCATGGACCACGACAGCACGAAGGGGTAGGTGAGGTAGATGTGCGCGGCAGATACCTGCAGCACCTTGCGGTACTGGTCGTACGGCAGCTTGCCCATGAAGTGGGTGCGGCTGGCATCGAGCTTGACTTCGCGCAGCATCTTCTCGCGCCAGTTGGGCGCGTCGCTGGGTTTTTGGCCGTAGCTCACGTCGTCACCGCCCACGATGATGGTGTGGCAGCGCGGGTGGGCGCGTTGCACCTTTTCCAGTGCGCGCATGAAGTTGTGAAAACCTCGGTAGGGCTCCAGGTTGCGCGCCACGTAGGTGATGACAGGGTCACCCGCCTTGACGACATGGCCGTTGGGCAGTTTGAACTGCGCGCTGGGGTCGGGCTGCAGCAGGTCGGTGTCGATGCCTTCGTGTGCCAGTTCGATCTTGGGCAGGTAGATGCCGGGGTGGCGTGAGCGTTGCCAGTTGGTCGGGCTCACGCCCACATCACAGTGCTCCAGGTTGAGCGTGTGCAGGGCGTTCCAGGTGCGCAGCTTGGCCAGGGTGTCGAACGAGGTGGGGAACTCGGGGTCGAAGCCGGTGTCGCTGCCGGGGGTGCCGTAGAACCATTCGCAGAAGTGGATCAGGCGCGCATCGGGGAAGATGTCGCGCACGTACAGCGTTTCGCCCCAGCCGGGGTGGGCCAGGATGGCGTCAGGCCGGTAGCCTTGCTGTTTGAGCTTGATCATCACCCGCGCCGTGGCCTGGCCGTGCAGCACGGCGTCTTCCATCTGGCGCAGGTAGGGGTGGGTTTCCTTGGCCGGCTTGCGCGAGGTGTCGTACGGGATCCAGCGCACCGTCTCCATGCCGGGTGCGGTGCGGCGGCCCATGCCGATCACTGCCCACCCAGGCTGCTGCGCCCACACGTGGCCAATGCGGCGGAACTGGCCAGGGAAGTTCTGGTGAACGATGAGGATGCGTTGCTTGATCTCGGCCATGCTGATCAACGCTCCCTCAAACTCTCTTTGGCGTAGCTCTGCACGGGGCTGAGCAGGTACTCGATCACACGGCGTTTGCCGGTTTTGATCTCGGCGGTGACGTTCATGCCAGGTGCCAGGCGGATGGGCTTGCCATCCACATCAATGGTGTTCTGGGCCAGCGTGAGCGTGGCGGGGAACACGGCGCCACCAGGGGCGGGCACGGTCTTGCCATCTTTGTCGGGCTGTGAGCGGCCGGGCTCCTGCATCACCGCATCGGCCGTGATGGTGGTGACCTTGGCCGGCACGGTGCCGTAGCGCGTGTAGGGGAAGGTCTCCAGCTTGATCTCGGCCGTTTGCCCCAGGTTCACGAAGCCCACGTCCTTGTTTTCCAGGGTGACGTCAGCGGTGACCTGCGCTTGCTCGGGCACCACCACCAGCAGCACCTGCGCGGGCGTGACCACGCCACCCGTGGTGTGGATGGCCAACTGCTGCACGGTGCCATCCACTGGCGCGGTCAAGGTGGTGAGCCGTTCGCGCTGGCTGGCCTTGGCGCCTTCGGCCACCAGTTGGCGGGCTTGCAGGTCGGCCTTGGCATGGCGTTCGTTCAGGGTCTTGAGCGTGTCGGCCTTCCAGGCGGTCAATGCCTGCTCGGCTTGCGCGATCTCGGCCTTGGTTTCTTCGCGGCGGGCTCGGTAGGTGGCCAGGTCTTGCTCCATCTCGATGCGGGCGCGGGTGCGGTCCTGCCCGGCGTGCTGGCTCACGAAGCCTTGGGTTGCCAGTGCGCTGAAGTCTTCTTCACGCTTTTGCACGATGGGCAAGGTGGCCTTGAGTTTGGCCACTTGTTCGCGCACGGTTTCCAGCACCGCTTTCTTGGTATCGATGTCGGCTTGCAGTTTGGCTTGTTGGGCTTTGATGCCTTGCCATTCGGCGTCCAACTGGTTGAGGGCCATGTTCAGCTCGGTGCCGCTCAGGCCGCTGTCAGGCTGGCTGGCCTCTGCGGGCAGGGTCGGGGTCTTGACCTTGCTCTTTTTGTCCAGCGCGTCCAGCAGGGCCTGGGTGCGCCAGGCTTCTGACAAGGCCCCAGCGCGCTCTTGCGTCACGCGGCTGTTGTCGGCCTGGGCCGTGGTGGGGTCCAGCTCGATGAGCACCTGGCCAGCCTTGACCTTGTCACCATCTTGCACCTTGATGCTCTTGACGACGCTGGCTTCCAGCGGCTGAATGAGCTTGGTACCCTGGCTGACCACGATGCGGCCCGGGGCCACGGCCACGATGTCTACCTTGCCGAAGCAGGCCCACAGGATGGCGATGGTAAAGAGGCTGACGATGGCCCAGATGGCGCGCCGGGGCGCCGGATGGGGCGGCCTGGCTTGCAGGCTGAGCGCGGCGGGCAGGAAGGCGGCCTCATCGGCCAGGCGGGCGGGGCCGGCCAGTTCGTGGCGGTGGGCCCAGGCCGCGCCGATCACGGCCTTGTAGTGGCCGAGCAAGTCGCGCAGGGGGTGGCGCGTGGCTTGTTGAGGCGCGGCTTGCCCGGCTTCCTTGGCGTTTTCAACGGTGTTGGCCTTGTTCACGGTGGTGGTGTTCATGGCTGGCCCTCCTGCGAGGTGCCATCTACGGGGTTGTGGCCCTGTTGCATGCGCCACAGGTAGGCATACAGGCCCTTGGGGCGTTGCACCAGTTCGTCGTGCGGGCCGGCCTCGACGATGCGGCCGCGCTCCATGGCGATGATGCGGTTGGCGTGGCGCACGGCGCTCAGGCGGTGCGCGATGATGATCACGGTGCGGCCCTTGCAGATGTGGGCCATGTTGCGCTGGATGATGGCTTCGGACTCGTAATCAAGCGCCGAGGTGGCCTCGTCAAAGATCAGCACGCGCGGGTTGGTGAACAGGGCGCGGGCAATGGCCACGCGCTGGCGCTGGCCACCGCTGAGTGACGAACCTTGCTCGCCCACGATGGTGTCGTAACCCTCGGGCAGTTCGCTGATGAAGTCATGTGCGCCAGCCATGCGGGCGGCCTGGATCACCGCTTCCAGCGGCGCGGCCGGGTCTGCAATGGCGATGTTCTCGCGCACGCTGCGGTTGAACAGGAAGTTGTCTTGCAGCACGACGCCGATCTGGCGGCGCAGCTGTGCCGCATCCACCAGGCTGATGTCGATGCCATCGATCAGCACGCGGCCTTGTTCGGGCACATACAGGCGCTGCACGAGCTTGGTCAGCGTGCTTTTGCCCGAGCCCGAACGGCCCACGATGCCGATGACTTCACCGGGGCGGATGTCGATGCCTACTTCGTGCAGCACGGGTGCGGCTTCAGGGCGGTAGCGGAAGGTGACCTTGTCCAGCGTGATGCGGCCTTTGACGGGTGGCAGTTGGGCGGCATTGCTGGGCGGTACTTCGGTGCGGGTGTTGAGGATGTCACCCAGGCGCTGCATGGAGATGCCGGTTTGCTGGAAGTCCGTCCACATCTGTGCCATGCGCATGATGGGCTGGGCCACACGGCCGGCGAACATGTTGAAGGCCACGAACTGGCCGACGGTCATCTCGTGGTCCATCACCAGTTTGGCGCCATACCAGAGCGTGGCGGCGTTGATCAGTTTGCCGATCAGGTTGATGCCTTCGTGGGCCCAGGTGGCCAGGCTTTGGGTCTTGAAGCTGGCGGACACATAGCCGGCGAGCTGGTTGTCCCAGCGGCGGGCCATGGCAGGTTCCAGCGCATTGGCTTTCACTGTCTGGATGCCGGTGATGGTCTCCACCAGCATGGCCTGGTTTTCGGCGCCGCGTGCGAACTTCTCGTTGAGGCGCCCGCGCAGCACGGGCACCACGCCCAGGGTCAGCGCGGCATACAGCGGCAGGCTGATCAGCACGATGAGCGTGAGCGGCACGCTGTAGAGCATCATCACAGCAATGAACAGCACCGAGAACACCACGTCGAGCACGAGGGTGAGTGCCTGGCCCGTGAGGAAGTTGCGGATGTTTTCCAGCTCGCGCACGCGGGCCACGGAATCACCCACGCGGCGAGCCTGGAAGTAGGCCAGTGGCAGTTGCAGCATGTGGCGGAACAGGCGGGCGCCGAGTTCCACGTCCATGCGGCTGGTGGTGTGGCTGAACACATAGGCGCGCAAGCCGGTGAGCAGGCTTTCGAACACGACCACCACAACCAGCCCCACGATCAGTACATCCAGTGTGGTCAGGCCACGGTGCACCAGCACCTTGTCCATCACGACCTGGAAGAACAAGGGGCTGATCAGCGCAAACAGTTGCAGGAACAGCGAGACCATCAGCACTTCGCCAATGAGCTTGCGGTATTTGACGATGCTGGGGATGAACCAGGTGAAGTCGAACTTGGCCAGGGCGCCGGCCAGGCTGGCGCGGCTGGTGGCCAGCAGCAGGTCGCCGCTGCCGGTGGGGGCCCATTGCTGGAGGAAAACCTCGATGGGTTCGATGGTCGGGCGCCCGCCCCCTTCTTCGTTCGGATCCTGAAAGAGCACACGCTGGCCATCGCACTGGGCCAGCAGCACCCATCGGCTGTGGCCGTTGGCGTCTTGCAGGCGGGCCAGGGCCGGCAGGGGGGCAAGCGACAGGCGTGAGGCCTGGGTGCGGCTGATCTTGGCCTTGAGGCCCAGTTCCTTGGCGGCGCCCAGCAGTTCGGCGTCATCGGCAGGGGTGCTCGCGCTCAACCCACGCGTGTGCATCAGCGATTCGGGGTCCGCCGCGATGTGGTGCAGGCGGGCCAGCAGGGTCAGGGCCTTCCACGGCTGTGGGGGCAAAGCTGGTGCGATGGTGGGGGCGGTGGACGTGGCCTTGTCGGCATCGTCCGCCTCGAATTGAGCGGTTGACTGCATACCTACCCTGTGAAATCTTGTTTTGAACGAAGCCCGGGCATTATCGGACGGCCTCGCTTGTGTCTGGCAGCCCCTACAAGGGGGCCCTGCAGGGGTATCTGTTACAAACTGTTGAGGTCCCGACACCTCGCGTCACCATGCCAGCGCAGGCCCATGCGCTCGCAAGAATCCCTGCTAACCCGGTGGTGCTTTCATCAGGCTTGTCTGTGCCTGGTCAGAGGGCGCGAGCACAACTTGATTGCGCCCCGCATTTTTGCCTCTGTAGAGCGCAGTATCCGCCCGTTGGATGGCCTGGTCGGCCACTTCGTTGGCACTCAACGCCGAGAGGCCCAAGGTGGCCGTGAGCGTGATGTCGGTGTTCCTGGCCGGGATGCGCAGGTCGGCAATGCTTTGCCTGAGTCGTTCTGCGATGGACTGTGCGACACCCACGTCTGCAAAGGGCAGGATGATCAGAAACTCTTCCCCGCCCCAACGCGCCACGAAATCCATGTCGCGGACACCTGTTTTGAGGACGTCGGCGACGGCCTGAAGCGCCCAGTCCCCCATGTTGTGACCGTGGGTGTCATTGAGATTCTTGAAGTGGTCGATATCGATGAGCAGTACCGCGGTGGGATGCGGTTTGCGCTCGCGCACGGCTTGTTCGCGCTCCAATGCGGCCAGGATGCTGCGGCGGTTCATCAAGCCGGTGAGGCTGTCGGTGGTGGCCAGCTCGTGCAGGCGCTCTTCGGCCTGGGTGATGAGGTGCACGTACAGCACCGTGAGGCCGCTGAGCAGGGCAATGGTGGTGGCGAGGTTGAAGCGATGCAGGTAGGCCAGGGTGTCTGGTGGCATCAGGAATTGAGGGGGCGCCTTGCGCCAATACCAGTCCAGCAGCAGGTAGGAAATGGCCATCACGCTGGCGAAGGTGATTTTGAACGGCCATTTGTGAAGCTGGTTGGCCAGATAGACGGGAATGGTCACGAGCAGGTAGTAGTGGAAACCGCTTTCCCATCCCACGGTGACGACCGCGAGGATGGCGTGCGCGGCGACCTCGGCAATCATCAAGAACATGGCGGGGCCGATGATGTCGCGCCGAATCAGCGCGGCGGCCAGCACATAGGTCAGGACGCTGCCAACGTTCACCCACATCATGGGTGTGACCAGCGCCTGATAGAACAGTACGCCAAAGGCCAGGTGCGTGACACCGGCCAGCAGGCAGGCGCTGCTGAGCAAGAGCTTGAAGGAGTGCGTGGCAACCGATGGGGTCAAGGCGGAGGCCAAGTCCTGGTGCTGGTGCTGGTGCTGGTGCTGGTGCTGGTGCTGGTGAGAAGGGCTTCCCATGCGGCCAGCATAGCAGCCACATGCTTCTGCCCCATTCAAGCCCGCGAACAGCTGGATTTCCAACTGGGCGGCGGCATTTCCCGCTTCTGATCAGCACGGCATGGTTCTGGCGCAGGCCTGGCCCGCGGTGATGCGGCTGGACGACAGCCGTTCAATTGACCTCGTGTTAACCCCATCGCCAAATCGATGGGGTGTCTCTAGCATGAAGTGATTGGCGTATCACTTTTATGGTGCGTGTGGCATTTCATACCGAGGAGACACAAGATGGCGATACGAAAAACAAGGCAAGTAGCAGGGCATATCGTGCGGGCCAGCCTGTGGGCACTGGCCGGGTTGACCGGGGCGGCGCAGGCCTCTGACCCGGGCATGCCCGATTGCGGCGGCACAGGTGCTTTGCGGGTGCTCGACGAAAAGCAGGGCGCCATCGAATCCCTGGCCTTTCTGCCGTCGGGCAAGCTGGTGTTCAGCAATAACTTGAGCGGTGTGCTCAAACGCAAGGACGGCCCGGCCATGGCGCCAGTTGCGGTGGCTGAAGGGTTGAAGTTTCCGGGCGGCATCGTCGTCAACAGCGAACGCGAGATCATGATCGGGACGGGCAATGGCCTGGGCGGGCTGACGCCGTCGCTGGGGTTGGCCGGCATCGCACGTGTGGATCTGATCGCTGGCACGGTGATGCCCGTGATCAAGGGCTTGTCGATGGCCAATGGGCTGGTGAGGGCGACCGACGGGACTTATTACGCCTCGGACGATCTGGCCAAGAGCCTGGACCGTGTCCTGCCTGACGGCACGGTGCAGCGCAAGTGGCTGGCGCAAAACAGCAATGGGCTCGCCCTGAGTCAGGATGGGCGCACGCTCTACGTCAATCAGTTCCTGCCTGCGGGCATCAAGGCCGTCAACCTGGTTGATGGGCAGGTGCGTGACCATGCCAAAGTGCCGTCACAACGCAGCCTGGCCGGTTTGGATGGGCTGACGATTGATGATCATGGCAACTTGTACGTGGTGGCCTATTTCAGTGGCGAAGTCTGGCGCGCCTCGCCCCAGGGAAGCTTGTGCCGACTGGTGTCAGGCTTGAGCCTGCCCAGTGCCGTGGCCATCGGGCGGGAGGGGCAAGGCTTTTTGCCGGACAGCCTGTATATCGCCACTCACAGTGGCCGACTGATGGCGCTGCCTGGCGCGGTGCCACGTTGAAGTTTTTTTCTGGGGCGTGGCGTGACAGGGCGCAGCAGGTTCAGAAGTCGTACTTGGAGATGAGGATGGGTTCGGGGCAGGCCTTGGAGAGTTTGTCCTGCACCACGGCTTCGATGGCCTGAGCATGCGCGTGATACGCGTCGACCCAGTCCTGCTGGCTGTGGCCGGCTGCAAAGCGCGTCTCCAGCGCCTCGCGGGTGATGATGGCGCGCACCAGCCTGCGGCCAATGGGCATGCGCACAATCACGGAATCGTGGCCGGCGTAGACGGGTGGGCGAACGTCGTTCATCTTGTGTCTCCTTCCAGTGAGCAAGACGCTCACGGTTCGATGGAAGGGCCCAGTGTCTGGCGTGCGCGCTGGCAAGCGGGTAAGGAGATGCTTCTCAGCCTTCAAATGGTTGCGGCCTGCCGGGCTTTACCCAGGCAGGCCGCATGCAGTCAGGTGAAGACTTGCTTGTTGTTGCAAGCGTAAAGTTGGTCAGGCCTTGACGCCGTGTTCCGATGCGGCCTTCAAACCCAGCATCTGACGGGCTTCTGCGGGCGATGCCACGTCGCGGCCGGCACGGCGTGCGCATTGCGCCAGGGCTTCGATCAGCTGACCGTTGCCGGTGGTGCGCTCGCCGCCGGGCAGGTAGAAGGTGTCTTCCACGCCGGTGCGCAGCATGCCGCCGAGTTCGGCCGTGGCCTGGTGCACGGCCCAGATCTCTTCGCGGCCAATCAGCGTGGCCTGCCAGGTGGTGCCTTGCTTGCGGTACTTGACCAGCAGCTTGAGCAGGTCGGCATCGACGGGCATGCCGGAGGCCACGCCCATCACGAAGTTGTACTCCAGGTAGTCGGCCATGCCGGCCTTCTGGTACATCTCGACCGAGCGCACGATGCCCACGTCGAAGCATTCGAACTCGGGGCGCGTGCCCACTTCGTTCATCACGTCGATCATGGCCTTGACCTTGTCGACCTGGTTGTCGAACAGCATGGGTGGCCAGGCCCATTGGCCGTCTGCCTTGATCTTGAGGTAGTTCAGGCTGCCGGCATTGCAGGCGGCGATTTCGGGGCGAACGGCGCGGATACAGGCCGAGGGGCCGGAGATGTCCGGGCCGACCACACCGGTGGTCAGGTTGATGATGACGCCAGGGCAGGCGGCACGGATGGCGGTGTCGATCTCGGAGGCGACAGCCGGATCCCAGCTGGGGAAGCGGCCCATGCCGGGCTCCTGACGGCGCAGGTGCACGTGCATGATCGACGCGCCTGCATCGAAGGCTTCGCGCGCGGCGGCAGCCATCTGGGCGGCCGTGACCGGCACGGGGTGTTGAGCCGGGTCGGTGAGCACGCCGGTGAGGGCGCAGGTCAGAATGGCCTTGTCCATGATCAGGATTCCTTCGTAGCAGTGAGTTCGATGTCGATCAGCAGGGTCTTGGCCTGCACCTGTTCGCCCGTTTGTGCATAAACGGCCTTGATCACGCCCGGGGCCTGGGCGGACAGCCACATTTCCATCTTCATGGCCTCGATGCTCAGCAGCGGCTGGCCTTCGGTGACCACATCACCGGCCTTGACCAGGACTTGCGCCACGGTGCCAGCCACAGGGGCCAGGGCGCGGCTGGGGTCCACGGCATTGCCGGCATCAGGCCATGCGGAGACTTCGCTGAACACGAACACGGCGGCGTCCTGCACGAGGTGCAGTTCTTCACCGCACCACACGGCGATCACGCGGCGCTGCACAGCATCGAGTTCGTAGCGCAGCACGCCACCACGTGTGGCGTCGCCCAGTTGATCGGCGCCGTGGCTGATGAGGCGCATGGCGTGGGGTGCGGCCTTGGTGGAGGGGCTCACATCGAAGCGGCCCTGGCGGTGGCCCTGCACACGCAGCGTGCGCTTGGTGGCATCACATTGCAGGGGCACGTCAAAGCCGGTGACGCTGTCAGCGCGCAAGGCGGGTGCGGCAATGCCGGCATCCAGGCTTTGCTGGCGGGCGGCGAACACGGCAGCGGCCACCAGCCAGGCCTCATCGGGCGCGACAGGGCGTTGCAGGATGGACTCGTTGTCGATCAACCATTGGTCGATGAGCGTGGTCGTCATCGTACCGGCGCGGAAGCGTTCGTGGTCCACCAGATCGCGCAGGAAGCGGGCGTTGTGCTTGAGGCCCAGCAGCGGTGCGTCGTCCAGCGTGGCGATCAGTCGGCGGATGGCGTCGTCGCGGTCACGGCCGTGCACGATGAGCTTGGCCACCATGGGGTCGTAATGTGGGGTGACGGTGCCACCTTCTACGATGCCGTCGTCAATGCGCACGCCATCAAACAAGGCCAGCGCGGGGCGCCACCAGTTGATCAGGCCGGTCTGCGGCGCAAAGCCGGCATACGGGTCTTCGGTGTACAGGCGCGCTTCAATGGCATGGCCGCTGAGCGTGATCTGATCCTGCTTGAGCGGCAGAGGCTGGCCAGCGGCCACGCGCAGTTGCCATTCCACCAGGTCGAGACCCGAGATCATTTCAGTGACGGGGTGCTCCACCTGCAGGCGGGTGTTCATCTCCAGGAAGTAGTAGTTCAGTTCCTGGTCGACGATGTACTCGATGGTGCCGGCGCCGCAATAGTTGATGGCCTTGGCGGCCAGCACTGCATCGCGGCCCATGGCTTCGCGCATGGCGGGGCTCACCACGGGCGAGGGCGACTCTTCGATCACCTTCTGGCGACGGCGCTGGGCCGTGCAATCGCGCTCGCCGATGTAGACGGCGTTGCCGTGGCTGTCGGCAAAGACCTGGATCTCGATGTGGCGGCCGTCCAGCACCAGGCGCTCCAGCATCAGCGTGCCATCGCCAAAGGCGCTTTGCGCTTCGCGGCGGGCGCTGGTGATGGCCTGTTGCAGCTCATCGGCCTGATGGACCAGGCGCATGCCGCGGCCACCACCGCCGCTCACGGCCTTGACCAGCAGCGGGAAGCCCAGGCGTTTGCCTTCGGCGATCAGCGTTTCGTCGTTCTGGTCGGCGCCCAGGTAGCCGGGGGCAGTGGGCACGCCGGCCTTGATCATTTCCTTCTTGGCGCCGGCCTTGTCACCCATCACGCGGATGGCTTCGGGCGAGGGGCCGATGAAGATCACGCCCGCATCGGCACAAGCTTGTGCGAAGCCCGCGTTCTCCGACAGGAAGCCGTAGCCGGGGTGGATGGCATTGGCGCCGGTCTTGCGGCAGGCGTCCAGCAAGGCCTCGACCTTGAGGTAGGACTCGGCAGCCGGCGCGGCACCGATGCAGACCGCTTCGTCAGCCAGGCTGACATGCGGCGCTTGTGCATCGGCTTCGCTGAACACGGCCACGGTGCGGTAGCCGAGCTTGCGTGCGGTGCGGATCACGCGGCATGCAATCTCTCCACGGTTGGCGATGAGAATTTTCTTGATCATGGTGATGTCAACTCAAGCGCTTCAGGAGGCCTGGGGGACCCAGCTGGGTTTCTTTTTCTGCATGAATGCACTCGTGCCTTCTTGTCCCTCGTCACTGAGCACAGCGCGGGCGAACATCTCGGCCGCGTCGTCGATCAGGTTCTCGGGGGTGTTCTGGCGGGCGTTGGCCAGCAGGCTCTTGGTGGCAGCGATCGCTCGCGGACCGCACGCCATGATGCTGGCGATGGTGTTGTGCAGCGCATCGTTGAGCGCGTCCACGTTGCCATGCACCTCGTGCACCAGGCGGATGGTCAGCGCGTCTTGCGCATTGACCTTCGCACCGGTCACAGACAGGCGCTTGGCCTCGGCATAACCGAGCCGCTCCACCAGGAAGGGCGCAATCTGCGCGGGGATGATGCCCAGCGAGGTCTCGGGCAGGCGGAAGCTCACGTTGTCCAGCGCCAGGGTGACGTCGGACACACAAGCCAGGCCAAAACCGCCGCCCATCACGGTGCCTTCGAGCACGGTGACCACTGGTAGCGAGGTGCGAGCAAAGGCCAGGCACAGGCGCCCGAACTGCGCGTTGACCTGTGCCACCGGGCTGGGGCCTTGGGCCTTCACACCGGTCTTGGCTTCTTCTGCCTGCTGCACAGCCAGCTTCATGCGGGCCTGGGCCATGTCGCTGATGTCGCCGCCGGCACAGAAGTGCCCGCCCGCACCGCGCAGCACGATGACGCGCACGCCGGCGTCTTCTTCGGCCTGACGCAACGTGGTCAACAGCTCGTTGATCATGGCCAGGGACATGGCATTGCGCACTTCAGGCCGGTTGAGCGTGATGGTGCAGATGCCTTTGTCCTGCCGGACCTGGATGGTGGAGGTGGTCATCGTGAGGCGCCTGGGTTGGATTACTTGCGGGCCTTCTTGGGCAGGGTGCCTTCGAACTTGCAGATGATGCCCAGCATGATTTCATCGGCGCCGCCACCGATCGAGACCAGACGGCCGTCACGGTAGGCTTGCGAGATGGGGTTGTCATACGTGAAGCCCATGCCGCCCCAGTACTGCAGGCAGCTGTCGGCCACTTCGCGGATCAGGCGGCCGCACTTGAGCTTGGCCATCGAAGCCATGCGGGTCACGTCCTTGCCTTGCACATACTCTTCCACCGCGCGGTAGACCAGCGAGCGCAGCAGCTCGACTTCGGTGCGCAACTCGGCCAGACGGAAGTGGATGACCTGGTTGTTGATCAGCGGCTGGCCAAAGGTGTGGCGCTCCTGGCAGTACTCGATGGTCAGGTCGATCAGCTTGTCCAGCATCTTCAGGGAGTTGGCGGCACCGTACAGGCGCTCTTCCTGGAACTGGATCATCTGCATCATGAAGCCGGCACCTTCCGTACCGACCAGGTTGCGACGAGGCACGCGCACGTTGTCAAAGAAGATCTGCGCCGTGTCCGACGAGTTCATGCCGATCTTCTTGATCTTCTGCGTGGTGATGCCCTTGGCATCCATCGGCACGATGATCATGGACTTGTTGCTGTGGACCGGGCCTTCGGAG
>NZ_JACRAH010000062.1 GCF_016234775.1 Aquabacterium sp. | reverse complement strand
GCTGCACGAGACAGCACGGGCACACACTCGCGCTGCCCGACGGAAGCCGTGCCCTGCCCGCCCGGCAGTTGCAAGGAGTGGGTGGCGTCAATCACGACGGTGGCGCCCGTCTCGCGCATGATGGCCAGCGAGCGCATGTCGGACACGAGGTTGTTGTAGCCGAAGCTCACACCACGTTCGCAAGCCATGAAGTTGTCGTCATTGAGCCCCTTGTCGCGCGCAGCGGCTCGGGCCTTGTCAATGACGTTTTTCATGTCGCCAGGCGCCAGGAACTGGCCCTTCTTGATGTTCACGGGCTTGCCGCACTGGGCCACCGCGTGAATGAAGTCGGTCTGGCGGCACAGGAAGGCCGGCGTCTGCAGCACGTCCACCACCGAGGCCACCATGGGGATCTCGGCTTCAGTGTGCACGTCCGTCAGGATGGGCACGTTCAACTCGCGCTTGACCTTGGCCAGGATCTCCAGGCCCTTCTCCATGCCCGGGCCACGGAAGGACGTGCCGCTGGAGCGGTTGGCCTTGTCGTAGCTCGACTTGAAGATGAAGGGGATGCCCAAGGCAGAGGTGATCTCCTTGAGCGCGCCTGCCGTGTCCATCTGCAACTGCTCGGACTCGACCACGCAAGGGCCGGCGATCAGGAAGAAGGGATGGTTCAGGCCAACGTCGAATCCGCAGAGCTTCATGGCATGTTTCCTCAGCGCCTTGTTCAGGCTGTCTTGTTGGCAGCCTGGTGATCCAGGGCAGCCTTGATGTAGCCGGTGAACAGCGGGTGACCGCCCCACGGTGTCGACTTGAACTCGGGGTGGAACTGCACGCCGACGTACCAGGGGTGAACCGACTTGGGCAGCTCGACCATTTCAGTGAGCTTCTCGCTTTGCGTGATGGCCGAGATCACCAGACCAGCCTCTTGCAGGCGATCGAGGTAGCGCTCGTTGGCTTCATAGCGATGACGATGGCGCTCGGTCACGACCGGGCCATAGATGTCATGCGCGATGGTGCCAGGCTTCACGTCGGAGCTTTGCGCGCCAAGGCGCATCGTGCCGCCCAGGTTCGACGACGCATCGCGCTTTTGCACGGTGCCGTCAGCGTCCAGCCACTCGTCGATCAAGGCGATCACGGGGTGAGGCGTGTTGGGCTCGAACTCGGTGGAGTTGGCGTCCGTCAGGCCAGCCTTGTGGCGCGCGTATTCGATCGTGGCGACCTGCATGCCCAGGCAGATGCCCAGGTAAGGGATGCCGTTTTCACGGGCGAACTGGGCCGCGCAGATCTTGCCTTCCACGCCGCGCTTGCCGAAGCCGCCAGGCACCAGGATGGAGTCGAACTGCTTGAGTTGCGAGACGGTATCAGGCGTCAGCGTTTCGGAATCCACATACTCGATGTTGACGCGAGCATGGTTGTGGATGCCGGCATGACGCAGCGCTTCGTTGAGCGACTTGTACGAATCCGACAGGTCGGTGTACTTGCCGCACATGGCGATGGTGACGGTCTTCTTGGGGTTCTCGACCTCGTAGACCAGGTTGTCCCAGCGCGACAGGTCCGCCGGCTTGGTCTGCAACTGCAGCTTGGTACAGATCAGGTCGTCCAGATGCTGCTCGTGCAGCATGCGGGGCACCTTGTAGATCGTGTCGGCATCCCACACCGAGATCACGCCGGACTCGGGGACGTTGGTGAACAGCGAGATCTTTTCGCGTTCATCATTGGGAATGGCGCGGTCGGCACGGCACAGCAAGGCGTCGGGCTGGATACCGATTTCGCGCAGCTTCTGCACGGTGTGCTGGGTCGGCTTGGTCTTGAGCTCGCCTGCGGCCGCGATGAAGGGCACGTAGGTCAGGTGCACGAAGGCGGCATTGGTCGGGCCGGCCTTCAGGCATAGCTGACGGGCAGCTTCCATGAACGGCAGGGACTCGATGTCACCCACGGTGCCGCCGATCTCGACGATGGCCACGTCCACGGCATCGGGCGTGCCGACACCAGCGCCACGGCGCACGTAATCCTGGATCTCGTTGGTGATGTGGGGGATGACCTGCACGGTCTTGCCCAGGTAATCACCACGGCGTTCCTTTTCGAGAACGCTCTTGTAGATCTGGCCGGTTGTGAAGTTATTGGCCTTCTTCATCCTCGTGGTGATGAAGCGTTCGTAGTGGCCCAGATCCAGGTCGGTTTCAGCGCCGTCGTCGGTCACGAAGACCTCGCCGTGCTGGAAGGGCGACATGGTGCCGGGATCGACGTTGATGTACGGATCCAGCTTGATCAGGGTAACTTTGAGGCCACGAGATTCGAGAATGGCGGCCAGTGACGCGGCGGCGATGCCCTTGCCTAGCGAGGACACCACACCGCCCGTGACGAAGACAAACTTGGTCATTGCGCAAAAGCGCCCGCGGATGAAGCGGGCGCTGCGGTGGTAAAGCGGCATTATAGGGGCTGCAGAGGGGTCTGAACCGTGGATTGCGCCACATCAACCCCCTCGATACTGAGGCCCGGTTAACCCCATGCAGTCTTCTATACTGCGCGGCTTTTGCGTCCCGGCATTTTTTCGCATCGCGCCGCCACCACCCCGGACCTGGCCTTTCATGACCAACAACATCTACACGGGGCGCCCCTCCGCGCTCACCAACGTCGACCCCGCCCTTTTTGACCAGATCGAGAAGGAAATCGACGACATCAAGCAGCGTTATCGCGCCAAGCTGGGGCCCAAGGATATCGCCTACATCAAGGGACTTCGCCGCAATTCTCGCATTTTCGAGGTCATTGGCCGCGGATTGCTGTGGGTGAGCCCCGAACCGATCACATTCTCGCTCGGCGTGTTCTTCACCTTTTTGCACCGCAACATCGAGGCCATCGAAATCGGCCACAACGTGTTGCACGGGCAGTATGACTACTTCCCGGAGCTCCCGCAGTTCCATGCGCATAACTTCAAGTGGAAGGCGCCTGTGGATGAAGAAGGCTGGCGCCGTGAACACAATGGCCTGCACCACGTGCACACCAATGTGTTCGAAATGGACCCCGACCTGAACCACGGCATCCTGCGCACCAATGACCTGACCCCCTGGAACAAGCGACACCTGTTCCAGGTGCCCGTCTACCTGTTCGGCGCGTACCCCACGATGCTGTATCAGTTCAACGCGCAGAACCTGGGCTTCGGGCAGAAATTCCGCGAGCGTGCCTTCCCCGAAGGCAACAAGGGCTACGCCATGGTGGACACGGCCGGCGAGTCGGACGAAGCCCTGGCCAAGCGCAACAGCCGCGCCATCTGGCGCGTTCTGACAAAAGAGTACATCGTGTTCCCGCTGCTGGCGGCGGCTACGGGCTTCTCTGGCCTGAAGGTGCTGCTGGGCAATGCCCTGGCGGACGTGATCAACAACTACTGGGTCAGCATGACGATCCAGGCCACGCATTTCACCGAACCCCTGCAATCGGCTGACGCACTCAAGCACAAGGGCCACTGGTACCTGTCGCAACTGGAGTCGTCGGTGAACTTCAAGGGCAGCCGCCGCATGAGCATCCTGTGGGGCCACCTGAACTACCAGATCGAGCACCACCTGTTCCCCGACATTCCCTCGCACCACTACCCAGACATGGCCAAGGAAGTGAAGGCCGTGTGCAAGAAGTACGGTGTGGACTACAAGTGCAACCCCAACTGGGGCCGCGCCATCCGCAACTACATGTCGGTGATGTGGAAGCATTCATTCCCTCCTGCAACTCAAACCCAAGCGTCCAACGCCGGAACCGGTCATGCTTGACGCCCTGCTTTCCCGCCTGAACCGCTGGGCGCTCCAGCACATCGGCCGCGAGTGGGTGGACTACCTCGCCAGCAACACCATGACGGACTTCAACCGTCGCTGGAACGACTTCATCTGGACTTACGAGCTGCAGGCCATTGTGGTGGGCATCAAGGACGAAGCTCCCGACGTCAAGACCTTGACCCTGATGCCCAACCAGCTGTGGAAAGGGGCCGAGCCAGGCCAGTACATCCCGCTGCGCGCTAACATCAATGGCGAAACCCTCACACGCTATTACAGCCTGTCTCCCATGGAGGGCGACTGTTTCACCATCACCGTCAAACGAATCAAAGGCGGCAAGGTCTCCAACTGGGTGCACGAACACGTGAAGCCCGGCATGGTGCTCGGCATCGGGCAACCACAAGGCCACTTCTGCTACCGCCAGCAATCGAAGATTCTATTCATCAGTGCCGGCGCCGGCATCACGCCTGCCTACTCGATGCTCAAGGCCTTAATGGCGTATCACATCCGCCCCGACATGGCGATGTATGCCCAGTTTGCTTCCGCACAGGACGTGATCTTCAAGGACACCTTACAACGCTGGCGCAGCGAAGGCCTGGCCCTGACCACGGCACTCAGCCGCCCCTCTCCCGACGACAAAGCTTCAGGCCGTTTCGCACCGACGCTGGATGTCAGCAACATCGACACGCTGATACCGGACTTCCGCGAGCGCGACATCTACCTGTGCGGGCCGCAAGGCTTCATGGACAAGGTGGTCAACATCCTCAAGGAAAAAGGCTACGACCTGGGCAAGCTCGACAGCGAGCGCTTTGTGGCCCACGAGATCAAACCTTTGACGCCCGAGGACTTCAAGGCCGCACAGGCCGAGATCTACTTCCGCCATCTGGACCGCCGCGTGCAGTTGACCGAAGACGATCAGGGTCTGAGCCTCATGCAGATTGCGGAGCGCCATCAGGTGCCCATCGAAACAGGTTGCCGCCAAGGCATGTGTGGCACTTGCAAACTGACGCTCAGAGAAGGTGACGTCGTCGGCAATATGTTGGGAAATGCGGTGTATCTTTGCACCGCATTCCCCGCGTCGAACAAATTGGTGCTCGACGCCTGATGGCGCCTGCGGGCGCTCATTGACGCACTTCAAGGTTTAGTCATGCTTCTGCCCCTGCGCATGCTGTTGTTATGCGTGCATTTCGTGCTGGCCAGCGTGCTTGGTCTGCTGATCAGCCTCTGCCGCCCATTCAACCCCGACAACAGTCGCATCGCCGCGCGCCTTTATGCGGTGCCCGCTACCTTCATCATGGGCATGAAGATGCGCCTGGACATCGATGGCGTGCTCAAGCACAAACGCCCGGCCGTGATCGTGGCCAACCATCTGTCGAACTACGACCTGTTCGTGTTCGGGCATGCGGTGCCGCCCCGCACGGTCACGCTGGGCAAGACGAGCCTGAGGTGGATCCCCTTCTTTGGCCAACTCTACTGGCTGGCCGGCAATGTGCTGATCGAGCGTGGCAATGCGGCTCAGGCCAAGAAAGCCATGATGACCACCACGGACACGCTGCAGCACAAGGACATGACGATCTGGGTGTTTGCCGAGGGCACGCGAGGGCACGGCAAAGGCTTTGCGCCGCTCAAGAAAGGGGCCTTCCAGATGGCGATCAATGCAGGTGTACCCGTCATTCCCCTGTGTGGCAACAACTATGTGCGCGGCATGAACCTCAAGCGCTTGCGTGGTGGCACGGTGGTGATGCGGGCTCTTGAGCCCATCCCCACGGCCGGACTGACGCTGGATGACATGCCCGAATTGATGGCCACTTGCCAGGCCCGGATGAAGGCCTGTATCGACGAACTGGACCGCGAAGCCGGCACCACAGCAGCCCAGGCATGAGCGCGCCCGAGCAGAACAGCCAAGGGCAACGCGTTGCCTTGCTGACAGGCCTATACACCGCGCAAGGCATCCCGTTCGGCTTCTTCACGCTGGCGCTGCCCGTGTTGATGCGTGATGCAGGCTGGTCACTGACAGCCATCGGCTTCCTGCAGTTTCTGGCCTTGCCCTGGGGCATCAAGTTCCTGTGGGCACCTGCGCTGGATCACCATGGCTCGCGGCGTAGCTGGCTGCTTTTCTTCCAGTGCAGCGCTTGCCTGATGGCCTTGATCCTGTCTCAATTGGATCTGAAAGCCGGCAGCTTGATTTTGTTTGCGGCGGTCTTCCTGTTCAACATGATCGCTGCGTCCCAGGACGTGGTCACGGACGGTTTGTCTGTTCGCTTGTTGGGCGCCCGGGAGCGCGGATTGGCCAATGCAATTCAAGTGGGCGCCTATCGCCTGGGCATGGTCCTGGGCGGTGGATTGTTGTTGTGGATTTTTGCCCGTGAGGGCTGGCAGGTGATGTTCCTGTGCATGGCTGGTCTGCTGGCGCTCACCATCCTGCCCGTTCTGCCACTCAAGGAACCACCTGCGCACACGGGTGCCGCCAACAAGCCACAGGGGCTGGCACTGGTCATGGGCTGGCTGCATCGCGCGCTGGCGCCTGGCATGCTGGTGTTCTTCGGCCTGATCTTCTGCTTCCGCTTTGGTGACCAGATCCTGAACTCCCTGCTGCCGCCTTTTTTGCTGGATCACGGCGTGAGCAAGAGCACCATCGCCTTGATGAAAGGCGGCGTGGGGTCGGCCACCAGCCTGCTGGGTGCCAGCATCGGGGGCTGGCTGGTGTATCGCCTGGGGCGCCGCAAGGCGATGCTGTTGGCAGGCTTGTCGCAAGCTGCGGGCTTTGGCCTGTACGTGGCCGTGGCTTTCCGGATGGGGGGCGTCGAGCTCTTGTGGGCCGCCACCATTCTGGAGGGCATCGTGGGCACCATGGCCACCGTCGCCTTGTTCACCTTGATGATGGACGCGTCAGACCCCAACCATGCAGGCACCGACTACACCCTGCTGGCCAGCGTGGTGGTGGCCGTCAGCAGCCTGGGCAGCCTCACAGGCGGCGTGCTGGGCGACAAGCTGGGCTATGGCCCGACCTTCCTGATCGCGACAGGCCTGGCGATAGCCGGCACCTTGTTCGTGGTCTGGTGGCTGGACCGCCACCCCGGCAACGAGCGGATCGCCGAGGCCTGGCGCTAGAGCCCAGGGCCCGTCAGCCCGTTTCAGCCGTTGGGTGCCGTGATCTTGCTCAGTGGGTTCATGGCTTGGGCCTGTGTAGGCGCCGCATTGCTGGCCAGATCAGGCTGTTGGCCATCCCAGGTCGGGTCCGGGATGGAATCGAACACCTGGCGCAGACGTTGCCCCCAGCTCGTGCGGATCATGCGGAAATACGCGTTGGTGTCGTCGATGTTGATGAGCTGGTCGACCTTCAAGGCGTCTGCGTCGTACACCATCAGATCCAGCGGCAGGCCCACCGACAGATTGGACTTCAGCGTCGAATCCATCGAGATCAGCGCGCACTTGGCGGCCTCCTGCAAGGGCGTGACGGGCGTGACCACCCGGTCGATTACCGGCTTGCCGTATTTGGATTCGCCGATCTGGAAGTAGCACACGCCGTCGATGCCGGCTTCGACAAAATTGCCCGCCGCATAGACATTGAACAGGCGCATGGTCTCGCCCTTGATCTGCCCGCCGATGATCAGGCTGCAGTTGAAGTCGATGCCGTGCTTTTTCAGGGCCTCGGCATCGCGCGCATGCACCTTGCGCACGGCACTGCCCACAATGCGGGCCACATCGAACAGGCTCTTGGCCGTCCAGATCGTGCAAGGCTCGCCGTCCGAGCCCTCTATGGTTTCGCTGCCCAGCAACTGCTTGACGGCCTGCGTGATGGCCAGGTTGCCTGCAGACAGCAGCACCAGCACGCGCTCGCCCGCCTTCTCGTACACCGTCATCTTGCGGAAGGTGCTGATCTGGTCCATACCCGCGTTGGTACGCGAGTCAGACAGGAAGACGAGTCCGGCATTGAGCCGCATGGCCACACAGTAGGTCATGATGAAATCACCGATTTGAGTTTGTACAGGGCATCCAGCGCTTCACGAGGGGTCAGGGTATCCGGGTCGATGCTGGCCAGCAAGCTCAAAGTTTGCGCTTCGGCAGGCGTCAGCGTTTCATCTGGTGCATTTGCAAGTACCGCGCCACCTCGGGCAGCGGCGTTGGCAGCCAGTTCATCCAGGTTGATGCCGCCAGGCGACTCAACCTGGGCAAACAGGTCGATTTGCTCATCCGAATGGCGCTGCTGGGCTTCGAGAGACTCCAGTGTCGCACGCGCCTGCCGGATCAGCGAATGCGGCATGCCGGCCAGGCGGGCCACCTGCACACCATAACTGCGGCTGGCAGGGCCATGCTGCAGTTCGTGCAGGAAGATGATGTCATCGCCCGACTCGGCCACGCCGACGTGCACGTTCAGCGCACGAGGGTGTTTCTCGGGCAGCGCCGTGAGCTCGAAGTAGTGGGTGGCGAACAGGCAGAAAGACTTGTTCTTGTCGTGCAGATGGCTGGCAATCGCACCGGCCAGTGCCAGGCCGTCAAACGTGGAGGTGCCGCGCCCGATTTCGTCCATCAGCACGAGGGACTGCTCGGTGGCCGTGTGCACGATGGCGGCGGCCTCGGTCATCTCCATCATGAAGGTGGACTGGGCATTGGCAAGGTCGTCTGCCGCGCCGATGCGGGTGTGGATCGCGTCGATCGGCCCGATGCGGCACGATGCAGCCGGCACGTAGGAGCCCATGGCCGCCAGCAAGGTGATCAAGGCCACCTGGCGCATGAAGGTCGATTTACCGCCCATGTTGGGGCCGGTCACGATCATCATGCGGCGGTTGGCATCAAAGCGGCAGTCATTGGGGATGAAGGCCGCACCGCTGGTTTCCATCAAGCGGGCTTCAACCACCGGGTGGCGGCCCTTTTCGATCTCGATGCAGGGATGCGGGCTGAAGTCAGGGCGCGTCCAGCCCAGGGTGGCTGCGCGCTCGGCCAGGGCAGCCAGGCCATCCAGTGTGGACAAGGCTCGCGCCAGCGCCCCCAGCACGGCAATGTGTGACTGCAGGAAGTCGATCAGCTGATCGAACAGGAACTTCTCGCGCGCCAGAGCTCGATCTTGCGCCGACAAGGCCTTGTCTTCAAAGGCCTTGAGCTCGGGCGTGATGAAGCGCTCGGCGTTCTTGAGGGTCTGGCGGCGCTGGTAGTCCAGCGGCACCTTCTCGGCCTGGCTTTGCGTGACTTCGATGTAGAAGCCATGCACCTTGTTGTACTGCACGCGCAGGTTGTGGATGCCCGTGCGCTCGCGTTCGCGGGCCTCCAGCTCCAGCAGGAAGGCGTCGCAGTTCTGCGAAATGGCGCGCAGCTCGTCCAGATCGGCATCGAAGCCTGTGGCGATCACGCCGCCGTCGCGCAGGAGCACGGCGGGCGTTTCCATCAGCATGGCTTGCAACTGGTGCGCGATGCCTGCATCGGGTTGCAAGGCGGTATGCAGTTGGGCCAGCAAGGGTGCGGCATCGGGCACACGCTCGCGCAAGGCGGGCAAGGTCAGCAGGGTGTCGCGCAGGCCGGCCAGCTCACGCGGGCGCACCTGGCGCAAGGCCACGCGGGCGGTGATGCGTTCCACATCGCTCATCTGGCGCAGGGCCTCGCGCACGGACTCGTAACCCTGCTCTATACCCGGCGGGGTCAGCAGGCAGGCGATGGCATCGTGGCGGGCGCGTGCGGTGGCGCGATCACGCAGGGGCTGCGTCAGCCACTGGCGCAAGGCACGGCTGCCCATGCCGGTGCGGCAGGTGTCCAGCAGCGACAGCAGCGTGGGCGAGTCTTCGCCACGCAGGGTCTGGGTCAACTCCAGATTGCGCAGGGTGGCAGGTGGCAGGTCCAGCAGGTCGGTGGTGCGCGGCACCTCCAGCGAGGCCACGTGCGACAGCGCCCTGCCCTGCGTGTGTTCGGCGAAGCTCAGCAAGGCCGCAGCGGCGGCATGGGCCAGGCCCAGATCCTGGGCACCATAGGCCTGCAGGCTGCTCACCTGCAATTGCTCGCACAGCTTGCGCAGGCCCAGGCCTGGGTCGAACTGCCAGGTCGGGCGGCTGGTCATGGCCACGCTCTTGCCGCCTTGTGTCAGCAAGGGCTGCAGCGTGGGCGGAATGCGCTCGCGGTCAAACAGGATTTCGGCGGGTTGCAGGCGCGCCAGCCAGCCGGCTAGATCGCGCTCGGTGCACTCGGTCAGGCCCAGCTTGCCGCTGGACAGCCCCAGCCAGGCCAATGCGCAAGGCACGGCGTGCTCGGCATGGCGGCCGCGTTTGTCCATGACCACGGCCAGCAGCAAGGCGTCCGCGCGCTCATTCAGCAGTTCGGTGTCGGTCAGCGTGCCGGGCGTCACCACCCGCACCACCTTGCGCTCCACCGGGCCCTTGCTGGCGCCGACTTCGCCCACCTGCTCGGCAATGGCCACCGATTCGCCCAGGCGGATCAGCTTGGCGAGGTAGGTCTCGACCGCGTGCACCGGCACGCCAGCCATCACCACAGGCTCGCCAGCGGATTGGCCACGGACCGTCAGGGTGATGTCGATCAGGCGATTGGCCTTGCGGGCGTCGTCATAGAAGAGTTCATAGAAATCTCCCATGCGGTAGAACACGAGCGTGTCAGGGTGCTCCGCCTTGATGCGTAAATATTGCTGCATCATTGGCGTGTGGCCGGCAAATGCGCCATCCGCCAGCGGCTGAGTCTCTGGGCTATTTTTCATTTTTCTCTATACGAATCATCCACTTGGGATGCACCGGGACATACCGGCACTTCCCCGGCGAGCATCATTCAAAGTGCAATTGTCGCGCCTTGTCGGCAGCCGGCGTGGCGAGCTGCCCGATCACCGCGGCATTGGCAAAACCAGCCTGCGCAAACTCGGCCAGGACGGCATCCACCGCATCAGGCGCGCAACTCACCAGCAGACCGCCGCTGGTCTGCGGATCCGAGGCCAGCGCCTGCATCCAGCCTGAGGCAGTTTCCGGCCACACCACATCGGCCCCATAGGCCGCCCAGTTGCGGGCCGAAGCCCCCGTCACGATGCCCTCACGGGCAAACACGGCAGCTTCTTCAATCAAGGGCAGGCAAGCCAACTCGACGCGCGCATCCAGGCCGGAGCCACGGCATATTTCGAGCAGATGCCCCGCCAGGCCGAAACCGGTCACATCCGTCATGGCGTGTACACCTGACAGGCCGCCCAGCACGGTGCCCACGCGGTTGAGTTGCGTCGTGTGGCGCAGCATCTGGGCGTACCCCTCGTCGGTCAGCAGGCCCTTTTTCAATGCAGCAGACAAGATGCCTACGCCCAGTGGCTTGCCCAGCACCAGCACGTCGCCCGCCTGGCCATCGGCATTGCGGCGCACACGGTCAGGATGGACCAGACCCAAGGCCACCAGGCCATAAATCGGCTCCAGCAGGTCAATCGAGTGTCCTCCTGCAATCGGAATGCCGGCATCACGGCAAACCTCGGCACCACCAGACAGGATCTGGCCAATCACCTCCGGCGGCAGCTTGGCGATCGGCATGCCCACCAGGGCCAGCGCCATGATGGGTGTACCGCCCATGGCGTAGATGTCTGACAAGGCGTTGGTAGCGGCAATGCGCCCGAAATCACGCGGGCTGTCCACGATGGGCGTGAAAAAATCGGTGGTGGCCACCAGGGCCTGGCTGTCATTGAGGCGGTAAACGGCCGCGTCGTCGCTGGTCTCCAGCCCCACCATCAGCTCGGGCGGAACGAGGCCTTGTGGCGCGCGTGACAAAATCTCGGCCAGAAGGCCCGGTGCGATTTTGCAACCGCAGCCGCCACCGTGCGAAAACTGAGTAAGGGCAATGGAAGTCATGGGTCAACAGAAGTTCGAAGCGATTGTGCCAGCGGGGGCGCCCCGATGAGCGCTCGTGGGCCCGTTCAAGTGGCCGATCGACACTTGTTTGACTGCCTCATCGACGCCCGCTCGCCTTCGGAGTTCGCGCTCGACCACATTCCTGGCGCCATCAACTGCCCTGTGCTGGACGACGAAGAGCGCCGCATTGTGGGCACCATCTACAAGCAACAAGGCGCCTTTGAGGCCCGTCGCGTGGGCGGCGCCATGGTCGCGGCCAATCTGGCCAGGCATCTGCAAGGCCGTTTTGCCAACATGCCGGCCGACTGGAAACCGCTGGTGTATTGCTGGCGCGGGGGCCTTCGCAGTGGCTCGATGGTGGCCTGGTGGCGCCTGGTGGGCTGGGATGCCCAACAACTGGCTGGCGGCTACAAACGCTGGCGCCAGCATGTGATCGCGCTGCTGGACGCCCTGTGCCCGCAGTTGCAACTGCATGTGGTGAGCGGCGCCACAGGCAGCGCCAAAACCCGCGTGCTGCATGCCTTGGCCGAGCAAGGCGCGCAGGTGCTGGATCTGGAGGGGCTGGCCGCCCACAAGGGCTCGTTGCTGGGTGCCATGCCGGGCGTGGATCAACCGTCCCAAAAAGCATTCGAGACGGCGATGGCAACCGTGATCGAGCGGTTCGACCTGAACAAGCCTGTTTTCGTGGAAGCCGAGAGCCGCAAGATTGGCCGCATCTCGCTGCCCACCTCGCTGATCGAGCGCATGCGGGCCAGCCCATGCCTGGAGATCGACGCGTCTCCCGAAGCTCGCCTCGCTTTTCTGTTGCGCGACTACGCTTATCTGGGCGATGACGGTGCCGCACTGGCAGACAAGTTCGAATCGCTGCGCGCCATGCACGGCAAGGACACCATCGCCCGCTGGCAGGATTGGGCCAGGCAATCGCAGTTGTCGCCCCTGTTTGCCGAACTGACCGAGTTGCACTACGACCCGCTTTATGCCCGCTCGCAGGCGGCGCATTTTCACAAGTGGGCAGAACGCCAGACGGTGCAGGTTGACGCGCTGGATGACGCGTCGATCCAGCAGGTGGCCCGGCACATGCTCGCCCTGATCTGATCGCCATGACAACAACCTTGTCGGCACCCAGCGTGCACTTGCGCCACGTCAGTCGCCATTGGGGCAAACAGGCCGTGCTCCAGGACATCGCCCTGAGCCTGGGTGGTGGGGAGCGCATTGCCCTGATCGGCCCCAGCGGTGCAGGCAAATCCACCTTGATCAGACTGATTGCGGGGGCCTTGCGACCCACCGCCGGTGTGATCGAGGTCAATGGCCGATCGATGGCCGATTTCAGCTGGCGAGCCTTGCAAGCGCACCGATCAAGCTGCCGCATCGTCGAGCAACAGAATCTGCTCGTGCCCCAAGCAACGGTGCACAGCAATGTGATCTCCGGCCTGCTGTCGACCTGGCCCTGGTACAAGGCGCTGCAAGCCGCGGTGATGCCCGTGGAGGCTGATCGTGTGGCCACCCTGCTGCAATCGCTCGACATGGCCCAGCACCAATGGGACAAGGCGAGCGAACTCAGCGGCGGGCAAATGCAGCGTGTGGCCATCGCACGGGCCTTGATCGCCAACCCGGGCTTGCTCCTGGCCGACGAGCCCACGGCCTCGCTGGACCCCAACACGGCCAAGTCCGTCACGCGCCTGATCGTGGATCAGGCAAAGGCTCGCGCGATGTCACTGGTGTTCTGCACGCACTGGTTCGACATCGTCCGACAGGACTGCACCCGGGTGATCGGCCTGCGCGGCGGGCAGGTGATGTTCGACTGCACTCCCGCAGACGCATCGGAAGAACGACTGGCCCAACTGTATGCGGGCAGCCATGAACGCATCTGATCCTGGCTGGCAACGTGAGCGCCAGGCACGCTGGCGTCAGTACGCCATGTGCTTGCTCATCGGTCTGAGCGGATGGCTGTGCCTGACGCTGTCTGGCGCGCAACCCGGCAAGCTGTTTGACAGCGACGGCCTGCGCAATGCCGGGGAGATCCTGTCTGGCATGGCCCATCCCGATTTCTCGGGGGATTTCATCGGGCGTGTCGTCGAGCTGTCCATTGAGAGCCTGTTGATCGGGATCCTGGGTACCGTGATGGCGGTGGTGCTGGGCACCAGCTTGTCCTTCCTGGCGATCACCGTGCCGGATCTGACTGATCCACCCCGCCGTGCGCCCGCCTGGGCTCGCCACAGCCTGGCCGCACTACGCTGGCTGATCCGCCTGGTACTCAGCGTGTTGCGTTCGATCCCGGAGATCGTCTGGGCCTACATCTTCGTGCGCCTCATCGGGCTAGGCCCAGGTGCCGCCGTGCTGGCCATCGGGCTGACGGTAGGCGGCAATATCGGCAAGCTGTACGCGGAACTGGCAGAAGCCGTCGAGCCCCGCGTCATTCAGGCACTGCGCGCCACCGGCGCCTCACGTTGGGCAATCTTTCTACATGGCGTGCTGCCGCAGGTGCGTAGGCAATGGACGGGCTACGCCCTGTTCTGCCTGGAGTGCAATATCCGCATCGGCACCATCCTGGGTGTGGTGGGTGCGGGTGGCCTGGGTAGCGAAATTGCCCTGAGCCTGCGCTACTTCCAGTACGACAAGCTGGCCACCACCTTGCTGGCCGTCCTGGCGTTTGTGGTCGCGCTGGAAGTGATCAGCGCCCATTTGCGGCAACGTGGGCTGCGCTGGTCCCTGGGCTTTGCGACCCTGGGCACCATCTGGGCCCTGCACAAGCTGGAAATCCCGTGGGGAGACCTGTTCACCAGCCAGGCGCCTGCCCTGCTCACCTTTGACAATCTCGTGCTGGATCAGCCCTTTCTGCATACCGTCGTCGCACAGATTGGCGAGACACTGATGATGGCCTGGGTGGCCACATTGGTCTCAGCGTGTGTGGCGTTTGTGCTGGCACCGCTGGCTGCGACGCACCTCATGACGGGCAGCTATCTGGTTGATCCGCCGCGCACAGGCGCCTTGTCTCGACTGGGCCGCCAGGCCGTGAAATGGGCCAGCCGCGCGCTGCTGCAAGGCACGCGCGTGATGCCCGAACTGACCTTGGCACTGGTGTTCGTGGTGTGGGTAGGAGGCGGCCCACTGGCCGGCATCATGGCCATCGCTGTTCACAACATGGGCGTCATGGGGCGCCTGTTTGCCGACGTGTTCGAAGAAGTAGAAAGCGGGCCGCCAGGTGTCCTGCAAGCCCAAGGTGCAGGCGGGCTGGCCACCTTCCTTTTTGGCGTGCTGCCTCAGGTCAAGGCCAGGCTGGCCGCGTTCACACTTTACCGTTTCGAGGTCAACGTGCGTGCGACAGCCATGGTCGGCTTTGTAGGTGCTGGCGGGATTGGCGACGCCTTGAACACGGCCATCAGCCTGTTCCACATGCGCGACCTGAGCCTGCTGTTGTTGACCATGCTCCTGCTGGTGGCCGTGGTCGATGCGATCGGCGACAAGGTCCGCACCCGGATTCTGTCTTCGCCTCATGCCAAACCACTGCTGATCACTTACGCTTGATGGCTGCCGCAACTTGCGCACCGTCTGTCATCTCAACCCTGAAAGACCCTTGCCATGACACCGAATCGCTTCGCCCGCCGCATGTTGCTGCTGGCCCCTTTGCTCGCACTGCATGCCCAGTTCGCCCACGCGGAAGACGTCATCCGCGTATCCGGCATCCCTGACGAGAACCCAACCGAGCTGGCTCGCAAATACCAACCGCTCGTTGATCACCTGCAAAAGCACCTGGGCGTGAAGGTGGTGTACGTGCCCGTGATCGACTACGGCGCCGCCGTGGCCGCATTGGGCGCAGGCAAGGTTGACTTCGCCTGGCTGGGTGGCTTCACCTTTGTGCAGGCCAAGGTGATGTCTGGCGCCAAGCCCGTCGTGATGCGCGACATCGACCGCGAGTTCCACAGCGTGTTCATCGCCAACACCGCGTCCGGCATCAACAAGCCGGAAGACATGCGCGGCAAGAGCTTTGCCTTTGGCTCCAAAAGCTCGACCTCAGGGCACCTGTTCCCACGCTATTTCCTGAGCACCCAGTTCAAGATCGATGCCGACAAGGACTTTGCCGGCGCGCCCATCTACAGCGGCGCCCACGATGCCACGGTGAAGATGGTGGAATCCGGCAAGGTGCAAGCTGGCGCTTTGAACATCGAGGTGTGGCAGCGCCTGGTCGCGGGCGACAAGTTCGACAAGACCAAGGTCAAGGCCGTCTGGACCACCCCGCCCTTTGTGGACTATGTGTGGACCGCCCGCAAGGACCTGCCCGCTGCCACCGTGCAGAAGTTCGCCAACGCCTTCCTGTCGCTGGATGCAACCAAGCCGGAAGAGAAAGCCGTGCTGGATCTGCAAGGCGCGAAGAAGTTCGTGACCGCCAACGTGGATGATTTCAACGTGATCGAGCAGGTGGGCCGCGCGACAGGCTTGCTGAAGTAAGCCGACTGTTCAGGCTCACTCGGGTCGATCCAGCTTGGTCGACAGGACAATCGTTGAAAAGGTGTCGAGCACGCCTTGCACATTGCGGATGCGGTCGATCACCGCATCCAGCTCTTGCGTGGAATCTGTGAGCAACATGGCGCACAGGTCATAACGGCCGCTCACCGAATACAGCTTGGTGATCTCGTGGCGCTTGGCCAACTCCCGCATCACGCTGGGCTCATGGCGGGATTCGATCGAGATCAGCACCATGGCACGGATCACATGGGGCCCGCGCGTGCTGCTCACGCTCACCGTATAGCCGGTGATGACGCCGGCATCTTCCAGCGCCTTGAGCCGCAATTGCGCCGTGCTGCGCGCACAACCCAAGGCCTTGGCGATGTTCACCAGCGGCAGGCGCGCGTTGACCTTCAGCAGCTCGATGAGCTGGTGGTCCAGATCGTCCAGCACGATCCGGCTGGCCGGGCTGGCCCCCTTGGTGGATGCTGACTTGCTCATGTCGCCATTATTTGCATCAAAACGACCGATTTGTTCACCATATTTCAGTCAGATTGACGGTTTTCATCGGCACTTACCCCTCCTAGACTGATACCCATGGACGGCGGTCAAGCCCGTCGCGAGCCTCGCCAGCAGGCCCCGCCCTCCGCTTGCAGGAGCGCCACCATGCCGCACGTTCTAGAGGCCCCTCACGCTGCAGAAGCCCCATCGGCCGAAGTCCCGATCAACTTCGTTCCAGGCAGGCAAGCCCTTCCAGCGCCCGCGTCCTGCAGCACCTCCCCCCGAAAGCTCTTGAGCTGGGATGAACTCCAGGCCTATGACCCTGAGAGCGAACCCTGGCAGAAGCAGTTCTCACGCCGCTACACCCATCACACCGAGCTGATGGGCGTGCTGCACAAGGTCGAAGACGTGGACCACACGGTGTATGACAAGTTCGCCATCTCCGTCACGCCCTATATGGCGCAACTGATGGACCGCGATGATCCGAACTGCCCCATCCGCCTGCAGTACCTGCCCTCCTTCCATGAACAGACCCAGCCCGGCTTTGCCACCATGCTGGACGAACTGGGCGAGGAGCGCGACACCATCCCCGGGACCAGCGTGGTGCACCGCTATCCGCGCCGCGTGCTCTTCCTGGTCAGCAACACCTGCGCGGCCCTGTGCCGCTTCTGCACGCGCAAGCGCATGGTGTCGCAGCCATCAGGCTCGGTTCACAAGGACGAGATCGAAGCCTCAATTGACTACATCGCCAGCAACAAGCACATCGAAGACGTGCTGCTGTCAGGTGGAGACCCGTTGACCTTCACCGACGAGCGCCTCGACGAGATCCTGGGCGCCATCCGCAGCCGTGCACCGCATGTGCGCTTCCTGCGCATCGGCTCGCGCATGGTGGTGCAACTGCCCACCCGCATCACGCCCGAGCTGTGCGCCGTGCTGGAGAAGCACCGCGTGCAGATGGTCAACATCCACATCAACCACCACAAGGAGATCACGCCCCTGCTGCGCCAGCGCGTGAAGATGCTGCAAAAGGCCGGGATAATGATGGGCCTGCAGAGCGTGTGCCTCAAGGGCGTGAACGACAGCGTGGAGGTGATGCGCGAGCTGTTCATGCAGGCCATCGAGATGGGTGTGCGCCCCTACTACGTTTACTCCACCGACATGGTGGAAGGTGCCCACCACTTCATCGTGCCGCATCGCCGCATGCTGGAGCTGTACGAGGGCCTGCGCGGCTGGATCAGCGGCCCGGCCGTGCCCACCTTCATCGTCGATGGCCTGGGCGGGCTGGGCAAGCTGCCCATCATCCCCAGCTATGTGCGCGAAGAGGCCCTGGCGGACGGCAGCGGCACCACCATCCACTGCCGCAACTATGCCGGCAAGACGGTGGAAATGCCGGGCCTGGGGCAGCACTTCAGCCTGCCTTCGCAGAGCAACTGACGGGAGGGCCAGGCCATGTGCGCTCAACTGCCCCATGCCACCCCAGCCATGCTGCATGTGCCGATGCATGCCGGCCAGCACGGTTGCCCCTATGGCACACACCGCGTCCTGCAACCTGCTGGCGTGCTGCCGCAACCCGCCTGGCGCATCGACAACACCATGGCGGCGTATGACAACGAGATCCTGATCGACGTTCAAGCCCTCAACGTGGACGCGGCCAGTTTCACGCAGATCAAGCAGGCATCGCAAGGTGACCCGGACCGCATCGCCGCCACCATCCTCGACATCGTGGCGCAGCGGGGCAAGCTGCACAACCCGGCAACGGGATCGGGCGGCATGTTGATCGGTCGCGTGGCCAGCATCGGTGCCGCGCTGGCTGGCCGGCTCGATCTGGCCGTGGGCGACCGCATTGCCACCATGGTGTCGCTGTCGCTGACACCGCTTCATATCGAGCGCATCCACCATGTGCATCTGGAACAGGATCAGGTGGACATCAGCGGCCAGGCCATCTTGTTTGAAAGCGGCCTGTACGCCAAACTGCCGGATGACATCCCTGAAAAGGTGGCCCTGGCCATCCTGGATGTGGCCGGTGCGCCCGCGCAGACGGCGCGCCTGGTTCAGCCCGGTGACACGGTGGTCGTGGTCGGCGGTGGCGGCAAGTCAGGCACGCTGTGCGTGTACGAGGCCAGAAAGCGCGCGGGGCCTGCAGGCTGCGTGATCGGCATCTCGCCTTTCGAGAAAGATTGCGAACGCATGCGTGAACTGGGCTGGGTCGACCACGCCCTGCGTGTGGACGCCGCCGACGCCGTGGCCATGGCACAAGCCGTATCCACGGCCACACAAGGCAAGCTGGCCGATGTGGTGATCAACTGTGTGAACCTGCCGCACACCGAGATGGGCAGCATCCTGGCCACCCGAGACCGAGGCCGCATCTACTTCTTCTCCATGGCCACGAGCTTCACGGCAGCCTCACTGGGCGCCGAGGGCGTGGGCAAGGATGTGGACATGCTGATGGGCAATGGCTACGCCAAGGGCAACGCGGACTACGCCCTCTCCTTGCTGCGCGAGTCGGCCAGCTTGCGGCACTTGTTCGAGACGCTGTACGTCTGACGCGAGGCGCAACCATGTCAAGCCACCTCGCCCCACATTGCCCCTTGTGGCAAGGGCTGCGTGCACAGCAGGTGCACACGGTGGCCGTCATGGGCATGACCAAGAACACCGGCAAGACGGTGAGCCTCAACCACTTGCTGGCACAGGCCCACGCCGAGCGCCTGACAGTGGGACTCACCTCCATCGGGCGCGACGGCGAGGCGCACGATCAGGTTTACGCCATCCCCAAGACGCCGGTGAGGGTCACGCCTGGCAATCTGGTGGCCACGGCCAGTGACACCCTCGTGCGCGCCAAGGCCCGCATCAAGTTGATCGACACCACGGGCGTGAGCAGCCCCATGGGCGAGATCCTCATCGTCAAGGTGATCGAGGCGGGCGAGATGGAGGTGGCCGGTGCCTCACGCAACCACGACCAGCACAAGGTGATCGCCCTGCTCCGGCAATGCGGCGCCGACATGATCATGCTCGACGGCGCACTGGGCCGCAGCCACCATGCGTCGCCCGCCATGGCCGATGGCGTGGTGCTGGCCACCGGGGCGGCCATCGGTGGTGGCATCGCCGATGTGCTACGCAAGACGCACGACAGGCTGACCATTCTGGGCATCCCGCCAGCACCTGCCGAGATACTGGCCCGCACGCAGGCGGTCTGGGCGCACGGAGGCGTGGGCGCCTGGGATCAGCAAGGCGACTGCCTGTTTCACGATCACATCGCCACCATCAACGCCGCGCCAGCCTTGTTGGCCAACGATCTGAAAGCGATCTCGACGGTGGCCGTATCGGGCGCCGTGGGCAAGCGCTTGTGGCAGGCCCTGCAACACATCGCGCAACACCAGCCAGGCTTGACCTTGATCGTGGCGGACGGCACCAGGCTGTTCGTCGATGCCACCGATCTGCACACCTTCGAGCGCCTGGGCGGCCGGGTACTGGCGCTGCGTGCCATCCGATTGCTGGGCATCACGCTCAACCCCAGCTCACCCTTTGGCGGCAGTTTCAACGCACGCGAATTCCTGGCGCTGGCCCGCCAGACCTTTCCGCAACACCTCGTGACCGACGTCCTGCTGACGAAGGAGGGAACATGAGCCACCTCGCCCTGGATCAAGCGCAGATCGACCGCGCCCGGACCGCTGCCCGACGCATCGCACACCAGGTCTACGACGACATGCACCACTTCACGACCACAGCTGTCGAGCGGGCCACGCTGCGACTGATGGGCGTGGACGATGTCGATGACAACCAGGTGCCCCTGCCCAATCGCCTGGTGAGCCATCTGCAAGACCAAGGCTTGCTGCAGCATGGTGCTGCGGCCATCGTGGCCGGCGCGATGAGCACGCACGGCATGAGCATCCAGCAAGTGGCACAGGCGGTGGCCGATGGCCAACTGATCCTGCAACGCCCAAGAGACGACGCAGCCGCACGCCAGAAGGCCAGCGCCATGGCCGAGCACATGTGCGCCCACATCGCCCGGCACCGTGCCACGCGCGATGCGGCCATCGGTGAAACCGGCGAAGCCCCCACGCCCTGGCTCTACCTCATCGTGGCCACGGGCAACATCTACGAGGACATCACCCAGGCTTGCGCTGCCGCCGAGCAAGGCGCCGACATCATCGCCGTGATCCGCTCCACCGGCCAGAGCCTGCTGGACTACGTGCCCTATGGCGCCACCACGGAAGGCTTTGGCGGCACCTATGCCACGCAGGAGAACTTCAAGCTCATGCGCGCGGCCCTGGACGAGGTCGGCCGCAAGATCGGTCGCTACATCCGCCTGACCAACTACTGCTCGGGCCTGTGCATGCCGGAGATCGCCGCCATGGGCGCCATGGAGCGCCTGGACATGATGCTCAACGACTCGATGTACGGGATCATCTTTCGAGACATCAACATGCAGCGCACCTTCATTGACCAGTTCTTCTCGCGCATGGTCAATGGCTACGCCGGCATCATCATCAACACGGGCGAAGACAACTACCTCACCACGGCGGACGCCTATGAAGCCGCCCACACCGTGCTGGCCTCTCAGCTCATCAACGAGCAGTTCGCCTACCTGTCAGGCCTGAAGCCCGACCAGATGGGCCTGGGCCACGCCTTCGAGATCAACCCGGGGCTGGACAACGGCTTCCTGTGGGAGCTGGCCCATGCGCAACTGGTGCGCCAGGTCTTCCCCGAGGCCTGCCTCAAGTACATGCCGCCCACCAAGCACATGACGGGCAACATCTTCAAAGGCCACGTTCAGGATGCGCTGTTCAACGTCGTGAGCGTGCTCACGCAGCAGAACATCCACCTGCTGGGCATGATGACGGAAGCCATCCACACACCCTTCATCCAGGACCGCTTCCTGGCCATCCAGAACGCGAAGTACGTGTTCGGCACCATGCGCGACTTGCATGCGGAGATCAGCTTCACCCCGGGTGGCCAGATCGAGCGCCGGGCCCAGCAGGTGCTGGCGGAAACCACCGAGCTGCTGGCCCAGATCGAGCAGACGGGCCTGCCCACAGCCATTGCCAAAGGCACCTTCGCCGACATCTCGCGCACGTTGACGGGTGGCAAGGGCCTGGACGGTGTCGTCGCCAAGTCAAACGACTACTTCAACCCCTTCCCTGAGCTGATGCTGCCCGGCATGAACGAGGAGCGCGCATCATGAAAGACGCACTGCAACACACACCCAGATGGGTCAAGCCCTATGGCGACACCATGGATGACGGGCGCGTGCAAGTTTCCTTCACGCTGCCTGTGGCGCTGGACGAGAACAGCAAGGAGGCCGCACGGCAACTGGCCCTTCAGATGGGCCTGGATGAGCCCGCCGTGGTGCACTGTGAAGCCATGGGCCCCGGCTTTTCCTTCTACGTGGTCTATGGCCAGTGCAAGCACCGCGTGGACCTGAGCGGCATCAAGGTGGCCAAGCCCGAATTCGAGGTGCTTGACAAAGAGGCCATCAACCAGAAGATCGCCACGCTCATGGGGCGCAAGATGGTGGTGGTGGGCGCCTGCATTGAAACCGACGCACACACCGTGGGCATTGACGCCATCATGAACATGAAGGGCTACAACGGGCACAAGGGGCTGGAGAGTTACCACGAGATGCGCGCCATCAACCTGGGTGCCCAGGTGGACTCCGAAGAACTGGTGGCCCGCGCCATCGAGGAAAAAGCCGACGTGATCCTGGTGTCGCAGGTTGTCACGCAAAAGAACATCCACCTGGACAACCTGACCCGCCTGTCCGACATCCTCGAAGCCGAGGGCCTGCGTGAGCACGTCATCCTCATTGTGGGAGGGCCACGCATCAGCCACGAACTGGCCAAGGAGCTGGGCTATGACGCGGGCTTCGGAACGGGTTGTTATGCCGAGAACGTGGCCTCATTCGCCATCGATGAATGGGCACGGCGCAACGCGACTCACCAAGCACCCGAGCTTGCACGCTGAACGACATCAGTCAATCTGGAGCGCACACCATGGACACGCCCATCACCAGCCAGATCACCAGTCTCATCCGACTGCGCATCAGCGCCCACGAAGCGCACTACGCCGGCAACCTGGTTGACGGTGCACGCATGCTGCAACTGTTTGGCGACGTCGCCACCGAACTGCTGATCCGCAGCGATGGTGATGAGGGCCTGTTTGTCGCGTACGACAAGGTCGAGTTCCTCGCGCCCGTGCATGCAGGCGACTACATCGAGGCCATCGGCCGCATTGAATCCATGGGCAAGACCTCTCGCAAGATGGTATTCGAAGCGCGCAAAGTCATCGCGGCAGCCCCTATCCCCGGGCAGCCCTCTGCTTGCGATGTGCTGGCGGAGCCTGTGGTCGTCTGTCGCGCCACGGGCACCTGCGTGGTCCCGGCCACATGCCAGCGGGGCAGCAATCGAAGCTGAGCAAGGAGCCTCATCATGGACAAGCTCATCATCACCGCAGCCCTCACGGGCGCCGAGGTCACCCGAGATCAGCAGCCTGCACTGCCCATCACGCCCGAAGAGATAGGTATCGCCGCTGCTGCATGTGCCGAGGCCGGCGCCAGCATCGTGCACGTGCATGCCCGCTGGCCGGACGGCTCGCCCACGCAGGACAAAGAGGTTTACAGGCAGATCATGGATGAGGTGCGCCAGCGCTGCGAGGTGATCGTGCAGATCTCGACCGGCGGCGCCGTGGGCATGACGGCGCAGGAACGCCTGGCGCCGGTCGCCCTGCGCCCGGAGATGGCCACGCTCTCCATGGGCTCGGTCAACTTTGGTGGTGATGTGTTCTACAACCACCCTGCTGATATCGACGCTTATGCGCGCGAGATGCAACTGCAAGGTGTGAAGCCGGAACTGGAGATCTTCGACAGCGGCATGCTGGCCACGGCCAGGCGATGGCTGGCCAAAGGTGCGCTACCCAGCCCCGCCCACGTCGATTTCGTGCTGGGCGTGCCGGGCGGGATGGCGGGCACACCGCAAGCCTTGATGTACATGCTGTCCGAACTGCCGCCAGATGCCACCTGGACGGTTGCCGGCATCGGTGCAGCCCAGTTACCCCTGACCACCATGGCCATCTTGCTGGGCGGCCATGTACGGGTGGGTTTCGAAGACAACATCTTCTACCGCAAGGGCGAGTTGGCCGTCAGCAATGCCCAGCTGGTGGCACGCGTGGCCCGCCTCGCTGGCGAACTGGGGCGCCTTGTGGCCACGCCCGCCGAGGCCAGGCAGATCCTGCACATGGCCCAGGGCTGATCAATCCGGCGCCTTGTAGAGCAGAACCTTGAGTGCCCGTTCGGGCTGCACATCCGCGTACACGGGCGGGTTAGGCAAGCGCTCAACGAAGCTCAAGGCCGGGGCCTCGGTCTGCATGAGGTCCTGCAGAAAGTCAGGACCCAGCTTGGGTGAGTTCAGGCACAACATCGCGTGGCCGCCCGGCATCAGCAAGTCAGGCAAGCGGCGCATCAGGCGTGCGTAGTCCTTCTCGGCAATGAAGCTGCCCTTCTGATAGGTGGGTGGGTCTGCGATGATCAGGTCATAAGGCCCGCTGCGGTTGATCTTGCCCCAGGAACTGAAGATGTCATGCGGCCAAAAGCTGGCGCCTGCCGACCCGCCATTGAGGTGATGGTTCTGCTTGCCGATACCCAAGGCGCCACCGCTCATGTCCATGTTGGTCACATGCCGGGCGCCAGCCTGCAAGGCCACCACGGAAAAGGCGCAGGTGTAGGCAAACAGGTTGAGCACCTTGATCCCTGGGCGTGCCGCCACATGCTCACGCACCCAGCGGCGCCCTTCTGCCATGTCCAGAAACAGGCCGTGGTTCTGACCTCTGAGCAGATGCACCCGAAAGCTCGCACCGTTTTCGGTCACCACCTGGGGATCGGGCACGCTGCCGGCCATCAGCCGCGTGTCGGCTTGCACCTCATGCCGATACTGGAAGACCCAGTTCAGTGGCGTATCCGGAGACAAGGCCTGCCAACGCGCCGACAAGGCTTCGTGCAGAACGGCCAGTTCCTCGTCGCTGACAGGCTGAAAGCTGGTGAGCACCCACACAGGCGGATAAGCATCCAGCGTCCATTGCTCGCATCCGGGGTACAAGCCGCCTCGGCCGTGGAAAATGCGCTGGGCGTCGAGGGGCATGCGCATCGTGGCGATGGCATCGAGCAAGGCTTGCATGGTAAAAATGTCTGGCCGTATTCAGAATAAGCCCGCCATTCTCACAGACATGCAAGAGACAACACAAAACGCAAGGAGCCCCTCATGTTGATTTCCATCGTCAACCGGTCCCGCGGCATCAGCGATGCCGAGCTGCAAACCGTCATCCGGGCCATCAATCGGCAGATCAAGGATGACTTCGAGCCCTACTGGAGCTTCGGCGCGACGCTGAGGCTGGAAGGTGCCATCGGCAGCAAGCCGGACAAGAACGCCCCCGCCGAGTTGCGCGGCGACGCCATCATCTACCTGTGGGACGAGGTAGACGTCGACGGGGCGGTGGGCTACCACGACACCAACGCCAGAGGCATCCCTTATGGCTTCGTGTTCACCAAGCTGTCCAAGGAACTGGGCGAGAACTGGACGGTCACGCTGTCCCACGAGGCACTCGAATTGATCGGCGACCCGCAAGGCAACCTGCTGGTTCAGGGGCCCCACCCCACCAAGCCAGGTGTCGAGGTGTTCCATTGGTTCGAGATGTGCGATGCCGTCCAGGGCCAGAGCTATACGGTGGACGGCGTGGAGGTATCCAACTTCGTCTTGCCCCTCTACTTCACACCCGAAGAACAGGAAGGTGGCCGCAATGACTTCCTGGGTCAACTTGACAGCAAGAAAAAAGGTCTGCCCTCATTCGGCGTGAGCAAGGGCGGCTACGTCGGCTTCTACGACCCACGCAAGCGGGCCCACGAGACCTACGCCAATGACCAGGACACCAAGGCCCGCAAACGCATGGCCATCAAGTCCGACCACATGTATGGCCGAGGCTACCTGCGCAAGCACAGCGAGGCCTCTGTGCCACGCGAAGACGCCCACCTGCGCATGCTGGGCGGCGAATCCTTCGTCAAGGCTTCGGCCACGCCGGCCAACGATCCGATCAAGCACGTGGTTGTGCTGATGCTGGAGAACCGCTCCTTCGATCAGATGCTGGGCGGCATGACCCGGTTCAACAAGGACGTGGAAGGGATCCCGCAAAAAGGCACGCCGCGCAGCAACAAGACATCGAAGGGCCACGTGGTTCAGCAAAAACCTGGCGCAGCCTGGGTGCTCGACAGGGGCCGCGACCCCAACCACGAGCATGACGACACGATGAAGCAGTTGGGCACCGCAGCGAACCCCATGTCGGGTTTTGCAGAAAGCTTCCTGCAACGCTACCCGGATGCCAAGCAAGCCGAGCTTGATCAGGTGATGGCCTACTTCGATTTTGGTGCCACGCCAAAGGACGACACGCTGCCCGCCCTGCACACCCTGGCGCGCAACTTCACCGTGTGCGATCACTGGTTCTCGTCCATGCCTGGCCCGACCTGGCAAAACCGCTTCTTCATCCACAGCGGCACCTGCCTGGGTCACCTGACCATGCCGTCGATGAAAGAGCCGCAGAACATGCGTATCTACTACCAGGACACGATCTTTGATCGGCTGTCTGATGGGCGCGTGAACTGGAAGATCTTCCACGCCGGCATCCCGCAAAGCATCGTGATGACGCGTCTGCTGACACGCTACCTCACCTTTCGCGGCTACAAGGACATGGATGATTTCTATGAGATGGCCGCGGGCGATGCCAACGACTTCCCTGAATACGCCTTCATCGAACCCCAGTACTTCGGCAAGGACGAAAACGACCAGCACCCGCCCTCTGACATCCGCAAGGGCGAGATGCTGCTGGCCAATGTCTACAACGCCCTGCGCAGCAACGCGGAACTGTGGAAGTCCACCCTGTTCGTGGTGACCTATGACGAACACGGCGGTTTCTACGACCACGTGAGCCCGCCTGCCACGGTGCCGCCGGACAATCACACGTCAGACTGGACCTTTGACCGACTCGGCGTGCGCGTGCCCACCATCCTGGTGTCGCCCTGGCTGGATGCGAAGGTCAACGCCACCGTGTTTGACCACACCAGCCTGTTGCGCTATCTGTGCGAGAAATGGAAGCTCGATCCGCTGGGGCAGCGCATGCAGGCCAGTGCCGGTGCCTTGCGCGCCAACAGCCTGGCCGACGCGCTGCAGTTCCGCAAGACCCCACGCGACGACACGCCAGTGAAGATCACCGTGCCCCAGATCAAGGGTGCGCTCACCTCGCAGGTCGAGCCACCGATCGAGGGCTCGCGCGAATCGCTGTTGATGTATGTGGCGCAGTTGCCTGAGGCCGGTGCCGAACAGCCGCTGACGACCGCTACCGTGAAGGGCAAGTTGAGTGGCAAGAAGGCCGCAGCCAAGCGCACCAAGCCCAAGGTATCGCCCATGGATGCCGACGCCGCACAAGCCAAGCTGGAAAGGCTTCGCGGCGGCAACGCGCCGTCCTGATCAAGCAAAGCCAATCCATCAAGGAAAAGGGGCGCTCCGATCGGGCGCCCCTTTTTATTCATCGATCATCAACTGCAGCACCGCATCGGGTGCCCGGCATCAGAACGGTGCGTCGTCCTTGCCTTCACGCACTTCTGCCGCCTTGGCAGCAGCCGTGATGCGGGTGCGCTTGGGCTTCTCTGGCTCAGCGGCCTTGGCGGCCTGCGCGGCATCTTCAGCCTCTTGCAAGGACTGGATCAGGGCGTCGTCTTCCGGATCGGCTTCGCCTTCTTCGCCACCGTCGGCAGCTGCAGCGGCGGCCGCGTCGGCATCAGAGATCACGCGGGTGTACGGTGCCAGCGTCTTGACCATCTGGCCGTAGATGCGAGGCGTGCCGGCCAGGATTTCGCGCTGGTACAGGAAGTCGGGCTCACCCGTGAAATTGCCCACCAGGCCACCGGCCTCGGTGATGATCAGCGCGCCTGCGGCCACGTCCCAGGGGCTCAGGCCGGTCTCAAAGAAAGCATCGTAGAAGCCGGCTGCCACGTAGCAAAGGTCCAGCGAAGCAGCGCCCGGCCGACGCACGCCAGCGCACTGCACCATGACGTCTTCGAACATCTTCATGTAGCGCTGGAAATTGTCGCCCTTGCGGAAGGGGAAGCCCGTGCCGATCAGGGAGTCCAGCATGCGGGTGCGCTTGGACACGCGGATGCGGCGGTCGTTCATGTAGGCGCCCTTGCCCTTGGACGCATAGAACAGGTCATTGCGGCTCGGGTCGTACACAACCGCTTGCTGGATCTGTCCACGGAAGGTCAGCGCGATGGAGACCGCGTAGACCGGGAAGCCGTGGATGAAGTTGGTGGTGCCGTCGAGCGGATCGATGATCCAGACGTAGTCGCTGTGACGGGCGCCGTGTTCGCGGCCCGATTCTTCGGCCAGGATGCCGTGGCCAGGATAGGCCTCCAGGATCGTGCCGATGATCGCGTCTTCTGCCGCCTTGTCCACCTCGGTCACGAAGTCGTTGTGAGACTTCGAGATCACAGTCAGTCGCTCGATGTCGAGCGAGGCCCGGTTGATGATCGCCCCGGCTGCGCGAGCAGCTTTGATGGCGATGTTGAGCATGGGATGCAGGGCTTGAGACATGTTTAACCTTGGAAACCGATAAACCACCTGAGACGAATGACAGAGCGACAGTGCAAGGCGACAAACCGATCATCAACCCATTGGAAACGGGGGAGATCCAGGCAAGTGAGCAAGGCAGTCAGCACCGGCCAGACTGAAGTCCAGGCAGGGGATGGGGGCGCAGCAGTGATCAAAGAACGAGCGAGAATCGAGCATTCTATAGAAGCCTGTTGCTTTTTGCACCCCCTTTTTCAGCGATTCCGATCAGAATCAAGGGCTTATCGCGCATTCATGCCGTACATCCTGAAGTTTTCATGAGCTCTGCCCCCCTTTCTTCGCCTGCTTCCCCCCCTGTTGCGGGCCCCGCCGACCCCACCCGATTCATCCTGATCGGCACCAGCCACCCCGGCAATGTGGGCGCCACGGCGCGTGCGATGAAAGTCATGGGCTTTTCCGATCTCGTGCTGGTGCGCCCCCGCTTTGAGGACGTGCTCATCCAGGAGGAAACCGTGGCCCTGGCCAGCGGCGCTGCCGACATCCTCGTGCGTGCTCGCGTGGCCGACACCCTGGCCGAAGCGCTGGACGGCATCACCTATGCCATCGGCACCGCCATGACACCGCGCGACTTCGGCCCACCCACCATCACCCCGCGCGAAGGCCTGGGCGAACTGGCCCGCCACGATCCCGCCCACCGCGTGGGCTTCGTGTTCGGCAGTGAACGCTACGGCATGGCCAATGAGGATGTGTACCGCTGCCATGCCGTGATCAGCATCCCCACCAACCCCCACTACGGTTCGCTCAACCTGTCGCAGGCCGTGCAGGTGTTGGCCTATGAGTGGCGCCAGGCGCTGGGCGGATTCCCGGTGGAGGCACGCACACCAGACGTTGATCTGGCCAGTGGCGCGGCCGTGCAAGGCGCACTGGATCATTGGGAAAAAGCACTGGTGCAGCTGGGTTTCCTGGATCCAGCCGCGCCCAAGAAGCTGATGCCGCGCCTGAACCAGTTGCTCAACCGCGCCGAGTTGCGCCAGGAAGAAATCCACATCCTGCGCGGCATCGCCAAAGCCATCATGGACAAGCCACGCTGATCCACATCAGATCAAGCACAGATGCCCAAACGCTGCCCGCCCATGGTCTTTGTGTCTGCCCGGTAAACTCCAGGGCCTGATTCGAAAAACGCATAAGCTCATTCTTCATGCTCTTTGCCCGACTGCGAGAAGACATCGCCTGCATCCTGGAACGCGACCCTGCGGCCCGCACCGCCTGGGAAGTGCTGACCTGTTACCCCGGTCTGCACGCCCTGGCCATGCACCGCCTCGCGCACTGGTGCTGGACGCATCAGCTCAAGTGGCTGGGCCGCTGGATCTCGCATTGGGGCCGCTTCTTCACGGGCATCGAGATTCATCCTGGCGCCACGATGGGCCGCCGCGTCTTCATTGATCACGGCATGGGTGTGGTGGTGGGCGAAACCGCCGAGATCGGCGATGGCTGCACCATCTACCAGGGCGTGACGCTGGGCGGCACGTCGCTGAGCAAAGGCACCAAGCGCCACCCCACCCTGGGCCGCGGCGTGATCGTGGGCGCCAATGCACAGGTGCTGGGCGGCTTCACCGTGGGCGATGGGGCCCGCGTGGGCTCCAACGCCGTGGTGACCAAGCCCGTGCCCCCCGGCGCCACGGCTGTGGGCAACCCGGCTCGCATCATCGTGGCCAAGGCCACCGTGATGGACGAGAAGCAGGCCGAACGCGAAGCCATCGCGGCCAAGCTGGGCTTCTCGGCCTATGGCGTGACCGAGGGCGATGACCCGCTGTCGCAAGCTTTGCGTGGCCTGATCGACAACGCCTCCGGCCACGAGCACCAGATCACCTTGTTGTGGCAGGCCATCGGCAAGCTGGCCAAGGAAGCGCAGACCGAAGACGCCCGCACCTGCCTGCCCACCGATGCGCAGACGCAAGAGCACTTTGATGCCGAAGGTCTCAACCGGCTGGTGAAGTAGCCCGGTGATATAAGCAACGAAAGTTCTTGCTTCGCGTCACAAAGCGTCGCGCAGCTTCGTCATGAAGGTATTGCCACTTTCATACGGAGCGCGCCATGCCCTGGCTCAGAGCCCTACTTTCGACCTCGCTGGCAGGCAACGGCCTGTTCATGCTCATCGCACCTGAGCGCTGGTATCACACCATCCCGACCGTGAGCCTGACCGGCCCGCTGAACACCCATTTCATTCGCGACATCGGCTGCGCCTATCTGAGCGCTGCTGCGGCCCTGGTGTGGAGCCTGCTGCGCCCGGCAGACGCCCTGGCCACCACAACGTTGGTCGCCTTGTTCCTCATGAGCCATGCGGGCGTTCACCTGTACGAACTCGCCATCGGCATTTGCGGCTGGACAGTCTGGTGGAAAACCTTCCCCGGCGTGACCTTGCCGGCCTTGCTGACCGGCTTGCTGGCCTGGCAAAGCCCGTCGATGAGGAGGCCCTGAGCATGTGGGGCCCCAGAACCTTCATCAGAAAGCGGCTGGACGCCTTTGCCCGGCAGTTCAACTACGACATGGCCTACACCCACCAGATACTGGATGCGGGCCTCAAGCCCTTCAAGGCCTTCTCCTGCTTGTTCACCCTGGCCGCCTACCGACACCCGCAGATGCCTCTCGCACCCTGGTTCGCTGTCAAATGGGTGGCCACCCATAGCGAAGATTGCGGTCCATGTCAGCAACTGACCATCAACATGGCGAGGCAACAAGGCGTGCCTTTGGAGGTGATCAAGGCCATCACGCGAGGTGATCTGAAAGGCATGGGCTCAGATACAGCCCTGGCCTATCAATGGGCTCACGCCGTCATCCGACCTGACTCGCAGGAGGCCAACACCAATGCCATGCGCCAGCACATCAAAGCCAGATGGGGTGAGCAAGGCCTGATCTCTCTGACCCTGGCCATGGCAGGCGCCCGTAGCTTCCCTATGGTCAAACGGGCCCTGGGCCACAATCAAGATTGCCAGATCCTGGACTACGGCGACCAGTAACCAACTCGAATCGCACATGGAACCGACAATCGAATTCGAATCACATCGCCGATTTCTACGGGGTCTGGCTTACCGGATGCTGGGCTCTGTGGCTGAGGCGGAAGATGCCGTACAGGACTGCTGGCTGCGCTGGCGCGAGGTGCCACATGCGGACATCATCGAACCGCGCGCCTTTCTGGCCCAGACGCTGACGCGCCTTTGCTTCGACCGCCTGCGCTCCGCACAGAAGCAGCGCGAACACTATGTGGGCGTGTGGCTGCCTGAACCCTGGATCGACGATCCCTACTCGGCGCAAGCCGGTGCCGAAGAGATGGTCACCATGGCGCAGGATCTGGAGATCGCCTTTCTGCTGGTGCTGCAAAGGCTCACGCCCAGCGAGCGCGCTGTCTTTCTGCTCAACGAGGTCTTCGACTGGGACTTTGATGCCATTGCGCAGGTGCTGGACCGCAGCGCGGCTGCTTGCCGGCAACTCGCGTCCCGAGCGCGCCAACAATTGGCCGCTTCGGTGCCGACACCCGATGAGCAGTCGCCTAAAGCGGATAAGGCAGGCAAGGCCGCGCCGCTGTCAGCGGGCAGACCCCGCAGAGGCACCAGCCCGCCGTCACCCGAACAAGCCAGCCGAATCGCCACGGCATTTGCCATGGCCTTGCAGATGGGCGACGTTCAGGCTCTGGCTGACACCTTGGCGCAAGACGTCGTGTTCATGGCCGATGGCGGAGGCAAGGTCAACTCGGTCCCCAGGCCACTTCTGGGGGCGGACAAGGTCGCCCAGGTCCTGGTGGGTTTTGCGCGCCTGTGGCTGCGCGAGCCCGGCGCCACGCGGCCAGCATCCATCAATGGCATGCCCGGTGCGGTGTTCCATGCGGCCGATGGCAGCGTCGTCCAGACCTTGGCATTGGAGATCGCAGAAGGTGGGCGGATCACAGCCATCTACGTCATGCGCAACCCGGACAAGCTCAAGCATGTCCCGCGGGCTTGACGTGGCATGAGCATCAAGCCGTCAGATAACCACCATCCACATTCAGGCAAGCCCCCGTGGTGTAGCTGGCCGCATCGCTGGCCAGGTACAAGGCCGCGCCAGCCATTTCCTTGGGGTCCGCCACACGGTTCAAAGGCGTATGCGCCATCACCACCTTCAGGATGGCGTCATTCGTGGTCAGGGCCGATGCGAACTTGGTATCCGTGGCACCTGGCAGGATGGCGTTGACGCGCACCTTCATCGACGCACACTCCTTGGCAAAGGCATGCGTCATCGAAATCACAGCCGCCTTGCTGATCGAGTAAATGCCTTGCAGCATGCCTGGCACCACGCCATTGACCGACGCGATGTTGATGATCGAGCCACCACCGTTCTTCGCCATCAGCTTGGAGCCACGTGCGCACATGAAGAAGTAGCCGCGGATGTTCACATCCACCGTCTTCTGGAAGGCGCCCAGGTCGGTGTCGCTGATGTGGCCGAAGTAAGGATTGGCCGCGGCGTTGTTGACCAGGATGTCCAGGCGGCCGAACTGCTGCTCGATGGCCGCGAACGTGGCATCGATCTGGTCCATCTCGCCCACATGGCAAGGGATGACGGACGCCTTGCCTCCCGCTTCGCGAATGGATTGCGCCACCGCCTCGCAGGGCTCGGCCTTGCGGCTGGAGATGATGACGTGGGCACCGTGTGCGGCCATCAGGCGCGCGATGGCTTCACCGATGCCACGGCTGGCACCAGTGACCAGGGCGACCTTGCCCGTCAGATCAAACGTGTTGGGAATGCTCATGGTTTGAAATCTCGAAAGGTGTGCTGAACAGGCTGCGCCTTACAGCGACGACTGCGCGATGATGCGTTCGCAACGCTGGCCCAGGTAGTTGGCAAACGGCCCGAAGGTCGCGAACACCGGGTTGCGGGCGTTGCCCTCCTTGAAGCGCTTGTAGATCTGCTGCACGATACCCGCCAGGCGGAACAGACCATAGACCTCGTAGAAATCGAAGTTGGCCACGCTCCAGCCGGTGCGTTGGGCGTAGTACTCGATCACTTCCTGGCGGGTCAGCATGCCCGGCGCGTTCGTGGGTTGACGGCGCGAGCCCAGCATGAAGGGGTCGTCATCGGCCTGCACCCAATAGGCCAGCGAGCTGCCCAGGTCCATCAATGGGTCGCCCAGCGTGGCCATTTCCCAGTCCAGCACGCCGATCACCTTCATCGGATCGGCGATGTCCAGCACGACGTTGTCGAAACGGAAGTCGTTGTGGATCAGGCAGATGGCCACTTCCTGCCTGGGCTGCTTGTCGGCCAACCACTGCATCACGGACTCAAAGTCGGACACGTCATCCGTGCGCGCAGCACGGAAGCGCTTGCTCCAGCCCTCGATCTGACGCGCCACATAACCTTCGCCCTTGCCCAGCGTATCCAGGCCAGCGTCCTTCACATTCAGCATGTGTAGGTCGATCAGCTTGTCCAGCACATTCAGGCAAAGCTGTCGCGTCCTGGGGGCATCCAGGCCCAGCTCGTCGGGCAGGTTCTGGCGTGGGATCACACCCACCAGGCGCTCCATCACATAGAAGGGCGCACCAATCACCTCGGTGTCCTCACAGATGGCGTAGACGTTCGGCACGGCCGGGTACACAGGCTTGAGCATCTCCATGATGCGGGCCTCGCGCACCACGTCATGCGCCGATTTGGCGATGTGGCCAAAGGGCGGGCGACGCAGGATCAGGTCGCGGTTTTCATAGCTCAGCAGGTAGGTGAGGTTCGAGGCTCCTCCCGGGAACTGCTTGAGTTGCGGCTCGCCCTCCACCGCCAGGCCTGCAGCACGCAGGTACGCGGTCACGCGGACCAGATCCACCTCTTCACCGGCGCGCACCTTGCCTGCGGCATCGATCAACTTCTCGCTCATTGCTTGTGTCTCCTTGAATGCTTCTCAGCCAGGCACCTGTGTGCACTCAGCCTTCACCGCGTGCGGCTCGCTGCCGGGCCAGTTCGAACTTGGCCACCACCTTGCGGTGCACTTCGTCCGGGCCATCAGCCAGACGGATGGTGCGCACATAGGCCGCCAGGGTGCTCAGCGGCGTGTCCAGCGTGACACCCAATGCGCCGTGCATCTGGATGGCCGCGTCCAGCACCACCTGCGCCATATTAGGCGCAACCACCTTGATCTGCGAGATCTCGCTCATGGCGGCCTTCACACCCACCGTGTCCATCATCCAGGCGGCCTTCTGAGTAAGCAGACGGGCTTGTTCGATGGCCATGCGCGCGTTGGCAATCACGTCCACATTGCCGCCCAATTGATTCAAAGGCTTGCCGAAGGCCACGCGCTTGTCACCGCGCTCGGCCATCATGGCCAAAGCACGCTCGGCGCCCCCGATGCAGCGCATGCAGTGGTGAATGCGCCCTGGGCCCAGGCGACCTTGCGCAATCTCGAAGCCACGACCCAGGCCGGCAATGATGTTCTCCTTGGGCACGCGCACCTTGTCGAAGGTAACTTCGCCATGGCCGAAGGGCTCGTCGTACACACCGAACGACGGCAGCATGCGCTCGATCTTCACGCCCGGTGTGTCCAGCGGCACCAGGATCATCGAGTGGCGCTTGTGACGCTCGGCGGTCGGGTCCGTCAGCCCCATGAAGATCAGGATCTTGCAATTGGGGTGGCCAATGCCGGAGCTGAACCACTTGCGCCCATTGATCACGACCTCGTCGCCTTCGGGCACGGCCGTGGCTTCCATATTGGTGGCGTCCGACGACGCCACGCCCGGCTCGGTCATGCAGAAGGCCGAGCGGATCTCGCCAGCCAGCAAGGGTGTCAACCAGCGGTCCTGCTGTGCGGGCGAGCCGTACATGTGCAGCACTTCCATGTTGCCGGTGTCGGGCGCGTTGCAGTTGAACACCTCGGCGGCCATGGTGTTGTAGCCCATCAGTTCGGCCAGGGCGGCGTATTCCACCACCTTCAAGCCGGCGCCGTGGTGCGGATCGGGCAAGAAGAGGTTCCACAGGCCAGCTGCCTTGGCCTTGGCCTTGAGGTCCTCCATCAAGGCGGGCTGGCGCCATTGACGCCAATCTGCCGAGCCGGTCATCTGCGCGTGATACGCCTCTTCGGCCGGGATCACGTGGTCACGCATGAAGCTCTTGACGCGTTCGACGTATTCCAAGGCGCGGGGGGAATGGCCAAAGTCCATGGGCTGCTCTCTTTCTGACGGTCAGTCTTTGCTGCGCGCAGTGTAGAAATCAGCACAGAATGAATCAAATGAATTATCTGAATCCGGATACATTCACAAAATGAATCTGAACAAGATCGATCTGAACCTGTTCCTGGTGTTCGACGCCATCGTGCAGACTGGCTCGCTCACCGCCGCGGCCCGCGAACTGCACCTGAGCCAGCCAGCCGTCAGCCACGCCCTGGCGCGCCTGCGCGACACCCTGGGTGACCCGCTCTTCACCCGACAAGGCCGCCGCATGGTGCCCACGCCGTATGCGCGAGGCCTCACCACCTCGGTCAGGCAGGCGCTGAGCACCTTGCAGGCGGGCATCAAGGGCCCGCAGCAAGGCTTCGACGCCGCCCGTTCTGATCGCGTGTTCACCATCGGCATGCGCGACATCCTGGAATCGCTCACCCTGCCCGGCCTGATGGCGCACATCCGCGCCCACGCGCCCGGCATCAGCGTCAACAGCATCCAGGTGGAACGGCACGATATCGCCGATGCGCTCCGGCAAGGTCGCATCGACGCCGCCGTGGACATCGCCCTGCCCCTCCCGAACGAAGTCAGCCACACACGGCTGGTGCTGGACAAACTCGTGGTGGTGACACGCGCGGATCACCCCGTGATCGGCCAGGGCCCGCTGCGGCTGGACGCCTACCTGGCTGCCTCACACGTGCTGGTATCTGCCCGCCGGCAAGGCCTGGGCCTGGAGGATTACGAATTGAGCCGCCAGGGGCTGCGTCGCCAGATCGGCCTGCGTTGCCGGCACTACTTTGCAGGCTGCCGCGTGGTCAGCCAGACCGACATGCTGCTGACCATGCCCGAGCAGTACGCCCGGGTGGCCAATCAGCATTTCAACAACACCTTGCACGCCTTCCCGCTGTCAGCGGCTCAGCTGGATGCGCACCTGTACTGGAACGCCTCGCTGGACGACGACCCCGGCAACCTTTGGTTCCGCCAGCGAGTCGTTGAGGCGGTGCAAGCGGAGTTGCGCGCCAGTTCGCCGGCTAAAGCCCGGCCAGCCGCATGATCGCGACCACACCGTGCTCGGCCTTGCCCGCCACGCCACCACCGATCCCAGACTCGCAACATGTCGGCATGTGCCAGAAGATGGGGGGCAACATGCACAGGATGGCCAAGCCCCAACGCACCTTGGTCGATGGAACATTAAGGCGTGGTACCGACGGCGCTGCCAGCGCCGTCGCATCCCTTCGACGCAATCGCAAAGCGAGAACTACCAACGCTGAAACAAGGTGAATCTGAATGAAGCGCCCCCAATCAACAGCCAGCAAGAATGCCAGACTGGACCACGCCCAGGCTGCAACCATCCAGCGCAGATGAAGGCGGACCGTTCCCGGACGATAACGACGAAGCCAGACAAAAACAGGGGCCAGACTCAGAACCAAAGCCATGGCATAGGTTTTGAGGTACCCGAAATACCGAATGGTCAGCAAGGTCTCATCGAAGGAAGAGCGCAGATCCTGCAACTTCCACAACACGATGCCCTGACAAACCGTTGACGACAAACCGGACTGCATCAGGGTGTCGCAGAACGCGGGACCGTCCAGCGGTTTGGCCAGCAGCAACACTGCCGCACCCGCCATCCACGAGCCCAGCAGCATGATCCCTGCCGCCCGCAAGGCTTGCGCACGCTGCGGTTTGGGCACGCCCATGGCCGCAATTAGGTAATACGGCGCATAAAACAGAATCAGCTCATGCGACAGGGTTATGGCCACGGAGACAGCGGTCCAGACCAGTGTCTGCAACACCGTTACCCGCTGACGATCAAGCCCCAAAACAAACCAGGTCAACAAGGCAAAGTAAAGGGTTTCCTTGCGTCCTACACCGGACACCTCAAAGAAGCTGAATAGCAACGTGGCCGGCGACAGCAACAACAACACATACCAAAATGGCTTGAATCGCCCGGACAGCACACGCAACAAGCAATAAATGAAGACGACAAATTGCGCAATCTGAGCCAGCCCTACCCACACGGTCACTGGAAGCCGCGTGACATCGGCAAGACCAGACAACATCGAGCCAATCAAGCCACGGCGCACAAATCCCTGCCGATAGTCCAGCAACCAATCACCCAGCACGTGCCCATGCTGCGCACGCACGTGATAGATGACAAGACCACACCACGCCAGCAACAGCATGGTGCAAAAAAGTGCAATGATGAGTTGCCGCCTGTCACGGCCCCTGCCCAGCATGGATGACATCGCGCTCATGCGCCCTCCTGAATGAAATTCGTGTCTTGTTGACGCGGATTATCCGGAAAGCATCCAATACATCAATCAGGAAGAGGAGTCCCCCACCCTGAATGAAGGAGTTGAGCTGCGGCGTGCAGACTTAGGCCTGAAGGCGTCGCACACGGCCGCGTTGGTCTCGATATAGGGTCCGCCGATCAGGTCGATGCAATAAGGCACGGCCGCGAAGATACCCGGCACGATGGACTGGCCTTCCTCGTTGCGCAGGCCTTCCAGCGTCTCGGCGATGGACTTGGGCTGCCCAGGCAGGTTCAGGATCAAGGCCTGCTTGCGGATCACCGCAGTCTGGCGCGACAGGATGGCCGTGGGCACGAAGCGCAGGCTGATCTGACGCATCTGCTCGCCAAAACCGGGCATTTCCTTGTCGGCCACATCCAGCGTGGCTTCAGGCGTGACGTCGCGCAAGGCGGGGCCTGTGCCGCCCGTGGTCAGCACCAGATGGCAGCCTTCTTGGTCCACCAGCTCGCGCAGGGTCTGGGCGATCAGCTCGCGCTCATCGGCGATCAGGCGCGGCACCCAGCTCACCGGGTTGCGCACGGCCCTGCCCAGCCAGTCCTGCAGCGCAGGCAGGCCCTTGTCTTCGTACACGCCGGAGCTGGCGCGGTCACTGATCGAGACAACACCGATGCGGACCGGCTCGAAAGCTGACACCGCTTCGCTCATCACGCGTCCTCGCCGTCGTCAGCGTCGTCGATGCCATCTTCACCGGCATGCACGCCCGTTACCGGCACCGCCACCTGTGATTCCATGGTCTGCTTGATGTACTGGAAGATCTCGCGGTAAGCCTTGCCGTTGCGCTTCTCGGGCACCAGCGCCGCATCCTTGCGGGCATTGCGGATCAGGGTACGCAGTTGCTGCAGATCGGTGCCCGGATAGGTTTCGACCCAGCGATGCAGCGCATCCTTGTCGTTCTCAGCCAACAGTTCGGCACGCCAGCGCTCGGCCTGGTGCAGCGCCAACGCATTACGGGCATGCCCCAACTGGAAGGCGGCAACGGCCTCGCGCAGGGGTTCTGCATCGACCTCACGCATCACCTTGCCGATGAACTGCAACTGCCGGCGTTTGCCTTCAAAAGACTTGGTCTTCTTCCAAGCGTCCAGCGCATCACGCAGGCGCTCAGGCATGTCGATGTCTTTCAGACGGCTATCGGGCAGTTCCAGCAACTGTTTGCCCAGCGCCTGCAAGTCAGCGCTTTCGCGCTTGAGCATGCTCTTGCTGGGCTTGGTGTAGCCGTATTCGGCACCGTGTGGCGCGTCGCCTTCAGGGTCAAACCCCGAGTCTTGATCAATATGGTTCGGATTCATGTCCTCGCTATGATACGGGGGCACTCTCACTGCATCCACAAAATGGCCGCCAAAACACCCAAGCTCGCCCCAAAATCCACCGCAGGCAAATCGTCATCTGAAAAAGACACCGGCTTTGCCTACACCCGCGAGCAATTCCAGCAGTTGATCGAAGACACCCTGGCCATCGCCAAAAAACTGGGTGCCACCGATTCGGCGGCTGAAGTGTCCGAAGGCGCGGGCCTGTCGGTCTCCGTGCGCAAGGGCAAGCTCGAGAACGTCGAGCGCAACCGCGACAAGAGCATCGGCGTGTCCGTCTACGTGGGCCAACGCCGCGGCAACGCCAGCACCTCCGACTTCTCGCCCCAGGCGCTGGAGCAAACGGTGCGAGCCGCCTACGACATCGCCCGCTACACCGCAGAAGACCCTGCGGCCGGCCTGCCCGACGTGGAAGACCTGGCCATGGGACGCCACGCCACCCGCGATCTGGACCTGTTCCACCCCTGGGCGGTGGATGCCGAGGCCGCTGCAGAACTGGCCCGCCGTTGCGAAGAGGCCGCGCTGAGCGTCGACCCGCGCATCACCAATTCCGAAGGCGGCGGCGTGTCGGCGCAGCAATCGCACTTCTTTGCCGGCAACAGCCGCGGCTTCCGTGGTGGCTACGCCAGTTCGCGCCACTCGCTGTCGGTCTCGCCGATTGCGGGCCGTGGCAACGACATGCAGCGCGACTTCTGGTACACCTCCGAACGCGACGCCCGCGACATGGCCCGCCCCGAGGCTGTGGGCCGCTACGCTGCCGAGCGCGCACTGGCTCGCCTGAAGTCCCGCAAAATCGCTACCTGCGAAGTGCCCGTGCTGTTTGAGAACACACTGGCCGCCGGCCTGCTGGGCGCTTATGTGCAAGCCACCAGCGGTGGCGCCCTGTACCGCAAGTCCACCTTCCTGCTGGACAGTCTGGGCAAGCCCGTCTTCCCCAAGCACATCAACATCACCGAAGACCCGCACATCCTCAAAGCCAAGGGCAGCGCGCCGTTTGACGACGAAGGCGTGCTCACCCGCAAGCGCAGTGTGGTCAAGAACGGCGTGGTGCAAGGCTACTTCCTGAGCAGTTACTCGGCACGCAAGCTGGGCATGCGTACCACGGGGCACGCAGGCGGCTCGCAAAACCTGGTGCTGCACAGCAAGCTCACAGATCCCAAAGACAACCTCAAGGCCATGCTCAAGAAGCTCGGCACCGGCTTGTTCGTCACCGAACTCATGGGCCAGGGCGTCAACTACGTGACGGGCGATTACTCGCGCGGTGCGGCCGGCTACTGGGTGGAAAACGGCGTGATCCAGTACCCCGTGCACGAGATCACCATCGCCAGCCATCTGGGCGAGATGTTCAAGCAAATCGTGGCGGTGGGCGCCGATGCCTATACCTACGGCAGCAAGACCATCGGCTCGGTGCTGATCGAGAAGATGAAGATCGCCGGGCACTGATCCTGGGAGTTGGCGCGCTGATCTGGTGCGCTTATCTGGTGCGTGGCGAGTTGGTGCGTTGGCACCGCGCCACGTTCGTCCCCCTAGGACCGCGACCAGCGGGTAAGCCCTGCATGGGCCGAAGCGTTGCAGCCTGGCAGCGCTCCTAGAATCCGAGGCGTTACTCAGACGCTCAGGAGCCCCACATGCAACGCCGTTCCTTCATCAACCACGCAGGCCTGGCCGGCGTGCTGGCTGCCGGTGCAGCCCCCGCCATCGTTCACGCACAGACCACCGTGCGCTGGCGCCTGGCTTCCAGCTTCCCCAAGTCGCTGGACACCATCTTTGGCGCGGCTGATGTCTTCACCAAGAAGATCGCCGAGATGTCCGGCGGCAAGTTTCAGATTTCCGTGCACGCTGGTGGCGAGCTGATGCCCGCGTTCGGCGTGGTCGATGGCGTGCAGAACGGCACCGTCGAGATGGCCCACACGGCGCCTTATTACTTCGTCGGCAAGGACGAAACCTTTGCCATCGGTTGTGCCATCCCCTTCGGCCTGAACTCGCGTCAGATGTCTGCCTGGATGTACGAGGGCAATGGCCTCAAGCTGATGCGCGAGTTCTACGCCAAGTACAACATCATCAGCTTCCCTGGCGGCAACACCGGCGCGCAGATGGGCGGCTGGTTCCGCAAGCCTATCAAGTCGATCGACGACATGAAGGGCCTGAAGATGCGCATTGGCGGCTTTGCCGGCAAGGTCATCGAGCGCCTGGGCGCCGTCCCGCAAAACATCCCTGGCGGCGAGATCTATCAAGCCCTGGAAAAGGGCACGATCGATGCTGCGGAATGGGTCGGCCCCTACGACGATCAGAAGCTGGGCTTTCACAAGGTCGCGCCTCACTACCACTTCCCAGGCTGGTGGGAAGGTGGCCCGCAACTGGACTTCTTCATCAATCAGAAGGCCTACGATGCACTGAGCGCCGAGTACAAAGCCATGGTGGAAGCCGCTGCCTCGCACGCCCATACCGAGATGCAGGCACGCTACGACGCCCGCAATCCGCTGGCACTCAAGCAACTGGTGGCAGCCAAGACCCAGCTGGTTCAGTTCCCCAAGCCCGTGATGGACGCGGCCTTCAAGGCCTCGATGGACATCTACAGCGAATTGAGCGAGAAGAACCCCAACTGGCGTAAGGTTTACGCCGATTACGCCAAGTTCCGTGGCGACCAGAATCTGTGGTTCCGCTTCACCGAAGCCACGTTTGACCGCTACATGCAGGCTGCCAAGCTCTGACTTACGGGTAATCCATCACCAAAAAAGGGCCTTCGGGCCCTTTTTGCATGACGCTTGTCGCTGGACAATGATGTCAGGCACGGTCCGTGCTCAAGTACGGCATCGAACCGGTCGATTCACCCGGGGTCAGTAGTCCCCCCGCGTCAGGAAAGCCGCCAATGAGCTTTGCCCCTCTCTCTGCCCGTCGCCCTCCCGTCCAGCGGAGGCCGCACGGCATCCAGCCCTTGCGGGCCCTGCACATGCATGCGCAATGGGGTGAACACGCCTTGCAGCGCACCTGGCGCACGGCGAGCGTGGTCTTCGCCAGCTTTGCGCTGGCTTACGCGCTGGCCTTTGTGCCACGCAGCCCCGCCCTTGGCTTGCTGCTGGTCAGCATCTGGGCGCATTTCAAGGCCAATCCCACGCTGGGCGCCAGACTGGCCGCCCACCCCATCATCGGCGCGCCCTGGCGCTGGTGGATGCACAGGGGGCAGCACCGCCTGCCGCCTCAGGCACCCGACACGACCCCTCAGACATGAAAAAAAGGCCTCCGCGTACAGGGAGGCCTTTTTCGTTTCAGCGGCGCCACTTGTTTGAGCCGCCAGCGACGGATGTCACTTCGCGTTGATCGCGTCCTTCACCGCTTTGGTCGGGTCATCGTCAGGCGTCGCATCCGGAACCGGCATGCTCACCTGATCAATGCTGCCATCCACGGCCGACGCACCACTGCCCGCCGATGCCTCAGGCTCGGGCGCTGACGTGTCCTCGATCTGCATCTCGATCTTCACGTCGTCGACGTTGACCTTCTGCTCCTTGTCCAACCAGTAGGTCACGGACTCGGGCCAGAAAATCACGACCGCAACCAACATCAATTGCATCACCACCCAGGGCATCGCCCCCAGGTAAATGTCCCTGGACTCGATGGGCCGCTCGATGGCCTTGTTCTTGAAAATCTGGTCGGCAATGCCGCGCAGGTAGAACAGGGCGAAGCCAAAGGGTGGGTGCATGAAGCTGGTCTGCATGTTCACGCACAAGAGCACACCGAACCACACCAGATCGATGCCCAGCTTCTCGGCCACCGGCGCCAGCAGCGGCACGATGATGAAAGCGATCTCGAAGAAGTCCAGGAAAAAGGCCAGGAAGAACACGAAGATGTTCACCACGATCAGGAAGCCCACAGGCCCCCCTGGCAGATTCGACAGCAGATCTTCGATCCACTTGTTGCCGTCCACGCCCTGGAACACCAGCGAGAACACGCTGGAGCCCAGCAGGATGAAGATGACCATGGCCGTGACGCGCATGGTCGAATCCATGGCCTGCCAGATGAGCGACAGCGTAAGCCGACGGTGCAGCGCAGCCAGCACCATGCCACCGATGGCGCCGAGTGCCCCCGCTTCCGTCGGTGTGGCCAGGCCCATGAAGAGCGTGCCCAGCACCAGGAAGATCAGCACGACGGACGGCAGCATGCCCCACATCACGCGCTTGAACAGCGCCCAGCCCCGCTCGGTGCGTGCCTCTTCCGGCAGGGGCGGCACCCACTGCGGACGGAGGATCGCCACACCCAGCGTGAACAGCAGGAAGATGCCCGTCTGCATGATGGACGGGCCGATGGCACCACGGTACATGTCGCCCACGGAGCGGCCCAACTGGTCAGCCAGCACCACCAGCACCAGCGATGGCGGAATGAGCTGGGTGATCGTGCCCGAGGCGGCGATCACACCCGTGGCGTAGCGCATGTTGTAGCCGTTGCGCATCATGACGGGCAGCGAGATCACACCCATGGCGATCACGCTGGCGGCCACCGTGCCCGTGATGGCGCCCAGAATGGCCCCCACGATGATCACGGCAAAGCCCAGGCCACCCGGCTTGCTGCCGAACAGTTGCCCCGTTCCTTCGAGCAGATCCTCCGCCAGACCACATCGCTCCAGGATGGCACCCATGAAGGTGAAGAAGGGAATGGACAGCAGCAACTCGTTGGAGACGATGCCGAACAAACGCAGCGGCAAGTTCGACATGAAGGCTTCGGGGAAGAAGCCTTGCGACACCGCAAAGAAGCCGAAGCCCAACCCAAGGCCACCCAAGGTGAAGGCGACCGGGAAGCCGATCAACATCGCCAGGACCAGCGAGCCGAACATGACCGGCGCCAGATGTTGCATCTCGATCATTGCAGCGGCCTCTCGTAATGCAGATCGAGGTTGGACGTACCACGCAGGTAGCCCACACGCTTGAACAATTCAGAGAGGCCCTGCAAGGCCAACAGCGTGAAACCCAGCGGGATCGCCAGTTTGATGGGCCAGCGGATCAGGCCACCCGCACTGGGCGAGACCTCATGCTGCGCGAAGGACTCCGCCACAAAAGGCCAGGCCAGCCAGGCCACGGTCAAACAAAGCGGCAACAACACGAACAGGATGCCCAGCAGATCGATCCAGGCCTTGGTGCGGCCAGAGCGCCCGCCATAGACCACGTCCACACGGACGTGCTCATTGAGCTTGAGCAGCATGGGCGCCCCTGCAAACACGGCCATGCCGAACAGGTACCACTGCACCTCCAGCCAGGAGTTGGAGCCGATGTTGAAGGCATAACGCAAGGTGGCGTTGCCCGCGCTGATCAGGCAGGCGGCAAACAGGGCCCAGGATGCCAGATTGCCGCACCAACGCGACACCGCATCCATCAAGCGGATGTAGCTTTGCATGAAGCGCAAACCTTATTGATCGAGGGCCACAGCCTGCATGTACAGCCTGCTGGAGCGCGCACCACTGCGGCAGAACATCAGCAAGGGACGCGGCAGGGTCTTGAGCAACTCGGCGCACCTGGCGATTTCTTCAGGAGACTGATAGCCACCCTGCACCGGCAGATGCGCATACACCAGGCCGGCGGCCTTGGCTGCGGCCTCGATGGCGGCGCTGGCAGGCTGCTCTGCACCACCTTCCATGTCGGGGCGATTGTTCATCACCGACTTGAAGCCGGCCTCGGCCGCAGCGGCCATGGCTTCCGGCGTGAGTTGGGGGGCGGCGTAAACGTCTTCTGCGATCGGCGTCAAGGACACGTTGCTCATGGTGGACCCTGTTTGATGAAACCCGGAGACTGTAGCCGCACTCCAGCGGCGGCTACCCAGCTATGCACGTCTTCGTTGCTAGCAAGCAATCAGCCAGACATCAGCCAGCCAATGCGGCCTTGACGGCGGCGGACACCAGGCCCATGTCAGCCTGGCCAGCCAGACGCTGCTTGACCGCGCCCATGACCTTGCCCATGTCGCCAGGGCCGGTGGCGCCCAACTCGACCACGATGGCCTTGACGGCAGCGGTGATCTCGTCGGCGCTCAGGCGTTGGGGCAGATAGGCCTCCAACACCACGATCTCGGATTTTTCCTTGTCGGCCAGATCCTGACGGCCACCCGCTTCGTATTGCTGGGCGGCGTCCTTGCGCTGCTTGATCAGCTTGTCGACGATGGACACCACCATGGCGTCATCCAGCTCCACGCGCTCATCGACTTCCTTTTGCTTCATGGCAGCCAGCAGCATGCGGATGGTGCCCAGGCGCTCGGCGTCCTTGGCGCGCATGGCGTTCTTCATGTCTTCGGTGATGCGTTCTTTGAGGCTCATGGTCGGTCTCGATGTAAGAGAAAAACGGGGCTGGAAAATGCAAAAGCCCGCATGGGCGTCCCCGCGCGGGCTTTGGTGCCTACCCAGCTACAGCGCGATCAGCGCATTGTGCGGGTTGGACAGCAAGAAGCGAATCAGTACAGCTTCTTGGGCAGCTGCATGCTGCGCACGCGCTTGTAGTGACGCTTGACGGCGGCAGCCTTCTTGCGCTTGCGCTCAGCGGTGGGCTTTTCGTAGAACTCGCGGGCGCGCAGTTCGGTCAGCAGACCCAGCTTTTCAATGGTGCGCTTGAAGCGGCGCAGGGCCACGTCGAACGGCTCGTTTTCCTTGACACGGATGGTCGTCATTACAAATTCGCTTTCAGATTGAATGCATTCAAAGGGCTGCCAACACGGCCACCAGCGGATTGCTTCGAGTTTGCTGCACAAAACCTGCAAGAGGTTTGCCGTCAAGCCACCAGGGTCTGGGCCCGCTCCCGTGTTTCCACGTCCGGATTTCGCGGACGAAAACGGGCTGACCGGTCTCGGTGTGCACGGCGCTGCTCAAAACGCTCACAACTGGTGGACTTCCTTGCAAGCATGCAAGCAAGCCCCACCAACAAAGCCTGAGATTCTACCCCGGTTTTGAACAACATTCCAGTACTCTGAGGGGGTTGGATTCAAAACTTGCTCGAATTCCCGCTGATTCGGGGCTCAGAAAAACCCAAACTCGCCGCAATCGGCTGGTTTTTCGGGGCGTTTGGCCTGGTGCCTGGACTCAAGTCAGGTCAGGTCAAGGAGCCCAGCCGGTTCGATGCCCTGAGCCTGGGCCAGAGCGGCCACCGCAGCAGCATCCGGCAGCACGGGCATCTCATGGCCAGCGAGCGACTTGAGCACTTCCGCCAGGGGCAGCAGCACAAACGCGCGCTGCATCATGCGGGGGTGCGGCAGCGTCAGCGAGCGCGTCTGGCAGGTGTACGCACCGTACCAGAGCAGATCCAGATCCAGCGTGCGCGGCGCGTTCTGATACGGGCGCTCGCGGTCATGGGTCAACTCCAGTGCCAGCAGGGCCTGCAACAGCTCGTGCGGCCCCAGGGACGACTGCAATACCGCTACCGCGTTCAGGTAATCCGGGCCCGAAGCATCAACCGGCTTGGTGCGGTACAGCGCGGAAACAGACTCAACCTGCGTGCCGGGCAAATCCGCCAGACCACGCAAAGCATCTTGCAAGCGCGCAGCCACATCCCCCAGGTTGCCACCCATGCCGATGAAGGCACGGTGGCGCGGCACAGCCGACAAGGCCGCCGTTACCCGAGGATCAGCGCCCTGGCTCAATCTCCGCCTTCACCTGAGGCGGGCGCACCGCCCTCACCGGCCGGCTTGCGGCGACGACGACGGCGCTTCTTGGCTGGCGCATCGCCGCCGATGGCACCTTCGCCCGCAGCATCAGAGCCGGCAGCACGAGGCTGCTGGCGTTTGGCCAGATCCTGCTGGCGGGCTACGTCCATCAGGTCGCGGCGCTCGGGCATATCGGCCAGAGAGAAGTCTTCCCACCACTTGGCCAGTTCAGGATCGGCCTCACCAGCGGCAGCGCGCAGGCGCAGGAAGTCGAAACCGGCGCGGAAACGGGGCTGCTCCACCAGGGTCAGCGGGCCATTGCCGGAGCGGCGATCGAAACGCGGCTGCATGGTCCAGATCTCGCGCATGTCGGCGGCCAGCTTGCCGCGGCCGGAGATGTCGCCGATGCGGGCATCGAACACGGCATCCGTGGCCGATTGCAGCGCCGGGAACGGGGGCTCGCCTTGCGCCTGGTTGCGCTTCCAGTGATCCAGCACGTCATGCCACAGCAGGCAGGCCAGCAGGAAACTCGGCGCCACCGGCTTGTCTTCCGACACGCGGCGGTCGGTGTCAGCCAGCGCCAGTTGCACGAACTGGTCACGGCCGGGGTGGCGGCGCGCTTCGTCAAACACGGCATCCAGGATGGGGAACACGCCACGATCCAGGCCCTGCTTGCGCAGTTGATCCAGCGAGGCTTGCGCGTGGCCGGTCTGCAGCAGCTTGATCATCTCGTCAAACAGGCGCGATTGCGGCACGTTGGACAGCAACTCGGCCATCTCCTGCAGCGGCGCGCGGGTCTTGGGCTCGATCTCGAAACCCAGCTTGGCCGCAAAACGCACCACGCGGATGATGCGGACCGGGTCTTCGCGGTAGCGCGTCTCCGGGTCGCCGATCATGCGCAGCACGCGCTTCTTGGCGTCCTTGATGCCACCGTGGTAGTCCACGACGTTGCCCGTGTGGGGGTCGTAGTACATGGCGTTGACGGTGAAGTCGCGGCGGGCGGCGTCCTGGTCCTGCGGGCCCCAGACGTTGTCGCGCAGCACGCGGCCGCTGGCGTCCACCACGTGGGTCTTGTCGGCCAGGTCCTTGCGGGAGGTCTTTTCGTTGCCCGTCACCTGCTCGGCGGCATTGGCATCGAGGTAGGCGCGGAAGGTCGAGACCTCGATCACCTCGTGCTCACGTCCACGGCCGTACACCACGTGGACGATGCGAAAGCGCCGGCCGATGATGAAAGCGCGGCGGAACAGGCCCTTGACCTGCTCGGGCGTGGCATTGGTGGCCACGTCGAAATCCTTGGGGCGATGACCCAGGATGAGGTCGCGCACGGCACCGCCGACGATGTAGGCGTCGTAGCCGGCGTCTTGCAGCGTCTCCACGACCTTGCGGGCGCGGTCATCGACGAGCGTGGGGTCGATGCCATGCTCGCTGGCGGGCACGTCCACGCGCTTGCCAGTCGGGATGCGGGGCGCCTTGGCGCTCTTGCCTCCAGCAGCGCCTGCGCGCTTGGCCGGGGCCTTGCCCAGGATCTTGTCTATCAGGCTTTTGATCATGCAAACAGTCTAAGGATGCGCCAGCCACGTTCATGGGCGACGGCTTCCAGCGCGGGGCTGGGGTTGGTGGCCACCGGGTCGTTGGCGCGTTCCAGCAGGGGCAGGTCGTTGGGTGAGTCGCTGTAGAAGCTGACGCGATCGAAATCAGTCAACTGGCGACCCTGTTGAGCCAGCCATTGTTCCACACGTGTGATTTTGCCTTCTCGGAAGGACGGCACACCATCGATATCACCTGTCACACGCCCCAGAGTATCCCTGACAAGCTTCACGGCCAGCAGCTCGGGCACGTTGAAGGCATCAGCGATGGGCCGGGTCACGAATTCATTGGTGGCGGTCACGATGGCGATCAGGTCGCCCATGGCACGGTGCCGCTCCACGAGTTCGACCGCCTGGGGTCTCATCGCTGGGAAGACGACTTCGTCCATGAAGGCCTGCTGCAGCGCCTGCTGGCCGGCCGCATCCATCTCACGCCAGATGCTGGTGGTGAACTGGATGTACTCGCCCAGCACCAGGGTGCCGTCGCAATACTGTTGGTAGAAGCCATCGTTGCGCTGGCGGTACTCGACCGCATCGGCCAGGCCTTGGCGGATCAGGAATTCGCCAAATTCGTGATCGGAATCCAGCGGCAACAGGGTGTGGTCCAGATCAAACAGACAGAGGTTGTTCATGCGGTCTCCAGGGCCAGCATTTGTTTCAACAAGGGCACGGTGACCTCGCGCTTTTCGGCCAGCGCAAACCGGTCGAGCCGGTCAAGCAGCCCCATCAGGAAGCCCAGATCGCGGCTGTAGCGGGTCAGCAGATAGCTCACCACGCCCTCATCCAGTGCAATGCCACGGCGCGCGGCTTCGTGGTGCAAGGCAGCGCGCAGGCCACCTTCGTCGAGCAGGCTCAGGGCAAAGGTCAGGCCCCATCCCAGTCGCGTGCGCAGGTCATCGCGCACCGGCAGGTCAATCGCCGGCACCGCACCGGCTGCCAGGATGAGCAACGGCCCGCTGCCGCGTTCGTCCAATTGCCCACTGGCTTGTGCTGCCAGCGAACTGGCCGATTCGATGAAGAGGTTGAAGGCCAGGTGCTGGTGGTCCTCACCCAGGCGCTCGCATTCGTCAATCACGGCCAGGGTCGGCATCATGGGATCGGGCGCATCCCACATCTGGCAGGTTTGTGCGTTGAGCCAGATGGCGCCGAAGCCCATCGACAAGGCGCGCTCGACCATGGCGCGCAAGAGGTGCGTCTTGCCGGCACCGGCTGGCCCCCAGATGTAGGCTGGCGACACCGTGCCCTCGATGTGCGGCCAGGCACGCAGCCAAGCCATCAAGGCCTCGTTGCCGCCCACCACAAAGTCGTCCAGACCCTGCATGACGGCGGGCCCCAGATCCAGCGGGATCTGGCGCATGGCGGTGCGTGGCGCCGGGCGCTCGGCCACGATGTCGAACATCGTCACGTCAGGGCCCTATTCGCCAGCATGCTGAGCCTGAAAGAAGTCACTGGCCCGATAGGCCTGCAACAGGCGCCGCCCCAACAAAGTCAGGAAGGCGGCCATGGGCAAGGCCACGATCACGCCCCACAAGCCCATCCACCGACCAAACAGCATCAAGGCCAGGATGACACCCAGCGGATGCAGGCCGATACGCTCGCCCACCAGGCGCGGCGTCAGGAAGAAGCTCTCAATGACCTGGCCAAAGCCATACACAACGGCAATGGCGATCACTGGAGAGGTCGCCTCGGCGTTGCCTACACCAAACTGCAACAGGCCCGCGAGCAGAGCCAACACCAGGCCCAATCCGTAGCCAAGATAGGGAATACAGATGGCCAGGCCCGTGAACACCCCAATGGGCAAGGCCAGCTTGAAGCCAAACAGGCTCAGGCCAACGCTGTAGTAGGCCGCCAGGATCAGCATGACCAGGGCCTGCCCGCGCAGGTACTGCCCCATCAACTCATCGCACTCGTTCATGACGTCATGGGCCACGGGGCGCCAACGTGCGGGCAGCAAGCTGCGGAATCGCCCTGTCAGTGCCTCCCAGTCCAGCATCCAGTAAAACGCGAGCATGGGCACCAGCACGGCCAGCCCGGCCAGGGTCATGAGGCTGCTGCCACCGATGAGCAGGGAGGTCCACACCGTGCCACTCCACTGCGCCGCGTGGCTCTGAAAGAGCTTCACCAACTCGGCCTTGAGCGCATCGACCGTGGTGGGCAGTTGGATGCCCCACTGGCTCAGCACCGGCGCCACCTTGCTCCAGATGGCCACCAGCAGATCCGGTAGTTGATCTCGCAAGGCCGGCACCAGTTGCGACACGATGGGCACCAGCAACACCAGCAGCGTGGCCACCACCAGCGCCAACAGCACCAGACAAACCGTGACAGCCACCGACTTGGGCAGGCGCCAGCTGACCAGCTTGTCCACCGCCGGGTGAAGGGCATAGGCCAGGATCAGGCTGATGACAAATGGCGCCAGAACGGCGGCATGCCACCACAGCACGCCAATCACGGCGGCAGTGGCCAGCAGGCTCCAGATGGGTTTGAGGGGGTGGGCGGGTGCTTGGGTCATGAACGGGGGGATTTTATAGATCTCCCCGTCTCCTGGACGTCACAAGCAGATCAATTCTTGCGGCCGTAGACCGACACGCGCGCCGACTCCAGCGCCTGCTCCAGTTTGACCTGGTCTCGCTGCCCTTCGGGCTTGGACTGGAAATCCGCCAGGATGGCCGCCTCGCGGCGCTTGTATTCCTTGAGCAGGCCAGCATCGCGCACCTGCTGCTCTGCGTCTGGCTGCGGCGCCGCGGCACTCAAGGCACTCTGCGCCTGCTCCAGTTTCTGCTTTCGCAACTCTTCGTTGGGCTCCAGGTCAGCCCACAGCGCAGATTCGAGCATGAGGGCTTCGCCCATGGTCAGCTCAGCCTGCTTCAAGCGATCCGGGATCTGCTCCAGCAAACGCCTGGCCAGTTGATGGCGCGTGGTCACGTCCGGGCTGTCCTGGAGGCTTTGCCATTGCTCGAAGCCCTTCTGGAAGCGCAGGTACTTCACCACCCGCTCCAGTTCGCTGCGCGGATTGGCCGTTTTGGACATGGCCTCTTTCAAGGCCGACCAGTCTTCAGGGGTGAAATCGGAGGGGCGCCCGTCTTCCATGATCCTGGGCTGAACAAGCAACGCCGAATCGACGTTGGCCACAGCCTTTTGAGCGCCTGTTCTGGCGGGCGCCACCGGCGCAGCGTCTGGCGCGGCCTCGGCCTGCTGAGCAGCATGCGTCTGCCACCACCACGCTGCCACACCTACGCCGCCCCCCAGCACCATGGCCAGAACCCAGGTACGCTGCCAGAGTTTGGGGTTTTCATAAGTGATCATGGACAAGGTGGCCTGCCAGCGGTTAACGGGAAGCAAACAAGATGGGCGGATTGTCCGCAAAGGATAGCGTCTCCCATCATGGGACAAACCCCGGCGAACGAAGCCGCGTCACCTTGCCACTACACTTGCGCCCTGTTACGAGATGACTTCAACACGTTCCGCATGAACCTCTCCAGCCTAGACCCTCGCCTGCTTGCCGCCATTGGCGCGGTCATTGCCTACCTGATCGGCTCGCTGTCGTTTGCCGTCATCGTCAGCCGCTTGTTCGGCCTGGCCGATCCACGCAGCTATGGCTCCGGCAATCCTGGCGCAACGAATGTGCTGCGCTCGGGCAACAAGGCCGCGGCCATCCTGACGCTGCTGTTCGATGCCCTGAAAGGCTATATCCCGGTTGTCATCGCGCAAAGCATGGGCATGGACAACCTGACGGTGACCGTGGTGGGCCTGGGCGCCTTCATTGGCCACCTGTGGCCCGTGTTCTTCAAGTTCGAAGGCGGCAAGGGTGTGGCCACCGCAGCGGGCGTGTTGCTGGGCTTTGCGCCTGCCATGGGTGGACTGGTGCTGCTGGTCTGGCTGGGCATGGCCGTGATCTTCCGCTATTCGTCGCTGGCCGCACTGACGGCCTCGCTGGCTGCACCGATCATCCAGATTCAAGGTTGGGGATTCAGTGCCATGACCATCGGCGTGATCGTGATGAGCGTGCTGCTCATCTGGCGCCACGAAGCCAATATCCGCAAGCTGATGGCCGGCCAGGAAAGCAAGCTGGGCCAGAAGACTACCCCACCCAGCGGGCAATGACGCCCTGGCCAGAGGCGCACCATGAAGGTCAGCATCAGCTCCAGAAACACCCACTCCTTGTGGACACTGGCCCTCGTGCTGAGCATCGTTTTTGGCGGCACGCAGGCCCTGTCATGGTGGCGTGACGTGCAGGCTGCACAGCGCATCAAGTCCAGGCTGGGCGCGCAGCGCATCACGCTCTACACCACGCAATCGTGTTTTTATTGCACCAAAGCCAAGACGTGGCTACGCGGCCATCAGATCAGCTGGGACGAATGCGACGTGGAGCGCGACCTCAGCTGCAAGGCCACCTTTGAGTCCCAGGGTGCGCCTGGTACGCCCGTTGTTCGCGTCGGGCACCACTGGCATCTGGGATTCGATCCGGCCTGGATCGCCGAAGCGCTGAACACGCCGGAACGCCCAGCACCTCAACCCAAGCCCAACGCCGACACATCCCCACGCCCCTGACGGATCACCTGGGCGTCTCCCTGGCTGAGATCGATCACGGTCGTAGGCTCCATCTGGCATGCCCCCGCATCCACCACGGCCTTGATGCGCTTTTGCAGCGCCTCGCGGATCTCGCTGGCGTCGTTGAGGGGCTCGTCCTGATCGGGCAGGATCAAGGTGGTGGCCAGCAGCGGTTGCCCCATCAATTCCAGCACGGCTTGCGTTACCTTGTGATCGGGCACACGCAAACCGATGGTGCGGCGAGAGGGGTGTGACACGCGCCGAGGCACTTCCTTGGTCGCCTCCAGAATGAAGGTGAACGGGCCCGGCGTGGCCAGCTTCAGCAAGCGGTACTGGCGGTTATCCACCCGTGCGTAGTTGGCCAGTTCGGACAGATCCCGACACAACAGGCTGAGGTGGTGGCGCTCGTCCACACCTCGGATGCGGCGCAGCTCGTCCACTGCCGCCTTGTCATCCAGATGGCAGACCAGCGCATAGCTGGAATCGGTGGGCAAAGCCACCACGCCACCGTGATGAAGAATGTCAACCGCCTGCTTGAGCAGACGGACCTGAGGATGTTCGGGGTGAACTTCGAAGAGTTGGGCCATAGCCCGCTAGCCTACCGCGCCTGCAAGGCATCCGCACGGCATTTTCCTCAAGGATGCAACACGCGCGCGGCCAAGGCCTCCCAGACCGGCGTGACGCGCCCGGGCAGATCGGGCAAGGTACCCAGATCGGTGTGACTCTCTGCGGGATCATGGAAATCCGAACCGCGCGAAGCCAGCAGGTCAAATTCCTGCGCCATGTCGGCATACTTGCCGTATTCGGCCACGGTGTGGCTGCCCGTCACGACCTCCACCCCCTGGCCACCTAGCGCCTTGAACTCAGAGAAAAGCGCAAACTCTTCATTGGGGGTGAAATCGTAGCGGCCAGGATGCGCAATCACGGCCACACCACCCGCACCGACCACCCAGGAAACGGCATCCGACAGGCTTGCCCAGCGGTGCTCGACAAAACCTGGCTTGCCTTCGGTCAGATAGCGCTTGAACACCTCATGCGGATCGCCACATACCCCGATCTCGACCAGGTAACGCGCAAAGTGCGTACGCGAGATCAGATCCGGATTGCCGACGTACTTCAGTGCGCCCTCAAACGCGCCCGGGATACCTGCGCCAGCAAGGCTGGCGGCCATGTCACGCGCGCGACGCTCCCGCCCTCCCCGCGTGTCCGCCAGGCCTTGAACGATGTCCGGGTTCTCTGGATCAAAGCCCAGGCCGACGATGTGCACGGTTCGGCCTGCAAACGTCACGGAAATTTCGACACCCGGCAGGTAGCTCATGCCCAAAGCAGCAGCCGCCTGTCTGGCTCGGTGCTGCCCCCCGATTTCGTCGTGATCGGTCAAAGCCCAGAGCTCGACACCATTGCGACTGGCACGCTCAGCAACACTCTCGGGAGACAGCGTCCCGTCAGAGACATTGGAGTGGCAATGCAGATCGGCGTTCATCAAATGCATGTCGAGGATGCTACCAAGCCAAGGCGTTGTTGGCTGTCACGCACCAATTAACCCCACCGCGGACCGGAGCGGGCTTGCGATGCGCCCCAGGCTTGCAGACAAGCCAAGGTCAGTTCACGCACAAGCTGCTCGTTGACCGGCTGACGATAGCGAACCTTGATGTGGCGCATGCCTTTGCCGGCGCCGTCGAGCTCGGGGAACTCGCCCACCAGCATCACGCCATTGAACACCTGAAGGTGAGCGTGCATCTTGTGCAGCACGATGGCCATCACGTTGTCGCCATCGTTCATGAAACACAGATTGCCCCATTTCACTTCGGGGCGGAGGTGCGGTGCAGCGGCCAGGATGGCTTTGTGCATGGCCTGGGCAGTATCACGCTGCTCAGGCCGAAGGCTGTCATAAAACGCGTTGATCAACGCGGGGGACTGAAGCGGTCGGCGCATGGGGGTAGGCCCAAAAAATTTACTACAACGACATCAATGCACACTCGACACCCCCTCCCTGAAGCCTCAAGGCCTCTGTGTGAATGCACAGCCCTTTTTCATGACCACCTTCTGCTTTTGTACTTCTGGCAGGGATGACTGTCTTTTGACAGATCCGTTTCAGTGGGATCACGTATCAGACGCGCCGCCTTGACAGACGTTGGATTGCGCTCGATGTTTCTGCCCCGATTGTAACAGACCGTAATGAACAGCTACCCCACCAAAGTGGTGGATACAACTGTTATCGGCCTGTTTGACTCAGGTCTTAGGCAGGGTCACACCCGTCTGCCCCTGATATTTGCCACCTCGGTCACGGTAGCTCGTTTCGCAAACTTCATCGCTTTCAAAGAACAACACCTGAGCGCATCCCTCACCGGCGTAAATCTTGGCCGGCAATGGCGTGGTGTTGCTGAACTCCAGCGTGACATAACCCTCCCACTCGGGCTCGAACGGCGTCACATTGACGATGATGCCGCAACGTGCATAAGTGCTCTTGCCCAGGCAGATGGTCAGCACATTGCGGGGAATACGGAAGTACTCGACCGTGCGGGCAAGGGCAAAACTGTTGGGCGGGATGATGCAGACATCGCTGTTGATGTCCACAAAGCTCTTTTCGTCGAAGTTCTTCGGGTCCACCACGGTGGAGTGGATGTTGGTGAAGACCTTGAACTCCGGGGCGCACCGAATGTCGTAGCCATAGCTGCTCGTGCCATAGCTCACGATTTTCTGGCCATCGGCTGCCGCCCGAACCTGACCGGGCTCGAAGGGTTCGATCATGCCGTGCTCTTGGGCCATGCGGCGGATCCAGCGGTCTGACTTGATGCTCATGAATACTCCTGTTTGACAGGCGTGATTGTGCTTGATGAGCGCAGCGTGTTTTCTGGTCGGCTTGTTACAAGATCAAAACGAGACGGGCCTACGTACCAGATCTGGCCCACTTGCTGCCCATTTTGAGGGCGCACCAAATCAGCACGCATCACGTTGGCACGTTTTTCGCTTCAGGATGCATCACAAATCCAAGTGCCACCCACGATGGTGCGCACGCTACGCTGAGGTTCACATGTCCGATTACAAAGCCTTCCTGAGGTCGGGGCACGCCCCCACCTTGCTCGCTTCTTTTCTGTATTTCGATTTCACGTTCGCGATCTGGGTGCTCAACGGTGCCATGGCACCGTTCATCAGCGAAACATTCAACCTGACTCCGGCCCAAAAGGGCTTCATGATTTCGGTGCCGATTCTGGCTGGCGCCCTGATGCGCTTCCCCCTGGGCATCCTGTCGCAATACATTGGTCGCAAGAACGCGGCGATGGCGGAGATGGGGCTCGTTGTCCTGGCATTGCTGTTTGGCTACGTCTTTGTGGACACGCACAACGAGGTGCTGGCCATGGGTGTCCTTCTGGGTATCGCCGGTGGCAGCTTTGGCATTGCCTTGTCACTGGGTTCGGGCTGGTTCCCCCCGAAATACAAGGGCCTGGCGATGGGCATTGCGGGCGCGGGCAACAGCGGCACGGTGCTGGCGGTGCTGTTTGCGCCACCACTTGCCACGAAGTTCGGCTGGCAAGCCGTTTATGGCCTGGCTGCCGCCACCATGGTGCTGCCCATGATCGTGATGGCGATTGCGGCCAAGGAGCCGCCTGACCGCGAGCACCAGACCTTCCGCGAGCACATCGCCTGCCTCTTCGAGAAGGACGGCTGGGCCTTCAGCCTGATCTATGTGATCACCTTTGGCGGCTTCATCGGCCTGGCCAACTTCCTGCCCACCTACTTCTATGACCAGTTCAAGGTGACCAAGATCGAAGCTGGTCAGCTCACGATGCTGGCTACCCTGATGGGCTCGGCCACCCGTGTACTGGGCGGCTATGTGTCAGACCGTTGGGGCGGCATCAACACACTCACAGCCGTGTTGTGCCTGGTCGTCGTGACACTCGTGATCTGCGGCACCATGGGCCAGCAACTGGCCGTCACCACACTGCTGTTCATGCTTTGTTTTGCGGCACTCGGCGCTGGCAATGGCGCATTGTTCCAGTTGGTGCCACTGCGCTGGCCTCTGGCCACTGCCGTGGCCGGCTCGATGATTGGAGAACTGGGTGCGCTGGGCGGGGGCTTCATCCCCAATGCCATGGGTCTGTCCAAGCAGCATTACGGTACTTACTTCTATGGCTTCCTGGCCTTTGCCCTGCTCGGCGTAGCGGTGCTCGTGATGATGCGTGTGATGCAACTGCGATGGACACGCACCTGGGCAGAAAAAGGTGGCCGCGCCCGCACTGGCGGCGCGATGTCCATGGCCTATGGCAGCCAGGGATCAGCCACCAGCCGCTGAAACGATTTCGCTTCTCCTTTGTTGTTCAATCAAAGCGCCGGCCCACAAGGCTGGCGTCGACCTGACCGCCACCCCTGGTCAGCAGCCCTGGCGCCACGCCGTGCGCACAGGGCTTTTTTGTAGCAAGCAACGCCCGATCAGCGCCCATGCCCCGCGGTCAACCCCGCGGCAGAAACACCAACCAGTACACCAGCAACAGGTTGAACAAAAGGGACACTGTCAAGGCGATCTTCCACATCGCTACCGGATCCCGTCCAAGCAAGGGTGTCGACAAAGGCGCCGACAAGGGACGCGAAGCCCCCCGTTCCAGCGCCAGCAGTAGTTCTTCTGCTGTCTCAAAGCGCTGCCTGACATCACGGGCCACGGCTTTCATCACCACATGGTCCAACCAGATGGGAACATCCGGGCGCAAACGCGATGGGGGCACAGGATCGCGGCGGTATCGACCGATCTGATATGGCTCGATCTCACCGTAAGGCAGTCGGCCAGTCAGCCATTGGTACAAGGTCACCCCCAGCGCAAACAGATCGCTTTGCGGCGTGACGCGCGCAACAGCCGGGTCGTCCTCCCATTGTTCGGGGTTCATGTAGCTGGGCGTGCCGGCATGCAGCACGCGCAAACTCTCCGGCTCCTTGCCGGACAAGGCCACACCCAGATCCAGCAAACGCCATTGGCCGTCATCACCCAGATGGATGTTATCCGGCTTGATATCGCGATGAACAACACCAAACTGGTGCAAGCGACCCAGCGCGCGCACCACATTGGTCGCAGCATCGACCACTTCCGCCACCGAAAATTGCTGTTTGGCGTTCAGCATGTCACCAAGGGTCTGGCCGTTGTGCCAATCGAACAAGGCATAAAAACATGTCGCGTCTTGGGTCTCATGCACCCGCACCAGGCCCCGTGCATCGCGCTCGGTGACGCGCGCACCAAGCCAGGCCTCATGAGCCAGCATGGCTCGCTCTTCGGGGTCACTCGCCCGGGCCTCATGAAGGGTCTTGAGTGCCAGCACGGCACCGTCATCCAACCTGCGAACCTTGTAGAGCCGGTGCACGCCATTGGCAAAGACGCAGGCTTCTACCCGCATGCCATCCACCACGTCGCCAACCTGAAGTTTGCTGGCCACGGGGAGTTGCCGCCCCTGTCGTTCCGCGTCTTCCAGTCGAGCAGCTGCCAGCCCTTTCACGCGAATGACCAATGCTGTCGCGTTGTCTCGACCATTGCTGGAGAGGGCCTTGGCCACCAGCGCATCGCTGGCTTCCTGCGCACTGCCCAGGGCTGCCAATGCCTGCAAAGCGGCATGCTTGAGCACACCATGCACACCATCGCTGGTCAACACGAAGGTATCGCCAATCTGCACATCCCCCTCCAGATAGTCGACACGCAAGGCATCGTCCAGACCGACAGCGCGGGTCAGGCCGTTCTGAAACTCGAACTGCCCCAAGGTGTGGTCTTGCGTCAGCGGCGTACATTCGCCCGCTCGCAGCAGATAGGCTCTCGTGTCCCCCACGTGGGCGAGCGTGTAGCCATGGCCCCTGAGCACAATGGCCGTCAGGGTGGTCATGCTGGCCGCCCCACGCCCCTGCGTGTCCCGAACGGCCTGACGCCGACGGTTGTGATCAACCAGCCAGGCGTTCTGCGCGGCGATCAAACGGTCCAGTGCCACGGTGGTATCCCAGGTCGCTGGCGTGGCGTAGTAGTCCCGCAGCAGGCTTTCGACTGTGGTTTGTGCTGCCTCCCTGCCCAAGCCTCCTGCAGACACGCCATCAGCCAAGGCAGCGATGACACCCCATGCCTCTTCATGGGGGGCGGGCTGCCCCACACCGGCATGGTCTTCCAGCACCGACCTGGGGCCACGCAGGCTTGCGAAGCCCACATCGAGATCAAAACTCATTCAAGTCCTTCAGCACTTTATGGTTGGGCGCACCATCTGTGTGCGCTTGCGAATTGAGCCTCTGATAGCCGCAATTTTTGCGCCCATTGCAGGTGCGCACTGAAATGAGTGAGGCTGACTCACATTGGTGCCCCCTGGAGCTGCGCTGGCCCACTTATTGCTCGGTAGAAGGCATAACTATTTCGATTCCCGCTGACGGAGCGTTCGCATGAAGAAGATGAAGCTGGTGATGGTGGGCAACGGCATGGCCGGCGTTCGCACGCTTGAAGAGCTGCTGAAGGTTGCACCCGACCTGTACGAGATCACCGTCTTTGGTGCCGAGCCGCATCCCAATTACAACCGCATTCTGCTATCACCTGTTCTGGCTGGCGAACAGACGCTCGACGAGATCATCCTCAATCCCTTGAGCTGGTACGCCGAGCATGGCATCACGCTGCACCGCAACAAGAAAGTCGTCAGCGTAGACCGCACACGTCGCCTGGTGACGGCACAAGACGGTACCGAAGCCGAATACGACCGCCTGTTGCTGGCCACAGGCTCCACCCCGTTCGTCCTGCCCGTGCCAGGCAAGGATCTGGAAGGCGTGATTGCGTACCGTGACATCGCCGATACAAACCGCATGATCGACACGGCCAGAACGCACAAGCATGCGGTCGTGATCGGAGGCGGGCTGCTGGGATTGGAAGCGGCCAACGGCCTGATGCTGCGTGGCATGGAGGTCACCGTGGTGCACATCGCACCTTGGCTGATGGAGCGCCAGCTCGACGAGGTCTCGGCGAAACTGCTGCAGCGTTCGCTGGAGGAGCGCGGCTTGAAGTTCCGCATCGGCGCCCAGACTCAGGAGCTGGTGGGAGACGAAAACGGCCGCGTTCAATCCGTCAAGTTCAAGGACGGCACTCAAGTGACTGCCGATCTGGTTGTGATGGCCGCCGGTATCCGCCCCAATACAGAATTGGCAGAGAAGATCGGCATCCATTGCAACCGAGGCATCGTCGTCACGGACACGATGCAGACGGTCACCGACCCCCGTGTGTATTCGGTCGGCGAATGCGCTGCACACCGTGGCATTGCCTATGGCCTGGTCGCGCCCTTGTTCGAACAAGGCAAGGTCTGCGCTAACCACCTTGCACAGTTCGGCATAGGTCGCTACATGGGGTCACAGACATCCACCAAGCTCAAGGTCACGGGCATCGATCTGTTCTCGGCAGGTGACTTCATGGGGGGCGAAGGCACGGAAGAAATCGTGTTGTCCGACCCATTTGGTGGGGTCTACAAGAAGCTGGTGCTCAAAGGCAACAAGCTGGTCGGCGCCTGCATGTATGGCGACACGGCTGATGGCAGCTATTACTTCAAGCTGATCCGCGAAGGCACCTGCATCAACGACAAGCGCGACCGGCTGATGTTCGGCGAGTCAAACATCGTTGGCGTGGGGCATGAAGGCCAGAGTCGATGCCCGTCTATCTGAAGCCATCGCCGTCTGAGTGTCTATTTCCGTGGGGCGGAGCAGTATGCAGTCAAATATTCGTCGTCGAGATTTATTGAAGCAGGGCCTGGGCCTGGGTGCAGGGTTGGCCATGGTGGCGCCAGCCTCGGCCCAGATCGTCAGCCTGAATGAGGCCATCAACAAGGCGGGGCGGCAGCGGATGCTGTCACAGCGCATGGCCAAGGCCTGGCTGGCCATGGGCCAGGGTGTGGACGTCAAGCGGGCGGAGAAGATTCTGTTTGACTCCATGGCCTGGTTCGATCGGCAGTTTGTTGAACTGAAGGCCTACTCGCCAACACCTGACATTGAGTCCACGTACAAGGCACTGGAGCCGGTCTGGAGCGATTACAAGGCTGCCCTGGTTGGCGCGCCACCCGATCGCAGTGCGGCCCCCCTGTTGATGAGCCTGGACAGCAAGGTGCTGAAACTGGCGCATCAGGGCACTGTTCAGCTGGAGCAGTACTCGGGCAAAGCAGTGGGCAAGCTCGTGAACGTGGCAGGGCGTCAACGCATGTTGTCGCAGCGCACGGCCAAGTTTTATCTCAGCCAGAGTTGGGGTGCAGCCGTGCCGGAGCAGATCAAGGAACTCAACACGGCGCGCCAGGAGTTTGCACAGGCACTGAACACGTTGATGGTCGCACCACAGGCTACGCCGGCCATCAAGCAAGAACTTGAACTGGCCCATCAGCAGTGGGTATTTTTTGACAACGCCTTGTCCAGGGTCGGGGAAAGAAGTGGCAGCAGCCAGCACGCCCGTGAGGTCTTCTCCAGCAGCGAGAACATCTTGCAGGTCATGGACAAGGTCACCGGCCTGTATAGCAAGCTGGCGTGACCTGAGACAGAGGTCAGGCCGGGTGGTCGCGCACCCTGCCCTGACCCGCGGCCCGAGCCGCATCGCTCTTTGTACGAATGAATGTTGGATGGAAGGCAGAGGCCATCAGGGCACTGCAACCCGCTGAGAAACCAAACAAATCGAGAATAGCCATGAGCCATCGCAAGCCCGTCTGCAACATCGAGACTGCGGAGTAAGCCGTGAGCGCCAACCCCAGCGCCGCGAACGGCACCCCACTTCAGAGTCCATCTACCAAGACCACACGCGCAACCTGCCCCTATTGCGGCACAGGTTGTGGCGTGCTGATCGAGTCGAGGCAAGGCCGAATCATCAACGTACAAGGTGATCCCCAGCACCCAGCCAACTTCGGCCGGCTGTGCACCAAGGGCAGCACGCTACATCTGACTGCAGCCGACACCGTTACGCAGCAAACCCGTTTGCTCGTTCCCATGCGCCGGGATCAACGCGGCGAGGCGCCCGCCCCCATCGCATGGGATACCGCCATGGAAGAAGCGGCCGACAAATTTGCCGCCATCATCCGTCAGCATGGGCCTGATGCCGTTGGCTTCTATGGTTCGGGCCAGTTGCTGACAGAGGATTACTACGTCCTCAACAAATTGGCCAAAGGCCTGATCGGCACCAACAACGTCGACACCAACTCGCGCCTGTGCATGAGCAGCGCGGTGGCCGGCTACAAAGCCACGCTGGGCAGCGATGCACCGCCGGCTTGCTACGAGGACTTCAACCACGCGCAGACCATGTTCATCGTGGGCGCCAACACGGCTTACGCTCACCCGATCCTGTTCCGTCGCATTGAAGACGCACGCCGCGCCAACCCCGCCATGAAGCTGATCGTGGTGGATCCTCGTCGCACGGAAACGGCCGACATGGCCGACCTGTTCCTGCAGATTTTGCCGGGCACGGATGTCGCCTTGTTCCACGGCATGCTGCATGTGCTGATCGCGGACGGCATGATCGATGCGGCCTACGTCAACCAGCACACACAAGGTTTCGAAGCCCTGCAGGACATTGTCCGAGACTACACGCCAGATTCTGTCGCTAGCACTTGCGGGATCCCAGTGGCAGACCTGATTCTGGCTGCTCGCTGGTTCGGCGCACAAACGCCTACGCTGTCGCTGTATTGCCAAGGACTCAACCAGAGTAGCCGCGGCACCGACAAGAACGCGGCACTGATCAACCTTCATCTGGCGACCGGCCAGATCGGCATACCCGGCGCCGGGCCCTTCTCTCTCACAGGCCAACCCAATGCCATGGGAGGGCGAGAAGTGGGGGGCATGGCCAACCTGCTAAGCGGGCATCGAGATCTGAGCAACCCGCAGCACCGCTCGGAAGTGGCCGCATTGTGGGGCGTTGATGAGGTGCCGGCCCAACCCGGTCAAACGGCCGTCGAGATGTTCGAGGCCGCAGCCAGGGGCGAGATCAAGGCCCTGTGGATTGCCTGTACCAACCCCGCACAATCGCTGCCTGATCAGGCCACGGTGCGCAAAGCGCTTGAAAAGGCCGAATTCGTGGTGGTTCAGGAGGCCTTTGGTACTACAGCTACCTGCGCCTTCGCGGACATCCTGCTGCCGGCCACCACCTGGGGTGAGAAAGATGGCACCGTCACCAACAGCGAGCGCCGGATCAGCCGCGTGCAGGCTGCTGTACAGCCCTCCGGCGAATCTCGCCACGATTGGGCCATCCTCACGGACTTTGGCCGTCGACTGGAAAAACGACTGACCCAACGCACGGCGCATTACCGCGCGGGTATCAATACGCTCTTTCCGTATGACACGCCAGAGTCGGTATGGAACGAGCACCGGGAATCGACGCGGGGCCGCGATCTGGACATCACAGGCCTGAGCTACGGCATGCTGGAGGCCTCAGGGCCACAACAATGGCCCCTGCCAGAAGGCGCCGGAGCAGGACAGGCCCGCCTGTATGCCAATGGTGTCTTTCCAACGGCAGACGGCAAGGCCCGATTTGCGGCGATCAACTACGAACCAGTGAGCGAGCCACCCGACCAACGCTACCCGTACAGCTTGAACACCGGCCGCCTTCGCGATCAATGGCATGGCATGAGCCGTACTGGCACGTTGGGCCGCTTGTTCGGGCATGTCAGCGAGCCTGCGATCGACATCCACCCGGATGACTTGACCCGCATGGGCCTGCAGCCAGGCGATCTGGTAGAGGTGGCGTCCCGCCGCGGGCAGATCGTGATACCTGTGCAGCCGAGCGGCACCATCGCCCCCATGCAGGCGTTCATCGCCATGCACTGGGGAGAGGAATACCTCAGCGGTCTGGACAATCAAGGTCAAGCCATGAGCGGGGTCAATGCCTTGACCGTACCGGTCTTCTGTCCCCAATCCAAGCAGCCGGAGCTGAAACACGCCGCCATCACGATCACGCCTCCCACGCTGCCCTGGCGTCTGCTGGCCGTGGCGTGGCTGCCGGAATCCGAGGCGTTGGCTGTACGTGAGGCACTCAAACCTTTGATGTCGGCATTTGCCTTCACCAGTTGCGTGCCCTTCGGTCGCGAACCACATGAAAAAGGCAAGGTTGGCGTGCTGTTCCGTGCCGCAGGCATCGAAGCAGCCAGCATGGACGTCATCGCCCGCATCGAAGCCTTGATGGGCATCGACGGTGTTGACGTCCTGCGCTACCAGGACAAGCATCGAGGCCAGCATCGCGCCATGCGCATGGAACGCAGCGAAGAAGGACTGAAGCTGGCCGCCTTCTTGATGGCCGGAGACATCAGCGCGGAGGCCTGGATTCGCCCCCTCTTGCAAGACGAGCTTGTCGCGGACGCCTACGGTCGCGCCCTGCTGGCGCCCGGCGCCACGCCACCTGTGGCGATCGCATCAAAGGGCAGGCAGGTCTGCACCTGCTTCAACGTGACAGAGCCCGCCATCATCGAGACATTGGCATCCTGCCAGGGCAGCACGGATGCACGACTCCAGCAATTGCAGGGGGCGCTCAAGTGCGGCACCAACTGCGGATCGTGCATCCCGGCCTTGCGCCAACTCGTCAAGCTGCACCCAGCCACCGCCTCGGCTACTTGACGAGATCATGTTCGCGTCCACGCCACCACCGATAATCAAGCATCACGGCGTGGACACGGCAACATGAGCATCGCGGCATACATCAAGGTCATTGGTCGAGGCAAAGAAGGCGCACGTTCGCTGGGCGTTGGAGAGTCTCGGGATCTGTTCGAACAGGTGCTGGACCACAAGGTAACCGATCTGGAGATTGGCGCCTTCTGCCTGGCGATGCGCATCAAGGGGGAGTCCACCGAGGAACTCGACGGGTTTGTCCAGGCCAGCCATGCACGCTGTTTGGATCTGTCTGCTGCTGCGGCGGCAGCACCAAAGGGCATCGTCGTGCTGCCGTCCTACAACGGGGCGCGCAAGTTGCCCAACCTCACCGCACTGCTGGCCACCGAACTGGCCCGGCAAGGGCTGGGCGTGCTGGTGCATGGGCCCGCCCGTGACCCTGGACGCGTCACCACGGCTCAGGTCTTTGAAGCCGCAGGCATGCCCTTGGTGAACAACGCCGACGCACTCGCCGCCGCCTGGCGATCAGGGCAAGCGGCTTTCATGAACATGGCCGACCTCTGCCCGCCCATGGACAAACTTCTGGCGGTTCGCTGGACCATTGGCTTGCGCACACCGGCGCATTCCGTGGCCAAGCTGCTGGACCCGTTTGCGGCGCGCCCGCCATCAGGCGTGAAAAGCATTCGCGTGGTCAACCACACCCATCCGGAGTACGCGATCGCGATGGCGGCGTTTCTCCAGCACGTTCAGGCCAACGCCATGCTCATGCGCGGCACCGAAGGTGAGCCCGTGGCCGACGCACGCCGACAACCCAAGTGCGACGTATTCCTGAGCGGCACTCGTGTGGATGAGCTTTGCCTGGCACCTGAAGAGGGCGTGCTCACGTCCTTGCCTGAACTGCCTGCCAGCCACAGTGCCGCAGATACCGCCAACTACATCGCCGCGATCCTGTCTGGCCAGCAGGCCATGCCATCGGCCATACAGGCCCAGGCCAATGCGTTGGTTCAGGCCTTGGCCCGCATCGCAGCACCTGCCGCCGGAATGGGGGCAGGCTTGCCGGCCTGACTCGTCCGAGCCAGCATCACGATGCCGGCCAACACGACGCCGGTCCCCACCATCAGGCGCCACGTGACGGGCTCTCCCAGCCACCAGGCCGCCATCCAGATGGTGGACAAAGGGCCGACCATGCCAGCCTGGGATGCCATGGAGGCGCCTACCAATTGCACACCACGCATCACCAGCCATACCGGCAGCACGGTACACAGGGTCGCATTCACCAGAGACAGGCCCCAGGCCTGCCAGGGCAGATGAGCCGTCGCGCCCTGCTGGCCATCGGTGGCCCGAAAAACCAGCCACCATTGCAACAAAGCCATGAAGCAAGCCGCACACGACGCCAGCCCGACCAGGCGCATGGAGCCCATTCGCTGAACCAGCTGGCCACTGCCCATCAGGTACACGGCATACGACACGGCACTGAAAAACACCAGCAAGCTACCCACCGTGATGGCGTGCCGTGCATCCATGCCACCGCCATGGTGAGCCACCAAGGCGGCTGCATCCCAGTCATGCAGCCAGACCAACACCACGCCGCTATAGGACAGCAACATGGCAGCCAGTTGCGGCCACCGCACCGGCTGGCGCAGAAATACGGCTGACAACAGCAACACGATGGTCGGGTTCAAGTAAAGAATCGCCCGCTCCAGGCTGGCGCTGATGTATTTCAAACCCATGAAATCCAGCGTGCTGGCCAGGTAGTAGCCAGTAAAACCCAAACCGAGGATCTGCCACCACTGCCTGCGCGTCAGTTCTGCATCGCCGCCGCGCTCGGCGTGTTGCTGGCGGCCGGCCCACCAGGCCATGGCCAGAAACATGGGAAAGGCCATCAACATGCGCAGGCCGACCACTGCAAAAGGATCGGCGCCCATCCGGTACATCAGCTTGGCCACGATCGCCTTGCCGGAAAACGCCACGGCGCCCGATACAGCGAAAACAAGCCCCTGAAAATGGAGCGACTTCCGGGGGGAGGTCAACGAAATCATGCCAGCACCTTAGCGCATTCGGCGCAGGATCGTGATTCCCCCAGTAGACTCACCAGCGATTCCGGGTGACAAATCGGTGCTTCAGCACCCACAACTCAAACCATGTTTGTGAACCATCGCATCACACGTAGCCTCATTCCCGCGCTCCTGCTGGCGTTGATCTCGGCCGCACAAGCGCAACAAGCGGCCTCGGCGCCCGCCCCTGCCGCCTCGGTTGCGGCATCCAGCCCCGCGGCCGCAGCCAAGGCTTCCGCTCCTGCCGCTGACCCCAAACCGGTCGAAATCAGCGTCAACGACCCGGCCATCCTGGCGTCCATCAAGAAGGCTCGAGCCACGCTGGACAAGTTCCTGCCCATTGCAGCCAAGGACGAGGCCAATAACCAGGCGGTATCCTTGAAGATCGCCATCCGAGAAGGCTCAAAGGTCGAGCACGTCTGGGTCACGCCATTCACGCAAAAAGGCAAAAATGGCAAGAACGGCTTCACAGGCACGATCGTTGACACGCCCGAAGTCGTGAGCAACTTCAAGCAAGGCCAGCAATGGTCCTTCACCCGTAAAGATGTGGTCGACTGGATGTACTACGACACCGCCGGCGGCAAGATGCATGGCAATTACTCGACATGCGCCAAACTGACCAAGGGGCCACAGGCCGACCGCGACGAGATGAAGCGCATGTACGGCCTGACCTGCGGCAAGTAAGTCACCGGTCAACTACCTGGCTTGGCGTTTGTCGTCCCCAGGCCAGGCCTCACTCATCGCCGACCACTGAGTGCGCACAGCCTGAACCTGGGCGTGGCGCACAGGGCCGTAGCCCTTGATCTTGTCAGCCAACTCTGCCATGCGACACGCGTGCTCCAGCGAACCTGCGTGGAGCTTGCGCATGATCTGCTCCAGCAAAGCGGTGTACTCGGCCAGCACGGCCCGGTCTTCGCGCCGGTCCCGGGTGTAGCCCATGGGGTCAAACCACGTGCCTCGCAAGCCACGGAACTTGGCCAGCCCTTGCATGGCCCATTGCCAGAAGGGCCCGAAATCGTGCTTGGGCGGTCGATCCGACGGGGTCTTGCCACCGCCCATCCAGGGAGGCGCCAGATGCAACACCATGCGCCAGTCGCCTTCAAACTGCTCATCCAACTGCGCCTTGAAGGCCTTTGAAGTCAGCAGCCTGGCCACCTCGTACTCGTCCTTGTAGGCCATCAACCTGAACAACTGCCGCGCGACCGTTTCGGTCAGTCGCGTGCTGTTCAAGGTGGACTCAGCCTGACGCACGCGGCCCACCAAGGCACGATAGCGCTCGGCATAGGCCTCGTCCTGGTATTCGGCCAGGTAGTTCATGCGACGCTGCACCAGCGTGTCCAGATCATCCTTGCCATAACGAAGCGGCCGAGCCGACCACTGCACAGGCTGAGCCGGCATGCTCATGCGCGCCACAAACACGGGGTCGTGCGCGGCGCGGCGGCCCCACTCAAACGCAGCCAGATTGCGCTCCACCTGCACCGCATTGAGTTCGATCGCCCTGGTCAATGAGGCCAGGTTGAGCGGCACCCAGCCCATCTGCCATGCATATCCCAGCATCAAGGGGTTGGCATAGATCGCATCCCCCAGCAAGCGATTGGCCAGCACCACGGCATCCAGCCGCTTGATGGCCTGTGTGCCCACCTCATCGCCCAGCACCTTGTCGCAATGGCCGGCCGGGAACTGCCAGTTGGCATCGTGCATCAAGGCGGCAGTGGGTGTGTGATGTGTGTTGAGCACCACCCTGGTCCGCCCTTGGCTCATCACGGCCACTGTGGTGGCGTGCGCCGCCACAATCGGATCACACCCGATCACCAGATCTGCCTCGGCCATGCCCACCTTCGTCGTGAAGATAGCCTCTTGTGTGTCGGCAATCTGGATGTGGCTCCAGGTGGCACCGCCCTTTTGCGCCAGCCCCGCAGACTCCTGCGTGACAGCGCCCTTGCCTTCCAGGTGCGCGGCCATACCCAGCAACTGGCCAATGGTGATCACACCTGTGCCGCCAATACCGCCCACCACGATCCCATAAGCCGTCGCGGCCGCAGGCACATCAGGCTCGGGGATGGGCGGCAGCTTGCTGAGGTCTGGTGCACTCTCCTTGGCCTTGGGCGCTCTCAGCTGACCACCTTCAATGGTGACCAGGCTCGGGCAGAACCCCTTCACGCATGAGAAGTCCTGGTTGCAGGAACTCTGGTTGATGCGGCGCTTGCGACCAAACTCGGTGTCCACCGGCTCCACGCTCAGGCAGTTGGATTGCACGGCGCAATCGCCGCAGCCTTCGCACACCAGCTCGTTGATGACCACGCGCTTGGCCAGCGTGGGCATGGTGCCGCGCTTGCGGCGGCGGCGCTTTTCGGTGGCGCATGTTTGCTCATAGATGATGGCTGTGCAGCCTTCCACCTCACGCAGCATCTTCTGCACCTGATCCAGCTGATCGCGGTGGAACACCTCCGTGCCGGGCGCCAGATCTTCGATGCTCAGGTACTTGTCAGGGTCATCGCTGACCACTACGATGCGCCGAGCGCCTTCTGCATGTAGCTCCCGCGTCATGGCCGACACCGACAAGGTACCGTCCACAGGCTGGCCACCGGTCATGGCCACGGCGTCGTTGAACAGGATCTTGTAGGTGATGTTGACCTTGGCCGCGATCGCCTGCCTCACGGCCAGCAAACCGGAATGGAAATAGGTGCCATCTCCCAGGTTGACGAACACGTGCTTTTCATCCGTGAACGGTGCCTGCCCCACCCAGCTCACACCTTCACCGCCCATCTGCGTGAAGGTGCCTGTGCTGCGGTCCATCCACATGGCCATGTAGTGGCAGCCGATGCCCGCCATGGCACGAGAGCCTTCGGGCACGCGGGTCGAGGTGTTATGCGGGCAACCACTGCAGAACCAGGGCGCACGCTCCACACTGGCACCCTGGCTTTCCAGCGCACGCTCCTTGGCTTCGATCACGCGCAGGCGTTCGGCCACGCGTTCGCGCACGCTGGGATCCATGTCTCGCAGCAGGCCCAGCTTGTCAATGCGTTGGGCCACAGCCTTGGCAATGAGCGAGGGATTCAGATCAGCCTTGGCGCGCAGCAACCAGCGTGAGGCCGGGTTGGGCATGGACCATTCACCACCGGTGAAATCGCCGTCAGGTTCGCTGAACTTGCCCAGCACATTGGGCCGTACGTCTTCACGCCAGTTGTACAGCTCTTCCTTGAGCTGGTATTCGATCATCTGGCGCTTTTCTTCGATGACCAGGATCTCCTGCAGGCCGGTGGCGAATTCGCGCGTGCTGCTGGCCTCCAGTGGCCACACGACCGACACTTTGTGAATGCGCAAACCGATGCGCCGGCAAATATCGTCATCCAGCCCCAGGTCATGCAGGGCCTGGCGCAGGTCGTTGTAGGCCTTGCCGCTGGCGATCAGGCCCAGGCGCGCATGCTCGCTGTCCAGCACCGTGCGGTTGAGCTTGTTGGCACGGATGTAGGCCAGTGCGGCATACCACTTGTAGTCCATCAAGCGGGCTTCTTGCGCCAGTGGCGTATCAGGCCAGCGGATGTGCACGCCACCGTCGGGCATCACGAAATCCTCGGGCAGGATGATGCGCACCCGATCCGGATCCACGTTGACCGTGCTCGATGACTCCACCACCTCCTGAATCGCCTTGAGGCTGGCCCACAAGCCCGAGAAGCGGCTCATGGCGAACGCATGCAAGCCCAGATCCAGGATCTCCTGGACCGTGCTGGGGAAGAAGACCGGCAAGCCGCAGGCTTTGAAGATGTGGTCGCTCTGGTGCGCCACGGACGAACTCTTGGCCACGTGATCGTCACCCGCCACGGCCACCACGCCACCATGTTGAGACGTGCCCGCCATGTTGGCGTGCTTGAAAACGTCGGAGCAACGGTCCACGCCTGGGCCCTTGCCGTACCACATGCCGAACACGCCATCAAAGCGATGCGGGCCCGGCGTCAGCGGCAGTTGCTGAGTACCCCACACAGCCGTGGCGCCCAGTTCTTCATTCACGCCGGGTTGAAAAACGATGTGATGCTTTTGCAGGTGCGATTTGGCCTGCCACAAGGCCTGGTCATAGCCACCAAGGGGCGAGCCGCGATAACCACTGATGAAACCCGCCGTGTTGAGGCCTTGCATGGCGTCACGGGTGTGTTGCAGGATGGGCAGGCGAACCAGCGCCTGGATCCCGCTCATGAAGGCCTGGCCTCGATCAAGCGCGTACTTGTCGTCCAGCGAGAGCGTCGCCAGGGCCTTGAGCACTTCTGCAGGCAGCGGAGCGTTCATCACGTCCTCCTCGGGTCTGCTGCACCGCATCATGCCTGATCACGATCGACAGGCTCGCCGCGCAGCAGGAAACCTGAATATGGCCCAGTGTAGGACGCCATATCACCTTGTGGTCTATCGCTTTCACGGGGGAAAAACCAGGCATCTCGCCCCTTGTAATGGCCCAGACCGGACCTATTTCACAGCGCGGGCATACACCCACACTCAAGCTCACCATGCTGCGCTGCAACGATAATGGCGTATTGGCTTGAACAACAGGATTGCCCGATCATGTATACCGGTATCGTCCAGGGCCTCGGACGCGTCGTCACCCTCACCCCGACCATCAGCGGCTTGCACCTCACCCTGCGCATTGCGCAGGCCTTGCTGCACGACTTGCAGATTGGCGCCAGCGTGTCTGTCGACGGGGTGTGCCTCAGCGTGGTCACCATCGACGGCGAGCTGATCTCGTTTGACGCCATCAACGCCACGCTAGAGCGCACCAACCTCGGCGACCGCCGCGTGGGCGATGTGGTCAACGTCGAGCGCTCCGCCCGTCAAGGCGATGAAAACGGCGGACACGCGATGTACGGGCATGTATCCGACACCGCCCGCATCAGCTCCATCGTGCTGGAAGGCCCCCGCGCCCACGTTGAGCTGCACGTACGCGATCCTTGGCGGCGTTACCTGTTCCCTCGGGGCTTTCTGTCCATCAACGGCTGCAGCCTGACACTGGCCGAAGCCGATGCGGAGCGTGGTTACTGCCGGGTCAACCTGATCCCGGAAACCATCCGTGTCACCGGTTTGTTCCAGTACAGGACGGGTGATCGTCTCAACATCGAGGTGGAACAGCAGACGCAGGTGCTCGTTGACGTCATCGAGCGGGTGCTGGAGCGCAATGCGGGCAAATTCGCCCTTCAGCCCAAGTAAATCATGCAGGCACGGGCCCTGGCCCGCCCTGCCCCGTCATCACATCAGTTGGACAGCGCAGCCTTGGGCTTGTCCGGCCACTCGGTTTCCAGCGGGCTGGTGCATTCCGAATCGGCAGGATTCATGTCGCAACGAATACGCTTGAGCACCTTGAGGGCCTTCTTGTCATACAGGCCCGCTTCCGCGATCTCGACGCGGCCATCGCGCAGCATGTGGATGTAGCGCGCCAGATCAGCCGGAGGGATCTCCATCCAGACCTTGGCGGGCAACTCTGCCTCGGCGCGGCGGATCATGTTCATGGTGGGCTCGAACTGCGTCAACCAGTATTGGCGCGACTTCAAGCCTGTGCCTGCCGGGAACTTGCTCTTGTTGATGATGATCTGGTAGGTCAGGAAGGTGATCGGCATGCGCGAAATGGCACCCTTGGTGCCGATGCCCTTGTACAGCTCCAGCGGCTTGTAAGCCAGGGCTGGCGCGAAGATCACGTCCACCAGACCATTGTTGAACTTGCTGGCGAAGTTGGTGATGTCGGCCGGTACAGGCTGCGCCCCGATGCGCGTGATGGCCATGGTCTGCACACGGTCCACATCCAGCGCCGCGATGCGCTTGCCGGCCGCCGCTTCGACGCTGTTGATCTTGCGGTCATTGACGATGGGATAGGCCGCGCCCATGGGGATGATGCCCGCCACCTCGTACTTGTCCTGCACCATCATCTTGGATGCTGCTGGCGATGCAAAGATCTCGATGGCCTTGCGCAGAATCTCGTAGCTGGCGTCCATGTCGATCTTGCCATTGCGGGCGAAGGTCGTGGCCCCCATGGCATCTACCGTCGCGGCAACCAGGTTGTAGGGTTTGCTGCGAAAGGACGTGACCGCCATCGCATCGCACTGGCCACTGCGGAAGTCCTCGGCCGCCACGCGTTCGTCGGTGTAGGCCTTGAGTTCGATGTCGATGCCCATGTTGAGCTTCTGCATGGCCAGCACGAAGTCCTTGGCCGCGGCATATGCTGGCCCCGTGGTGCCCACGATGTCGAACACGCAGGCGGTCTGAGCGGACCAGGCGGACGTGCTCACCAGACCAGCCAGACTGACAGCCAGCAGCGTGCCGAAACGGGTGCGAGAAAGAATACGGGGCATCGGAAAGTCCATCCTTGAAATCATTGGCGCCAATCTACCAAACGCGCCACGCCCAGCTGCAAAGGGTTTCACCTGCTCACACGCATAACGCTGTCGCGAGCCGCCCCATGCCCGTCGCCGATTCACCCGGAAGCCAGCCAGCCGGCCAATTCGGCCGCCGATCGAACGCCGATCTTGGCAAAAACACGTGCCCGGTGCACCTCTACCGTGCGAACTGCAATGTGCAATTCGTCGGCAATCACCTTGTTGAGCTTGCCGGCGGCCACTCGGTTCATGACCTCCACCTCGCGCTCGCTGAGGCTGGCAAGCCGAGCCTGACGCTCCTGAGATTGCGCGTTCTGTGCTCTGGATGCAGACTCCACAGCCAGGGCCTGCTCGATGCGGTCCACCAAGGTGTTGTCGCTATAGGGCTTCTCCAGAAAGTCGAATGCGCCTTTCTTCAGCGCCTCTACCACCATGGGAATGTCGCCATGGCCGCTGAGGAACAAGACGGGGTTGTGCACCCCCATGGACAGCAAGGACTCATGCAGCATCAGGCCTGACATGGGCTCCATGCGCACATCCAGCACAAACACGCCTTGTACGGGCATCCCGCAGCGTGCCAGGAAGTCCAACAAGGCCTGCCCGCAGTCAAACGCGTGCACCACCAGCCCTCTGGAGCCCAGGAGGAACACCAGTGCGTCACGCACCACGGCCTCGTCATCCACCAGATAGACCACGCCTTTGTGCGATGGGGTCGATTTGATCGTCACGGCTGATCTCCTTCTCCATGCCCCTCCGGCACATCATGGTGAACCGGCAAACTGAAAGAAAAGACGGCGCCCCCCTCAGGCGCATCGCAGGCGTCCAGGGCACCGTAGTGCAATTCGATGATCGAACGGCAAATGGCCAAACCCATGCCCATGCCCTCCACCTTGGTAGAGAAAAAAGGCGCAAACAGGCGCTCGCTGCCCTGCCCGTTGAGGCCCCGGCCGTTGTCGGTGACGCTCACGCGCACAAAGTCACCTGCCTGTGTCGCGGTGACCAAAATGCGCCGATGCCCCGTTTGTGTCGACAAGGCATCCGACGCGTTGCGAACCAGGTTGACCACCACCTGCTCGATCAGCACAGGATCGGCCATGACCTGCGGCAAGGCGCCGTCGCCATGGATGTCGAGCCTCACCTGGTGGCGCGACAAGTCTCTCTTGAGCAAGTCCACGCCAGACTGGATCACATCCATGATGCGGCAGGGCTCCCGCTGAGGTTCGCGCCGAGTCAGGAACTCACGTATGCGCATGACAATGCGGCCAGCATGCGTCGCCTGCTCACCCATGGTCTTGAGGGCCTTCATCACCAGCGGGTCCATGTCTTCATGTGCACCGAGCGCATTGATCAGACCGGCGTTGTAACTGGCGATCGCTGTCAGGGGTTGGTTGAGTTCATGTGCCAACGTCGAGGCCACTTCACCCAGCATGGTCAGCCGCGCATGGTGGGCCATGGTCTCAAGCTGTTTGCGCTCGCGCTCTTCCATGCGCTTGCGTTCCGTGATGTTGAGCACCGACGCCATCCAGCCGATCTGCCGGCCCTTGGCATCCACCAAGGGGGCCTCGAACACCATGACCTCCACCAGCCGACCATCCCGGTGCTGCCAGTGCGACTCATAGCCATCACGGGGTGCCTTGCCTGCCATGTTACGCAAATGGCGGTTCATGCTTTGCTCCAACTCCTGAGGCACCCAGTAGGGCATGGGCGGCATCAGGCCGATCAACTCGTCTGGCTGGTAGCCCACCATGTCAGCCATGGTCTTGTTGACGTAGACCAGGCGTCCTTGAAGATCCCGGGCTCGGATGCCCACCGCCAGCGAGTCCTCCATGGCCGATCGCCAGGCTGCCTCCGTGCGCCAGGCCTCTTCCGCGCGTGACACACTTTGCATCTGCCGCCTGAGCATGAAGCTGGCCGCTCCCAGCAACAGCACAAAGCCCCCCATCAAGGCCATCGGCATCGTGCGCCACCACGGGGTGATGCGCTCTCGCGAGGTCAGCTCCAGCCACGCATTCGGCATGGTTGGCGCCATGGAAACCCGGTACCACGCCTGTGCGGCACGACGCGGGCCATCGACCGTGGACGCAATCACCTCATCAGACTCATCGACCAGGCGAATGTCGTACTTGGCTGCAAGCCACCAGGGCACCTTCTGCCGCAGCAATGCGCCTGCAGAGTACCGTGCCACCAGCATCCCGCCGGGGTGATCGTCATGCCCCGGCAGCGCCACGGACAGGTGCCCTGCCATGCCCATTTCATCGCCGATATTGCGCAAGGCGTCCCGTGCCGGCAGTGAATCGTCCGGCACATGTCCCATGATCTGACCATCGTCGCCCAACCAGGTCACACTGACCCAGAAACGGCGAAGGCCGTCCAGCACCAAGGCGTGCCTGGAGAAGCCATCCGACGTCAAGGCATGCGACTGGATGTCTTCTGCCAGCACACGCAGTTTGCTGGTTTCATCGTCCAGACGATTGGAGATCTGGGCTTCCAGCGACAAGGCGTCGGAAATCATGTCGGCGCGCTGAGACTCCAGATCGGTGACCTCCTTGGCGTGCAACCAGACCATCACGCCAGCAACCAACAACATCGACAGGACCAGAGGCCAGGCCCACAGCGATGGCATCAACGCGATGCGAGAACCCCACAACTGCAGGCGTGGCCTGGGCGGAACGGCCAGCGCCGGGCGCTCCGGAACACGCACGCTGGGGGCTTCTGGCCGGGTGGACTGTTCTGTCATGGTGTCAGTCTAGGACCTGGATCGGATCGGGTGCTGGCATGTGGTGCAGGAATGTGGAACTCCACAATTTGCGGCGCCCCCGACAGGTTGAACAATGAGCCTATCCAAAACCAAACGGAGACGCCATCATGTTCAACCGGAAGTCCAAGAATTTGCTGCGCCGCAACATGCTGACGGTGGCCGCGTCGATCGCAGCATCGGTCGCGCTCTCGCCTGCCGCCTTCGCGCAATCTCCCATCGTCATCAAGTTCAGCCATGTTGTGGCTGTGGATACGCCCAAAGGCAAGGCCGCCGAATTCTTTGCCAAACGTGCGGCGGAGCTGTCCAAGGGCCGAGTCAAGGTCGAGGTCTACCCCAACAGCCAGCTCTACAAGGATAAGGAAGAGCTGGAAGCGCTGCAACTGGGCTCCGTCCAGATGCTGGCCCCGTCCCTGTCCAAGTTCGCGCCGTTGGGTGTGAAGGAATTCGAGGTCTTTGACCTGCCCTTCATCTTTGACGATTACCCCTCGCTCCACCGCGTCACCAACGGCCCCATCGGCCAAGGGCTGCTCAAGAAGCTGGATTCGCGAGGCATTCATGGCCTGGCCTACTGGGACAACGGCTTCAAGGTCATGTCCGCCAACAAACCGCTCAAGAACCTGGAGGACTTCCGGGGCCTGAAGATGCGCATTCAGTCCTCCAAGGTGCTGGATGCCGAAATGCGTGCATTGGGCGCCCTGCCCCAGGTACTGGCGTTCTCTGAGACCTATCAGGCCTTGCAAACCGGCGTGGTGGATGGCACCGAGAACCCGCCATCCAACCTGTACACCCAGAAGATGCATGAGGTTCAGAAACACTTGAGCGTCACCAACCACGGCTATCTGGGCTATGCCGTTGTGGTCAACAAGAAGTTCTGGGAGGGCTTACCGTCTGATATTCGTCTGGCACTGAGCAAGGCCATGACGGAGTCGACCCAGGTGGCCAACGATGTCGCCTTCCAGGACAACCAGGATGCCCTGGCCAAGGTTCAAGCTTCAGGCAAGACCGTGATCTACAAGCCCACCATCGGTGAGCGCTTCCTGCTCAAGAAGGCCTTGATGCCCGTCCACAAGCAAATGGCTTCCCGCATTGGCGACGACATCATTCAGGCCATCTACAAGGAAACCAACTTCGATCCCAGCAAGATGTGATCTGGTGGGTTGACGACACCTCAGCCCACGCCAGGTCGTGGGCTTTTTTTTGAGCAGGAGAGCCCTTCATGAAATGGCTTGACCATCTGGAAGAGTGGCTGATCGCGTCCTTCATGGGCGCCGCCACCTTGATCATCTTTACCTCGGTGTTGCACCGCTATCTGGTGGGCGTGCAAAGCCCTATTCAAGACTGGCTGCTGTCGCTGAACTTCGCCTGGGCCCAGGAAGCCACCATCTACCTGTTTGTCTGGATGGCCAAGTTCGGCGCCGCCTACGGCGTGCGCACCGGCATTCACGTCGGAGTGGATGTGCTCATCAACCAGTTGTCCAGCCCGAAACGCAAGGTCTTTGTGCTGTTTGGCCTGCTGTCGGGTGCCCTGTTCACGGGCACTGTCGCAGCCATGGGCGCCAGCTTCGTGTGGGAAAACGGCCTGCACTACGCCCTGTTCAACGCCCTGCACATGGACATGGCCGATCTCATTGAAGGCCCGACCACGCCTGACCTGGAATGGCAGACCTGGATCATCTACTCCGCCATCCCACTGGGCTCGTCGCTGATGTGCTTCCGCTTCCTGCAGGTGGCCTGGCACTTCGCCAAGACGGGCGAGCTACCACACCATGACCACGGTCACGTGGACGGTCTGGACGAAGAAGTGGCCAAGGCCTGAAGGAGCAGCACATGAACGGCATCATCATCTTTTCCGTGCTGCTGGCACTGATGCTCACGGGCATGCCCGTGTCCATCTCGCTGGGCCTCACGGTTCTCACCTTCATTTTTGGCTTCACTGAAGTCCCCCTGGAATCCGTGGCGCTCAAACTGTTCACCGGCATCGAGAAGTTCGAGATCATGGCGATCCCCTTCTTCATCCTGGCCGGCAACTTCCTGACCCACGGGGGCGTGGCCAAACGCATGATCAATTTCGCCACCAGCATGGTGGGGCATTGGCATGGCGGGCTGGCACTGGCCGGCGTGCTGGCGTGCGCGCTGTTTGCAGCGGTGTCGGGCTCCTCGCCTGCCACGGTAGTGGCCATCGGCTCCATCCTGCTGCCGGCCATGGCCAAGGCGGGCTTCCCCAAAAAATTCGGCGCAGGTGTGATCACCACCTCCGGGGCATTGGGCATCCTGATCCCACCATCCATCGTGATGGTGATGTATTCGGTGTCCACCAACACCTCCGTCGGCGCCCTTTTCCTGGCAGGTGTGGTTCCCGGCATCGTTCTGGCCTTTTTGCTGGGCCTCACCACTTGGTGGCGTGCCCGCAAGTTCGGCTACCCGCGTCAACCCAAGGCCACTTTTGCGCAACGCGTGAAGGCACTCAAGGACTCGTTCTGGGGTCTGTTGCTGATCGTGGTCGTGATGGGCGGGATCTACACCGGCCTGTTCACCCCGACCGAAGCGGCCGCCATGGCTGCGGTGTACGCCTTCATCATCGCCGTGTTCGTCTACAAGGACATGGGCCTGAAGGACGTGCCCCGCGTGCTGTTGAACTCGGCCAACATGAGCGCGATGCTGCTCTACATCATCACCAACGCGGTGCTGTTCAGCTTCGTGCTGGCCAACGAGAACATCCCGCAGCAACTGGCCGACTGGCTGGTGGGGATGGGCCTGGGCCCGATCGCCTTTCTGCTGGTGTGCAACATCCTGCTGCTGGTGGCGGGCAACTTCATGGAGCCCTCGTCGATCGTGCTGATCATGGCGCCCATCCTGTTCCCCGTGGCCGTGAAGCTGGGCATCGACCCCATCCACTTCGGCATCCTGATCGTGGTGAACATGGAGGTCGGCATGTGCCACCCACCGGTCGGGCTGAACCTGTATGTGGCCTCGGGCATCACCAAGATGGGCATCACGGAGTTGACGGTAGCTGTGTGGCCCTGGCTGCTGACCATGCTGGGCTTCCTGGTTCTGGTGACCTACTGGCCGCCGCTGTCACTGTGGCTGCCCAACCTGCTGATGAAGTAAGCAAAACAGCGCATCAAAAGACCACTTACCCCCTCAAAGCCGTGCCCGCAGCCCCCTGCAGCGCGGCTTTTTTCACGCGCGAGCGGCGTACACGCTGATACACTCGCGACTTGTCAGGAGAGAGCCGTCTGCCCAAGTGCTGCGGCCGCCGAAGGCGCAGGGCCCATCAGCGAGAGTTGACCGCCCGAACGCTCAGGCAAAAGGACTGGCAAACATGGCGGCGGCGTCATTGAGGCGCGCCGCCATGATCCTCGCTGGAGAGAGTCTGGTGACCTTGCATTCTGCAAGGTGAGCCCGGCCACCGAAGGGGCAAGCCCATAACGCGACGGCTGAAGTCGTTGCGAGGGGTCAATCTCTCAGGTAAAGCGGACAGAGAGGGCAGCACCAAACCGGTTTCAACGCAAGTTGAGGTGCCGGGGCGGATTCACATTGAATGCCCTCCACTGGCCTAGCAGCCAGCTTTCGCCATGTCCGCAGATTTGCTCAAGACACCCCTGCACGCCCTGCACGTTGAACTCGGCGCCAAGATGGTCCCGTTTGGCGGCTATGACATGCCCGTGCAGTACGCCACCGGCATCCTCACCGAGCACAAGCACACCCGCGCCGCTGCCGGCCTGTTTGATGTGTCACACATGGGCCAGGTCCTGCTCAAGGGCGAAGGCGCCGACGCCGCACTGGAATCCCTGGTGCCCGTGGACATCGTCGACCTGCCCAGGTTCAAGCAGCGCTATGCCCTGTTCACAAACGAACAAGGCGGCATCCTGGATGACCTGATGGTCACCCGCCGCGAAAACGACCTGTTCGTCGTCGTCAACGCCGCCTGCAAGACGCAGGACATCGCCCACATGCAGCAGCACATCGGCAGCCGCTGCACCGTGCAGCCCCTGCCCGACCAGGCCCTGCTGGCGCTGCAAGGCCCACAAGCCGTGACCGCCCTGGCTCGTCTGAACGCCGACGTGCAAATGCTCACCTTCATGACCGGCGGCCACTTCGTGCTCGACGGCATTGACTGCTTCCTGACCCGCTCGGGCTACACCGGTGAAGACGGCTTCGAGATCTCGGTGCCTGCCGCCAAGGCCGAGCAACTGGCCCGCGCCCTGCTGGCCCAGCCGGAAGTCAAGCCCATTGGCCTGGGCGCCCGCGACACCCTGCGCCTGGAAGCCGGCCTGTGCCTGTACGGCCATGACATCGACACCACGACCACGCCCGTTGAAGGCAGCATCACCTGGGCGATCCAGAAGGTGCGCCGCGCTGGTGGTGCCCGTGCCGGCGGCTACCCTGGCGCCGGCGTGATCGACGGCCAACTCGCCAACGGCGCGGCCCGCAAGCGCGTCGGCCTGATCAGCACCGAACGCATGCCCGTGCGTGAAGGCGCCAAGGTGGTGGATGCCAACGGCGCCGACATCGGCATCGTCACCAGCGGCTCGCCCAGCCCCAGCCTGGGCCAGCCAGTTGCCCTGGCCTACGTGGCCACCGCTCAAGCCGCGATTGGCACCCCGGTTTTCGCCATCGTGCGCGACAAGCGTGTCGCCATGACCGTGACCAACCTGCCCTTCGTGCCCAACCGCTACTACCGCGGCTGAAACCGCTGACATGGCCGCAACGGCCTGAGGGTCTCTTGAGGGATACTCTCGGCCGTTCGGCACACCCCCCAATCAATTCATACATAGGACGTCCATCATGACCATCAAGTACACGCCCGACCACGAATGGCTGCAAATCGAAGCTGACGGCACCGCCATCGTCGGCATCACCCACCACGCCCAAGACGCCCTGGGCGACGTGGTGTTCGTGGACCTGCCCACCGTGGGCGCCACCTTCAACCCCAAGGATGTGGCCGGCGTGGTCGAGTCCGTGAAGGCCGCTGCTGACGTCTACATGCCCGTGACCGGTGAGATCACCGAAGTCAACGAAGCCCTGCGCGACGACCCTGCCCTGGCCAACACCGACCCCACCGGCGCCGGCTGGTTCTTCAAGGTCAAGCTGAGCAACCCGGCCGAGCTGGACGCCCTGCTGGACAAAACCGCTTACGACGACCTGCTGAAGAACGCCTGATCCCGCGCCCCGCCTGAACGATGCCGCCGAACGCCATGCTGAACACCCACCTGCCCACCCTCGCTGAACTTGAAAACGCGACCGAATTCCAGGCCCGCCACCTCGGCCCCTGGGACGACGAGCAGCAACTCATGCTCAGCGCCATTGGCGTGGCCTCGCGCCAGGCCTTGATCGACGGCATCGTGCCCGGCACCATCAAGCGCGGCAACCCCCTGGAGTTGCCCGCGCCCCTGACCGAAGCGCAGGCATTGGCCGAGCTGAAGGCCATCGCCCAGCAAAACAAGCTGATGCGCAACTTCATCGGCCAGGGCTACTACGGCACGCTGACGCCTGGCGTCATTCTGCGCAACATTCTGGAAAATCCTGCCTGGTACACGGCCTACACGCCTTACCAGGCCGAGATCTCGCAAGGTCGCATGGAAGCGCTGGTGAACTTCCAGACCATGATCACCGACCTGACCGGCATGGCGATTGCCAACGCCTCCATGCTGGACGAAGCCACGGCTGCTGCTGAAGCGATGACGCTGGCCGCACGTGGCGGCAAAGCTAAGTCCACCCGATTCGTGGTTTGCCACGACGTGATGCCGCAGACCCTGGAAGTGATCCAGACGCGCGCCAAGCCCCTGGGCATCACCGTGGACCTGGTTCATGCCGCGCAACTGGTTGAACACCTGCAAGGCAACGACTGCTTTGCGGCCTTGCTGCAATACCCTGGCGTCAACGGTCAGGTCCGTGAGCTCAAGCCCCTGATCGATGCCCTGCACGCCAAGGGCGCCTTGGCCATCGTGGCCGCCGACCTGCTGGCCCTGACCTTGCTGACACCTCCGGGCGAACTGGGCGCCGACATCGCCTGCGGCACCACCCAGCGTTTCGGCATGCCCATGGGCAATGGTGGCCCGCACGCGGCCTACATGTCCACCAAGGACGAGTTCAAGCGTTCCATGCCCGGCCGCCTGGTGGGCGTGAGCGTGGACAGCCATGGCAACCCCGCCTACCGCCTGGCCCTGCAAACCCGCGAGCAGCATATCCGCCGCGAGAAGGCCACCTCCAACATCTGCACGGCCCAGGTGCTGCCCGCGGTGGTGGCCAGCATGTACGCGGTCTACCACGGCCCCGAAGGCCTCAAGCGCATTGCCCTGCGCGTGGCCGCCTACACCTCGATCCTGGCCGAAGGCCTGAAGTCGCTGGGCCGCAAGCTGGTGCACGACACCTGGTTCGACACGGTGCAAGTGCTGGCCGAAGACCGCGAGGCCGTGCTCGAAGCCGCCCGCAAGCTCGGCATCAACCTGCGTGACGCCAGCAACGACAGCATCAGCATCTCGCTGGACGAGACCACCACCCGCAACGACATCATCGACCTTTGGACGGTGTTCTCCGGTGGCAAGGCCCTGCCCTCGTTCGCCGCATTCGAGAACGGCGTGGCCCTGGGCCTGCCTGCCACGCTGCGCCGCACCAGCGCCTTCCTGACGCACCCGGTGTTCAACACCCACCACAGCGAAACGGACATGCTGCGCTACCTGCGCGCCCTGGCCGACAAGGACCTGGCCCTGGACCGCACCATGATCCCGCTGGGCTCGTGCACCATGAAGCTCAACGCCACCAGCGAGATGATCCCCATCACCTGGCCCGAGTTTGCGCACATCCACCCGTTTGCGCCACAAGACCAACTCAAGGGCTATGAGCTGCTCAACGAGCAACTGTGCGCCTGGCTGAGCCAGGCCACAGGCTACGCCGGCATCAGCCTGCAACCCAATGCCGGTTCGCAAGGCGAGTACGCCGGCTTGCTGATCATCAAGGCCTATCACGAAGCCCAGGGCCAGGGCCACCGCGACATCTGCCTGATCCCGGAATCGGCACACGGCACCAACCCTGCCAGCGCCCACATGGTCGGCATGAAGGTGGTGGTCACCAAGTGCGACAGCGAAGGCAACGTCGATCTCGACGACCTGAAGGCCAAGTGCGAACAACACAGTGCCAACCTGGCCGCCGTGATGATCACCTACCCCTCCACCTACGGCGTGTTCGAAACCCGCGTGACCGAGCTGTGCAAGCTGGTTCACCAGCATGGCGGCCGCGTCTACGTGGACGGCGCCAACATGAATGCCCTGGTCGGCCTGGCTGCACCTGGCCAGTTCGGTGGCGATGTGAGCCACCTCAACCTGCACAAGACCTTCTGCATCCCGCACGGCGGTGGCGGCCCAGGTGTCGGCCCCGTCTGCGTGGTCGAAGACCTGGCGCCCTTCCTGCCGGCTCACCGCTCTGCCGGCATCGGTACCGAGGTGCAAGTGGGCGCCGTGTCCGCCGCACCGCTGGGCAACGCCGCCGTGCTGCCCATCAGCTGGATGTACATCCGCATGATGGGTGCCGATGGCCTGAAGGCCGCCACCGAAGTGGCCATCCTCAACGCCAACTACGTGGCGGCCCGCCTGGCTGATCACTACGACATCCACTTCAGCGGTGGCAGCCAGACCATCAAGGGTGGCGGCGTGGCCCACGAGTGCATCCTGGACATCCGCCCGCTCAAGGACGCCAGTGGCGTGGGCGCCGAAGACGTGGCCAAGCGCCTCATCGACTACGGCTTCCATGCACCGACCTTGAGCTTCCCGGTGGCGGGCACGCTGATGGTGGAGCCCACCGAGAGCGAATCCAAGGCCGAACTGGACCGGTTCTGCGACGCCATGATCGCCATCCGCGAGGAAATTCGCCTGGTGGAGCAAGGCAAGCTGCCGCAAGACGACAACCCGCTGAAGAACGCGCCCCACACGGCCGCCAGCCTGCTCAAAGCCGACTGGACTCACGCCTACAGCCGTGAACTGGCCGCCTACCCAGTGCCCAGCTTGCTCAAGCAAAAGTACTGGTCGCCCGTAGGCCGTGTGGACAACGTCTACGGGGATCGCAACCTGTTCTGCTCCTGCGTGCCGGTGAGCGACTACCAGGCCTGACCCTCGCTGAATCCCCGCCTCCGCGGCCCGCCGAAGTGCATCGCACCCGGCGGGCCGTTTGTTTCACAGCGCCAACACCACCCTGCGCCTCTAGGCCCGATCGTTGCCAAGCCGCTAAATCGGCGCTAATGTGCGCCTGAGGTCGGCGCGGGCTCCCCGACCCTCGTCAGTCCCAATGCAATACAGAGCCCTCTGTTTCAGACTCGCCGCATAGAACGGCGAGCCTTCAGCAAAATGCAATGGGAGGCCTATGCCGGCACTGACGGAACCTCAGCTTGAGTCCACGCGCTTCACTCCCACAGAAGAAGGGTTGAAGATGGCCTTGGCTGCAGCCCAGGCCGGCATATGGGAATGGCACATCGACACGGGCCAGAACACCTGGTCAAGCGAAATCTGGCCGCTCTACGGACTGAGTCGGGACACGCCTGCCAGCTACGACGCCTGGCTCTACAGCATCCACCCAGAGGATCGAACCTATGCCCGCCAGACCATCGGCGCAGCAAGCCAGTGCCGCGTGCCGTTCGAGATCGAGTGGCGCACCAACCCAGCACTCGGCGCCGTGCGCTGGATCCTGTCTCGGGGGCAGCCCGGCAAGCCGCAGGACAATGGACGGGCCACCTACACGGGCATCGTCATGGACATCACCGCACGCAAGAAGGCGGAGCAAGCGGTGCTCAAGCTCACGGAAACACTGGAGGAGCGCGTCAAGGAGCGCACAGCAGCACTGTCCGAACACGAGCGCCTTCTCCAGAACATTCTCGACGGGGTACCGGGCCTGATTGGCTATTGGAGCAAGGACCTTTACAACCGTTTTGCCAATCAGGCATATGGCGAATGGTTCGGCCTGAAGCCTGAAGACCTGCGCAATAAGCACATCAAAGAACTGCTCGGGCCCAATCTTTACGAACTCAACCGCCCTCACATTCAGGCCGTGCTCCGCGGTGAACGCCAGCGATTCGAACGCCAAATTCCCGTTCCAGGCCGCCCCGACGAGGCGCGACACAGCGAAGCACATTACCTGCCCGACATCGTCAATGGCGTCGTTCAAGGCTTCCTGGTCATTGTCTTTGACATCAGCCAGATCAAGCAAGCGGAACTGGCAGCCGAAGCTGCCAACCTGGCCAAGAGTGAATTCCTGGCCAATATCAGCCACGAAGTCCGCACCCCACTGAACGCCATGTTCGGCCTGGCCCAACTGGGCGCGCGCCAGGCCGCCAATACACCGGTTGGCAGAACATTTGGGCAAATTCTGGACTCGGCACAGCACCTGCTGACCTTGGTTAACGACGTGCTGGACTTCTCCAAGATCGAGTCAGGCAAACTCAGCCTGCATTACGAGCGCATCAACTTCGGGCAAGTTCTGGAACACGTGCTAACGCTGAAGGCCATCCTCGCGCAGGCCAAGGGGCTGCCCCTTGTGGTGAATGAATCTGCCAGCGTGCCCCAATACTTTCAAGGCGATGCGACCAGGCTGTCGCAGATCCTACTCAACCTGCTGTCCAACGCCATCAAGTTCACGGAACAAGGTCAGATCACCCTCAGCCTGGATTACGTAGCGCCGGACTTGGTCATAGAGGTCAAGGACACGGGTATGGGCATGTCGACCGACAAGCTGGCGCAACTGTTCAAGCCCTTCGTCCAAGTGCACGGCCATCACCCTCTGCAAACAGGTGGAACCGGCCTGGGACTGGCCATCACCAAGCGCTTGACCGACATGATGCGCGGCAGCATCGAGGTACGAAGCACGCCGGATCAGGGCACCGCCTTCACCATCAAGCTGCCCTTGCTGCATCCCGAATCCGGTCACAGCCCCAGCATTCGACAGGTGGCCATGCTGTCCGCGCCTGGTGTTCAGCGCAATGCGCTGTGCCTGGCTCTGGAGGCTCGTGGCGCGCACGTCAAGCTGTGCGACAGCCTGCCAGGCGCCGATGACGCAACCGCGGCCATGTTGATCATCGACGCAGACTTGTTGCCTCAATGTGCGCCTGAGGTCATCGCACAACATCGAGACAAGGGCCATACGATCCTGGTGAGCTCGCCAACCAGCACCGCTCTGGCCTTTCCCGAGTCGATACCTGACGATCTGCCCGTGGTGGCGGGACCACTCACTCCCCTGCGCCTCATCAACATCGTCAGGACACGACTGGGGCACCTGCCGCCAAACAGCGCCCGTCGCCTGGAAGGCATCCGCATCCTGGCGGCCGAAGACAACCCGGTCAACCGCCTGGTGCTGCAGCAGATGATGGAGCAGGAAGGTGCCGTCATGAGCTTTGCCTTTGATGGCGCACACGCACTGGAACAGGTCCGCGTGCAAGGCCCGGCCAGCTTCGACCTGGTGCTGTGCGACATCCAGATGCCCATCATGGACGGCTATCAAACCGCGCAGGCATTAGGGCACATTGCCCCGTCCCTGCCGGTGATTGGCCTGACGGCCCACGCCTTTGACACCGCCAAACAACAAGCCCGACGCGCCGGCATGGTTGGCTACGTCACCAAGCCCTATATGCTCGATACACTGGTCGATGAAATCAGGCGCTTTGCCCGTCGGCGCCCAGGTGATCCAACCCCATCAGACGACGAGCCTCCCACCGGCGGCAACATGCCCGAGCCCTCCATGCAGCAGGACATCACTGACTGGCAAGCGATGCAGCAGTACTTTCAGTCCCAGCCCCAGTTGCTGGACAAGCTGATTGGCATGCTGACCCCCACATTAACAGGCATCCAGCAAGAACTGGAGCAAGCGCGACGCGAGTGCAATATGGACGCCCTGGCCAAAGTGGCCCACAACGTCAAAGGCACGGCACTCAATCTGCACACGCCCGAACTGGTCCGGCTGGCTGTTCAGACCCAGGAGCTGGCGCGCCAGCAAAGTGACGCTGCGCTGACCACCGCAGACACGCTGTCAGTGCGACTGGGTGAATTCATTGGCATGGCCAGCCGCCACCAGTCAGCCTCGACTCAATAAATCAGGCGGTCTGGGCGAATATCTCGCAGGATCGTCGTTGCGATCTCTTCGATCGACTTGTGCGTGGATGACAGCCAGGCAATGCCCTCGCGGCGCATCATGGACTCGGCCTGCGCCACTTCCAGTCGGCAATTCTCCAGACTGGCGTACTTGCTGCCCGGACGGCGCTCGTTGCGGATCTGGCTGAGGCGATTGGGCTCGATCGTCAAGCCAAAGCATTTCTTTTTGTAGGGCTTGAGCATCGAAGGCAAAAAGCCCCGATCAAAATCTTCGGGAATCAAGGGCACGTTGGCCGCCTTGATGCCGTGCTGCATGGCCAGGTACAAAGAGGTTGGCGTCTTGCCACAACGGCTCACGCCCACCAGCACCACATCGGCCGTTTCCAGGTTGCGGGAAGACTGACCATCATCGTGCTCCAGCGCAAAGTTGATGGCTTCGATACGGTCGTTGTATTCACGGTCCACGCTGGCGTCACTGAATCGACCCACCCGGTGGTTGGACCTCATGTTGAACTCATCTTCCAATGGTTCCACGAAGGTTTTGATCACATCAAAGACACGTGCCTCGCAGCCGCGCAGGATGTCCAGCACGTCGTCATTGGCCAGGGTCGTGAACACGATCGGACGCTTGCCCTCCCGCAAGCCGGCGGCGTTGATTTCCCGCACCACCTGATGCGCCTTGTCGACGGTGTCGATGAACGGGCGGCGAACGTGCCGAGGCTTGATGGCGAACTGCGCGAGGATGGAGTTCCCCATGGTTTCGGCCGTGATACCCGTGCCATCGGACACGAAAAAGACACTGCGATCAGACATAAGCAGACTAGTTTTGCCCAAGACCTGCGAGGTATGCACGCAAACGCCCGCCAATCACCCGCATGAGGGCCCCAGGATTTCAATTTGGTGAACCCATCATCATAGGCCTGACCCTACAATCAGTCCATCTCGTGTCCACACGTGTTGTCAGATGCCGCACGGACGCCCGATGAAGGTCACCCAAAAACACCAACAGACCGACGCCGGGCCATGGATGCCACCAGCATTTTTTTCACCATCCTGGAGCTTTTATGACCAACCGCTTTGAGCCGACCGCCCTGGTCGTGCCCTTCGAGCAACTGCGCATGGAGGACGTCGAGTCCGTCGGCGGCAAGAATGCCAGCCTGGGCGAGATGATCTCGCAACTGCCGACCGGCCCGAACGGCGTACTCGTACCCACCGGCTTTGCCACGACGGCCCACGCCTTCCGCGAGTTCCTCAAGCACGACGGCCTGGCTGACCGCATCAGCAAGCGCCTGGCAGCCCTGAACACCGAAGACGTGCGCGCACTGGCCGAAGCCGGCGCCGAAATACGCAGCTGGGTTGAAGCGCAACCCTTCCCTGCCGACCTGGAACAGGCCATCCGTGGTGCCTTCGTGACGCTGGCTGGCGACAACCTGCAGGCATCCTTTGCCGTGCGTTCGTCCGCCACGGCAGAAGACCTGCCCGACGCCTCGTTTGCCGGTCAACAGGAAACATTCCTGAACGTGGTCGGCATCGAAGACATCCTGCACAAGATGAAGGAAGTGTTCGCCTCGCTGTACAACGACCGCGCCATTTCCTACCGCGTGCACAAGGGCTTTGCCCATGACGTCGTGGCCTTGTCGGCTGGCGTGCAGCGCATGGTGCGCTCCGACCTCGGCGCCGCCGGCGTGATGTTCACGATCGACACCGAGTCCGGCTTCCAGGACGTGGTCTTCATCACCTCCAGCTATGGCCTGGGTGAAACCGTGGTGCAAGGCGCCGTCAACCCTGACGAGTTCTACGTGCACAAGCCAGCGCTGAAGGCAGGCAAGCAGGCCGTGATCCGCCGCAATCTGGGCTCCAAGCTCCTGAAGATGGAGTTCGCTAGCGCCGAAGAAAAGGCCGCCACCGGCAAGCTGGTCAAGACGGTCGACACCACCGTCGAGGCCCGCAACCGCTACAGCCTGACCAACGAAGACGTCACCGAACTGGCCCGCTACGCCGTGATCATCGAGCAGCACTATGGTCGCCCGATGGACATCGAATGGGGCAAGGACGGCACCGACGGCAAGCTCTACATCCTTCAGGCTCGCCCTGAAACGGTCAAGAGCCAGATGCAGGGCAAGGTGGAGCAGCGCTACAAGCTCAAGAGCACCGGCACCATCCTGGCTGAAGGCCGCGCCATCGGTCAGAAGATCGGTACCGGCCCCGTGCGCATCGTGCACAACATCTCCGAGATGGACACCGTCAAGCCTGGCGACGTGCTGGTCACCGACATGACCGACCCCAACTGGGAACCCGTGATGAAGCGTGCTTCGGCCATCGTCACGAACCGCGGTGGCCGCACCTGCCACGCCGCCATCATCGCCCGAGAACTCGGCATCCCTGCCGTCGTGGGTTGCGGCAATGCCACCGAGCGCCTGACCGACGGCACCCTGGTGACCGTGGCCTGCTCCGAGGGTGACACCGGCTACATCTACGAAGGCCTGCTTGAAACCGAAGTCACCGAAGTGACCCGCGGCGAGATGCCCCACATCGGCCTGAAGATCATGATGAACGTGGGCAACCCGCAGCTCGCCTTCGACTTCTGCCAGATGCCCAATAACGGCGTCGGCCTGGCTCGTCTCGAGTTCATCATCAACAACAACATCGGCGTCCACCCCAAGGCCATCCTGGACTATCCGAACATCGACAGCGACCTGAAGAAGGCCGTGGAGTCGGTCGCGCGCGGCCACGCCTCGCCTCGCGCCTTCTATGTGGACAAGCTGGCTGAAGGCATCGCTACGATTGCTGCCGCCTTCTGGCCCAAGCCCGTCATCGTGCGCCTGTCGGACTTCAAGTCCAACGAGTACAAGAAGCTGATCGGTGGTTCGCGCTACGAGCCCGAGGAAGAAAACCCCATGCTGGGCTTCCGCGGCGCATCGCGCTACATCAGCGCCGAGTTCGGCGAGGCCTTCGCCATGGAATGCGAGGCACTCAAGCGCGTGCGCTCCGACATGGGGCTGACCAACGTCGAGATCATGGTGCCCTTCGTGCGCACCCTGAAGCAGGCGGAACGTGTTACCGGCATGCTGGCTGACCACGGCCTGGTGCGCGCCTCCAAGGGCGGCACCGATGGCCTGCGCGTCATCATGATGTGCGAAGTGCCGTCCAATGCCATCCTGGCCGAGCAGTTCATGGAGTTCTACGACGGCATGTCCATCTGCTCCAACGACCTGACCCAGTTGACCCTGGGACTGGACCGCGACTCCGGCCTGGAACTGCTGGCTCAGGATTTCGACGAGCGCGACCCGGCCGTGAAGGCCATGATCTCGCGGGCCATCGCGGCCTGCCGCGCGCACGGCAAGTACATCGGCATCTGCGGCCAGGGCCCTTCGGACCACCCTGACTTCGCCGAATGGCTGGCTGACGAAGGCATCGTGTCCATGTCGCTGAACCCGGACACGGTTGTCGACACCTGGCAGCGCCTGGCTGCGAAATAAGTTTTTCGGACAAACTGGCTGGATTTCCATCAGAAATCCAGCTTTTCCCGACTGAGCGCCACCTGCGGGTGGCGTTTTCCTTGCTACAATCGCAGGCTTTCCATCAGTTGCTCATTTCTTGAGCAGCCCTTGCCGTTTACGGGTTTGACGCTTCGTAGCGGCTTCCATCAACTGGAATCCACAAGGAGTATCCATGCGTCACTATGAAATCGTCGTGCTGATCCACCCGGATCAAAGCGAACAAGTTCCCGCCATGCTGGAGCGCTACAGGGGTGTGATCACCGCTGCTGGCGGCCAGATTCACCGTCTTGAAGACTGGGGCCGTCGTCAGCTGGCATACCAGATCAACAAGCTGGCCAAGGCGCACTACCTGTGCCTGAACGTCGAAATCAGCAAGGAAACCTTGGCTGAAATCGAAACCGGCTTCAAGTTCAACGACGCCGTGCTGCGTCACCTCACCGTGCTGAAGGACAAGGCTGAGACCACTCCTTCCGTGATGATGAAGCAAGTTGAGCGTGAAGAGGCCCGCAAGGCCCAGCAAGAGCAAGCCGCTGCCTGATTGATGCCGCAAGGCGTCGACAGACAACGCGTCCGCAAGTAGTTTTTTTGCGAGCCAGACGTTCATGAACCGTGTGCTGTTGACAGCCCAGATCATTGAGCGAAAGGCATTGAGATACACACCCGCCGGCCTGCCCGCACTCGACATCGTGCTTGAGCACGAATCCGAAGTGACCGAGGCCCAGCTTCCCCGCAAGGTGAAGGTGGAAATCAGGGCCGTGGCGATGGGTCCGATTGCACAGCAATTGAACCTGCAGCCAGTTGGCGTGCCCTTGGGCATTGCCGGCTTCCTGGGTGCTCCGCGAAACGGACGTGGCGTACTGCTCCACATCACCGAACTCAACGACATCGTTTAAACACATCCATTCGGATACTGAGAGGTCATCATGGCTGCTCCCCGCTCCAAGAACGGCAAGTTCTCCAAAGACCGCAAGGGCAAGCGCAACACGCAATCCCTGCTGTTCCGTCGCAAGCGCTTCTGCCGCTTCACCGTCGC
>NZ_JACRAH010000061.1 GCF_016234775.1 Aquabacterium sp. | reverse complement strand
CCAGCAGCGACGCTTCCGGCTTGCCCTTGTGCAGGTGCTTGTGCACCACCTTGACCACGCCACGGCGGCCAGGCGAGGTTGGTTTGACTTTAACGACAGCCATGATTACGCAGCCTCCCCGGAGAAGTTCAGCTCTTGACCGGCAGCCAGAGACACGAAGGCCTTCTTGGCATGGTCACGGCGACCGACACGGCCACCGAAACGCTTGGTCTTGCCCTTCTGGTTCACGACTTGCACGGACTTCACTTCGACCTTGAACAGCAGCTCAACAGCGGCCTTGATCTCGGGCTTGGTGGCGTCGCGCATCACCTTGAACATCACTTGACCACGCTCTTCAGCAGCGGCAGTGGCCTTTTCCGAAATGATCGGAGCGACCAGCACCTTCAGCAAGCGGGCTTCATCAAATTTCAGAGTGCTCATGCGAACATCTCCTGCAGCTTGTCGATCGCACCCTTGGTGACCACGATCTTCTTGTAGAAGACCAGGGACAGGGGATCGGCGTAACGGGGCTCAACGACCAGCACGTTGGGCAGGTTGCGAGCGGCCAGGAACAGGTTCTCGTCCACGTTGTCAGCGATGACCAGGACGTGATCCAGGTTCATGGCCTTCAGCTTGGCAGCCAGCAGCTTGGTCTTGGGGGCTTCGACAGCGATCGAATCGACCACAGCCAGACGGCCTTCGCGAGCCAGTTGCGAGAAGATGGCGGCCATACCGGCGCGATACATCTTCTTGTTGACCTTGTGCGAGAAGTTTTCTTCAGGCAGGTTCGGGAAAGTACGACCGCCCCCACGCCACAGAGGCGAGGAAGACATACCAGCGCGAGCGCGACCGGTGCCTTTTTGGCGCCAGGGCTTCTTCGTGGTGTGCTTGACGGTTTCGCGATCCTTCTGAGCGCGGGTACCTTGACGGGCATTGGCCTGGTAAGCGACGACGACCTGATGGATCAGGGCCTCGTTGTACTCACGGCCGAACACGGTGTCAGAAGCCTCAACCTTGGAGGCAGCTTGACCCTGTTCATTCAGGAGTTCCAGCTGTGCCATCAGTTGGCCCCTTTCTTGATCTTGACCTTGACTGCGGGACGCACGGTGACAAAGCCACCCTTCGAACCAGGCACGGCACCCTTGACCAGCAGCAGTTGACGAGCTTCGTCAACGCGCACGACGTCGAGGTTTTGTGTTGTCACGGTCTCGTCACCCATGTGACCAGACATGCGCTTGCCAGGGAACACGCGGCCAGGATCCTGCGCCATCGAGATGGAGCCAGGAACGTTGTGCGAACGCGAGTTACCGTGCGAAGCACGTTGCGAACCGAAGTTGTGACGCTTGATGGTGCCGGTAAAGCCCTTACCGATCGAAGTGCCTTGCACGTCAACCAGTTGGCCAGCCTGGAACAGGGTGGCAGGGGCGATGGTGGCGCCAGCCTTCAAGTCGGCAGCGACTTCAGGAGCGACGCGGAATTCGCGGGTGATTTCACCAGCTTCCACGCCAGCTTTGGCCATATGGCCAGCTTCAGGCTTGGTCACGCGCGATGCTTTGCGCGAACCGAACACCACTTGCACAGCGGTGTAGCCGTCAGTCTCAACGGTTTTGACCTGGGACACGCGGTTGTTGGACACGTCGAGCACAGTCACAGGCACGGCATCGCCGTCGTCTGTGTAAATGCGCATCATGCCCACCTTGCGGCCCAGCAATCCGAGGCGATTGCTAAGACTCATGGTTTTTTCTCCAGCCTCACAATTGGAGGCCTTTTACACAAGCCCGACATCGATTGGCCGGGCCGACTCTTTCGGCACCTGTCACTCGTACTGACATGACTGGCGCCTTCGAATTCCTGCTGTGACGGCGTTTGCTGCTTAAAAATTAGGCAACGCGCAATCCGCCCATTACGGGAAAGCCTGCGATGATAACAGACAGCACCCAGGTCTGCAAGCACTCCCCGGCCTTAACCGGCGTCAGGCCCCGGGGGCCGCGCTGATCGGGGGCATCAAGGCTTCGCCTGATTTGGCGGAAAGTCCTTGGGGCAAGCGCTCGGCGTACCTGCTGCGGCCTTCTGATCACAAACCGACTGGTTCTTGAGCCACTGAGCAAAGGTCATATTGAGCTGTTTGAAGTCATCACTGCGCTGGTATCCATCTCCCACCGCCCCACGGTGAGTGGCATGCCATTCGTAAAGCGCCTCTCGGCCTTGCACAACTTTGACAAAGTGCGTCTCGGATCGATGCTGCGTCGTTTCATCACAATAGGCCGTCATGACCAGCGTCGGATAGCCGTGCTCCTCGCCGGAAAAGACCCCGTGTGTCATCCAGCCTCTAACGCACGCCTTGCCCAGGATGTCGAGCAAAGGCTTCATGTGCTCGTCAGCCTGCGCATAACGAAGACGGTCAAACCGCCTGAATGTTGCCATTTCCTGCCAATTGTCACCAGACTGGCTCGAAGGCCGGACTTCGCTGTAAGCGACGCCTTCGCGCTCAGCACTGGTTTTGAACAACACCCATCCGGTCGGCCCTTGAATGAAGCCCACCTCCGAGCGCGCGGCCGGCACCACCGCATCCGCAGAGGCGTTCGGCTCGTCCAGAAATTGACGCTTGGCCATGAACGCCGCGCTGGCCTCTTGCGCCTTGGCGCGCAGTGCCTGCAGCTCGGGGTACTTCGTGGCCAGATCGTCCAGCTTGGCCAGCAGGTTTACGGCCTGCTGGTTGGGCACCATACAGGATTGGCGCGAGAGCTCGTTGCGCACCACCCATTCGTTGGACAGCCCCTGGAACCCCGACCCTCGGCGTGCCGCCACCCATAGAGCCGCAGGCAAGCAGGTGCCTCGCGTGTCCTGCCGACTGGCAAGCGTCAAGAAGTAATACGCCTGGGACAGGTCACGAGATCGCCCATCAAACCCACTCATGTAAATGATGCCCAGATTCGTCTGTGCAGCGCTTTCTCCAGCGTCCGCTGCCCTGCGCATCAAAGCCAGGGCCTTGTCGACGTCCTTCTCAACACCCGCACCCTGCAACATCAAGGCAGCCAGATTCAACGATGCCATGGCGAAACCCTGGTCTGCAGCCTTGCGGTACCAGGACACTGCCTGCGCCGGATCAGGGCCCTTGCCATCGCCGATACCTACCGAGTGATACAGCTGACCCAGGTTGTATTGCGCTTCGCTTACACCAAGCTCGGCCGCGCGGCGATGCCACGAGGCGGCTTTGGCCAGATCCTTGTCGACACCGAAACCTCCCGCATAGAGCACGCCCAAATGTGTCATGGCCAGCGGTTCGCCCTTGTCAGCAGCAGACTTCAACAGGGACACGATGCGCAACGGCTCCCCCGCACCGCCCAGCCCCTGAAACTGCACCCCTGCGAGCGCGGTCTCGTAGATGGGGTCGCCGCGCTTGTCGATCTGCGCCTGCAAATCGCGCAAAACAGGCGCCCAATCGCCCGAACGCCTGGCAACGACCACGTCGTCAAGCAGCAGATTGCCGGGCCGGGCTGGCTCAGCCGCCAAAGCAGCCGTCAACATGCAAGCGCTCACCCAGAACACGGCAAACAGGCGAAGCCCATTCATCCTCGTCGTCATGACACGATCCTTCCTGATCTTTTATAAGCTGGTGATGGTAAGAGAGATGGCCAAAAAAAAGCCGCACGACATTGCGTGCGGCTTTTCAATGCCGCCCGGGTTGATCAGGCGGCAACGGTGCAATAAAGATTTACTGCAGCTTGATTTCGACGTCCACGCCAGCCGGCAGGTCGAGCTTCATCAGGGCGTCAACCGTCTTGTCGGTTGGGTCCACGATGTCCATCAGACGCTGGTGGGTGCGGATTTCGAACTGGTCACGCGACGTCTTGTTGACGTGGGGCGAACGCAGGATGTCGAAACGTTGCAGGCGGGTCGGCAGGGGCACGGGGCCCTTGACGATGGCGCCGGTACGCTTGGCGGTTTCAACGATTTCAGCCGACGACTGGTCGATCAGCTTGTAGTCAAACGCCTTCAGGCGGATGCGGATCTTCTGTTGTGCCATGACACACTTCCTTTAATTAAAGAGCGATGAGACGCCCGTCACCAGCCGAAGCCGGGACGGGCATGTGTCATGCGAATCAGTCGAGGATCTTGGCAACCACGCCGGCGCCAACAGTACGGCCACCTTCGCGGATAGCGAAGCGCAGACCTTCTTCCATGGCGATCGGGGCGATCAGCTTGACGGTGATCGACACGTTGTCACCAGGCATGACCATTTCCTTGT